>NZ_JBHVTV010000004.1:0-285077 GCF_042884475.1 Arthrobacter sp. NPDC058130
TTGTGTTAGCTCTCGACAAGCACCACACAACACCCGGAGGTCCTCTTATTGCGACAAATCATCCCCTCGTGTCACCAACGTCCCGGGACAGTACACCTAGAGCTCCTGGCGGTAGACGAGCAGTTTGATGTCTGTGCCCGGGACCAGCCAGTCGCGGTCCGGCGCCCGGAGGAAACCGGTTTTCCGGTAGAGCCCGTGGGCGCTTTCCCAGCTCTGGCCCGTGGTGAGGGCCACGGCACTGATTCCCGGCAGCGATCTGGCGTGCTCGATGATGGCCTGGACCATGGCCTTGCCGGCGCCGCTGCGCTGGACCGCCGGGTCCACCACGAGCATGCGGAACTCCAGTTCGTCGCTGCGGGCGATGTCCGCGTACGGCTCACCCTCGACCGCCAGCGTGACCGAGCCCAGGATCCGGCCGTCCCGCTCCGCGACCCACACCGTGGCGTCTGCGGCGCGCTGCCCGACGTTCTGGATCTGACGCATGTACGGGTGGTCCGCGCTTTCAAAGTAGCCCGCCGCCAGGTAGGCGTCCCGGGTGATGCGCGCTATGGCGTCGAAGTCGGCCGGAACGGCGGGGCGAATGAGGATCTGCGAAGGCACCTGTCAATGGTACGGGCGGCCGACGCCGGCCTCCCCCGGAACCGCCGTTTCCGTGACTGAACTATCACTACGTCAGGCACTGCGGCACTCCGCCGCTTAGAGCGGGAATTTCCCGGAGAGTTCCAGCGAACCGGCGCACGTCCACGCGGCCAGGCGCTCATCATCGGACGGTCCGCCGGCCAGGGGGCTGGTGAGCCGGGGCCGCCGCACCCAGCAGCCTGCTTCCTCGGCCACCAGGGCCCCGGCGGCGAAGTCGTGTTCGTTGAGCCCGCGCTCACCATAGGCGTCGTGGGTGCCGTCCGCCACGAGGCACAGGTCCAGGGCCGCCGACCCGAGCCGGCGCATGTCGGCGAAGCCGTCCATCAGGGCGCCCAGGGCAGTGGCCTGTTCCGCCCGGACGTCGGGATCGTAGCTGAAGCCCGTGGCCAGGATCTGGCCGGCCCGGCCTGGGACCGGGCCCAACAGGGCGGTCAGCCGGCCCTGTTCCTCGAGCCAGGCCCCCTCGCCGCGGGATGCGTAGTAGGTGCGTCCCAGCGCCGGGGCGCTGACGACGCCGGCCAGCCAGACGCCGTCGGCGTCCGCCACCGCCACGGAGGTGGCGTAGTAAACGATGTTGCGGATGAAGTTGGTGGTGCCGTCGAGCGGGTCGATGGACCAGCGATAGCCGCTGGGTTCCGCAGGAAGGACGGTGCCGCCCTCCTCCCCGGTGATGATGTCCCGCGGCCGGGCGGTGGTGATGACGTCGCGGACGGCGGCCTCGGCGGCGAGGTCGAAGGCCGTCACCCAGTCTCCCGAATCGCCCTTGTTGCTGACGTCCAGGGCGGCGGTCTTCCGGGTGGCCAGGACCGCGGCGCCCGCCGCCGCGGCCGCCTTGGCCAGCTCCAGCAACTCCGCAGTGCCCGGAGTCTGAGCGGAGTCCCCAGCGGGATGTGGGCTCATTCGGCCGCTGCCGCAGCATCGACGCCGAGGGACCCGCCGCCGTCGTCCATGCCAGGCACGCTATCCTCGGCGGTATCCGCGGGGCTGTCCGCGCCGGCGTCGGCCGGTCCGTCCGCCAGCAACGCCCGGAACCCGTCCTCATCCAGGACCGGGACACCGAGTTGCTCGGCCTTGTCCAGTTTGGTGCCGGCGTTCTCGCCCGCCACCACGTAGCTGGTGTTCTTCGAGACCGAGCCGGCCGCCTTGCCGCCGCGGATCAGGATGGCTTCCTTGGCCTCGTCGCGGCTGAAGCCCTCGAGGCTGCCGGTCACCACGATGGTCAGCCCTTCCAGGGTCCTCGGCGTGGATTCGTCACGTTCGTCCGCCATCCGGACGCCGGCGTCCGCCCAGCGGTCCACGATGTCGCAGTGCCAGTCCTCGGCGAACCATTCCGTCAGCGCCTGGGCGATGACCGGGCCGACGCCGTCGACGTGGGCGAGCTCCTCCTCGGAGGCCCGCCGGATGGCGTCCATGCTGCCGAACGCGGTGGCGAGGGCGCGCGAGGCCCGCGGGCCGACATGCCGGATGGACAGGGCCACCAGGACCCGCCACAGCGGCTGGGACTTGGCCTTCTCCAGTTCGCGGAAGAGCTTGTCCGTGGTGGCGGTGGGCTTGGACGGGGTCTTGGTGGTGGCCTTGGTGTAGAAGTAGGGCACCAGCTCGAATTCGCCCGTACCCACGCCCTTGGAGCGCTTCTCGCGGCGGACGCGGACGTCGGCGAGCTGCTCCGGGGTGAGGTCGAACAGGGTCGCCTCCGTGGTCAGCGGCGGGTCCGAGGGCTCGGCGGGCTGGGTCAGGGCGATGGCGGCTTCCCAGCCGAGGGCCTCGATGTCGAAGGCGCCGCGGCCGGCGAGGTGGAAGACGCGTTCGCGCAGCTGCGCCGGGCAAGAGCGGGAGTTGGGGCAGCGGATGTCCACGTCCCCTTCCTTCCCGGGCGCCAGCGGTGTGCCGCAGGAGGGGCATTCGGTGGGCATGATGAAGTCGCGGACGGGCGGGTCCTGCTGGTCACGGAGGGCCAGGACGGGCCCGACAATTTCCGGAATGACGTCGCCGGCCTTGCGCAACACCACGATGTCGCCGATCTTCACGCCCTTGGCCTTGACCACTTCCTGGTTGTGCAGGGTGGCCATTTCCACGGTGGAGCCGGCAACCTTGACCGGTTCCATCACGCCGTACGGGGTGACCCGGCCGGTGCGGCCGACGTTGACGGCGATGTCCAGCAGCTTGGTGTGGACCTCTTCCGGCGGGTACTTGTACGCCACGGCCCAGCGCGGCACCCGGGTGGTGTAGCCCAGGGCCCGCTGGGTGGCGAAGTCGTCAACCTTGATCACGATGCCGTCGATCTCGTGGGTGAGGCTGTGCCGCTTGTCCCCGTAGCGCTTGATGAAGGCCAGCACGTCCGCCAGCCCGGGAAGGACCTCGAAGTACGGGCTCGTGGGCAGTCCCCACTCGGCGAGCTTGCGGTAGGTCTCCGACTGGCTGGCGGTTTCGAGTCCCTCGCGGGCGCCGATGCCGTGGACGTACATCCGCAGCGGCCGCTTGGCGGTTTCCGCGGGGTCTTTCTGCCGCAGCGACCCCGCGGCGGCGTTGCGCGGGTTGGCCAGCGGGGCCTTGCCGGCCTCGATCAGGGCCTCGTTGAATTCGGCGAACGCCTGGGACGGGATGAAGACTTCGCCTCGGATTTCCATCTCCGCGGGGAAGCCGGTGCCGGTGAGCTGCTGCGGGATTTCCTTGATGGTCAGGACGTTGTGCGTGATGTCCTCGCCGGTGGTGCCGTCGCCGCGGGTGGCGGCCCGGACCAGCGCCCCGTCGCGGTAGAGCAGGTTGACGGCCAGGCCGTCGATTTTCAGTTCGGTGAGCCAGGCTGCCGGGTTGCCGCCGTTGCCGATCTTGGCAACGCCTGCCTCGGCCTTTACCATCCAGGCCTCAAGCTCCTCGAGCGAGAAGACGTCTTCCAGGCTGTACATGCGCTGCAGGTGCTGGACGGCCGCGAACGCCGCCGAGACCTCGCCGCCGACCTCCTGGGTGGGCGAATCGTTGGCCACCAGTTCCGGGTGCATGGCTTCGAGGGTTTCCAGCCGCCGGTAGAGCTCGTCGAACTCGGCGTCGGAGATGGTCGGCGCGTCCTCCTGGTAGTACGCAAAGCGGTGTTTGCGGACCTGCTCCACAAGGTCCTCGTACTCCTCGCGGATGTCCCCGGACGGGACCTGCTCCCCCTCCGGAGGTTGACGATCCGTGGCGTGCCCGGGGGCTTCTTCGGCGGCTTTTTCAGCTGCTTCTTCAGTGCCTGCTGCGGTCTCTGCTGCGGTCTTCCCTGTGCTCACAGACCTATCCTGCCCTAGATCACCGACATTGTCCGGTCCAAGGGCAGGTCAGGGAGGCGCGGGACCGGTCAGGGGCCGGGCGCGGGGCCGGTCAGGCGGGCGCATCCTCGCTTGCAGTCCGGGCGTCTACCACGATCGCCGTGATGTTGTCCCGGCCGCCGCTGCGCAACGCCGCCTGGATCAGTTCGTCCACGGCCGCCTGCGGGTCCGCCTCGGCCGCAAGGATGCCGGCAATCTGCTCATCGCTCAGTTCCCCGTTGAGACCGTCGGAGCAGACCAGGATCCTGTCGCCGTCCTCCAGGGGAAGCAGCCAGTAATCGGCCTCGGAGTCGTCTCCGGTGCCTAATGCCCGCGTGACAACGTGCCTGCGCGGATACACAGCAGCCTCATCTTCGCTGATCTGGCCGGTGTCCAGGAGTTCCTGCACCTCGGAATGGTCCACGCTGATCTGGACCAGCTGGCCGTGGCTGTACCGGTACGTGCGTGAATCACCAATGTTGAGCACAAGCCAGTACGGAACGTCCAGCTGTTCCACCACCACGACGCCGGACAAGGTGGTTCCGGCGCAGGATCCGGTGGCGTGACGGATGCCGGTGTCGGCCATCAGCAGATGCTCCTGGAGGATGTCCGCCGTCGCGTCCCGGCTGCCGGTCTTGAACTGTGGCAGCTCGGCCAGGGTGCGCACGCAGATGCCGCTGGCAACTTCGCCCGCCTCATGCCCGCCCATGCCGTCCGCCACGGCGAAGACGGGGTCGGCGGCAATGAAGGAATCCTCGTTAGCCTCGCGGCGCAGCCCCCGGTCCGTACCGTACCCGCAGCGCAGGCGCGGTCCCCGTTTCCCGTCTGACGGCGGGAGGGGGGCGTCTGGCGATTGGTTCATGGCGGTCCTCAATAAAGTGGTGCGCGGCTGCAGTGGTGCGCGAGGGTTCACGGCGGTCACAAACCCAGCCGGATCGCAACTGCCGGTCCGACTATTGCATATGCGCCGCACACTGAGAAGCCCGCCACGGGCTACCGCCGGGCTTATCCTGATCTGCCGCTTAGTCCAGGACCAGACCCCGGCCGCTGCCGGGCAGCAACTGCACGGGGTGGATTTCACCGAACCCGCGGACGTCCTCGGCCGGGCGGGGCACCAGGACGAAGCGTTCGTCCTGTTCCAGCGCGGCCGCGGTCATCGAATCCACCAGCACCGTTCCGGGGTCCGCGAGGGCAGTCAGGCGTGCGGCGAGGTTGACGGTGGGTCCGTAGATGTCGCCCAGGCGGGAGAGGATGCGGCCCCAGACCATGGCCACGCGGGCCTGGGGCAGGATCTCGTCCTCGGTGAAGGCGCGGCACAGTGCCAGGGAAATTTCGGCGCCGGCGGCGGGGGTCTCGGCAATGTAGAGGACTTCGTCGCCGACGGTCTTGACCAGCCGGCCGCCGCCGACGGAGATGATTTCGGCGCATTTGTTCTCGAAGCGCTGCACCAGCTGGGCGAGGGTTTTCTCGTTCATCCGGCGGGAGAGGCTGGTGTAGGACACGAGGTCGGCGAAGCCGACGGCCCGGGCCAACGGCAGCGGCGAATCGTCCTCGTCGCCTTCGCGGCCCTCCTCGCTGGACTGCAGTCCGGCCTCGGCCCGGACGGCCAGGCGCTGGACCGCGGCGTTGAGCTGCCGGCGCCACGAATAGACGAGCATTTCCTCGAGGGCGTCAATGAGGTTCGGCAGCTCGGTGACGAGTCGCTTGCGCGCGACGGCGTCCGGCACGCCCTGCTCTTGGACCATGTCTTCCACCAGGGCCTCGATCTGCCACACGACCATCCGGTCGGTCATCTGGCCGATGGCACGGGTGATCGAGATGGCGGCTTCCTCGGTGAGCTTGCCGTCACGCACCAGGTCCACGATGGTGGACAGGGCGGCCTGGTCGCGCTCGGTGAAGGCGACATCCTCGTCCCCGAGGTTGGGAAAGCCGAGGGCGCGCCAAAGTTTCCGGGCGGAGAGCAGCGAGAGTCCGGCACCGGCGGCGACTTCGCGGCGCCGGAGCTTGCGTTCCCCGCCCAGCAGCCGGGCTTCCAGGGCCTTGGCGGCGAGCCGGTCGGCGGACATCGTTCCGGTGGCCGGGGCGGCAGGGTCGGCGTCGGGCTCGAAGTCTGGATTGGCGGGCTGGCCGTCGGCCGGCTCGTGTTCGGCGGGTTCGATGAGCTCTGCGGCGTCGGTGTCGAAGGGTGCCTCAGTGTCGAAGGCGGTCTCGGCGTCGAAGGATGACTCAGTATCGAAGGCGGCCTGGGCGTCGCTGTCGGCCGCGGCCGGGCCGGTGCCGTCCCGGGGCTCCCGGGGCAAATCCGGGGCGGCGAGGTCGATGTCCTGGTGGACGTTCTCAGCGTTCATCTCTTCCACCTTCTCTCGTCTCCCACGGCCGGGCCTCGCCCGGGTTGTAGCTCATGCCCTCGCCCCCGAACACCTCACCCTTGGGGAGATCGCCGATGGCGTCGAGCATGAAATTTCGGAATGTCGCGACCTCCGGGACATCCGGAACCACCATTCCATCGGGGTACCCGGTCTCCAAGGATATATTCCCGGAGCGCAATAGGCGCTGCAACAACGATTGCTCAATGGCCACATTGCGGACGGTCGCGAGGGGTACCTGTTCGTCGCGCCGCCGTAACATGCCGTAGCGGGTAACTAATCGCTGGCTGGTCAGGATGTAACGCGTGGCGTGCCAGGCTATGACCCGCGGGAGGCAATAGCCCAGCAGCACCCACGCCGCCAGGCCCAGGCAAACGGCCACCAGCCACGGCGTCCAATCCTTGGGAATGAAGGGCACCAGCCTTGCAGGGCCGCCCTTGACAACCCAGGCGCAGGCGTACGCGGCCAACGCCGGAACAACAACAAAGAACAGCCCCGGGACAATGAGCATCCTGGGCTGCGGCCGGGTCACAACAATCACTTGCTCTCCCGGCAGGAGCACTCTACGCATAGCCGCTTTCTGCCCCGCCGCGGCCCTCGCCCTGCCCGCCGGCCCCGGCCGGGTTCCACGGCCTCAGGTGCACGACGTCGCCGGCGGTCACCACGTGTTCATGGCCAGCCGCATCAGTCACCAGGAGCGAACCATATTCGTCCAGCCGCGTGGCGTGGCCAATGATCTCGTGGTCGCCGGGGAGCTGGGCACGGACCTGCTTGCCGAGGGTCGTCAGCAAGTGTTCCACCCGCTTGTGCAGCGAGGGGCCGCCGGCCATGCCCGCGGCGGGGTCGCCGTCGGCGTTGCAGAAGCTCCGGTAGAGGGTGGCGAAGCGGGACAGGTAGCTCTTCAGGAGTTCCGTCCGGTCCACGGTGTCCGGGTTCTCCAGCAGCACGGACGTGGCGGTGGGCACCGGCAGTTCGGGCTCCGTGAGCGTGACGTTCAGGCCGGTGCCCAGGATGACCGGAGGGGTGCCGGTGCCGCCGAGCGGGCCGAGCTGGGCGAGGATGCCGGCGATCTTCCGCCCCCGCACCAGGACGTCGTTGGGCCATTTAAGTTCCGCGGGAAGCCCCGCCGTCTCCGCCAGCGCCTCACGCAGGGCGAGGGCGGCCAGGAGGGAGAGCCAGGAGTAGCTGTGGGTCGGCAGCGGCCGGCCGGCAGCGTTGACCGGGCGGAGTACGAGCGAGACGGAGACGGAGCTGCGGGCCGGCGCCTCCCACCGGCGGTCGAGGCGGCCGCGCGCGGCGGTTTGGTATTCCGCGGTCAGTACGGACAGGTCCGGCCAGGCGCCGGGGTCCTCGGTCACGCCGCGGAGGAGATCGGCATTGGTGGAACCGGTGGATTCGACCACCGTCAGGTGCGGGATTCCGTTGGCGGACAGGAACGCCTCATCGCTGAGGGCACTGAGGTCCAGGGGCGGACGGTCCGGGGTTTCCTGCACGGCTTCCATGTTTGAATCCTACCGAGGAAAGCCCGGCCCGGCTCGCGGCCCGGCTGGATCAAGCGGCCGCGGAAACTCCCCACCTTTGGCCGCCAGGCCCGGCGGGTCGGCCCGACATGCCGGGAATTTTCGGCCACCGATCCGCAAACAAGGGGAAATTCCGCAGGGAAGGCGGCCGGGAAACACTCAGCAAGTTCAGAGGAAGATGTCCGGGACCAGCTGGTCCTCCGGCGCGCCGAGGCTGTAGGGGCTGAAGTCCGTCACCCCGGCCGCGGAGAGGACCTGTTCGTCGGTGTAGAAGTTGCCGCTCCGGCTGCCGCCGGCCGGGACCGCGTTGGCACCGGTCAGCACGGCGTGGGCGGCGTCGGCCATGATCTCGGGGCTGCGGGCACCCTGGACGATCTTCTCGCCGCCGGGCATGTTGCGGATCGCCGCGGTGTCGATCAAGGTGCAGGGCCAGAGCGAGTTCACGGTGACGCCGTCGGCCTTGAGTTCCTCGGCCAGCCCCAGTGTCGTCAGGCTCATGCCGTACTTGGCCATGGTGTAGGCCAGGTGCATCCCGGCCCACTTGGGATCCAGGTTCAGGGGCGGGGAGAGCGTCAGGATGTGCCCGGCGTCGGATGCCCGCAGCGCAGGCAGCGCCATCTTCGAGAGCAGGAAGGTGCCGCGGACATTAATGTCCTGCATGAGGTCGTAGCGCTTCATGTCCACGTCGTCGGTCGTGGAAAGGTCGATCGCCGACGCATTGTTGATGACGACGTCGATCCCGCCAAAGCGGTCCACGGCGGCACCGACAGCGCCGGCGACGTCGGAGTCGTTCCGGACGTCGCCAACCAGCGGCAACGCCTGGCCGCCGGCGGCCTCGATCTTTTCGGCGGCGGTGTACACGGTGCCCTCGAGCCGGGCGTGGGGCTGGCCGGTCTTGGCCATCAGGACGATGTTGGCGCCGTCCCGGGCCGCGCGGAGCGCGATGGCGAGGCCGATGCCGCGGCTGCCCCCGGAGATGAGGACGGTGCGGCCCTGGAGGGAACCGGCGGCCTGATACGGCCCTGCGGCGGCGCCCGAAGCATCGTTGCTTGAAGTCATGAGCCCACTCTAGCGGACGGATGTTACCGACGGGTAACAAAACGGCGCCGGAGCTACATTGCGGGAAAATTGTAGGTTCCCTACAGCGGCACCCGCCAATACCGTCACTAGACTTGCCAGCAGAGCCCTGCTTTTGTGGATTCCAGCCAAAGGACCCACAGGACGGGCACCGAACAACCTAGCGACAGAGCCGGAGACACTTGATGAGCCACGATCTGACCACGACTGCGGGAAAGATTGCAGATTTCCGCGACCGCCAGGCCCGTGCCGAGCAGCCTTCCGGCCCGGAAGCGATCGAGAAGCAGCACGCGCGCGGCAAGAACACCGCCCGCGAGCGCATCGACCTGTTGCTGGACGCCGGTTCGTTCGTCGAATTCGATGCGCTGGCCGTGCACCGCTCCACCGCCTTCGGCATGGAGAAGAAGAAGCCGCTCGGCGACGGGCTCGTGTCCGGCTACGGCACAGTGGACAGCCGCCCGGTCGCCGTCTACAGCCAGGACTTCTCTGTCTACGGCGGCTCCCTGAGCCAGGTAAACGGCGAGAAGATCGTCAAGGTCCAGGAGTTCGCACTGCGCAACGGCTGCCCCGTGGTGGGCATCCTCGACGGCGGCGGCGCCCGCATCCAGGAAGGCGTCGCCTCGCTGGCCATGTTCGCGGACATCTTCCGCAACAACGTCCACGCCTCCGGCGTCGTCCCACAGATCTCCCTCATCATGGGCCCCTCCGCCGGCGGCGCCGCCTACTCCCCCGCCCTGACCGACTACGTGGTCATGGTGGACAAGACCTCCCACATGTTCATCACCGGCCCGGATGTCATCAAGACCGTCACCGGCGAAGACGTGGACATGGAAACCCTCGGCGGTGCCCGCCAGCACAACGCCAACACCGGCACCTCGACATACCTGGCCTCCGACGAGGCCGACGCGGTCGAGTTCGTCCGCGAACTGCTGGACTTCCTGCCCTCCAACAACCTCGCCGAGGCTCCGGTGCTGGAGCACCAGCAGGAGCTGGAGATCGACGACGACGACCTCACCCTCGACGCCCTGATCCCGGACTCGGCCAACCAGCCCTACGACATGCGCAAGGTCATCGAGCAGATTGTCGACGACGCGCACTTCCTGGAGATGCAGTCCCTCTACGCCCCGAACGTGATCATCGGCTACGGCCGGGTGGAGGGCCACACGGTGGGCATCGTGGCCAACCAGCCCATGCAGTTCGCCGGCACCCTGGACATCGCCGCTTCGGAGAAGGCCGCCCGCTTCGTCCGGCACTGCGACGCCTTCAACATCCCCATCATCACGCTGGTGGATGTCCCGGGCTTCCTGCCGGGCAAGGACCAGGAGTTCCAGGGCATCATCCGCCGCGGCGCGAAGCTGCTCTACGCCTACGCCGAGGCCACCGTGCCCAAGCTGACCGTGATCACCCGCAAGGCCTACGGCGGGGCCTACATCGTGATGGGCTCCAAGAAGCTCGGCGCGGACCTCAACCTCGCCTGGCCCACCGCCCAGATCGGCGTCATGGGCGCCCAGGGCGCCGTGAACATCCTGTACCGCCGCGAACTCGCCGCGGTGGCCGAGAACGGCGGCGACGTCGAAGCCAAGCGCGCCGAGGTGATCCGACAGTACGAGGAAGAGCTGCTGAATCCCTACCAGGCCGCCCAGCTGGGCTATGTGGACTCCGTCATCGCGCCGTCCGAGACCCGGGTGCAGATCATCAAGGGGCTGCGCGCGCTCCGGGACAAGCGGGCCGCGCTGCCCGCCAAGAAGCACGGGAACATCCCGCTGTGATCCCCACCGGCTCCCAACCTTCGCAAGCTCAGGCCGGGTCCCTCGCCGGCGTGGGCCCAGCCATCGAGCCGGCAGTACCGGCCGACGAAACAGCAAGCGACGCGGCGCCAGCCCTGCTTTCCGTAGTGAAGGGCGATCCGACGCCGGAAGAGCTGGCAGCGCTGACCGCCGTCGTGCTGTCCCTGGGACAGGCCGAGCAGGCCGCACCGGAAACCCCGGGCGTCCGGCACTGGGTCCGCCGGCAGCAGCTTCGGCTGGCACCCCGGCCGGGACCGGATGCCTGGCGCCGCAGCCTGGGCTGAACGTCCCCGGCTGGGCGGGGGCAGAAAAAGTTCAGTGACTCTTTCATAACTGACTTGCCCGGGCTAGTCTCGTCGGGTGACTACCGAAACGATCGCCTCAGACAACACTGCCCCCGTGCGCCAGCAGACCGCCATCGACGCGGTCGCCGACGCCTACACGGACACCCTGATCCGGCTGAATCCGAGCTTCGCCACCGAGCTCGGCCTGCCCGGGCACGAGACCGAGTACCAGGACTTCTCCCCCGCCGGCCACGAGGAATTCGCGGCTGCCGCTCGCGAGGCACTCGCGGCGCTGGACGGATTGGAACCGGTTGACGACGTCGACGCCGTCACGCTCGACGCCATGCGCGAGCGGCTGGGCCTGCACCTGGAAATCCACGAATCGGGCTGGGACACGGCCGACCTGAACAACATCGCCTCGCCGTCCCAGGACATCCGCGCCATTTTCGACCTCATGCCGACCGATACCGCCGCGCAGTGGGACCACATCGCGGGCCGGGCCCACAATGTCCCCGCCGCGATCGACGGCTACATCGAGTCGCTGCGTTCGGCGCTGCAGGACGGCAAGGTTTCTGCGGCCCGCCAGGTGTCGATCGTGATCGAGCAAGCCACCAAGCACGCCGCGGAGGACGGCTTCTTCGCGAAGCTCGCCGCCGGCGCCAAGACCGCGGAAGGCCCGCTGCCCGCCGACGTGCAGTCAAAGCTCGACGCCGGCGCTGCCGCCGCGCGGGTGGCCTACTCCCGGCTGGCCGGCTTCCTGGAGTCCGAGCTGCTGCCGGTCGCCCCGGCCAAGGATGCCGTGGGCCGCGAGCGCTACGCCCTGGCCTCCCGCGACTTCCTCGGCGCCACCGTGGACCTGGAGGAAACCTACGCCTGGGGCGTGCAGGAGCTTGACCGTCTCATCGCCGAACAGGAGCGCGTGGCCGGGGAGATCCGGCCCGGCGCCACGATCGAGGAAGCCAAGGAGATCCTGGACAACGATCCCGCGCGCCAGCTCAAGGGCACCGATGCCCTCCAGGCCTGGATGCAGGAGCTCTCCGACAAGGCCGTGGCCGACCTCGCGGGCGTGCACTTCGAGATCCCGGACGTCATGAAGACGTTGGAGTGCCGGATCGCGCCCACTGATGAAGGCGGCATCTACTACACCGGCCCCTCGGACGACTTCAGCCGCCCGGGCCGGATGTGGTGGTCCGTGCCGGCCGGCGAGGACACCTTCACCACGTGGGCCGAAACCACCACGGTTTACCACGAGGGCGTTCCCGGCCACCACCTCCAGGTCGCCACCGCCACCTACCGCCGCGAGCTGCTGAACAAGTGGCGCCGGAACGTCTGCTGGACCTCGGGCCACGGTGAAGGCTGGGCGCTTTATGCGGAGCGGCTCATGCAGGAACTGGGCTACCTCACCGATCCGGGCGACCACATGGGCATGCTGGACGCCCAGCGGATGCGTGCGGCCCGCGTGGTGTTCGACATCGGGGTGCACCTGGAGCTGGAGGTCCCCGAACGCTGGGGCTCCGGAACGTGGACCCCGGACAAGGGCTACGAGTTCCTGAAGCAGAACCTGGCGATCAGCGAAGGTCAGCTGAAGTTCGAGTTCACCCGCTACCTGGGCTGGCCGGGACAGGCGCCCTCGTACAAGGTGGGCCAGCGGCTCTGGGAGCAGATCCGGTCCGAGCTTGAATCCCGCCCCGGCTTCGATCTCAAGTCCTTCCACACGAAGGCGCTGAACATCGGCTCGGTGGGCCTGGATACCCTCAAGCGCGCACTGCTGGGGTAGGGCGGTTCCCGGGAGCAGGCATCGTTCCGGATGCCTGCTCCCGGGCGTCCCTTGACGAGACAATCGCCACATCCTGCCCGGGAATAACTTCACAAAAGTGCCGAACCACGCGGAAAGGCCGGGATCTCGCGCTGCGGGACCTCAAGTTGGCCCGTAACATTTCTCAACATCCGTTCGCCATGCTATGAATGGCCGCCCTAGCGTGTTCCGGTGACCACTCAGACAAACACCCCCGCACCTGCTGGAAAGACCGGGTTCCAGCTGCCCACATGGGCCGGATCCTTCGGCTTCCAGATCATCGCCGCCTTGATCGTCGGCCTGGGCCTTGGCCTCCTCGCCAAGTACACCGGCAGCACCAAGACGAGCCCCAACGCCCTCGGCGCCACACTGCAGACCATCGGCTCGAGCTACGTTTCGCTGCTGCAGACCGCCGTGGTCCCCCTCATCTTCACCGCCGTCGTCAGCTCCATCTCCAACCTGCGCGCGGTCTCCAACGCCGCCCGGCTGGCCTGGAACACGCTGCTCTGGTTCGCGATCACCTCGCTTGTTGCCGTGCTGATCGGCATCGGCCTGGGCATCCTGCTGCAGCCCGGCGCCGGTACGGGCATCAACCAGGAAGCCAAGTACACCGGCAAGTCCGGCGACTGGTGGGCCTTCCTCACCGGCCTGTTCCCGAAGAACTTCCTGGGCCTCGGCGCGAGCACCACCGTCACCGACGGCGTCGCCACCACCGCCGTGAGCTTCAACGTCCTCCAGATCCTGGTGATCGCGATCGCCGTCGGCGTCGCCGCGCTCAAGGTGGGCAAGGCCGCCGAGCCGTTCCTGAACCTCAACGCCTCCGCCCTCGCCGTCATCCAGAAGGTCCTCTGGTGGATCATCCGGATCGCGCCGCTGGGCACCGTCGGCCTGATCGGCAACGCCGTGGCCGTCTACGGCTGGGACACCATCGGCTCGCTCGGCAAGTTCACTGTGGCGATCTACATCGGCCTGGCGCTTGTGCTGTTCGTGGTCTACCCGGTCCTGGTCCGCAGCCACGGGCTGTCCGTCAAGCAGTACTTCTCCGGTGTGTGGCCGGCCGTGCAGCTGGCCTTCGTCTCGCGCTCCTCGATCGGCACGCTGCCGCTGACCCAGCGCGTGGCCGAGCGGAACCTGGGCGTCCCCCGCGCCTACGCCTCCTTCGCGGTGCCGCTCGGCGCGACCACCAAGATGGATGGCTGCGCCGCGATCTACCCGGCCGTGGCGGCGATCTTTGTGGCCCAGTTCTTCGGCATTCAGCTGGACTTCACCCAGTACCTGCTGATTGCACTCGTGTCCGTGCTCGGCTCGGCCGCGACCGCGGGCACCACGGGCGCCGTCGTCATGCTGACCCTGACGCTCTCCACGCTGGGACTGCCGCTGGCCGGCGTCGGGCTCCTGCTGGCCATCGACCCGATTCTGGACATGGGCCGCACCGCCGTCAACGTGGCCGGGCAGGCCCTGATCCCGGCGATCGTGGCCAAGCGCCAAGGCATCCTGGACGAGACGCTGTACAACGCGCCCCGGAACGGCGATCCGTTCGTCGACGACGCCGATGGCACGGTCGATGTCGATGGCACGGCCGCCGTCGATCCCGCGCCCGCCGCGGCTCCGGCGGGACGGGACGATCGGGAACTGGCGGACGCGAAAGCGTAGCCACTGGAACGACCGCTGACAGGGAAGTCCCCGGAAACCCCGGGGACTTCCCTGGTTTAAGCGGCGTCTCAAAGCGGCGTCGGCCCGAATCCGTCGGCCCAACTACCCAGCGGCCTAGCGTCCGCCGATCACGCCCTTCTCGGCGGCCTTGGTGACGGCATCCGCCTCCGCCTGGGTCAGTGTGCCGTCCTTGACGGCCTGGTCCAGCCGCGGCTTCAGCGCTGCGGCGTGGCTGGCCTGCTCGGCGGTGCGCAGTTCCTCAAGGGCTGCGGTGACCTTGGCTTCATCGATGCCGAGAGACTTCGCCAGGGATGCGGCCAGGGCCTTTTCCATGGCGGCGCGGTCCGGTCGCTGCCCTGGGGCCGGCGGGGTGGCCTGCTTGTTGGCTTCACGGAAGGCCTTCAGGGCGTCAGTGACCTTGGCCTCGTCAACGCCCAGCTTGGCGGCGAGGTCTTTGGCGCGGGTGCCGAATTCCGCACCGCCGTGGCCGTGGCGTCCACCGCGCATGCCGTGGCCGCCGGCGAAATTGTCCGCCGGGGCACTCGAGCTGGGGGCCGGGGTGGGGGTCGGCGTCGTGGTGGCGGAGGCAATCCCTGCAACTCCGAGCCCGGCGCCCAGTGCCACGGCCGCGGCCCCGAGGCCGAGCGCAATTTTGGTGGTGCGTGACATGTGCTGTCTCCTGGATCTGCCGCGCGGTGACGGCGCTTGAAGCCAATAGTTTTGCCGGGGAAGGCTGCTCAACGGGCATCATCAGTCTGCACCCGCCCCAGCAGAGATAGCTGTTTCCCACCTTTCACTTTCCTGTGAATCTCACAGGGAAACGCGGGCGGCAAAAGTGGATAGGCTCTGGGCATGCTGATCGTCACATCGAACGACATTCCGGGCCACCGGATCGACGCCGTCTTCGGCGAAGTCATGGGCCTGACCGTCCGCTCCCGGGACATCACAGCCCAGGTCATGGCCGGCTTCCGTTCCCTCGGTGGCGGCGAGGTGCTGGAAATGACGCGGGCGCTCTACGACAGCCGGCAGGATGTCATGGCCCGGATGGTGGCCGAGGCCGAGCAGCGCGGCGCCAACGCCATCGTCGCCATGCGCTTCGACACTTCAGCGATCGGGGCGAACTGGACAGAAATCTGCGCCTACGGCACTGCCGTTTTTGCGATTCCGCTGTCCCAGGATCAGCCCGGAGCCACCGGCCAGTCGATCTATCTGACCAATTCCGGCGGCACTGCGTCCCAGCTCAGGCCCTGATTCCCGGCTCAAGACCCCTTCAAGAAGATACTTGCGCAGAGTGCAAACATGCACGTAGTGTAAGCGCGTGACCCCAGCATCATCGCCTTCCGGCCAGGCCGCCCCCTCCAGCGGATCCGGCGCCGTACCGCCCTCGGGCCGCGAACTGAGCCGTCGCGAATTAAACAAGGCGGCCACCCGCCAGGCCATCACAGACGCCGCCATGGACTTGCTCCGCACCCGGGGTCCCGGAAACTTCACGGTGGAGGACATCGCCGAAGCCGCCGGGATATCCCGGCGCACGTTCTTCAACTACTTCGGCAGCACCGAGGCAGCGCTGTCCTCGGTCACTCACGGGTTCCTGGACAATGCCCTGCAGCAGTTCCGGCTCCGCCCGGCAGATGAACCCATCCTGGAGTCCGCCCGAGCGGCCCTCGTTGAACTGGCCGATCCCATGACCGTGGCACCGGTGGCCGAGATCTACAGCCTGGGCCAGACCAACCCGCAGCTCAGCCGTTCCGAGCTCGAAGCATGGGACCACTGCACCGAACAGATCATCGACGCCGCCCGTGAACGCTTCGCCCGGGACGCCGGCACCGAGATCGACGAACTGTACCTGCGCGCCCTCGCGGGCTCCATCATCTCCTGCGGGAAGGCCGCCATGGACGTCTGGTTCGCCCGGTGCGGCGGCGACCTCAGTCCGGCGTCCTTGTCCATCCTGCGCCAGCTCCTCATCGACTCCATGAGCCTCCTCGGCTCCGGCTTCTCGTCCCCCTCCCCCGCCACCCCTTCCCCAGATCGGCACTGACATGGCCCTATTGCTCTACCGACTCGGCAAGTTCTCCTACCACCGCCGCTGGCTGGTCATCTCCCTCTGGCTCGCCGTCATGGTGGCCGTCGGCGGCGCCGCGGCGGCCTTCCACGGCACCATGTCCAACAACTTTCAGATCCCCGGCACCGAAACCCAGCAGATGGCGGACAAGCTCAAGCAGGAGCTGCCCAAGTCCTCCGGCGGCTCGGCCGGCATCGTGTTCCAGTCGCAGGACGGCCAGTTCACCCCGGCCGGCAAGGACGCGGTCTCTGCCGCCCTGACCAAGCTGAAAACCCTTCCCGATGTTCAGGGCACCGTGGACCCGTTCGCCACCCAGGCCCAGCTGGACAAGGCCGTCACGGACGTTGCCGCCGGCGAGCAGCAGGCGTCCGCAGGCAAGGCACAGCTGGATGCCTCGGCTGCCCAGCTGGCCGCCGGGAAGTCCCAGCTGGCCGCCGCGGAGCAGCAGATGACCGCCGCGGGCATGTCCCCGGAGGCCATCGAAGCCCGGATCGGCCAGCAGAAGGCCGCCCTCACCGCGGGCCAGGAAAAGCTCGACGCCGGGACCAAGGAACTCGAGGCCGGCGCGGCCAAGCTAGATCTTGCCAAGCGCCAGCTTGACGCATCCCTGGGCATGCGGTTCGTCTCGGAGGACGGCACTGCGGCGATTGCGCAGGTCCAGTTCAAGACCTCGATCAACGGACTTGCCCCCGCCGTGCGCCAGCAGGTCCAGGACATCGCCCACGAAGTCTCTTCTGCCGGCGTGACCGCGCTGGCCAGCAAGGAAATCACCGAGGACGTCTCCGAGCTGTTCGGCATCTCCGAGATCCTCGGCATCGCCATCGCAGCGCTGGTGCTCATCGTCATGCTGGGAACCCTGATCGCCGCCGGGCTCCCCCTCCTGATGGCCATCGTCGGTGTGGCAGTGGGCGTCGGCGGCACGTTCGCGCTCAGCGGCGCCATCGACATGAGTTCCATTTCCCCGATGCTGGCGCTCATGCTGGGCCTCGCCGTCGGCATCGACTACTCCCTCTTCATCGTCAACCGGCACCGCAGCCAGCTCCTGGTCGGCATGGACGCGGAGGAATCCGTGGCCCTCGCCACCGGTACGTCCGGCAACGCGGTGCTGTTCGCGGGCCTGACGGTCATCATCGCCCTCGCGGCCCTCGTCATTCCAGGCCTTCCCTTTCTGGCCGTCATGGGCCTGTCGGCCGCGGCAACGGTGGCAGTCGCCGTCGTCGTCGCTTTGACCCTCACTCCCGCCGTGCTGTCGCTGATCGGCCCCAGGCTCATCTCCCGCCGTGCCTGGGCCAAGGCGGAGAAGCACAACGCCGCCCCGGGCCACGAGCGCGAGGACCGCGCCCGCGACGAACGCCGCAGCACCCGGGGCTGGGGCGGCCTGGTCACCCGGCACCCGGTTCTGGCGTTGCTGGCCGGCGTCCTGCTGCTGGGCATCGTGGCGCTGCCGGCCAGCCAGTTGCGGCTGGCGCTTCCCGACGGCGGGTCCGAGCCCGTTGAATCTCAGGCGTTCAAGGCCTATGACGTCACCGGCCGCAGCTTCGGCGAAGGCATGACGGGCCCGATCGTGGTGGTGGGCGATTTCCCCGCCGGCCTCAGCGAAGCCGAAGCCACGGCAAAACAGCTCGACGTCGCCGATATCCTCCGCGGCACGGACAACGTCACCGCTGCCGTTCCGGTGGCGCTGAGCGAGGACCGCCGCACCGCAGTCTTCCAGGTCATTCCCCGGGAGGGTCCCGCCAGCGCCAGCACGGTCAAGGTGGTCTCCGAACTGCGCGCCGAGAAGAGCCGGATCAAGGACTCCACCGGCGTCAGCATCGGCCTCACGGGCCAGACGGCCGGCAACATCGACGTCTCCACAAAGCTCGGCGACGCGCTGCCCCCGTACCTGGGAATCGTCGTCGGGCTGTCTCTGATCCTGCTGCTTCTCGTCTTCCGTTCGATCGTGGTGCCACTGCTGGCCACCGGCGGTTTTCTGCTCTCGCTCGCTGCCGCGTTCGGGGCCGTCGTCGCGGTCTACCAGTGGGGCTGGCTGGGGAGCGTGTTCGGCGTCGAAAATCCGGGCGCCGTGCTGAGCTTCCTGCCGATCATCCTGATCGGCGTGCTGTTCGGCCTGGCCATGGATTACCAGGTGTTCATTACCTCGGGCATGCGTGAGTCATTCATGCACGGGGAATCGGCCAAGCATGCGGTCCGCACCGGCTTCAGCCATGCCGCGTCCGTGGTCACCGCGGCCGCCATCATCATGGTCAGCGTGTTCTCGGGTTTCATCTTCTCGCACCTGAATATGGTCCGGCCGCTGGGCTTCGCGATGGCCTTCGGGGTCCTGGTGGACGCGTTCGTGGTCCGCATGACGATTGTCCCGGCCGTGATGTACCTGCTCGGCGACAAGGCGTGGTGGCTGCCCCGCTGGCTGAACCGGGTCCTGCCGGACGTCGACGTCGAGGGGGCGAGGCTCCGGCAGCCGGCACCCGCCCCGGCGGCCTCGCCCGAGGCCTCGCCCGAGGCCGAGCCTGAGGCTGAACCTGAAGAGGTCGGAGCGCGCTGACGTTCGCACCCCCGCTGACTAAGTGCCCGGATGCCGCCCGCTGATCACTACGATCGGCGGGCGGCTTTTTGGTGCGTGCAAAACTTCGTGCGTGCAAACTTCGTGAATGCAAACTTCGTGAGTGCACACGGGAAGGCTTGTGCGTCAGTCTCCCGCTCAGGCCACTAGTGAGACCGCAGGCCGCGCACGCTTTTGCTTCTTCGCATGGTGGCGCTGGCCGCGTCGTTGGCGGCGGAAATCCGCGTTCGCTTGGTCGGTTGGCGTCCCCGGCAGGGGCGGGGCGGTGGATTTGTAGGTGTGGCCGGTGGGGGTGGTGAGTTCGATGGTGTGGCGGCCGGCGCTGCCTGTTCCGGTTCCGCTGGCCGACCCTGGTGTGGTGACGGGGCGTGCGGTCCAGCCGGGGGCTTCCTTGGTGTGGTTGCAGGCTTCGCAGAGTCCGGCGCCGTTGCTCTGGGTGGTTTGGCCGCCGTGGTGCCAGGGGGTGATGTGGTCCAGGTGGCGGATGGGCGCGTCGCAGTATGGGGTGCGGCAGGTGTCGTCGCGGGCCTGGATGAAGCGGCGGAGCCCGGGCGGGAAGATCCGGGCGCGGGAGTCCATCGCGACGAGCTCCCCGCTGCCGGGGTGGGTGTAGAGCCGTCGGAGCCAGACTTTGTACGCGGTGTCATCGGCGGGAGCTCCGCCCATGTCACCGGGTCTCTCTGGACGCCCGGCACCCGGGCAATCACCGGCTGCGCCGCCGGGTCTATGCGGACTCGCGGGCCCCGGGCATCCGTCGGCGGTGGCGCCCGGCGCACTGGCAGGGTCGGGGTCGGGGCCGTTGATGAGGGTGCGGGCCCAGGCGGCGGGGACGGTGCCGTAGCCCGGGAGCCGGGCGGGCTCGGAGTCGGCCTGGAGGAGGCTCCGGTCGGTGATGACGAGCTGGATCTCGACCCCGGTGATCCCGCCCGGGGTGCCGGTGGCGCGTTCGACCAGGTCATCGGCCATCAGCTGCCCCCGGCCCCTCGGGTCGCCGGCGTTGCGGAGGGTGTCTGCGAGCCGGGCCAGGGCGGTGTACACGGCCACGCCCTGGGCGACCGGGAGCAGGGCGCTGAGCCGGCACATGGTGTCCGGGGCCGGGCGGAGGCTGACGTGCCGGTCGGTGGCGGCGTGCGCGGCGCGCTGGGTGACGGTGCGGGGGTCGAGCCGGTACGCGGCGGCCCGGGCGGTGGCCACCAGGGACCGGTCGCCTACGCCGTCGAACGTGCCGGTGTCGGCGGCGAGCTGTTCGTCGACGGCGGCCCGGTCCGCCGCGGCCAGGCCCGCGGTCTCGCGGACCAGCAGGGTGGCGCGCCATTCGTTCAACATCCCGGTTTCCAGGGCGGTGAGGGCGTGCGGCATCTCGGTCACGAGCGCTTTGGCCAGGCCGAGGAGCCGGCCGCCTTTGGCGGGGGATTCGCGCCGGGCGAGGGCGATCTGCGCGCCGATCCCGGCGCCGAGATCCTTGGCGGGCATGCCGGCGTCGGCCTGGGCGCGGCGCTGGAGCAGGTCGAACTCCACGGCCAGCCGGGCCTGTTCAGCCGCCGCCGCCGATTTCACGTCCTCTAGCACCCGGATCCGGTCGATGATCCAGGCAGCGTCCGCAGACGCGGGGACGGCGGCCGACACGGCGGGGACGGCGGTGTCGGCCGTGAAGGACCGGCCGACACGGCGCGCCGCCGCCGGCCCGGAAGCAGCAGCGCGTCCGGCGGCACTGAAGCGAGTGTCGCCGTGTCCTGCCGGAACCACTTCGGGCCCCTGATTGCCGTCCATGAATCCAGTGTCCCTGCGACCTACGACAGTAATGACCAACGAGAAGAGGGCCACGAAAAGTAGGGCTGGGCCCGTGGTCGGACGTGTTGCGTCGGAGGTGCTGCAGTGCCCTCAGTCGGAATCGGCGGCGACCGGAAGCCCCGCGCCCGCCAGGTAATTGGTCATGACGCTGGTGAATATTTCTTCTGGTCTCCCGGGTTCGTGCTGCCCGGTGAGTGCGCCGGCCAGCAGCGGGTAATCCCCGGACGATAGAACCTCGGAGAGGTACTGAAAGCGTGCCGGCGCAGCGCCGTCGCCCGTCCCGGAAGCGGCGGCGGAAGCGGCGGCGGCAAGCTCATTCTGCACGAAGGCTGACGTGATGGCCGTCATCATGGCCACCGTCTGCAGTTTGGCGGGCCCGGGCATGTCCACAGCCTGCAGTGCACTCAAGGCCCTCCCTAGATAACGGAGCGAGTTGGGCCCCATCGAGGGCCGGGTCAGCAACAACGGAGCCAGCCAAGGGTGCCCGTGCATCATGGCACGGCCCTGCCGTGCCAAGTTCAACAGCTGGATCTGTGGTGGTTCGCCGGAAGGGTCGAGGTCGTATTCAGCACTGACCGTGTCCACCATGAGTTCGACGAGCTCGTCGTGGGATTTCAGGTAGCGGTACAGGGACGCGGCTCCGGCCCCTACACCGGCAGCGACGCCACGGATGGACACCGCCGCCCCCAACGAACGGCTGGCTGCCGCCGTCACCCAGGCCACCACGACGCCGGCCTACGCCGCACGCGCAGGCCAACTGGCGGCAGCCCTTGCAACGGAAGACGGAACCACGCCCGTTGCAGCAGCCCTCCGGGCCGCTGCAAAGCGGACCCCGTCAACTAGGCTGGAACGGTGACCCGCCTCATTCTTGCCTCCCAGTCCCCCGCCCGCACCAAGCTGCTCAGCCACGCCGGGATCCGGCACGAGGTCCTCGTTTCGGATGTGGACGAGGACGCCGTCCAGGCCCGCTACGGCGTGACCGACCCGCATGACACGGCCCTCCTGC
This sequence comes from Arthrobacter sp. NPDC058130, assembly GCF_042884475.1. Lineage (NCBI taxonomy): Bacteria > Bacillati > Actinomycetota > Actinomycetes > Micrococcales > Micrococcaceae > Arthrobacter > Arthrobacter sp. NPDC058130. The sequence goes on from NZ_JBHVTV010000004.1 coordinate 21,825, forward strand.
TCGCCCGGGCCAAGGCCGAGGCCGTCGCCTCCCTGCCAGAGGCGGACGGCGCAATCGTGATCGGCTGCGATTCCGTCTTCGAGTTCGACGGCGAGGCCCACGGCAAGCCCTACACGGCCGAGGTCGCGCGCGAGCGCATGCTGCGCATGAGCGGCAGCATGGGCGTGCTGCACACCGGCCACTGGCTTGTGGACTGCCGGGACACCGACGGCGGGACAGACGACGGCGGGACGGCCGACGACGGCGACGACGTCACCGCGCGCGGCTCCGGCGCCACCCTGGGCTCGGTATCCTCCGCTGAGGTGCACTTCATGGAAATGAGCACTGAGGAAATCGATACCTACATCGCCACCGGCGAGCCGCTGCAGTGCGCCGGATCGTTCACGATCGACGGCTACGGCGGGGCGTTCATCCGCAAGGTCGACGGCGATCCCCACACCGTCGTCGGGCTCTCCATCTCAACCCTGCGCGCGCTGCTCAGCCAGGCAAATGTGGGAATTACCGAGCTTTGGACCGGCGGGGCTGTGGACCCGGCGGACGTCCGCGCGGAGTAAGGACGGAGTAGGGACCAAGTGGGGACCGAGTGAGCCATTTCGCCGCCCTTTGTGGCAACCCTACAAAGGAGGGGCCGTTTACGCGCGGAATCCGCAAGTAATATCGGCGGAACCCACAAAACCGCGCTAGGCTCCCTGAAGGAAAGAAGGAGACGCCTTGTCAGCAAATTCGGAGCAGTCCGCCACCACCGTGCCGGGATCAACGCAGTCATCTGCAGCCGCGGGCACCCGCCCGCTCAGCAAGGTGCTGATCGCCAACCGCGGAGAAATTGCGGTGCGCATCATCCGCGCCGCCCGCGATGAAGGCATCACCTCGGTGGCCGTCTACGCGGACCCCGACCGCGATGCGCTGCACGCGCGGCTCGCCGACGAGGCCTACGCGCTCGGTGGCAACACCGCCGCCGAGTCCTACCTGGTGATGGACAAGATCATCGACGTCGCCCGCCAGTCAGGCGCGGACGCCATCCACCCCGGGTACGGGTTCCTGGCCGAAAACGCCGAGTTCGCCGCCAAGGTGATCGGTGCCGGCATCACGTGGATTGGCCCCTCCCCCGAGGCGATCTCGGCCCTCGGCGACAAGGTCCAGGCCCGCCACATCGCCGAAAAGGTCGGCGCCCCGCAGGTCCCCGGCACCGCCGACCCGGTCGAATCCGCCGAGGAAATCCTCGAATTCGTGGACAAGTTCGGCCTGCCCGTCGCCATCAAGGCGGCCTTCGGCGGCGGCGGACGCGGCATCAAGGTGGCCCGCACCCGCGAGGAAATCCCCGAACTCTTCGAATCCGCCGTGCGCGAGGCCACCGCCGCCTTCGGCCGCGGCGAGTGCTTCATCGAGCGCTTCCTGGACGCCCCGCGGCACGTCGAGACCCAGTGCCTCGCCGACGCCCACGGCAACGTCGTGGTGGTCTCCACCCGCGACTGCTCGCTCCAGCGCCGCAACCAGAAACTCGTCGAAGAAGCCCCAGCCCCCTTCCTCACTGAAGAGCAGAACCAGCGCCTCTACGAATCCTCCAAGGCCATCCTCAAGGAGGCCGGCTACCTCGGCGCCGGCACGTGCGAATTCCTCGTCGGCCAGGACGGCACCATCTCCTTCCTCGAGGTCAACACCCGCCTCCAGGTGGAGCACTGCGTCTCCGAGGAAGTCACCGGGATCGACCTCGTCCGCGAACAGTTCCGGCTGGCCCGCGGTGAGGAACTCGGCTACGACGACCCGGAAGTCCGCGGCCACTCCATCGAATTCCGCATCACCGGCGAGGATCCCGGCCGGAACTTCATGCCCGCCCCCGGCACCATCACCACCCTGAAGAACCCCACCGGCCCCGGTGTCCGCATCGATTCCGGCGTGGAACAAGGCGATGTCATCAGCGGCAACTTCGACTCCATGCTCTCCAAGCTGGTCGTCACCGGCGCCACCCGCGCCCAGGCCCTGCAGCGGTCCCGGCGGGCGCTGGAGGAAATGGTGGTCGAAGGCATCCCCACCGTCATCCCGTTCGACCTCGCGGTTGTTTCCAACCCCGATTTCGCCCCGGCCGACGGCAGCTTCAAGGTGCACACCCGCTGGATCGAGACGGCCTTCGTCAACGACATTCCGGCCTGGACCCCCACCGGTACCGGGGCTGAAGCGGCCGACGCCGGCGATCGCCAGCGCGTCGTCGTCGAGGTCGGCGGCAAGCGCCTCGAAGTCGTGCTCCCGGCGTCGCTGGGCTCCCGCACGTCCATCGGTGCTGGCGGCGGCAAGCCGGCCAAGATCAAGAAGCGCACTCGTGGCGGCGGCGCCACCGCCGCCGCGAGCGGCAACGCCCTGACCTCCCCCATGCAGGGAACCATCGTGAAGGTGGCCGTCGCCGAGGGTGACACGGTCGCCGAGGGCGATCTCGTCGTCGTGCTCGAAGCGATGAAGATGGAACAGCCGCTCACGGCCCACCGCGCCGGGATTGTGATGGGCCTCTCCGCGGCCGCCGGCGAGACCGTGTCCGCCGGTGCTGTGATCGCCATGATCGAAGACGGCGAGTAAGCGCAGGACAGTATGACCACACCGGTCACGGGCGCGCCTCTGGCGCCTCCGTGACCGGCCAGTGGAAACTTGGAGTGTGAAGCCATTCCTGCTCCTCGCCTCCCGCGCGGAAGAAACCGCTGCCGAGGACGAATACCGCGCCTATCTGCGCTACTGCGGGCTCGAGCCCGAGCAGCTGCACCGCATCCGGATGGAAGCCGCCCCGCTGCCCGACCTGGCGCTGTCCGACTATTCGGGCGTCATTGTGGGCGGCAGTCCCTTCACCTCCAGCGACCCGGCCGATCATAAGAGCGCCACCCAGCACCGGGTGGAACGCGAACTCGCAGGGCTGCTGGACAGGATCGTGGCGGAGGACTTCCCGTTCCTCGGTGCCTGCTACGGCGTCGGAACCCTCGGCCTGCACCAGGGTGCCGTGATCGACCGGACCTACGGTGAGGGCCTGGGCGGCGTCACCATCAAACTGACGGCCGACGGGCTGCAGGATCCGCTCCTGCGCGGACTGCCGGAGAGCTTCGTAGCCTTCACCGGCCACAAGGAAGCCTGCACCGTCCTGCCCTCCCACGCGGTACTCCTGGCGAGCTCGGCAGCCTGCCCGGTGCACATGTTCCGGATCAAGACCAACCTGTATGCCACCCAGTTCCACCCCGAGCTCGACGCCGAGGGGCTCGTCACGAGGATCGACATCTACCGCCACGCCGGCTACTTCCCGCCGGAATCGGCCGAAATGCTCATGGAAGACGCCCGCCGGTACACAGCAACGGAGCCGATGAAGATCCTGCGGAACTTCGTGGAGCGCTACGCCAGCTAGCCGCTGGCAGACGCGGAAATGCCCGGGTGTTCGACGAACACACCGGGCATTTCTGTCAGCAGCCTCGCTGGTGCGTCAGGCTACGTTGTTCTCGTACTCCAGATCGCGGGTTTCCTTGCTCACGAACAGGGCAATCAGCGTCAGGACGGCCATGACGGCGAGGTAGACGCCGACCAGTGCCGGGCTGCCCTTGCCGACTTCCCAGAGCCAGACGGCGATGAACGGAGCCACCGCCGCACCCAGGATGCTGGAGAAGTTGTAGCTGATGGCCGAACCGGTGTACCGGACGTTTGTCGGGAACAGCTCCGGCAGCAGCGCCCCCATGGGCCCGAAGGTCAGTCCCATCAGGGAGAAGCCGATAATCAGCAGCGCCATGGTGCCCACGAACCCTGCGCTGAACAGCGGGACGAACAGCAGGCCGAAGGCCAGGATGCCGGCCGTAACAACCATGAGCATCTTGCGGCGGCCGTACTTCTCGGCCAGGGGACCCGAGACCAGGGTGAAGATGCCGAAGAACACGACGCCGACAATCAGCATCCAGAGGAAGTCGTTGCGGGTGTAGCCCAAACCGGGGACGAACGCGGCGGCCGCGGCCTCGGTCATCGGCTTGCCCGCCTTCTCGGCTGCGGCCTTGGCGGCATCCAGGCTGGAGGCACGGGTTCCGTAGGTGAGCGTGAACGTGGTCATCAGGTAGAAGAGCACGTAGGTGGCAAGCATGATGAACGTGCCGAGGATCAGGTGGCGCCAGCTGGTCTTGAAGACCCGGGCGAGAGGCAGCTTGGCGACCTCTTTGGATTCGATGACCTTGGTGAACGCGGGCGTTTCGATCAGCTTGAGCCGGACGTAGAGACCGATGATCACCATGACGGCGCTCAGCAGGAACGGCACGCGCCAGCCCCACTGCATGAAGGCCGCAGGCGACAGGGTGTAGCTGAAGACCAGGAAGATCACGTTGGCGATGATGAAGCCGATCGGGGCACCCAACTGCGGGAAGGTGCCGTAGATGGCGCGCTTGTTCGCGGGGGCATTCTCGGTGGCCAGCAGTGCCGCACCGCTCCATTCGCCACCGAGGGCAAGGCCCTGGAAGAAGCGCATGACGACGAGAAGCGCAGGAGCCCAGAATTCCCAACCCGGAACGGTCGCCGTCGGCAGGCAGCCGATCAGGAAGGTGGCAATGCCCATCGTCAGCAGCGAGGCCACGAGGGTTCCCTTGCGGCCGAACTTGTCGCCGAAGTGGCCGAAAACGATCGAGCCGAGAGGGCGGGCGATGAACGCGACACCGAATACTGCGAAGGACGCCAGAAGCTGGGCGGTTTCGTTCTGCGCGGGGAAGAACAGGGAGGGGAAGACCAGCACGGCGGCAGTGGCGTACACGTAGAAGTCATAAAACTCGACGGTGGTGCCGATCAGACTGGCGACAATCACGCGGCCGCGCGAGTTCACCTGCTTGGCATGCTCCGCGGAGGTTGCTGTGGATGACATGTAGTAGCGCTTTCATGAAGACCGGGCGGGTGTTCCCCGGAGCCCGATGCCCCGGTTACTGCCCGGTAAGGATTCGTATATGTCTGATAATAGTTCCCACCGTCCAGTCAATGGACAAATGTTCCGCTATTTGGACGCCGTGTCGCCGTCTCACGTGGTGGTCCTCACACCTATTCTCACACCGTAATAAAGGCCCCGATAGGCAAAAGTCACAGCGCGTTAATAAACCGCGACCGTCCCCGAAACGCGGGATCCCTACCTTTGAAGGACAACACCCCCCAAGGAGGTCTCCCAAGTGACTGCTGAACGCACCGCCGAAATCGGCACCGCAGATGCCGCTGCCGCCCGTACCGGCGGCACCCTTACCCTCGACCACCGGCCCGGCCGCTGGATCGCCAACTGGGATGCAGAAAACAAAGAACAGTGGGAGTCGGCCGGTCGTTCGATCGCCCGCCGTAACCTGAACTGGTCCATCTTCGCCGAGTTCCTGGGTTTCGTGGTCTGGCAGCTCTGGTCGATCGTGGTGGTCCAGCTTCCCTCCGCAGGCTTCAAGTTCTCCACCAATGAGATCTTCTGGCTGATCTCCATTCCGAGCCTCGTGGGAGCCACCCTCCGGATCCCCTACACCTTCATGGTGCCGCGCTTCGGCGGCCGCAACTGGACCATCGTCTCGGCCCTGCTGCTGCTGCTCCCCTCAATTGGCCTGGCGCTGTGTGTGGCCAATCCGGCCACCCCGTTCGGCGTCATGCTGTTCGTGGCGGCGCTGGCCGGATTCGGCGGCGGCAACTTCGCGAGCTCGATGGCGAACATCACCTTCTTCTACCCCGCCCGCGAAAAGGGCTGGGCCCTGGGCCTGAACGCCGCCGGCGGAAACCTCGGTGCCGCCGTCGCACAGCTGGCCGTGCCGATCGCCATCACCCTGCTGGCAGCCGGCACCGTGAACCTGCCCGTCGCCGGCTTGATGTGGGTTCCGCTGATCCTGCTGGCCGCCTTCGGTGCCTGGAAGTACATGGACAACCTCACCAGCGCCAAGGGTGACGTCGCGGGCTCACTGGCCGCGCTGAAGGAACCGCACCTGTGGATCATGGCGCTGCTGTACATCGGCACCTTTGGCTCCTTCATCGGGTTCGCCGGCGTGTTCCCCAAGCTCATCAAGGACTACTTCCCGGCCTTCTCCTCCATCTCCGTCGGCGCCGTGGCACTGTCCCTGGCCTTCCTCGGCCCGCTGGTCGGCTCGCTGGCCCGCCCCTACGGCGGACGCCTGGCTGACCGAAATGGCGGGGCCCGCATGACCGTCACCGCCTTCGCAGCCATGGCCGTCATCACCCTGACCATGATCTGGACCCTGCCGTTGAAGAACTTCTGGCTGTTCCTGGTCCTGTTCCTGCTCCTCTTCACCGCCAGCGGCTTCGGAAACGGCGCCACCTACCGCATGATCCCGGTCATCTTCGCCACGTCCAGCCGGGCCGCCCGCTCCGGTGCCAGCACGGTAGCCACCCAGCGGCTCGCGTCCTCGGCTCTGGGCCTGATCTCGGCCATCGGCGCCTACGGCGGATTCGTCATCCCGCAGGTGCTCAACGCCTCGAACACCGCCAGCGGCTCCTACACCCCGGCGTTCTACGGTTTTGTGGGGGCCTACGTCCTGATGCTGGCGGTCTGCTGGTTCTTCTACATCCGCAACGCCAACCGAAACGCGATGGGACACGTCTAACATGACCACCAGCGCCGACACGCACTGCCCTTACTGCGCCCTGCAGTGCGCCATGACGCTCACATCTCCAGCGGCTCTGACCCCGGCTGTCCAGCCGGGGTCAGACCCCGTGCCGGGGCAACCTGCCTCCGACGCCCCGGTTCTTAACGTCGCCGGGCGGGACTTCCCCACCAACCGCGGCGGCCTGTGCCGCAAGGGCTGGACCTCCGCCGCACTGCTGAACCACACCGGCCGCGTCACCGAGCCCCTGCTCAGGGGCGCCGACGGCGTCCACCGCCCGGTGAGCTGGGACGAGGCCCTCGGGCTGATCGTCTCCGCCGTGCAGCGGACCCGCGCCGAGCACGGCCCGGACGCCGTCGGCGTGTTTGGCGGCGGCGGCCTCACCAATGAGAAGGCCTACCAGCTGGGCAAGTTCGCCAGGCTGGGCCTGGGCACCTCGCGGATCGACTACAACGGCCGGTTTTGCATGTCCTCAGCGGCCGCGGCCGGCATGCGCGCCTTCGGCTTGGACCGCGGGCTCCCGTTCCCGCTGGCGGACCTCGACGCCGCCAGTACCATCCTGATGTTCGGCTCCAACGTTGCCGAGACCATGCCGCCCTTCGTCCAGCACCTCCAAGGCGCGCGCGACGCCGGCGGGCTGATCGTCGTCGACCCCCGGCGCTCCGCAACCGCGGCATTCACTTCCGACGGCGGCGGCCTGCACCTGCAGCCGCTGCCGGGCACCGACCTCGCCCTGCTCCTGGGCATCTCCCACGCGGTGATCCACGAGGGCCTCGCCGACGCCACGTACATCGCCGAGCGCACCACCGGCTACGACGCCGTGGTCCGCAGCGTCGGAAGCTTTTGGCCGGAACGGGTCCAGTCGATCACCGGCGTCCCCGCCGGGCTGATCCGTGAAACCGCCCGGCGGCTGGCCGACGGCGCCGGCAAGGGCGGCAGCTACATCCTCACCGGCCGCGGCGTCGAACAGCATGTCGACGGCACCGACACCGCCACGGCCGCCATCAACCTCGCCCTCCTGCTGGGCCTGCCCGGCTCCGCACGCAGCGGTTACGGCACGCTCACCGGCCAGGGCAACGGCCAGGGCGGGCGCGAACACGGCCAGAAGGCGGACCAGCTCCCCGGCTACCGGAAGATCACCGACCCCGCCGCCCGTGCCTACATGGCAAGGGTCTGGGGCGTGCCCGAATCCCTGATCCCGGGACCCGGCGTCCCCGCCGTCGAACTCCTCAAGTCGCTGGGACAGCCCGACGGCGTCCGGTGCCTCTTCGTGCACGGCGCCAACGTGGCCGTGTCCGCCCCCGACGCTAACGCCGTGATCGCTGGCCTGCGCAGCCTGGACTTCCTGGTGGTCTGCGACTTCTTCCTCTCCGAGACGGCCGCCGAGGCCGACCTGGTCCTGCCGGTCACGCAGTGGGCCGAGGAAGAAGGAACCCTCACCAACCTCGAGGGCCGCGTGCTGCGCCGCCGTCGGGCCCTCACTCCCCCGCCCGGGGTGCGCAGCGAGCTGTGGATCATGACCCGGCTGGCCGAATTGTTGGACGCACCCTCCACCTACAGCGATGACCCGGAAACCGTGTTCGAGGAGCTCCGCATTGCGTCCTCCGGAGGCCTGGCCGACTACTCCGGGATCGACTACGCCATGCTGGACCGCGGCGAGGAGGCCTACTGGCCCTACCCCGCCGGAAGCACGGGCACGCCGCGGCTCTTCCTGGACGCTTTTGCCCACGCGAACGGCCGGGCAGTCTTCACGCCCGTCTCGCCCCGGCGTCGTACGCCTTCTGCCCCGGTGGCCCCGGCCGGTGCCGCCCCGGCCGCCGCTTCCCCGGCCGGAACGCCGATGACCCTGATCACGGGCCGGCTGATGGAGCACTACCAGTCCGGCGCCCAGACCCGCCGGGTGGCCGCGCTGGCCGAGGCCCGGCCCGAGGCGCGGCTTCAGCTCCACCCCGCCGCGGCCGCAGCCCAGGGCATCGCCGACGGCGATTACGTCTCAATTTCCAATGAACGCGGCGTGGTCAGCTGCCGTGCGGAACTGAGCACCGACATCCGCCCGGAGACGGTGTTCATGCCGTTCCACTTCCCGGAGCTCGAGAGCGCCAACCGGCTCACCGAGGCGGCCACGGACCCCATTTCCGGGATGCCCGAGTTCAAGACCAGCAAGGTATGGATCCGCCCGACGGTACCCGTGAACGCCGTGTCCGGCGACGCGGTTTCCGGGGCTGTCCCGGCTCGTGCTTCCGCCGGTGCTTCTGCCGGTGTTGCCGGCCGCATTCTTCAAGCAGAGGAGACCTCATGACTGAGCGGATTGTGGTGGTGGGCTTCGGGCCCGTCGCCGCGAGGCTGATCGACGAACTGCTGCCGGCCGTGCGCAGCGGAATCGCGCATCTGACGGTGGTCGGTGAAGAGTCCGAGGCAGCGTACAACCGCGTGCTGGTGGCGGACCTTGGCGTTGGCCGGACCACGCCGGCCGCCCTGGCCCTCGCGGATGCTGCCGCACTGGTAACCGACGGCGTCGATGTCCGGCTGGGCGTCCGCGTCCGCCGCGTGGACCGCGCGCGGCAGCAGGTCCTGCTCAGCGATGGAACCTCGCCCGGCTACGAGCGGCTGGTCTTCGCCACCGGTTCGCGGCCTGTCATCCCCAACCTCACCGGCCTCAATCCGGATCCGGCCGCGCCGGTGCTGCCGCCGGGCGTGACGGCCCTGCGCGATCTCCGCGACGCGTCCGTGCTCCACTCGGCCGTGGCCGGCGGCAAGCGCGTGGTGGTCCTGGGCGGCGGCGTGCTGGGCCTCGAGACGGCCCTCGCCGCGGCAGAGGAAGGCGCCACCGTCACCGTGGTGCACAACGGCCCGCATCCCCTGGGCCGGAACATCGACCGCGGCGGCGGCGCCGTGCTCGCGGCCTCCCTGCGGAATTGCGGTGTGCGGGTGGCCGGCAACGCCCGCTCCGTCGGCGTAGAACACAACGCCCCCGACGGCGGATTCTCGGCGCTGCTGCTGGATGACGGTTCCGCGATCGACGGTGACCTCCTGGTGCTCTCCTGCGGTGTCCGGCCGAGGACCGAACTGGCGGAAGGCTGCGGGCTCTCCACCGCCGCCGGGATCCTGGTGGACCACAAGCTCCGCGCCCACCACGAGCCCCACATTTTTGCGATCGGTGACTGCGCCGAGGTCCGGTGCCAGGACCCCGAGTGCGTGGAGTGCCGGACAGCCCGGGGTCCGTCCGGGCTGGTGGGGCCAGGCTGGCGGCAGGCCGAATGGCTCGCCGATTACCTGACCCTGCTGGCATCCGACGCCGAGGCAGAGGCCGAGGCCTTGCCGTCGCTTCCGGGGGAACTACCGGGCGTGATCGTGCTCAAGGCCCGCGGCATGAACATGGCCGTGGCCGGCAATGTCTCAGCAGACCCGTGGGACGAGGAAGCCTTGACCGCCGGGGCCGTCAACGGCCGGGCCCGGCTGCAGATCGCCCAGTGGGCCGATCCCGAGCACGGCCGCTACGTCAAGATGACCACGCGTGCCGGCGTGCTCGAGGGCCTCGTGTCCGTTGGCATGCCGCGGACCTCGGCCGAGCTGGTGCAGCTCTTCGAGCGTGGCGCCGAACTCCCCGCAGACAGGTCCCTGTTGCTGCGCCTGGACGGACCGGACCAGCTCGCAGCTCCCGGCGCCGTCGACCCCGCCCGCACCGTCTGCCGGTGCGCCGGCGTCAGCGGGACGGCCATCGCTTCTGCTGTTGCGGGGGGCTGCGGGACCGTGTCCGAGGTCTCCGCGGCCACCCGTGCCGGCACCGGCTGCGGCGGCTGCCACTTCGACATCAAGGGCATCATCGAGGCCCACTTTCAGGGGGCGGTTGCCTGAGGAGCAGCCGTGGTGACCCCGGCCAGGCGGGGCCTTAGTGCGCTGCGTTGTCGAAATTCTTCTGCCACTGGGCATGGTCGCGGACTGTCTCCAGCCGGCGGTTCGCAGTCCACCGGGGCAGATATTCGAGCGCTGGCAGCTCGCGGGCAGGCATGGGCTTGGGTTTGGATTCAGGCCGGGTCTGGACAGGCTTGGGCTTAGGCCGGGTCTGGACAGGCTCTCGGCGGTAGCTCGGCTTCGGATCAGCGATCGTCCAGTTGATCAGGGTGCGCATGATGAGCACCAGAACCCAAAGTCCGAGCCCAGCCAAGATGTATTGCCAAAACACGACCAGCAACAAAATGGCTATTAGCACGAAAAGGAACATAGCGCCATTATGCATTTGCGACACGCCCGGAGGTAGAGGTCTTTTTTCCCTGATCGCCCGCACGTGAGTTGGCGTCCGCACGGTCCTCACCGTGCCGTTACGGACGACGAGCAGAAGCTGCGCCGCCGATCCGTCCACGGGCGCCTGGTTGCTAGCCGTTCTCGTCGCGGCGGTCCGCGCGGGCCACGGGGAGGTCGCCGAGTCGGTCCACCTGCTCGGCCAGGGCATCAATCACAGCGCGCAGCTGGACTTGGGCCACCTTGGTGTAGGTGCGGACATACTCGATCTCCTGTATGGCGTCGGTGTAGCCGGCCGCCTGCGCTGGAACGGCCTGCCGCGTGGCCGCGGAGTCCTCGGCCTGCCGCGTGGCCACAGAATCCTCGGCGCGGCGCAGGATCTCGCTGTACTGGGTGCGGGCGCTGGCTACGAGGTCCTTCGAGTACTGCTCAGCCTCGGCGACGAACTTCTCCGCGAGGATCTGCGCCTGCGTGATGACCTTGACCATCTCGTCCTTGGCCTCAGGGCTTGCTGCGCCGGGCTGGCGCTGGTCCGCCTCGAGCTGCTCCGCGACAGCGCGAAGGAACTCGTGGACGGATTGCTGGTCGTACCCGCGTCCCACCACCTCGAACGAGGCATTGCGGATGTCGGAAGGGCTGATGCGGCCTTCTGCGCTAGCGGTGCTCATGGTATACCTCTTCCTGGTCTGCGCCGGTGGCCGAGGAGTTGTCTTCGACGCCTGCGTAGTCTTCGTACCGTATGTCGGCGCGGGGCGTGCCCGCGGCGACGAGTTCGTTGATGGTGTGCCCCACCATCGCCGTCGATCCGGCCACGAGGGCCAGACGGCGGGGTGCCTCGGGGTGTGCCGCGGCCACGGCGCCCACGTAGCCCTGGGCACCGGGGAAGGTCGCGTCGTCGGAGACGACTGGGTGGTAGCTGAACCACCGCTCCCTTGAGGCGAGCTCGGCGAGCCGCTGCTGGTCGTAGAGGTTCCACGGGACCCGGGCCCCGTGGAAGAGGTCCACGCGCGGCCCGCTGCCGTGCTCGTCCCACTGCTGCCGGGCCGCGTCGACTATCGCCGCCATCGGCGCGAGCCCGGTCCCGCCGGCAACCATAAGCAGGTCCCGAGAACTCTCAAGGGCGAGCTGGTCCCCGACAGGGGCGCCGATGCGCACCGTATCGCCCACCTTCGTGCGGCGGACGGCGGCGGTGCTGAAGAGACCGCCGGGGATCAGCTGGACGTGCAGTTCGATGGTGCCGTCGGGGCGGGGGGCGTTGGCAGGACTCAGATAGCGCCAGGTCCGCGGGAGTGATGGGACCTCCACCGCGGCCGACTGGCCGGGCGAGTACGTGAAGCCGTCCGCGACGCGGACCTCCAGGATCGTGACGTCCAGGCTGCGGCGCTCGAGGGCGGTGACCTCGCCTTCCCACCACGGCGGAGTAGTATCCGAGGCCTCCTCGGCGGCCATGACCATGACCTTGGCGATCAGTCCGTACGCGTCGGCCCACGCCTGTGCCACCTCGTCGGTCCATTCCGGACCGAGGTACTTCTGCAGTGTGGCAAGGAAGGAAGCGCCCACCATCGAGTACTGTTCCGGTTTTACGGAGAAGCGTCGATGGTCGCGGCCTAGCTGGCCGATGAACCCGGCCACCTCGTCGATCTGATCCGCGTGGCTCACAATGTGCCCGAGCGCGGCGAAGAGTTTGTCCCGCTGGCCGGCCATCGAGACCGGGAACATCTCGCGTAGCTCCGGGTGCGACAGGAATAAGTGCGAGTAGAAGTACAGGGGGACTTCGTCTCCAAGCGCGGCCGCCATGGACCAAGTCCTCTTCAGCCCACCGGCATCCATCAAAAGGCCCTTCTGTCGGGGTCGGCCTCCGCCGGTTCCGGCGGAGCGGGCCCCCCCAGCGCCTCGGCAAACCTACCCCATTGCTTGTGGACGGGTCCAATAGAGGGAGAGGTGCCGAAACAAGAAAAAAGAAATTCCGATTGGTGCGTAACTTCTCAGGGTTCCCCAACGATTACTGCTTTGTGAGCGCCGCCGGAGCTTGGACCCCCACCAGTGCTCCTGCCGGCCTTTCACTGTAAGCGCTGGCCGGTGTCTGCCCCCAAGAGGCGCCGGCCAGCCTTAACGCAACCCAAGGATGGACGTTTCTTGTGATGAGTGTTAGCAAGACCGCACCGTGCTGACCATGCAGGGAAAGCGGCTCGGTGCCGTGCTCCGCATAGACGCCCCGTTTGGCATCAACCCCGGAGGCGCCGCCCTGACGTACGTCAGAAGCAACGCCACCGGATTCACAGAACCGGCCCCGTTCACCGGGAACGCCGAAACCCGCGAAACCATCCCGGCCTACCACCCCGATGGATGGCCCGACGCACTGGAGAACAGTCGATTACAGTGGGCCCAAGTCCTGGAGAACCCCGCCGCCCTGAACGGTCCGACCGCGCAGGAACTGTCAGGAGCTTTCCAGCACCCCACCACCCGGGACTGCCTCATGAGCGACGTCATCACCGGCGCACCGGATCAGTTCACATTCGTCATGCTCGGGGTGTTCCCCACCCGCCAGGACTGGGCACGCGTGGACGCTGCCCAGGAAGTCGCCTTCGAACTGATGAAGGCAACCCCCGAAGGGCAGCGAGCCCCGCTGCTGTGCCTGATCGGCTGGCTGGAGTGGCTCAAAGGCAAGTCCAGCTTCGCCGCCCGGTACTTCAAACTGGCACTGGAGGACACCGCCAGCTACCGCCTCGCCGAACTGCTGACCGAACTCGTGAACCGCGGGCTGGTCGCTGACTGCGCCCGGAACCCGGAAAAGTCCTACGCACGCCTGAAGAACCGCTAACCGGAGGCACAGAGGCCGGACCCCACACAAAAGGGGGTCCGGCCTCACCCGTCGGGATCTTTCCCCAGGTGCGCGGTGGCCTCCCCCACTGGCGCTCCGCTGCCCGCCGGTAACGCTGGCGAGGGCGCAGTCCCAACGCCAGTGAACGCACAGGAACTCCCGTTAGCGTGGAAGGACAACACCGACCGACACACAAGGCAAGGAACCCCAGCTGTGGCAGATGAGGTCCGCATGACCGAGGAGGACACCGTCTCCCCTGACGCCAGCCAACTCGAAGACATCCTGGAGCTGAGCCTGCTCACCGCAGGCCCGTTTGCAGTCCTGGCAGACTATCCCGGAAAAGACCACCGGCTCGGGGAGCCGTAACCCCTGCATCAGTAAGGCTGCACCCCAGATTTCCTTTTCCGAGGGATATTGATGAATGCTGGGGCCTGCGGGCCTTGCAAGCGTGCCTTTGAGGCGTTGGGCGCGGCCCAACCAGAACGCAGAAACCCCGCCCGTCTAAGGCGCCCCCAAAGCATGAGTATAACCACGCAGGCACCACCGGCAACAAGAGTGCTCAGCGTGCATGCCTGCTAGAACGCGCTCCACGGTGCGCCGAGTCCGCCTGGATCGAATACAACTCTGGAAACCCGGAGTTCAGGACGATCAGCGACTCCTCGTGTCCTGCACCGAAGCAGGCCTTTCTCCCCTTGGCACAGCAGCTCGGACGTGGATGCAATGAACGTAGGCTCCGTTCGTCATCAGGAGGCATCCCATGAACGTCCCGGTCATTTTGGCGCTCGGCGCGATCTTTGTGCTCGCCGTTGTCATGATCATGACGCGCGACAAGGATCCGCAGCAGCGCTCCACCGTGCTGCTTCGGACGGGGGCGGCCATCATGGCTGTGTTCACGGTGGTCGCCGGAATCGTGATCGTCGGCTACGCGATGCAGGACCCCGGCGGAACAACCGCGATGCTGATAACGCTTGCCTGGGTGGTGCCGATGCTCATCCTCGCCGTCTCGGCCTGGTTCTGGCCTGCCCCCACCGCTCCCCTGCTGCTCGCCCTGTCTTCTGCGTTCATTGCGGCCTGCGTGTGGCTGGCCTTCGACCCCGCAGGCCTGAGCAGCTTCGTCAGCGAAAACGGGCCCATCATCGCCGTCAGCGTCGTCGCACTGGCCTTCCCGGCCGCCGTCCTGGGCCTGAAGCGCACCGCGCTGGCCGGCTGGCTGCTCGTCGCCCTCGGGGTCCTGCCGCTCGTCATTACTGTCATGGCCAGGTCCGGCGCGGTCGCATCGATCACCGCCGCAAGCGTGGTCCCCCTGATCGCGGGAATCAGCTACCTCGCCTCCGCGCGAATGGCCCGCGGCAGCACGGCACCAGGCGGGCATCGGGCGGCTGCCGCCTGAGAATTGCCCGTTACCCGGCCGCGTAACGCGAATCGGGCCAGGGAACAAACGGCGGGTAGCATCGGGGCCATGAGCGCCGACGACGACGACATCACCGAAGAACTGCTGGCGGACGCCGGGAAACTCACCGGGCTGAGCCTGGAACTCCTGGGGCTCGACCCGCACCCGGACGACATGACCGCCGAGCAGCGGCTTCAGTTCGATCCCGAAGAACTGGCCGAAATGGCCGCGGCCGCTCCGGTTGACCGTCAGAAGTCCGTGCACCAGACCCGCCTGCTGGCCGGGCTCCTGTGGAATTCCTCGAGCATCCTCATCGACCAGCTGTTCCGCGATCTCGGAACACTCAGCACACTGGAAGTTCCCACGCCGGCCGACATCGCCGGGACCTCTGTTCTGTCCTCGCTGCCGTCCCAGTTCGCCGCCAGCTACGACGCGAAGTTCACCCAGAAGTTCATCGTCGTCGCTGCGGACGTCACCGCCTCCCTGGTCCGGGGCTGGACCGCCCCCGGATGCCTTGCAGCGGAACTCGCCGTCCGCTGCCTGCTCGATCAGGCGGAAATCACCGAGGAGATCTACGAACTGGACCTTGCGGAGGACTGGCGGGCCGACGTCGAGGAAGTCCTCCTGGAAGATGCCGAAAGCGGCGCGCTGTACTCCGACGACGACAGCGCTGAGCTTCCTTCCGAGGGCGCCGACGCCAGCCTGGACTTCGAGCAGTGGTTCAAGCCCTTCGCCCCCGGCGACTCGGTCCCGCCCTACGCCTACTCCTGAGCCCTACTTCTGAGCGCTACGCCGGACCGGCTGGCTTGGCCAACCCCGCCAGGTAGTCCTCGGTGAAGCGCTGGACGCCGTCCCACTCCGTGTACACGTAGTCACGGGACGTGTCCGTGTCCAGGGAGCCCTTGTCCTTGGCGATCTTCTTCATCAGGTGCCTCTTGATGAAGCCGTAGTGGGTGTAGAGCAGCGCGCCGGCGAACAACCCGACGTGCTCAGGCCGCCACCCCGTGTCCTCCTCAAACTTCTGCACGTAGCCCTCGGCGTTTTCCGCGTCACCGTGGGCGGCCAGGCTGACGGAAACCAGTGCGGACGGCAAGCGCTCGAGCTCACCGCGGTTCTTCTTCACAAAGTCCGTGACGTGCCCTTCGTGTTTGCCAGCATGAACAGAAGCCGCCACGATCACGCCGTCGTATCCTCCCGGCAGGGTGTGGCCGGAATGTTTGAGGTCCGCCGCCTCTGCCTGGTGCCCGTGCGCGCGGATAAGATCGGCGATGTAGTCCGCAATCTGGGCTGTCTGGCCTTCAACCGTTCCGTAAGGGATGTATATCCGCGCCATGAATCCAGTGTGGGAGCGGGGCGGGTGGCGGCTCTAGGGTCGAACGCCCCGGGACGGCGAAGCACAAGAGGGCCGAAAGCGAAGAGTCCCTGCCCGGATTCCCGGGCAGGGACTCTTCGCTTTTGGAACTGCCTGCTGTTCGGAATCCGCTAGTAGCCGGAGGGCTGGTCGAACCTCTGGCCGGCCGGATTGGACGGCAGAATTGTCATCACCAACAGCGCCAGGCCGCCGAGGATCGGCACCAGGACCAGCAGGATCAGCCAGGCGCTCAGGTTCACGTCATGCAGGCGCCGGGCCAGGAGGGCCAGGGACGGAACGATCGTCCCCAGGCCCCAAACAACAGCAAGGATCAGCCCGACGATGGCACCGGGTCCTGTCATGGCGGTCCCGGACGCAGTGGCGGTCGTGCCGGTGCTCGTGATGATGTTGATGATAATGCTGACGACGAGTGACACCAGCGCCCACCACCAGTACTCGCTGCGGCTGGCCCGGCCGGAGAAGGTGGCGTACTTCTTGAAGAACCGCTGGACGGCCTGCGGGAGGGTGGCCCCGTAGAGCGGCGCCCAGATCGGCGGCTCTCCGGTCTGCGGCGGAAATGCATTCGGTTGCTGCGGATAACTCATGTAGTCCCCTTAAATGAGTGCCAATGACGAGATTCATCCTAGGGCCGCCAGCACCCAGGAATTACTGTTGGGCAACGAGAATTTACAACCCGTTCATCATCAGGCGCCGGTTTAACTTAACCTTTCGTGCTCAAGCTCCCGGCTCGAACACCGCAGTTCCCGCCATCAGGATGCCGCGCCGGGGTATCCAGAAATCCCCCAACCTGTCCTGGACCGTCAAGGCCGCAGGCTCTCCCAAGTCGAGCCCTTCCAGCACGGCCCGGCTGCCTGCGACGAACCACAGGCGCCGGGGGTAGACGGCGAAACGTTGGCCGTTGGGAACGTGGCCCGTCAGCCTCAGCCGGCCAGCCCCCAACGCCGGGCCGGCGACGGCGCCCATGGCGTGCAGGAACGTCCGGCGGCGCAACAGCCGCTCCGGAACGCTGCCGGAGACCGCCGACATGATCCTGGTGACCGGTGTTGCCCGCAGCATGAGGTCCCAGTGCAGGACATCCCCGCCGTCGACGTCGATCGTGATGGCGTGGCCGCCGCCCCAGGCGAGGGAGATGCGGGAAGTCGACGCCGATTCGAGGGCGGCGCCGAAGTACCGGGGGCAGGAGAGCCCGGGGTCCACGGTGCCGTGCATTGACCATGCCCCGGCCGGGTCGCGGATCCAGACCGAGGTGTACCCCGGCCCGATCGATGACGCGGGAAAGCGCCGCAAGGCCAGAACATGGCCTGAACTGAACGGAACCCCGGTGACGCCGAACCCGGTAAAGCGCTCCGCATCCCCGGCACCACCTTCGCCTGCGCCGGCGGCCGGTACGGCCGCCCGCTCGAGGGCTTCAATATGAGCCTGGGGACTCTGCATGGCATCGGCTCCGGATGAGGGCGGGCCCTGCTGGCACTACCTGCGCCCGAACTACATGTGGACGTGGAGCCGGCGGGCCGCTTCGGAGATGGAGCCGCTCAGCGACGGGTACACGGTGAAGGTGCTGGCGACGTCGTCGACGTGCAGTTTCTGGGTCACGGCGATCGAGATCGCGAAGATGAGCTCGGAGGCGTTCGGCCCCACCACCACCCCGCCGATGACCGTGCCGGAACCCTTGCGGGCGAAGATCTTGACGAAGCCGTCGCGGTGGTTGCGCATCTTGGCGCGGGCGTTGCTGCGCAGGGACAGCTTGATGATGTCGCCCTGGTACTTGCCGGACTCGATCTCCGCCTCGGACACGCCCACGGAGGCGATCTCGGGCGAGGTGAAGATGTTGGACGCCACCTGGTGCAGCTTGATCGGCATGACGGCGTCGCCCAGGAAGTGCGCCACGGCTATCCGGCCCTGCATCGCGGCCACAGAGGCCAGGGCCAGGACGCCGGTGCAGTCGCCCGCGGCGTAGATGTTCGGCGCCGTGGTGCGCGAGACGCCGTCGACCTTGATGTGGCCGCTCTCGGTGAGCGCGACGCCTGCTTCCTCCAGGCCGATGCCGGCCGTGTTCGGGATGGAACCGACGCAGACGAGGCAGTGGCTGCCGGTGACCTTGGAACCGTCGCCGAGGGTGACCACGACGCCGTCGTCGGTGCGTTCCACGGTTTCGGCGCGGGCGCGGGAGAGCACCTTGAGCCCGCGGCGTTCGAAGACGGCCTCGAGGACCTCGGCGGCGTCGGTGTCCGAGCCCGGTAGCACCCGGTCGCGGCTGGAAATCAGGGTGACTTTGGAGCCCAGGCCGTTGTAGGCGGAGGCGAATTCCGCACCCGTGACACCCGAACCCACCACGATGAGCTCCTCGGGGAGTTCGTCCATGTTGTAGATCTGGGCCCAGTTCAGGATGCGCTCACCGTCCGGCCGAGCGGTGGGCAGCTCGCGCGGGTGGGCGCCGACCGCCAGCAGGATGGTGTCCGCCTCGACCGTTTCGGTGCCGTCGGCGGTCAGGACCTCGATGGTGTGGTTGTCCAGCAGCCTGCCGGAGCCGATCAGGATGCGGACGTTCTGGTGCTCCAGCCCGGCCTGGATGTCCTCCGACTGCTTCCGCGCCAGCCGGAGCAGCCGGTCGTTGATGTGCTTGAGGTCCGCGCGCATCGACGGGGCAAAGTCGCCGCCGTCGACGTCGAACTTGACGCCCAGCTCCCCCGCCTCGCCCACCCGGGTCATCAGGTCTGCAGTTGCGATCAGGGTTTTGGAGGGAACGACGTCGGTCAGCACGGCGGATCCGCCGAGGCCAGCGCGTTCGATGATGGTGACCTGCGCCCCCAGCGACGCGGCGACCATGGCGGCTTCGTAGCCGCCAGGCCCTCCGCCGAGAATTGCGATGCGGGGTGAGCTGAAGTCAGGATGCGTAGTCACAATCAACCATTGTCCACCATCCGAACCGAAGCCACCAAGAATCCGGGCCGCCGGGGCCCGCACAACTCCCGGTGACGCAGGTGCTGGGCAGCCGGCCACCGGCACGATAACTTGTACCGGTGAGTACAACAGAATTCCTGAACACGGATCCCTTCGATGCCGCCCGCGCCGCCGCCGACTACATCGCTGCAGAGACGGGCGTCGATTCCCACGACGTCGCACTGGTCCTCGGCTCTGGCTGGGGCGACGCCGCGGAGCTCATCGGCGAGACCACCGCGACGCTGTCCGCAGCCGAAATCCCCGGGTTCTCCGCACCGTCCGTGGTGGGGCACGTGGGCACTATCCGCTCGGTGCTGACCAAAGAGGGAAAGCGGGCCCTGGTCCTGGGCGCACGCACCCACTACTACGAGGGCAAGGGCGTCCGCGCCGTGGTCCACGGCGTGCGCACGGCTGCGGCCGCCGGTTGCAAGACCCTGGTCCTGACCAACGGCTGCGGCGGCCTGAACGAGGGCTGGGCGCCCGGCACGCCGGTCCTGATCAGCGACCACATCAACCTCACCGCCACCTCTCCGCTGGAGGGCGCCACGTTCGTGGACCTCACGGACCTGTACTCCTCCCGCATCCGCGGCCTGGCCCGCGAGGTGGACCCGTCACTGGACGAGGGCGTCTACGCGCAGTTCACCGGCCCGCACTACGAGACGCCCGCCGAGGTGCAGTACGCCAAGCGGATCGGCGCCTCCCTGGTGGGCATGTCCACGGCCCTTGAGGCCATCGCCGGCCGCCACGCCGGCATGGAGGTCTTCGGCATCTCGCTGGTGACCAACCTCGCCGCCGGGATCAGCCCCGTGCCGCTCAGCCACGAGGAAGTCCTCGAGGCCGGCCAGGCCGCAGGACCGCGCATTTCCAAGCTGCTCGCGGAGATCATCGCCAAGCTCTGATCCAGTCCCGCGACAGGTCCTGGACCACCAGCTGCGGCTACTCCGCAGCCAGGTAGTCCAGGACCTTCGCCTTGTCCGCCGGGAACCGCCGCTCGATCGAATCCGCGATCCCGGCGATGCTCTGCCGCGCCAGTGCCTGCCGCCAGGCGAGTTCGGCCTGGCGCATGGTCTGGGAAATAAGGCACGACCGCGCGAAGTTTTCCTGCCGGTCCGGCTCCGGGACATTTCCCAGGATCGCCTCGCACCGGAAAGCCGGTTCCTGGCCCTCCAGCGCCAGCACGATGTCCAGCACGGTGATGTGTTCCGGCCTGCGCGCCAAGTGAAATCCGCCGCGGGGCCCCGAGACCGAGTCCAGCACCTTGGCTCGGACCAGCGCCTGGAACTGCTTGTTGAGATAGGCGGCCGGAAGCTTGTAGAACTCCGCCAGCCGTGCACTGTTCACCGGCTCTCCCGGTGGGGTCCAGGCCATGTTCACGCAACTGTGCACGGCCCATTCCACGCCACGCCCCATCTTCATATTCCAGACGTTACGTGTCCGGAAATTTGGGTGTCAAGGGCCTTCTGGAGGCCCCAAATTGGCACCTGAAATGCCAATTCCCGGCAGTCTGGGCAGGCTTCTCCCACGATTGGCGATAGTTTGGTTCCTATGACGTCTTCTGATGCCGAACTCGCCCGACTCCTGAGCGACGCCCGGGACTGGGCCGACCAGGACCCGGACCCCGCCACCGCCGCCGCCCTCTCTGAGCTGATCCGCCTCACCGACGACGGCGTCGGGGCGGCCCGCCAGGAGCTCGCCGACAGCTTCAGCGGTACCCTCCAGTTTGGCACCGCCGGACTGCGGGCAGCCCTCGGCCCGGGTCCGAACCGGATGAACCGCGTGGTGGTCCGCCGCGCTGCAGCAGGTTTCACGGCTTTCCTCACGAACGCCGTCGAGCAGGCCTCCCCCGGCACCCGGCCGCGCGCCGTCGTCGGCTTTGATGCCCGCTACAACTCCGATATTTTCGCCGAGGAAACCGCCGCGATCCTCACCGCGGCCGGTGTGGAAACTTTCCTGTTGCCCTCCGCTCTGCCCACTCCGCTGCTCGCGTACGCGGTGCGGGCGCTGGACTGCGACGGCGGCGTCATGGTCACCGCCAGCCACAACCCGCCGCAGGACAACGGCTACAAGGTGTACCTCGGCCGTCACGCGGTCGAGGAAAGCGGCCGCGGCGCCCAGATTGTGGCGCCCTACGATGCCCTGATCGCGGCGAAGATCGACGCCGTCGGCGCCCTGGACTCGATCGTGCTGGCCGCGGACGGGTGGACCGTGCTGGAGCCCTCCATCGCCGCCGAGTACCAGAGCGCCGTCGCGGCCCTGGCGGTCCCCGAACACTTCCCGGCCCGCGGGCTGAAGATCATCCTGACCCCCATGCACGGCGTGGGCGGGGAAACGGCGGTGGCGGTCCTGAATGCCGCCGGTTTCGCCGACGTCACCCTCGTCACGGAACAGGCGCAGCCGGATCCGGACTTCCCGACGGTCAGCTTCCCCAATCCCGAAGAGCCCGGGGCGCTGGATCTGGCCCTCGAGGCGGCAGCGCGCGCGGACGCCGACATCGTGATCGCCAACGATCCCGACGCCGACCGGGCGGCCGTGGCGGCGAAGGATCCGGCCACCGGCGCGTGGCGCATGCTGCGCGGCGACGAGGTCGGCGCCCTGCTGGGTGCCCACGTCGTGGCGCGGCAGGCAGCGGGCGGCGAGGCGCCGGCCGGTGTCTTCGCCAACTCGATCGTGTCGTCCCGGTTGCTGGCGCGGATCGCGGCAGCGGCGGGTTACGCCCACGAGGAAACCCTGACCGGCTTCAAGTGGATTGCCCGGGTGCCGGGACTGGTCTACGGCTACGAGGAGGCGCTGGGCTACTGTGTTGCCCCGTCGCTGGTGCGGGACAAGGACGGCATTTCGGCCGCTGTCCTCATCGCCGAACTCGCGGCGGCGGCAAAGGCCGAGGGCAAGACAATCTTTGACACCCTGGACGAGCTCTATCTGGTGCACGGGCTGCACGCGAGCGACCAGCTCAGCATCCGGGTGGCGGACCTTGGCCTGCTGGACGCGATGATGAACCGGCTGCGCGTCAGCCCGCCGGAATCGTTCGGCGGCTCAGGCGTCGAGTCCGTCACGGACCTGGCCGTGGGCACCGAGCAGCTGCCGCCCACGGAAGGGCTGCT
This sequence comes from Arthrobacter sp. NPDC058130, assembly GCF_042884475.1. Taxonomy (NCBI): domain Bacteria; kingdom Bacillati; phylum Actinomycetota; class Actinomycetes; order Micrococcales; family Micrococcaceae; genus Arthrobacter; species Arthrobacter sp. NPDC058130. The sequence continues at coordinate 44,254 of NZ_JBHVTV010000004.1, forward strand.
GTACCTGACCAGGGACCTCAGCCGCGTCATCATCCGTCCCAGCGGCACGGAACCGAAGCTCAAGTGCTACCTGGAGGTCATCCACAGTGTGGGCTCGGCGGCCGAACTTCCGGCGGCCCGGGACGAGGCCCGCGCCGCCTTGGACAGTGTCCTGGCCGACGTCCGCGAGGCCCTGGGCCTCTAGAGCTCAACCTCTAGAGCTCAACCTCAATGTATCCGCCCACAATGCGGGTACTGAAGGTTGCGAGCCGGACTTCCGGGTTGCCGAGGCACTCGCCGGTTTCGAGGTCATAGACCTCTTTGTGCAGCGGCGAGGAGATGGTCGGACGGTTGCCCCGGGAACCGGTGATGCCGCGGGCCATGACATTCGCGCCGGTTGCCGGGTCCTCGTTGGCGACGGCGAAAACCTCACCGTTCGCGGTCTGGAACACGGCGACCTGGCGCCCGGAAATCAGTGCGGCCTCGCCCCACGCGGGCTCCAGGTCCGCGACGGCGCACACCCGGTGCCAGCCGGCGTCGGATCCGGAAATCTGACCCTCGATGTCGGATATTGCGGTTTCAAGTACGGCGGTCATCCCGGCCCTCTCTGATACATCCCTCACGGGTTCAACCGCTGCTGCGGCCACACATTTAAGCTAGGCCTCCGGTGTTTCATCCGGACGCGCCGGATGTGTCCGGCGCGTAAAAGAGAGCTCACACGGCCGGAAATGCATTCGTGATGCAGAAGTTAAGATCACGAAACATAAGGGAAACTGAAGCGAAATTCCCTTTCCCTAGTCTGGGACGACAAGCTGCAGAGCACCGTCTGCGGCCCATGCGAAAGGCCCACCGTGACCGGACTCCCTTCAAGCCACCCGAACCAGGGCGCAGCCAGCGCCGCCCCGCGCCGTATCGTGGTGGCCGGCGGCGGCCCCGCAGCGCACCGATTCGCCGATGCCATGCACGCCCGCGGACTCGACGGCTGGCACGTTACAGTCCTCACCGAGGAAGCCCACCTCCCCTACGACCGCGTCGCGCTGAGCAAGGCACTCACCGACGGCGACGTCGACCTCACCCTGGGCAGCGCTTCCATGTGGGACCACACAGCCCTGGACCTGAAGACCGGCGAGCGCGTCGTCAGCGTCGACGCCGCCGGCAAAACCGTCAAGACCGCCGCGGGCACCATCTATCCGTACGACGAGCTCGTGGTCGCGACGGGCTCGGACGCGGCCCGCCTGCCCATCCCGGGCGCCGAACACACCCACGTGTACCGCACCCTTGAGGACGTCTGGTCCATCAACAAGGCCATCGCGGACCTCACCGTGAAGCTGGGCCGCCAGGTCAATGCGGTTACCATCGGTGGCGGTCTGCTGGGCCTGGAATCAGCAGCCGGCACCGAACAGCTCGGCGCCACCCCGATCGTCATCAACGGCTCGCCGTGGCTCATGAACACCCAGCTGGATGAGGGTGCCGGGCAGGCGCTCGGACGGCTCATCGAGGCCAAGGGCTTCACCGTCCACGGCGGGGTGTTCCCCTCCGAGGTCCTCTCCGACGACGACGGCCAGGTCACCGGCGTCCTCATGGCCGACGGCCGGACCATCGACGCCGACATCGTGATCGTGGCGATCGGTGTGCGGCCCCGCGATGAGCTGTTCCGGGCCGCGGAAGGTGAAGATCAGCAGTTCCAGCTCGGCCAGCGCGGCGGCGTCGTCATCTCCGACGACTGCTCCACCGAGGTTCCCGGCATCTGGGCGATCGGCGAGGTCGCCAACTTCGGCGGCATGTGCCTTGGCCTCGTGGCCCCGGCCAACACGATGGCCGAAATCGTTGCCGACCGGCTGCACGGCGGCGAGGCAACCTTCCCCGGTTTCGACACGGCCACCAAGCTCAAGCTCTCAGGCGTCGACGTCGCCAGCTTCGGCGACGCCTTCGCCCGCACCGAACACTCCCTCGAAATCGTCTACGCCGACCCCGCCCGCGGCGTCTACCAGAAGATCGTCACCACGGATGACGCCAAGACCCTGCTCGGCGGCATCTTCGTCGGCGACGCCTCGCCCTACACTTCCCTGCGTCCCATGCTGGGCCGCGAACTGGCCGCCGAACCCGGCGCGTACCTCACCGCGGCCGGCGGCGGAGACGCCCCGGAAACCGAACTGCCGGACGACGCCATCCTGTGTTCCTGCAACAACGTATCCGCGGGCACCATCCGCGACACCGTCAACGGCTGCGGGGCCTGCGAGGGCAACGCACCCGTCCAGGAACTCGGCGAGCTGAAGGGCTGCACCCGCGCCGGAACCAGCTGCGGTTCCTGCGTCCCGATGCTCAAGAAACTGCTCGAAACCGAACTGACCAAGTCCGGCGTCGAGGTTTCGAAGGCGCTCTGCGAGCACATCGAGCTGTCCCGCCAGGAACTCTTCGACGCCATCCGCGTCCTGGAACTGACCTCCTTCGAGGAGATCATGGCCAAGTACGGCACCGGGGACGGCTGCGATATCTGCAAGCCGACCATCGCCAACATCCTGGCCAGCCAGAACAGCGCCTACGTCCTGGACGCCGGCCGCGGCACCCTGCAGGACACCAACGACCGCGCCCTGGCCAACATGCAGAAGGACGGCACCTACTCGGTGGTTCCGCGTATCGCCGGCGGCGAGATCACCCCGAAGAAACTCGGCGTGATCGCCGCGGTCGCAGAGCAGTACGGCCTCTACACCAAGATCACCGGCGGCCAGCGGATCGACATGTTCGGTGCCCGGCTGGAGCAGCTGCCGGAGATTTGGAAGCTGCTCGTGGATGCCGGCTTCGAATCCGGCCAGGCCTACGGCAAGAGCCTGCGCACGGTGAAGTCCTGTGTCGGCTCCACGTGGTGCCGGTTCGGGGTCCAGGACTCGGTGGCCATGGCCATCCAGCTCGAACTGCGCTACCGCGGCCTCCGCAGCCCGCACAAGCTGAAGATGGGTGTCTCCGGCTGCGCCCGCGAATGCGCCGAAGCCCGGGGCAAGGACGTGGGCGTCATCGCCACCGCCGACGGCTGGAACCTCTATGTCGGCGGCAACGGCGGGGCCACCCCGGCGCACGCGCAGCTGCTGGCCAAGGACCTCGACGACGAAACCCTGATCAAGTACATCGACCGCTACTTCATGTACTACATCCGCACGGCCGACCGCCTGCAGCGCACCGCGCGCTGGCAGGAGGAGCTCGACGGCGGCATCAAGCACGTCGAGGACGTGGTGGTGCACGACACCCTGGGCATCGCCGGGGACCTCGAGGCCGCCATGGCCAAGCACGTGGACACATACATCGACGAGTGGGCCGACACCCTGAAGGATCCCGAGCGCCTGCGCCGCTTCCGCTCCTTCGTCAACGCCCCGGACCAGAAGGACGATTCCATCACCTTCGTCCCCGACGAGCGCGGCCAGATGCGCCCGGCCACGGCAGAAGAAAAAGGGAAGGTGCTCATCGGCAGTTCCATTCCGGTCCGTCCCCGCGATGAGGAGAAGGTATAGCCATGCAGCTCACCATCGACCTCACCGGACGCGAAGTCCTGGTCACCGGAACGGAGCACGCCGCGCGGCAGGCCGTGCGGCGCTATGAGGCGGCCGGCGCCGTCGTCTACCGCTTGAGCACTCCGCAGGGTGCCGGTGCCGACGGGCCGCTGCCCGAGCGCCCGTTCCTGGTGGCGGCCGTCGACGACGGCCAGCCCGGCTGGGAGGCCCTCCTGGACCGGTGCCGGGCCACCGGCATTCCGGTCGCAACCGAGCCGGCTGCCGGCCCGGTGGGACACGTCACGCTGGTCGGCGGCGGCCCCGGAACCACCGAGCTGCTCACCGTTGCCGCCGTGACGGCGCTGCGTGATGCCGACGTCGTCTTCTACGACCGGCTCGCGCCCTACCAGAAGCTGCCGTCCCTGACCTCGGCAGAGCTCGTGGACGTGGGCAAGAAGCCCGGCCACCACAAGGTCAGCCAGGCCGACATCGAAAAGCTCATGGTGGAGAGCGCGCTGGCGGGCAACAACGTGGTCCGCCTCAAGGGCGGGGACCCCTACGTCTTCGGCCGCGGCGGCGAGGAAGTCGCCTCCTGCGTCGCGGCAGGGGTTCCGGTCCGCGTCATCTCCGGAGTCACCAGCGCCATCTCGGTTCCGGCCGCCGCCGGCATCCCGGTCACGCACCGCGAAGTCAGCCACATGTTCACCGTGGTTTCGGGCCACGCACCGCTGACCGAGAACGAACTGAAGCACCTGGCCGGGCTCGGCGGGACTATTGTGGTCCTGATGGGCATCGGCACACTGCACCATCTCGCCGCCGGACTCCGCCGGGCCGGGATGCGGGCCGACATGCCGATGGCCGTGGTTGAACGCGGCTACCGCCCAGGTCAGCGCACCACGATCGCCGAACTGGGCACCATCACCTCCGCAGCCGCGGGCTGCAGCAACCCCGCTGTCCTGGTGATCGGGGACGTTGTCCGGGTGGCCGAGGCCAACCGGGGCTGCGCCGAGGCCACGGCGGAGCTTGACCGCCTGGCCGCCTCACTGCTGGAAGCATAAGGATTTTCATGAGCGCACTGAACGCCGCCGCCGCAACTTTCCCGGAACCCGGCGCACCCCTGACCCGGCTGACCCCGGCAACCCTGATCCCGGCGTCCGCCGGGACGACCCCGCCGGATGCTGCCGACGACGCGACGGACCGGGACCTTCCCCTGGACGGTTTCCGGATCGGCGTCACCTCGCACCGCCGTTCGCAGGACCTCATCGAGGCCCTCGAGCGCCGCGGTGCCGAGGTGCTTCACGCCCCGGCACTGAAGATCGCCCCGGTCCAGGAGGACCAGAGCCTGATCGAGGACACCCGGGCAATCATCGCCGCCCGGCCCGATCTCTGCATCGCCACCACCGCCTACGGCATGCGCCGCTGGTGCGAGGCCGCGGACACGTTCGGCATTGGCGACCAGCTTCTGGAGACCCTCTCGGCCGCCCGGATGTTCGTTCGCGGGCCCAAGGCCCGCGGCGCCGTGCGTGCGGCCGGGCTCGCCGACGTCGGGATCAGCAGCGACGAAACCACCGCCACGCTCGTGGACATGCTCCTTGCCGAAGGGGTACGCGGCAAGACCGTCGCGGTGCAGCTGCACGGCTACACCGACGTCCGCCAGCTCGAACGCCTGCGCATGTCCGGCGCCACCGTCCTGACGGTCACCCCGTACCGCTGGGTCAAGCCTGACGGCGCGGACCGGCTGCCCAAGCTCATCGAGGCCGCGTGCAGCGGCAACCTCGATGTCCTGACGTTCACGAGCGCCCCCGCCGTGGACGCGATGTGGAGCACGGCGCACGAGATGGGCGTCTACAAGCAACTCGTGGAGAGCCTGAAGACCACCGTGGCGACCGCCGTCGTCGGACCCATCACCGCCCAGCCGCTGCTCGACGCCGGGCTGCACCCGCTGATCCCGGATCGGTTCCGGATGGGCGCGCTGATCCGGCTGGTCTGCGAGCACCTGGCGCTCAACCACGTCCGTCGGATCGACACCGCATCCGGCAGCGTGGAGCTGCGCGGCCGCTCGCTGCGCATCAACGGCGAGCCCGTCGAGATGGCCCCGGCGCCCCTGTTGCTGCTGCGTGCGCTGATCGGCGCCGGCGGGGCCGTGCTGTCCCGCGAGGCGCTCTCGGACCTGCTGGAACTGCGCGGCTCCGTGCACGCCCTGGACATGACCGTCAGCCGGCTGCGGTCCGCGCTGCCGGACACCCGGCTGGTGGAAACCGTGGTGAAGCGCGGCTACCGGATCCGGGTCTAGCGGAGGTGCCCGGAGGGCCCGCCGCGATGGTGTGACGCAGGACATTACCGGCGGGTAAATACTGGCGAACGGGCAGGGCAGAAGCGGCAACACCCGGGAAACACCCCGGAAAAATCGGAAGCCTACGCTGGGTTTCATCAAGCAAACCGGCCGCACGATGGCCACCCCAGCGAAAGGGCCAGCACATGTCCGCTCCGGCATTGTCTCCCACCACCGGCACCTCTTCCTTGACTGCAGCTGCCTCCGGCACCGCCTCGCCGACGACCACAACGGCTTCCCGGCCCCGGATCGTCATCGCCGGCGCGGGTCCGGCCGCCCAGGCCCTCGTCCGGCAGCTCATCCGGACTCCGTTCGCCGGCGCCATCACGGTTCTCAGCAACCGCGATGACGCCCCCGAAGAGCTGCTGGAACTCGCCGTCCTGCCCCAGGTCTCCGTCCGCTTCGGCCAGCCGGCCAGCTACATCGACGCCGAAAACCGCGTTGTGACCACCGCCGACGGCATGGAATTTACCTACGATGAGCTCGTGATCGCCACCGGTTCCGCTCCGGCCGAGACGCCGGTGGAAGGTGCCGGACGGTGTCTGAGCTACTCCACGATCGACGACGCCGCCCGGCTGGGCGAAGCCGTCAAGGACGTCACCCGGGTCCTGGGCCGGCGTCCCCTCGGCATCCTCGTGGGCACGGGCTCGGCCGCCGGCCAGGCCGAGGCGGTCCTCCGGGCCCGGGGCGTCCGCCCGGTCCGCACCACGGTCCGCCCCGCCGCCGTCGTGCCCACCATCGCCGGGTCCGTCCTGCCGGCGTCCGGCATCGTCTTCGAGGACGGCTCCAGCATGAACGGCGACCTCGTGATCCTTGCCGAGGAGCGTATCGCCCGCGACGAACTGGCCGCCACGGCCGGGCTGGCAACCGCTCCCGGCGGCGGGATTGTCATCGGCCAGGACTTCCGCAGCTCCGTGCCCGGCATCTGGGCGATCGGTGACGCGGCAGCGTACGACGGCGTCCGGTTGGGGCTGCTCGTAGCCTCCGGTTCGGCCGCATCCGTCTGCGCTTCCCAGTTGCTGCAGGCCACTCTGGCCCGGCCCCTGGCGGCTGCCGCCTGAGCCGACGGAGCATGCCCGGCTGAGGCATCTGCCGGGCATGTTCCTATGGCAAGATGGTCACCTGATAAGCCGCGCACCACGCGGCGCCGCCAAGGGCCGGCAGGCCCACAAGGCCCGGGAAGGGACCATCGTGTCCCCAGGCCCGCCAGGAAAGGGACCAACCATGAGCCACGAAGCCGCCGCCGGGGGCACCCCCGACATTGCCTCCTACATCGACCACACCCTGCTCAAGCCGGAAGCCAGCGAAGCGGAGATCCTCAAGGTCTGCGCCGAAGCGGCCGAGTTCCATTTCAAGTCCGTCTGCGTGAACCCGGTCTGGGTCAAGACCGTCAAGAAAGCGCTGAAGGGCTCCGGCGTCCTGACCTGCTCCGTCGTGGGATTCCCGCTGGGCGCCACGCCGAGCGACGTCAAGGCTTTCGAGGCCCGCGGCGCGGTCCTGGACGGCGCCGAGGAAGTGGACATGGTCATCAACATCGCCGCCGCCCGCGCCAATGACAAGGGCACCCTAGTGGATGACATCACCGCCGTCGCCGAGGCCGTCCACGAAGGCGGGGCCATCCTGAAGGTCATCATCGAAACGGCGCTGCTGGATGACGCCCAGAAGGTGCTGGCCTGCCAGGCTGCTGTGGAGGCCGGCGCGGACTTCGTGAAGACCTCCACCGGTTTCAACGGCGGCGGGGCCACGGCCGAGGACGTCGCGCTCATGCGCCGGACCGTGGGCCCGGACCTGGGCGTCAAGGCCTCCGGCGGCGTGCGGTCCCTGGCCGATGCTCAGGCTATGATTGCTGCAGGTGCAACACGTATTGGCGCCAGCTCCGGCATCGCGATCGTCAAGGGTGAACAGGGTTCGTCCGCGTACTGATCCGCGTCGGCAGCGCCCAAAGTTTTGAGCCCCCAGGGGCCGAGGAGGAACAAATGTCCAGCAACAACACCCAGTCCCGGCAGGTCGAGAACAGCCTCGGATCCAGCATCGCCCTGTTCGTGCCGATGATGGTCCTGTTCCTCGGCGCGATCTACTCGCTGTCCTTCCTGACGCTGGACAACGTCTGGCCGATGGCCGTCTGCCTGGGCCTCTTTGCCCTCGCGTTCTGGATCCCGCAGACGCTGCTGGGCCGCTCGGATTCGGCCGGCGAAAACTAAACGCCACGTTCTTAAATGACTGAAGCTCCGGAAATTTCCGGAGCTTCAGTCATTTAAGTAAGCCTTAGTAAGCCCTTCACCAGCCCCGCGCCCAGCGCCAGGGCCGCCGGGAAATGCGCCTTGGCCACTGCCAGTCCGGCGCCAAACATCCCCACCATCGCGTACCCGCTGACCGGGATGAGGACCAGCCATTCCCGCCGCGAGCCCGCCCGGCCCAGCAGCGGGATGGAAAACGCCCCGTTGGCCTTCCAGACGTTTTTGAGCAGCGGCAGTTTCCGCAGGACCTTCGGCGGCTTGATCACGATCGGCCAGAGCAACGGCACTCCCCCGGTGGTGATCATGTCCCCCACGATGTGCACCAGCACGCCGGTGAGCATCGAAACCGGCAGCCAGGTCCACTGCTGCGGCGCGAACCACGTCACCAGGCCTGCCATGAGCAGCGCGAAGATCCAGTTGCTGACCACGCCGGATTTCGGAAAGAGTTTCAGCGCCTTCGCGGCGATGTTGATCATGAACATGCACAGCAGGCCGGCCCCGACGGACAGCAGCCCCCACTGGGTCTGCACCTGGAACTGCCCGGCGATCGTGGCCAGCAGCACGAAGAACGCCGCGCCCAGCACCGAATGCGTGCCCTGCCGGTGGCCGCCGCTGACGTTCTCAATGCCGCGCGCCACCAGGTTGGACAACGGTGGCAACGCGTGCGCCACCGTGCTGGCACGGTGGTCCCAGTCGCAGACCAGCGCGGTCCCCGCCGTCGCCATGGCGCCGATCACGGTTCCCGTGGGATCCAGCGGGTACCAGCCGAGGGCGTACGGGCCGGTCGAGGCAATGGCTACCCACGCCGCGGCTCCCGACGCGGCGTGATGTCCTCCCATCATTCTTTTACTTCACCGCCGGCGTCGCAGATACAGCGGCATCAGCGAAAATGTTGCTGATGACGCCGTTGGCCCACTCGAGGATCTCGGCGTCCTGCAGGTCCCGGCCGCCGATCCTGGCGGTCTTCGGCTTCGGGATGAGCACCGCGTCCAGGGCCGGCTTGGCCTGCGCGCCCGGGTACATCCGGGTCAGGCGCATGAGCTTGGACTCGGGCAGCTGGGCCGGGGAGAACTTGATGAAGTTGCCCTGCAGCGCGACGTCGGACAGGCCGGCCTCGCGGGCACCCACCCGGAAGCGGGCGACGTCGATCAGGTTGGTTGCGGGCAGCGGCAGTTCGCCGTAGCGGTCCACGAGCTCGGCGAGGACCTCGTCGATCGCCTCGTAGGTGATGGCGCTGGCGAGCTTGCGGTAGGCCTCCAGGCGCAGCCGTTCGCCCGGCACGTAGTCGTGCGGCAGGTGCGCGTTGACCGGCAGCTCGATCTTCATTTCCGCGGCCTTTTCCTCGGCCTCGCCCCGGTACTCGGCCACGGCCTCGCCGACCAGCCGGATGTAGAGGTCGAAGCCGACGCCCTGGATGTGGCCGGACTGCTCGCCGCCGAGCAGGTTGCCGGCGCCGCGGATCTCCAGGTCCTTCATGGCCAGCTGCATGCCGGCGCCGAGCTCGTTGTGGGTCGCGACGGCCTTGAGCCGTTCCAGTGCCACCTCGCCGAGCGGCTTTTCCGAGGGGTAAAGGAAGTAGGCGTAGGCGCGTTCACGGCCGCGGCCCACGCGTCCGCGCAGCTGGTGCAGCTGGGAGAGGCCGTACTTGTCCGCACCGTCCACGATCAGGGTATTGGCGTTGGAGATGTCCAGGCCGGTCTCGATGATGGTGGTGCAGACCAGGACGTCGAAGCGCTTTTCCCAGAAGTCCACGATGATCTGTTCCAGCCGGCTCTCGGACATCTGCCCGTGCGCCACCTCCACCCGGGCCTCCGGGACCAGTTCGCGGATCTTCGCCGCGGTGCGGTCGATCGTGGACACCCGGTTGTGGACGAAGAACACCTGGCCTTCGCGCATGAGCTCGCGGCGGATGGCGGCGGAGGTCTGCTTGTCCGTGTACGGGCCCACGTAGGTCAGCACGGGGTGCCGTTCCTCCGGCGGGGTGGCGAGGGTGGAGGTCTCGCGGATGCCCGTCAGGGACATTTCCAGGGTGCGCGGAATGGGCGTGGCGCTCATGGCCAGGACGTCCACGTTGGTGCGCATCTTCTTGAGCGCCTCCTTGTGTTCGACGCCGAAGCGCTGCTCTTCGTCCACGATCACCAGGCCGAGGTCCTTGAAGCCGAAGTCCTTGGACAGCAGCCGGTGGGTGCCGATCACCACGTCCACGGAGCCGGCCTTGACGCCGTCGGCGGTTTCCTTGGCCTCCTTGCCGCTCTGGAAGCGGGACAGCGGCTTGACCACGAGCGGGAAGCCGGAGAACCGTTCGGTGAAGGTCTCGTAGTGCTGCTGGGCGAGCAGCGTCGTCGGCACCAGCACGGCCACCTGCTTGCCGTCCTGGACGGCCTTGAACGCGGCGCGGACGGCGATCTCAGTCTTGCCGTAGCCGACGTCGCCGGAGATCAGCCGGTCCATCGGGATCTCGCGCTCCATGTCGGCCTTGACCTCGTTGATGGTGGTCAGCTGGTCCGGGGTCTCCACGTAGGGGAAGGCTTCCTCGAGCTCCCGCTGCCACGGGGTGTCCGGGGCGAAGGCGTAGCCGCGGGAGGCCATCCGGGCCGAGTACAGCCGGATCAGCTCGCCGGCGATCTCCTTGACCGCCTTGCGGGCTTTGGACTTGGTGCTGGCCCAGTCCGCGCCGCCCATCTTGCTCAGCGCCGGGGTGTCGCCGCCGACGTAGCGGGTGACCTGGTCCAGCTGGTCGGTGGGCACGAAGAGCCGGTCCCCCGGGGCGCCGCGCTTGGACGGGGCGTATTCGAGCACCAAGTACTCGCGTACCCCATCTGCCCCGCCTGCCACCTTGCGCTGGATCAGCTCCACGAACCGGCCGATGCCGTGCTGTTCGTGCACCACGGAGTCCCCGGCCACGAGCTGGAGCGGATCCACGGCGTTCCGCCGTTTGGACGGCATCCGGCGCATGTCCTTCGTGGAGCCGGCGGAGGTCCGGCCCAGCAGGTCAGCCTCGGTCAGCAGTGCCAGCTTGAGCGGATCCAAGACAAAGCCGCGGCCGACGGCGGCCGTGGTCACCTCGATCAGCCCTGCCTGCGGATCCGCCTCGAGGGTGTCCACCCGGGCGCAGGGGATGTCGTTGTCGTGGAAGAGTTCCGCGAGTCGCTGGGCCGGGCCGGGACCCTCGGTGACCACGACGATCCGCCACTGGTCCCGGACGCGGGAGCCGATGAAGTCCATCATTTCCGCCACGTCGCCTTGGTAGCCGCGCGGTTCCCGGGCGTGCAGGTTCAGCACGTCGACGTCGGGCAGCAGCTCTTCGTCGCTGGCCAGCGAGGTGATGGACCACCAGGAGACGCCGTGTTCGAGGGCGGCGGCGCGGGTTTCGGCCAGCGAACGGAAGCTGGCCGAGTGCAGGGCCGCGGACGCCGCGGAACTCAGATCCAGGGGCGCAGTGCCGCCGTCGGACGCCGTGGACCAGGCCGCCTCGAGGAATTCCTCGTTGGTGGCGGCGAGGTCGTGGGCCCGGGTGCGGACTTTCTCCGGCTCGATCACCACGGAGATGGAACCGGCCGGGAACTGGTCCAGGAACGGGACCATGGCATCCACCAGGACCGGGGCCAGCGATTCCATGCCTTCGACGGCGATGCCGCCGGCGATCTTCTCCAGCATGTCCGCGGCGGCCGGGAGCTGGGACTTCAGCGTCGCCGCCCGGGACATGACGGAGGGGGTGATCAGGATTTCGCGGCACGGCGGGGCGTGGAGTTCCGTGGGGTGGTGCAGGCCGGGAGCGGTCAGCGAGCGCTGGTCGGCGACGGCGAACCAGCGCATCTGGTCCACCTCGTCGCCAAAGAACTCGACCCGGATGGGGTGGTCTTCGGTGGGCGGGAAGACATCCAGCATGCCGCCGCGGACGGCGAACTCGCCGCGGCGGGTCACCATGTCCACCCGGGCGTAGGCGGCGTCGGCGAGGCTCTTCACGACGCTGCTGAAGGGGGCCTCCTGGCCCACCTTCAGGGTCACGGGCACCAGTTCGCCCAGGCCGGCGACGATCGGCTGCACGACGGCGCGCACGGGCGCCACGACGACGCGCAGGGCGCCGGCGGTGGACGATTCGGGGTGCGCCAGGCGGCGGAGCACGGAGAGCCGGCGGCCGACGGTGTCCGAGCGCGGGGACAGCCGTTCGTGCGGCAGGGTCTCCCAGCTGGGGAACTCGGCGACGGCGTCTGCCGGCAGGAAGGCGCGCAGGGCCTCGGTCAGGTCCTCGGCCTCGCGGCCGGTGGCGGTGACGGCCAGGACCACAGGCATCGGGCTGCCGGAGCCGGCTTCCTTCGTCGCGAGCGTCGCGAGCCCGTCAGCCATTTCCGCGAGCAGCGTGGACCGCATTCCGGCCGGGGCGCTGATCTGGTAATCCTCGCTGCGGGCGGCGAACCCGCGGGCCGCCTCGGCCTGGATCCGGGCGTAATTCCGGTCTTCGGCGAGGACACGGCGCAAGCCGGTGAGAGAGGGGCCGTTGAGGCTCATGGCTGGAGCTCCTGATGGGATCACGGGGATGCAGGCAACACGAATAGCCGAAATTCGCGAGAATCCCGGGTCTTCCAAGCCTACCGCGCGGCCGGGGCTACGCTGGAAGAACCGCTGCGGGCCCGGCGGCCGTCCGCGGCCGGCCACACTCCGAATGCCTTGTATGCGCAACGATCAGGAGCCTCCCATGAACGGCAAGCCCCAGGACCCGAAACCGAAAACTGTGCTGGTCACCGGCGCCACCGGCTACATCGGCGGCCGGCTGGTCCCCCGGCTGCTGGAGGCCGGGCACCGGGTCAAGGTCGTTGTCCGTACGCCGGCCAAGATCGCCGGGGTGCCGTGGCTGGAGGACGTCGAGGTGGTCCACAGCAGCCTCGACGACGGCGACGCCCTGCGTGAGGCGCTCGACGGCGTCGACGTCCTGTTCTATCTGGTCCATTCCATGGCGGCCGGGGCCGGCTTCGAGGCCAAGGAAAAGGCGATGGCCGGGACGGCCGCCCGGGCCGCGGCCGCGGCAGGGGTGGGCCGGATTGTCTACCTTGGCGGCCTGCACCCGGCCGGGGCCGAACTGTCCACCCACATGCGGTCCCGGGAAGCGGTGGGGCAGGTTTTCCTGGACAGCCCGGTGGACGCCATCGTGTTCCAGGCCGGCGTCGTCATCGGCTCAGGCTCGGCGTCGTTCGAAATGATCCGGCATCTGTCCGAGACGCTCCCGCTCATGCCGGCCCCGAGCTGGGTGCGCAACAAGATCGAGGCGATCGCCGTCCGCGACGTCCTGTACTACCTCGTGGCGGCGGCCTCGCTGGACGGGACCATCAACCGGACGTTCGATGTCGGCTGCCGCCAGGTGCTCACCTATGCCGGCATGATGCAGGAATACGCGGCCGAGGCGGGCCTGCCGCACCGGGTGGTGCTGGCGCTGCCGGTGCCCGCGCCCAAGCTGGCCGGCGTGTGGGTGGCGCTGACCACGCCGATCCCGCTCTCCATGTCGCTGCCGCTCGTCGAATCGCTCCAGCACGACGCCGTCGCCCGGGAGCACGACATCGACCAATACATCCCGGTGCCCGACGGCGGCCTGACCCCCTACCGGCGGGCCGTGGCCCTGGCCCTGGGCAAGGAACGCGACGGCCAGGTGGAGACCACGTGGGCGAGTGCCGGCGTCGACGCCGACCCCCTGCCCAGCGACCCGGACTGGTCCGGCCACACGGTCTATGTGGACGACCGCAGCTTCCGCAGCGACGTGGTCCCGCGGCACGTGTGGACCGTCATCGAAGGAATCGGCGGCCGGAACGGCTGGTACTCCCTGCCCCTTGCCTGGCAGGTGCGCGGCTGGCTGGACAAGCTCACCGGCGGGGCGGGGCTGCTGCGCGGCCGCCGGCACCCGCACCTGCTGGCGGAGGGCGAGGTAGTGGACTGGTGGCGGGTCGAACAGATCGACCGCGGCCGGCTGCTGCGGCTGAGGGCGGAAATGCGGGCCCCCGGCCGGGCTTGGCTCGAGCTCTCCGTGGAGCCGGAGGGTACCGGCAGCCGCTACCGCCAGCGCGCCATTTTCTTCCCCAAGGGCCTCAGCGGCCGCCTCTACTGGCTCGCGGTGCTGCCGTTTCACAGCGTCATATTTCCCGCCATGTCGCGGAATATCACCGCCGCCGCCCGGGATCTGGCACACCTCGAGTCGGAGCCTGCCCGGCCCACCACGTAGGATGTTGGAGCCCGAATCGTCCACTTCCACATCACGGAGGACCCCTATGGCCCTGAGTGCATCCACTACCGTTCCGCACAGCGTCGACCGCGTTACCGCGGTTTTCGTCAATGAAGACTTCCTGCGCCACACGAGCGAACTCGTCGGCGGCACCCTGGAATCCTTTGCCCTCGACGGAGACCCCGCCGGCGCCTTCAACACCACCACGGTGCGCACCATCCCGACCACCCGGATGCCCGACCTCGCCCGGAAATTTGTCGGCGAAACCCTAAAGGTCACCCAGCTCGAGGCGTGGGAAGCCCCCGCTGCCGACGGCTCCCGGCAGAGCGAGATCTCCCTCAAGGTCGCCGGCGCCCCGCTGGACGTGAAGGCTGTTCAGCGCCTCGTGTCCGACGGCGGCAGCACCCGGATCGAGCTCGAGGGCAACGTGACCTCCTCGGTGCCGTTCCTTGGCGGCAAGATCGCCGATGCGGCCGAACCGATGGTCGGCAAGGCCCTGAACCTGCAGTCCCAGCAGGCCCAGGCCTGGCTCGAAAGCCACTGACGCCGTGGAACTGCCCGCCATCCTCGCCGTCGTCCTGATCGTCGCCGGCGTCTGGTCCCTGGCCGTCTGGCCGCAGTTCCTGCGCCGGGTCATGAAGGACCCGCGTGCCCGCGACGCCAACGGCAAGGCCACGCGCTTCCTGACCGTCCACGTGGTCCTCGTCAGCATCTCCATGCTGCTGGGGGCCGCGACGGCGGCGATCGGCATTGCCGGGCTGTTCAGCTAACATCCGGCACACCGGCGGCCACAGCGCCGCCGGTGTGCCGGATGTGCTGCCCCGGAGGCGTGCCGGCGGCTAGAATCAGCAAAAAGGTGGACCGCTGAAAGGGGACGCCAGTTGCTACCCCGCCGTGCGGCCATCTGGGGCCTGGCCATCTACGTACTGGTACTTGGTCTCATCGCCTTCTGGCCCGTTCCCGTGGACCAGGGCGCATCCGACCTGCTGATGCGGTCGCTGCGGAAGCTGCACCGCTGGGGCGTCCCCACCTGGTTCGACTATCGGGTGGTGGAACTGGCCTCCAACGTCATCCTCTTCCTCCCCCTGGGCGCCCTGGTGACCCGGATTCTGGGCCCACGGCTGTGGTGGGGCGGGGTGGCCGTCGGCTTCGTCGTCTCCGTTCTGATCGAGCTCTCCCAGCTCATCTTCCTCCCGGCACGCTTCCCCTCCGTCGCCGACGTCGCCGCCAACACCTTTGGCGCCATGGTCGGCGCCCTCGCCGCCCTGCTGCTCATGGCATACCAGGACCGTGTACGAAACACGGACCCGGCACGTACGCTGTGAACTATCCACGGCGGGAGGACACAGGCAGCTATGCGAATCTCGGTTATCGGTTGCGGTTATCTCGGCGCGGTCCATGCGGCCTCCATGGCCAGCCTGGGGCACGACGTCGTCGGCATCGACCTGGACGGGCACAAGGTGGCGCAGCTGTCCCTGGGCACGGCCCCGTTCTACGAACCTGCGCTGGATGACCTCCTTGCGGAACTGGCCCACACGGGCCGGCTGCGGTTCACCACGGACATGGCGGCGGCCCGCGGCTCCGAGGTCCACTTCATCTGCGTCGGAACCCCGCAGAAGCGCGGCGAAAACGGCGCGGACCTGCGCTACGTGGATGCCGCCGTCGCGGCCCTCGCCGCCCAGCTCTCCCCCGGCGACGTCGTGGCCGGAAAGTCCACCGTGCCCGTGGGAACCGCCGCACGGCTGGCGGATGTGCTGACCGAATCGGAGCCCGGCGCCACACTCCTCTGGAACCCGGAATTCCTGCGCGAAGGCCATGCGGTGGCGGACACCCTGAATCCGGACAGGTTTGTCTACGGGACACCGGACGGCAGCGAAGAGCATCCCGCGGTGGCCGTCCTGGACCGGGTCTACGCCACGCCGCTCGCCGGCGGGACTCCCCGGCTGGTGCTCGACTACGCCACGGCGGAACTGGTCAAAACGGCCGCCAACTCGTTCCTCGCCACCAAGATCTCCTTCATCAACGCCATGGCCGAAGTCTGCGAAGCCACCGGGGCCGATGTCACCCGGCTGGCTGACGCGATCGGCCTCGATGAACGGATCGGCCGGAAGTTCCTGAACGCGGGGATCGGATTCGGCGGCGGGTGCCTGCCCAAGGACATCCGGGCGTTCATGGCCCGCGCCGGTGAGCTGGGGGCGGACCAGGCGCTGACGTTCCTGCGCGAGGTGGACGCCATCAACATGCGGCGCCGCACCCGGGTGGTCGAGCTGACCCGCGAACTGTGCGGAGGGTCCCTGCTGGGACAGCGGATCGCCGTGCTGGGGGCAGCATTCAAACCCGAGAGCGACGACGTCCGCGACTCCCCCGCGCTGAGCGCCGCCGCGCAGCTGCAGCTGCAGGGCGCCGTCGTGACCGTCACGGACCCGCAGGCGCTGGCCAACGCCGCCAAGCGCTTCCCGGAGCTTCCGCTGGAACCGGACCTGGACACGGCGCTGCACCGGGCCGACGCCGTGCTGCTGCTGACCGAGTGGCAGGCGTACCGGGAGCTCGATCCGCACGCGGCCAAGGCGCTCGTGGCCGAACCGCGCATCCTGGACGGCCGCAACGTCCTGAACCCGGCGAAATGGCGGGCTGCCGGCTGGGTCTACAAGGGCCTGGGCAGGCCCTGACGCGGTACTGTCAGGCTGAAGTCAGGCTGCGTGCGGGCCTGCGGTCAGGATGCCAGCGCCTGGCCCAGGGCGTCTTCCGCGGCCACCCAGGAGAGCATGGCGCACTTGACCCGGGCGGCGTAGCGGGACACGCCCTCAAACGCGGCGGCGTCGCCCAGGACCTCCGGATCGGCCGGCACTTTGCCGCGGGACCGCAGCACTTCGCGGAAGCTGTCGATGACGGTGCGGAGTTCCCCGACGGTCATGCCCTCCGCGAGGTCCGTCAGCACGGAGGCCGAGGCCATCGAGATGGAACAGCCGTCCCCGTCCCAGCGCAGCTCACTGACTTTCCCGCCGGCCACGGACACCCGGACCGTGATTTCGTCGCCGCAGGTCGGATTCAGCTGGTGGGACTGGCCGCTGCTCGCGCCATTGGGTGCCGCCGCGGCGGCCAGGCCGCTGCCGTGCCGGGCCTTGGAGTGTTCCAGGATGATCTGCTGGTAGAGCTGGTCAAGACTCATCGATGGCCGTCCTAGGCTTTGAAGTAGGCACGGACATCGGCGACTGCGTCAAGGAACGCATCCACATCATCCGTGGTGTTGTAAAGGTATGTGCTGGCGCGCGTGGTGGCCGTCAGTCCGAGCCGGCGGTGCAGCGGCTGGGCACAGTGGTGGCCCACCCGCACGGCAATGCCGCGGCTGTCCAGGAACTGGCCGACGTCGTGCGCGTGGACGCCGGCGACGTCGAACGCGGCCAGGCCGATCCGTTCCTGCCCCGCTGCGGGGCCCAGCACGCGGATGCCGGGGATGGAATCCAGGCCCTGCACCAGGCGCTGGCCGAGTTCGGCCTCCCAGGCGTGGATGCGGTCCATCCCGGTTTCACTGAGGTAATTCACCGCCGCGGCGAGCGCCACGGCCTGCGAAATGCGCTGGGTGCCGGCCTCGAACCGCTGCGGGCTCGGCAGGAAACCCGCCCGTTCCATGGTGACGGTGGTGATCATGGAGCCGCCGGTCAGGAACGGCGGCATCGCGTTGAGCAGCTCCGAGCGGCCATAGAGCGCGCCGATTCCGGTAGGGGCGAGCATCTTGTGGCCGGAGAACACCGCGAAGTCGACGTCGAGCGCCTTGACGTCCAGGGGCAGGTGCGGCGCGGACTGGCAGGCGTCGAGCACCACGAGGGCCCCCGCGGACCGGGCCAGGGCCACCAGGGCGGCGACCGGGTTGATGGTGCCCAGGACGTTGGACGCGTGCGTGAACGCCAGGACGCGGGTGCGGGGGCCGATGATGCCGGCGGCGGCCGTCAGGTCCAGGGTGCCGGCGTCGTCGATCGGGATGAATTTCACGACGGCGCCGGTCCGGGCCGCCAGCTCCTGCCAGGGAATCAGGTTGGCGTGGTGTTCCATCTCCGTGACCACGATTTCGTCGCCCGGGGCCAGGGCGAACCGGGCCGCCTCGGGTGCGGCGCCGGGCAGGGACGCGTTGAGGAAGGAGTAGGTGAGCAGGTTCAGGCCCTCCGTGGCGTTGGAGGTCCAGATCAGTTCATCCCACTGCGCCCCGACAAAGTCCGCCACGGTTTCCCGCGCGTTTTCGAAGGCTTCGGTGGCCTCGACGGCCAGGTGGTGCGCCCCGCGGTGGACCGCGGAGTTCCGCCGCTCGTAGAACTCCTGTTCGGCCTCGAGCACGCTGAGCGGGTTCTGCGAGGTGGCCCCGGAGTCCAGGTAGACGAGCGGCTGGCCGTTGACGTGCTGCTGCAGGATCGGGAAGTCGTTGCGGATCCTCAGAACCTCATCGTTTCCGAGCGTGGTGGCAGAGCGGCGGAGGTGGGCTGGGGTGGTTACCATGGCGGAGACTCCTGGATCGGCGGTCGCTGCGGCGTACCCCTGCCGGCCGGGCAGCCGGAGCGAAATACGTCACACAGATTAAACCTAATTATCCCACGTTCCCGCAGCCCTCCTGTGCGGCCACCGCGCGGACCCGCACGCCACGGAACTCGACGGGAGGACCGGCGTCGTAATTCTTGAGCAGGGTCAGCCATGCACCGCCGTAGCGGGAGTCCTCGGCTGAGACGCTCCAGCCGGACGTACCGCCCCCGTCCCGGCGGACGCCGATGCTCCACGGCCGCAGTGACACAACGAACTTCATCCACTCCCCTGCCCGCGGCGCGGGGCTGCCGGTTTCGGCGAGCCGGACCGGATCCGTGGTCCCGGCGTCGTGCCGGTAGAGCGCCAGGGTGCCGTCCGCGGCGACGTCCAGGGAATAGCCGGAGCCTTTCGGGGCGGACCCTGGACGGTACGGCGCGTCGGTGTCCTGGCCAAAGGCCACACCCGCCCCCGGGCCCGCCGCCGGGGGTCCGGACGGCCAGCACAGCTCGAACTCGAACTCCCGGTCCGGGGAGTCCACCGCCTCCGCCAGGGAGCCCAGCACGTAGCCGGTCTGGTCGGGGCTGGAGATGCTGATGGCGCCGTCGGCAAATGCCGGCTGCCCGTCCCAGACGGCGTCCGCGGCCCACGGCAGATCGCCGGTTCCGCGGCGCCCGGCGGCGAAGCCGTCTTCGAGGAGCGGTGGATCCTGGTGCAGGACATAGCGGATGTTCGCGCAGATGAAGCCACGCACACCCAGGTCCCGGAGGCGGGCGTACTCGCTGCGCCGATGCAGCTCCCAGGCGAGAACCGGCTTTCCGGAGGCCACCACCTGCCGGATCATGGACTCCGGCGCGGTGTGGTGGATCCCCAGCAGGTCCGTCCGCGTGATGAGTTGCGGCACCTTGTCCTGGTCACGGGAGACCATGTAGCCAAAGGTGGTGTAGCCCTTCGCCGCGGCGAGGTCGTGCCCGCGCGATGCGGCGGGCTGTTTCCACACCACATGCTCACGGGCGGCGGGATAGTTCTCCAGCAGGGCCAGGATTTCGTCCGCGTTGGTCCCGGGCTTGTCCTCAAGGAAGATCACATGGCTGGCCGCGAAGGTGTCCAGGACATCGGTGAGGAGCGCGATGGGTTCCAGCGGCGTGGCCGGGCCGAGCCAGGCCCGGGCGTCGTTGCTTAGGGGCTCCAGCGCGGCGTAGGGCGCCCGGGCGATGGTCAGGTCAATGCCGGTCAGCCGCTGGGTGTTCAGGTCGTGGTGGCAGACCAGCACGCCGTCCGAGGTGGCGGACACTGACACCTCGATCGCCTTCAGCCCGGCCGCCACCGCCCCCTTGTAGGCGCGCATTGTGTGCTCCGGCCAGTTGTCCCCCGAGCCGCGGTGCGCGACGAAGAACGACGGCGTTTCCAGCAGGGCGGCGACCGTGAAGGGCCCCTTGCCCCCCGGCGCCGCGACGGCGCCCGCGGTGACGAATTCCTGGGCCGCGGACGCCGCCGGGACAACCGCGGGCCGCGGCCGCGGCGTTGCTCCCGCCGCGCGGCCCCCGGGACAGGCCGAGCAGCCGGCCACGCCCAGTACGGCCCCCGCTGCGGCGAAGCCCAGGAACTGCCGACGCGCGATCACGGCGATCCTGGGCCCGGCAGGTTTGCGGCGGTGAGGGCGGGTGCCGTGGCGGGCGCGGGGACGGCGGCGGCTGCGTGTACGCCCGCGGGGGCGGCGGCTGCGTGTACGCCCGCGGGGGCGGGCGCCTTGGCGGTGACACGTGCGCGCGGGGACGCCCTGCGTGCCCTGGCCTCGTCGGTTGCGATGACCACCATGGCCAGGACCGTCCAGATGACGATGCCGCCGGCGGACCGGGTGGCCAGGGAGCTGTAAGTCTGGGGAATGACCAGCGCCATGAACCCGGCGAGGGTCAGGCCGGGATAGCCGGTCCTCATGCCGCGGAACACCAGCACGGCCATGGAACCGAAGTAGAGGACGGCGAACAGGAGGCCGAAGTCGATTCCGTACATCAGGGTCGGATTCTCGAAGCTCGTTTGCAGCCCGGCCTGGACGGCCAACCGGTAGCTGGAGCCGATTCCCTGGCCGGCCACGGCGAAGTCGTTCCACCGACTCAGGAAGTACTCCAGGGCAATGCCGCGGGCCTCGCTGGACCCGGTGTCGTCGGCCACGCGCGCCGCCACGCCGGCCACCAGCGGGGAGACCATGATGGCCGCGCCCACTCCCGCCATCACCAGGAGCATAGCCGTCTTGACCCAGACAGGCCGGCGGGCAATAAGCACCACCACCACGATTGCCACGGCCAGGGCCACGAGACCCACTCGGGACTGCGAGATCAGCACGCCCACGGCCATAAGTGCCAGCAGCCCCGCCTGCAGCCACTGCCGTGTCAGGCCCGCCACCAGCGGCGCCGCAACACCGACAACCAGGGACAGGGCGAGCGGCTGGTCGAGTGTCCCCATCCAGCGCCCGGCATCCCGGGCGAACCAGTACTGGCTCTTGAACCCGGCCTCGTAGAACAGGACGTTGCCGGTCAGCCACTGCGCCACGGCCACGGCGCACGCGATCGCAACGAGGGACAGGAGCACGGTGCGCAGCATCACCACCAGTCCCCCGCCGCGAACGGCGTCGGCCAGCAGCAGCAGGAAAAACAGCACCGGCACCACAATCTGGTCCACCAACAGCACCATGCCGCCGCCGTTGCCGGAGGTCGACGTGGCCAGGTACGCCGCCACGATGACCAGCCCCAGGATCAGGAACAGCAGGAAATGAGCCCCCAGGACCATCCGGATGCTGGCGGGGTCGTGAAGCAGCCGCACAAGGAAGATCGAGGCCACCAGCCACGTCGCGGCGTGGACGGACGTGGGGCCGGAGGACACCCCGGTGAGCGTCGAGGATCCGATTGCCGGCACCAGCAGCCACAGGCCCAGCACCGCAGCCAACGGCACCCTGTCGCGTTTGCGGAAGAGGAAGGCCGCCGCGAGGCACAACCCGATCCAGGCCGCCAGCTGCATCTAGGCCGCCCGGCCGGGCTTCACGGTCCGGCCCGGAGCGGGGACCACGAGGACAGCGCCGTCCATGCTCACCGCCGGGCGGCGGAATGCTTGACCGGAGCCGGCTCCGCAGGGGCCTCCGGGGGCGTCACCTTGCCACGTTTCTTCGGCTTGCGCAGCTTCGTCCGCGGCTGTTTGCGGCCTTCGGACAGCCGGAGCGGAAGGGCGTTCAGCACCGCGCCCGCCACAGTGCCTTTGACCAGTTCCAGGTTCCGCAGGGACGCGCCCAGCAGTTCCCGCGTCACCTTCTGGTACCGGACCACCAGCACTGTTGAGTCCGCCTGCACGGCCAGCAGGGCGGCGTCGCTGAACGGCTGCATGGCTGGCGCGTCGAGGATGACGCGGCTGTAACTGCCCCGCATCTCGCCCAATGCGGCGGCCATGGCCTGGCTCGCCAGGAGTTCGGTGGGGTTCTCTGGAACGGAGCCGGCAGCGAGAATGCGGAGCCGCTCGCTCGCTGTTTTCTGGATAACACGGGGCAGGGCTGCCCGGCCGGCGAGGACGTCGGCCAGGCCGAGCGCGTTGCCGAGCTTGAGATCCGATTCCAGCCGCGGGAAGCGGAGGTCCGTTTCCACCAGCAGGACCTTCTCCCCCGCCTCTGCCCACGCGCGGGCCAGCATGAGTGCCACCGTGGTCTTGCCCTCCCCGCCCCGAGCCGAGGTAATGAGCACGACGCCGGAGGCCGGCAATGCGGGCAGATGTTCGATGTTGGTGCGGAGCCGCCGTGCCGCCTCGTCCAGCAGCGAGGCCGGGCGGCGTTCCAGGACGGCGGAGAACTGCCGTGCCTGTGTGCTGGCCGGGACGCGGGCCAGCAACGGCAGCCCGGAGGCGTCCTCGACCTCTTCCGGTGTCCGGAGCGTGTGGTCCGTCATCCGGCGGGCGACAGCGACGCCGATGCCGGCGCCGAGGCCCAGCAGCGCGCCAAGGGCGAGGTTCAACGAGAGCCGGGGGGACACCGGATCCGCCTCGTCGGTGGGTCCCGCCACGACGTTCAGGACAGTCTGCCCGCCGCCGCTCTGCGTCCGGCCGGCTCCGACGTCATCCAGCGCCGAGTTGAGCCCGGCGACAATCTCGCGGGCGATCTCAAGGGCTTTGGCCTGGTCCGGAAGGCTGACCACAACCGTCAGCATCAGGGTGTCCTGGTCCGCAGACGCACTGACGCTCTGGGCAATGTCCGCTGCCGTCAGGCCGGTGGAACTGCTGCTGACCAGTTTTTCCACAAACTTGTCGCTCTTGATCAGGCTCGCGTAGGAGGCAATACGTCCCCGCGACAACTCGAGGGACTGCAGGGACGACTGCCCCGCCGACGGCGGCGAGACCACATAGAACTTGACGGTGCTTTGGTACACCGGCGTTGCCCTCTCCGTCACGCCCCAGGCAACGGCGACGCCGGCCAGCAGGCACAGGAGCACGATCAGCCAGCCCCGCGCAATTGCGCGCCCGTATTCAGACAGTTCCAAGCGAACCCCCCATGCGGCCACCACGCCGTGCCTGCAGCGGCACGGTCCTTCATGGTCCCTTGACGCACCATTATTGACTGCGTCCGTGCCGGGCGGAAGCTTTTTGGTTTTGTGTCTTTTGGGGCCGGCTCGGGCCCCCTCGCCTCGGGGCGCCGGAGCGAACGCCGCCCTGCCGGCGGACGGTCCTGCGTGCAGGGCCTGAATCCTAGCCAAATTCCGGCACCGGCCGTAGTCTTTCCCTAAGCCAGGGCGGACCGGCAGGTCCAGCAACCTTTTGGGCATCAAGTCCTGGAAACAGGCCTGGGCTCAGATCCTGGCGGCAGGTCTCAGCAGCAGGTCTCAGCGGCAAATCTCAGCGGCGGGGTCCCAGCAACGGGTCCCGGGGCCCGTCCCCGGCGGCCGAACCGGTGTTCCTGCGTCAGCAGCGGCCCGGTCCTGTTCAGGGGTGCCTTCCGCCGCGGTACCGGATCAAGGGGGGCACTATGAAGACTGACGGCGGGCAATTCTCGGTACTGGTGGCCCATCCCAGCGCGGATCTCTACGGCTCCGACCGGGTGCTGCTGGAAACCATCGACGGGCTGCACCGCAGCGGCGCCCGCGTCCTGGTGGCCCTGCCGTCTCCCGGGCCGCTCGTGGCGGAACTCAAGCGCCGGGGCGCCGCGGTGATCCTCTCGCCGACGCCGGTGCTGCGCAAGAGCCTGCTCACGCCGCCGGGTCTGGTGAAGCTCGCGGCCACCTCGGTGCACGGGCTGCTCCGCAGCATCGGGGTGATTCGGGGCGCCCGTCCGGACGTCATCCTGGCGAACACCATCACTGTCCCCCTGTGGACGGCGGCGGGACGGGCTACAGGGGTCCCGGTGGTCACCCACGTCCATGAGGCAGAGGCCAACGCCCCGAGGTTCCTTCGCGCAGCCCTGGCCCTGCCACTCCTGTTCTCTCGCGGCATCCTGACCAACAGCCAGTTCAGTTCCGACACGCTGGCCTCCGCGCTCCCGGCGCTCCAGGGCCGACCGCGAGTGCTCTACAACGGGGTCCCCGGGCCGGCCGAGACGGTCCCGCCGCGGCCGGATCTCCACGGCGGGCTCCGGATCCTCTACGTCGGACGGCTGTCCCACCGCAAGGGCGTGGACGTGGCCATCGACGCCTTGCTGCGGCTCCGCGGCGATGGCGTGCCCGCCCGGCTGTCGTTGGTCGGGGCGGTCTTCCCCGGCTACGAGGAGTACGAGGCCGGCCTCCGGAGCCAGGTTCAAGCCCATGGGGCCGAAGAGCACGTCACGTTCCATGGGTTCCAGAATGTTGTCTGGCCCTTCCTAGCCGAGTCCGACGTCGTCGTGGTGCCTTCACGGCTCGACGAGCCGTTCGGCAACACCGCGGTCGAAGCAGTCCTGGCCTCCCGGCCCGTCATCGTCAGCAACACCTCGGGCCTGAGGGAGGCCGCGGCCGGGTACCGTTCGGCGCAGTTCGTCGAACCCGGCGATCCCGGCGAGCTGGCCGCAGCACTCGCCCGCGTCGCCGGCCGGTGGCAGGAATACCAATCCAGCGCAGTGCTCGACGCCGCCGAAGCGGGCCGCAGGCACAGTCCGGAACACTACGGGACCCTCATGGCCGGGCATCTGGCTCAGGCCGCCGGCAGGCTGTTGTGACGGGCGGCCCGTCCCCCCGCGCGGTCGCTATCCCGGCCGCACCGCCCAAAACCGCGCGAGGCGTCCGGTGGAGCTTCGGGGCAGTACTGGCCCGGCAGGGATTCCAGATGCTCTGCGCCGTGGTCCTGGCCCGGATCCTGGGCCCGCAGAGCTACGGGGTCATCGCGGCGGCCACCGTGTACATCAGCCTGGTGGCGCTGCTGCTGGATCAGGGCCTCTCCGCGGCGCTCGTCCAGCGGCCCGATGTCACCCGCCGCATGGCAGGTGCCACCGCCATGCTGAACATCCTGGTGGCGGTCCTGCTCGGGGTGGTGACCTGGTGGGCCGCTCCGTGGATCGCGCAGTTCTTCGGCGTAGCGGAGCTTGAGCCGATCCTGCGGCTGCTGGCGCTGGCGGTCCCCATCAAGGCCCTGGCCATCACGCCGCGGGCCATGCTGTCCCGAAATTTGGCCCTCCACAGGGTCGGCGCGGCGGACATCGCGGCTGCCGCCGCGGGCTGCGCGGCCGGAATCGGCGCCGCGTTTGCCGGTGCCGGCCCGTGGTCCATGGTGTACCAGGTGGTCACAACCGACCTCGTCTGCAGCGCGTTGCTGCTGGCGGCCAGCCGGGGTCCCGTCCCCAATTTTGCCTTCCGGACCGTGGCGCCTCTCTTCCGCTTCAGCTTCAGCGTCTTTGCCACGGACTGCCTGGCCTACTTCTCCCGGAACCTGGACAACATCCTGGTGGGCCGGGTGCTCGGCGTTGCCGCCCTCTCGCTGTACGGGATGGCCTACCGCATCCTCGTCATCCCGGTCCAGCTGATTGGGCAGACCGTCAACCGCGTCATGTTTCCCGCGTTCTCCCGAGCGGCCGGCAGCCCGGAGAAAGTGGCCGCCAGCCTCGTGGCAGCCACGCGGCTGCTGGCGATCTCCGCGGTTCCGCTCATGATCTTCGTGGCCTGCGCCGCCCCCGAGCTCGTGGGCCTGGTCCTGGGTCCCGAGTGGCTGCCCGCAGCCGGGCTGGTCAGCGTGCTCGCCATCGGGGGCGCCCGCGAAACCGTTTTTTACGTCACCCCCTCCCTGATGAAGGGCCTCGGGCAGAGCGGGCTGATCGTCCGGTATGAGACTCTCGCCGCCGTCGTGCAGGTGGGCGGAATTGTGATCGGGCTCCAGTTCGGCGTCTTCGGCGTGGCCGTCGGATACTCCGCCGCCGGCTTCATCCTCACACCCGTGCTCCTGCGCATCCAGTACCGGCTGACGGGGGTGACGGCGACGTCCCAGCTGACGGCCATCTTCCCGGCCGTCCATGCCGCGGCCTGGGGCGCGGCAGGGTACTGGGCGCTGTCCCTGGCAACCGTTGGCCCGTGGCATCTGTTCGCCGGGCTGGCGCTCTATGCTGCGCTCACCCTCGCCGCGCTGCGGGTTTTCCACCGGCGCATGCTCTCGGGCTACCTCGAGCAGGCGCGGGCCCTCATTGGACGTCCTGCCCGCCGCCAAGCCCAGACGACGAGAGGCCAGAATGGCTGACATCACCCACCCCCGCGTCCGCCCCTCGGGCGAGGAACCCGCCGTCGGTATCCCGGCGGACGGCCTCGTCATTGCGGTGCTGACCTTCCGCAGGCCGGAGGACATCGCCCTGGCTCTGCCGCGGCTGGCGGCCCAGGCGGGAACCGGCCAGGAGTCCCTGGGCGGGCCGGGCGGGCCACCGGCCACGGTGCTGGTGATCGACAACGATCCCGAGGCGAGCGCCGGTCCCATCGTGGAACGGCTCTCCGGCACTCTCCGGCCGGGGCTGGTCCGGTACGTCCACGAGCCTAGGCCGGGGATCGCGGCGGCGCGGAACCGCGCCCTGCGGGAGGCGGCATCAAGCGCGCTGCTGGTCTTCATTGACGATGACGAAGTGCCCTCGGAACAGTGGCTGGCGCAACTGGTGGGCCTGCAGCGCTCCAGCGGCGCCGCCGCCGTCGTGGGCCCGGTCGTCAGCGAATACGAACACACTCCGGAGCCATGGATCGAAGCCGGAAAATTCTTCCACCGCCGCCGGCTCGCCACCGGGACCCGTCTTGATGTGGCAGCGACGAACAACCTGCTCCTGGACCTGCGGCAGGTCCGTGAGCTGCGGCTCTCATTTGATGAACGATTCGGCCTCAGCGGCGGCTCGGACACACTGTTCACCCGGCAGCTCGTCCAGCGCGGAGGATCCATGCTGTGGTGCGATGAGGCCGTCGTGGTGGACCGGGTCCCGTCGGGGCGGCTCACCCGCGGCTGGGTTCTGCGCCGCGCCCTGCGCAGCGGGAACTCCGCGACCCGCGTGGACCTGGAACTTGCCGGCGGCACCGCGGCCCGGCTGGGCGCCAGGGGCGTTGCCTTGGGAACCGGGTCAGTCCGGCTGCTCGGCGGATCGGCACGGCTGGGGGTGGGCCTCATCAGCGGCTCGGCCCAGCAGCAGGCCAAAGGACTGCGGACTGCCGCCCGGGGCCTGGGCATGGCGGCCGGTGCTTTTGGCTACGTCTATAGCGAGTACCGCAGAAAATAGTTCTTTGCTGCTGTTTCACCGGTGTCGCGCCGCCCGTCCTGAAGCCCTGATTCGCAGGGGCTTTCACGACCTGTCGCAAGCGACACGCCCGGGCGTGATCAAGTTGGAATGCCCAGCGTGCCGGTGTTATCAATTTGCAACGTTGCGGGGACCTCGACTAGCGTGTCTGCACAGACGCCGGGGTCGGGGAGCGCCTCCCGGTACGTCAGTCGCGAGAGCCACGGGCCCGCCCGCGCCTTGCCCGGGTCGTAGTCACCTGGGCCCCACGAGCACTACTTGCACTGACTATGCACCAGCCAACATACCGGCGCGGTCTCCACGCCGCCGGCAGACAGGCCCTCACGGGCCTCCCGCCACTTCCGCTATGTCCGTGCGATTCCCCGTGCCCGGATAGCTAGACAACAGAGGTTTTGACACTATGGCCATTGGCTCGAAGAAAATCCAGCGCAAGAACGTCCGCGCAACGTATGCCACCGGAGCTGCGGCAGTGACGATCACTGCCCTCGCCCTGTCCGCGGCACCGGCCGTCCAGGCTGCGCCCGCAATGGCGCCCGCCGCGCTGACCATCGGCTCCTACCAGCCGAGCGCGTCCACCACCGGTATTCCGGCCGGAACGGCGCTGAAGCCCTACAACACCTCCGGCGCGGACCTCGTCATCACCAAGGACGGCACGGTCCTGGACGGGCTGGACATCTACGGTGACATCAAGGTCCGGGCCAAGAACGTGGTCATCAAGAACAGCCGGCTGCACGGCGGCAAGGCGACCCCAAAGTCCAACACCGGCGTCGTCGACGCGAACAACGCCGCTGTTGTCAACCTTGTGGTCCAGGACAGCACGATCATCCCGGACAGCCCGTCCTACTACCGCGACGGCATCGTCGGCCACGATTACACGGCCCGGCGGAACCACATCCAGGGCTCCAACGATGGCCTGGGCATCTACAACCGCCCCGGCGGCCCCGTGACCGCCAACGTAACGGCCGAAGGCAACTACATCCACGGGCTGACCTACTGGTCGAACGACCCCGCCCACAGCGACGGCACGCACAATGACGGCATCCAGGTCCAGGGCGGCCAGAACATCCGCATCGTCGGCAACAACATCGTGGCCAACTCCAAGCCCGGTGCCGGCAGCGCACCAAACCCGCGCGGCACCCACGCGGGAATTGGCATCATGCTGCAGCAGAACGTTGCCAAGCTCGCCAACGTCGTGGTCGACAAGAACTGGGTGGACGACGGCCAGACGTCCATCAACATCGACAACGGAAAGTACTCGAACATCACGGTCACGGTCTCGAACAACAAGCTCGGCCGCAACCAGTTCGATTTCGGCAACGGCTCGAAGTATCCCATCCGCGTTATCAGCCGCGCCGCGAGCACGGTGGCCGGCCTGACCACCAGCAACCGCTGGGCCGACACCCAGGGCATGCTGGTGGAGGGCAAGACCGGCGGCATCCGCTACAACTCCTAGGCCCTTTGGCCGGGTCCTGAAACGGGCCGGATCCGTCACGGATCCGGCCCGTTTTGCGTGTCATTTCGCTCTCAGGCTCACAGTCGTGGACGACTTGGCGTTGCCGAACGCATCGCTGACCACCACCTTGTACCCATGGGTGCTGCCGGGCGGCACCGAGTCGAGGTGCTGGACGGTGGGCCGGTACCAAAACCGGGACGAGACCGTCCGTGTGCTGATGAGCGTCCCGTCCCGGTACAGCCTGTAGGTGAGCCTGGAATTGTCACGGTCCCAGTTCGCCTGCCAGCTGATGTTGATCGCGCCGGCCGACGGCGATGACAGCACCGGGTTTGTGGACGCGGCCGAGGATCTCGGGCCTTCCTTGTTCGGAGCCATGCTGCTGACGGCAAAGCGCGCCAGCCCCTGCTGCCCGCGCAGGTTCACGTTGCGGAATTCGCCGCCCATGACGACGTATTTGTCGTTCCCGGTCACGGTCCACGGGCCCTGGTTCTGGCCCGTCGCCGTTCCGGTGTCCATGTCAGGGAACCACACCAGCACGGTGGGCATGGGCTGGCCGGTGAAGCTGGGGAGCCGTGAATTGGGCCGGGTCAGGATCCCGGTCGCTGCCTTGCTGTAGGCGAGCGCCCGGTGCCAGGCGCGGGGCTTGGATTCCGGGAAGCCACCGATCTTCCCGCAGTCATGGGAGTGGCCTGCCTTGTAGACGGCGGTGCTGCTGGCAAAAGTGCTGTACGAGTCGCCGCTGCAGTCATCGATCCACTTGATCGCGAGGTCGGACCAGTTCGCGGCAAACGATCCCTCAAGGTTTCCGGTGCCGCCGCTGTCAATGAGGATGAAAGCCGTCCCGTACCAGCTCGTCCCGTCGCTCGAGAGGGACGTGATGGCCGCGTAGGTGCCGGCGTTGCGGACGACCTTGTTGGCAGGCGTTGGTAGGGTCTTGCCGCCCACCACGTCCACGGCGCCCAATCCAAAGCCGGGGTCCCCACTGCCGTTGAGGGTGCTGAACGCCCCGCCGACCACCAGCTTGCTGCGGTCAGGAGCCAGGACCAGGGCGTTGACCCGTCCGCCGCCGGCCGCGGGCTTCCAGTCCAGCACGCCGCCGTCGGAGGCGCGGACCGCCGCCAGCCGCAATCTTGAGGTGGACCCGACGGCGGTGAACGTACCGCCCATGAAGACCGTGTCCGGCGTGGCCACGATCGCCCGGACCGAGCCCGACATGGGCGGCGCCCAGCCCGGGATGACAGCTCCCGTCGCAGGATCCAGTGCCACCACCTTGCGCACGGCCTGGCCGTTGGCCTTGGTGAAGTCACCGCCCACATAGAGCCGCTTGTGGTCCGGGGACACCGCCACCGCCAGGGCCTGGGCGTTGAGGGACGCCGTGAAGCTGGTGATGAGCTTGCCCGTGGTCAGGCTGAACGCCAAGATGTTTTTCCGCGGCGTGGTCTGCGTGCCGGCCGCGGCGCCGGCGGGGCGGGCGGTTCCGAAATGACCCACGGCGTACACCGTGTCTCCGATGACAGCCTGCTGCCAGACCACCCCGTCAACCTGGACCGTCGGCAGCGAATCAGCCGTCACCGTCACAGGACTCGAGGGAAGGCTGGGATCGGCCGGGGCCGAGTCCGCGGTGGCCCCGGGGGCCGCCGTAAGGGCCAAGGCTGTGGCCAGCACAGCACTGGCAACCGTTTTCCAGGCCCGGGCCGCGGCCGGCAAACGGTGCCGCCACCGACGCAGCCGGGGAGTTCTCCGGGAAAGCTCTCCGTGTGCATGAAGCGCGGTCGCGCCCCCAATCGTGCAGGACATCAGTGTCCTCCTTCGCTCGGCTTCGCCATTCCTTGAGTGAATGCCCGGTCGCAGCTGCCCGTTCCCGGTCCTGCTGGTGTTCCTTCCGCTCGTCGCGTCAGTTCGGCGGCACCTGGAGGTTGTCGAACCGTGCCAGCACCGGCCCATTGGTGGCGGAACTGGAGAGGTAGGACAGCAGCCCCACCGATCCCCCGCCTTGCAGGCCGACGGTGGAGTCGGTGGCCGTGACAGCCCATGTGCCCGGCTCCTCGGTGCCCGTACGCCAGGTCTTGGCCCGGATCGTAGTGGGCGCGGCCCCGGCGACCTCCACCCGCAGCTGCAGCTGCTGGCCGGCCGCAAGTGTGATTCCCGGGGTGGACTGCCCGAGCACGGTCTCCGCGCCGCCCGAGAGCCGGGTCAGCTGGACGGTGGTGGCCCCGTTCGATGCGACCTTGACCTTGCCGCGGTATTCCGCCGTGCCCACACGCCGTCCGATCACGCCCAGGTAGGTGCCGCCGCCGTTGCCGATCTTGTCCAGCGATACCGTCACGAGCGAGTTGCTCGCCGCGGTCGACACCGACGGCAGGAATGCTGACGGGCCCCGGCCTGCGGCCAGGTTCATGATTCCCTGCCCTCCGGCCACCGAGAAGAACGACGCCGAGCCGTTCAGCGACCATGCTCCGCCGGAGTCCGCCGTTCCCCAGCCGGAGGCCAGGGTCCGGCCAAAGGCGTCCTGCGCCAGGACCCCGCCGGCTGTGACGGTGACGGCCTGGCTGGTGCTGCCGGTGGCGCCGCTGTTGTCCGTCACGGTCAGCGTCACGGTGTACGTGCCGCCGGCCGCGTAGCTGTGCGACGCCGTGACGCCGCTGCCGGTGGCGCCGTCGCCGAACGTCCACGAGTAGCCCGTGATCGCGCCGCCGGGGTCCGAGGACGCTGCGGCGTCGACGTTCACGGTCAACCCCGTGGTGCCGGCCGTGAAGGCGGCCATCGGCGGGGTGCCGGTGGAACCCGCGATGGTGATGCTGCGGGTGTCTCCCGTAACCGTGTTTCCCAGCGGATCCCGGACCGCGATCCGGTAGGTGTGCGCACCGGCGGTGAGTCCGGCGTCGTTGAACACCAGGTTGGGGCGCTGCCAGAAGGTGGACTGCGCGGAGACGGTGTGGACCGGGACGGGGTTCCCGTCGCGCAGGACGCTGTAGCTCAGGTTCGAATTGTCGCGGTCCCAGTTGGCCTGCCACTGCACCCGGACCTGCCCGGCGCCGGGGCTGGAGAGGGTGGGCACAAACGCGGCCCCGGTGACGCGCGGGCCCTGCAGGTTGGGCGCCGCGTCCCTGCGCGCGAACCGCGCCATGCCCTGCTGCGGCTGCTGGTTGACGTTGCGGAACTCCCCCACCATCACGACATACGTGTTGTTGCCGGTTACGGCCCAGGGGCCCTGGCTTTGGCCGCTGGCCGTTCCGGTGTCCATGTCCGGGAACCAGTTCAGCAGCGACGGCGCGGGCTGCCCGCTGAAGGACGGGTAGCCGAGCGTATCCTGCGCCAGGGTTCCCGTTACGGCCTTGCTGAAGGAGACCGCCCGGTGCCAGACGCGCGGCGTGACTTCCGGGAATCCTCCCAGGTTTCCGCAGAAGTGCGGATGGCCGGCGACGTAGACGGCGGTATCAGTGGCAAAGACGCCGTAGGAATCGCCGTGGCAGTCCTCCACCCACTTGATGCGGCCGTCGGACCAGTTCGCCGCGAAGGCACCCTCCAGGTTGCCGCCGGTGCCGAAGATGTAGCCGGTGCCGTAGAAGCTCGTGCCGTCTGTGGAGAGCGAGAGCACCGCGGAGTCCGTTCCGGCGTCGCGGACCACGTCGTTGGCCTGGAGGGGCAGGTTGGTGCCGGTGACGGCGTCAACCATGCCGAGCCCGTACCCCGGACGGGACGAGCTGTTCAGCGTGGTGAACGCGCCGCCGGCCACCACGCGGGTTCCGTCGGGAGACAGGGCCAGGGCGTTGACCTTGCCGCCCGTGGCAACCGGGGCCCACGGCAACAGGGCCCCGTTCGCGGCGCTGACGGCGGCCAGCCGGGTGCGGGAGGCAGTTCCGACGCCGGTGAAGGTGCCGCCCATCCACACCGTCCCGGCCGATGCCGCGATGGCCCGCACGGAGGCGTTCATCCCCGGCGCGAACGAACTGATCAGGGCACCCGTCACGGGGTTCAGCGCGGCGACCCTCAGGCGTTGCACGCCGTTGACGGTGGTGAAATCCCCGCCGATGTACAGCCGCGATCCGTCCGGCGACGGCGCGACGGCGAGCGCCTGGGCATTCAGGACGGGCGCGAAGCCGGTGATGAGCCGTCCCGTGGTGATGTCGAAGGCCAGGATGTTGGCCCGGGGGGTCAGCTGCGTCCCGGCGGCCGCGCCGAAGGGGCGGGCATTGTTGAACCTGCCGACCACATAGACGGTGTTGCCGATCACGGCCGATTGCCACGCCACGCCGTCGTGCTGGGCGGTGGGGAGGCTGTCCGCCGTGACCGTCACCGGCGTCCTGGGGTCGTTCGGGTCAAGGGGCGCCGAATCGGTGACCCCGCCGGGTGCCCCCATGAGGGCCGCGGTGATGAACAGGAGCAGGGAAAGGGCCAAGGCACCAGCCAGGGCCGCGGCGCGGCGGACGGGCCGGCCGGCGCTGGAGCGGGCCCGCGGCGGAGCATCCGGGCCGGTGGTGCCGGGCTCCGTAGAGGTGCCCGGCTCCGCAGTGTTGCCGGCCGCCGCTGCGGTTCCGGCCGCCGCTGCGGTTCCGGTGGCGGCTTCTGATCCCCACGTCATGCTCGTCCCTTCGTCTGGACTACAGGTTTCCCTCCTCGACCAGGCTCACCCGCAAATGTTTACCCCGCGGTTCTCAGTTGAGCCGCACATTGAAATCGTCAAACTTCGCCTGCACGGGCGCGTTGCCCGCGGTGCTCCACAGGAAGGACATCAGCCCGACCGAACCGGAACCCTGGAGCGAGGCCGAGGCATCGCCGGCCGTTGCGAGCCACGTGGCCGGTTCGGGGGCACCGTCCCGCCAGACCTTGGCCCGGAGGGAAGCCGGCGCGGCACCGGTCACCGTCATCCGCAGCCGGAGCTGGTCTCCGGCCGCGACGCTCAGGCCGGACACCGTGATGGACTGCAGGGTGGTTTCCGTGCCGCCGACGAGCTTGGTCAGGTACAGGCTCGCGCTCCCGGTCGCCGAGATCTTGAGTTTGGCCCGGTACTCGTCTGCCCCCGCCTTCCTCCCGATGATCCCCAGGAACATGCCCCCGCCGCTGGCGATTTTGTCCGTCGAGGTCTTGACCTGGACGTCCGCGGCCGGGGCCGAGATCCCGGGCAGGTACGCCAGGCGCTGGACTCCGGCAGCTCCCAGCGTCATGGAACCGACCCCCGAGCCCACGGCGTAGTTGCCCGCAGTGCCGGCGGCCGTCCAGGCCCCGCCGGTGTCCGCCGTGCCCCAGCCTTGGGCTGCCGTCCGCCCGAAGGCGTCGGCGGCGATGGGTGAGTTCGGCGGCGGGGCCGCCACGGTGACTGTCTTTGTGACGGTGCCGGCGGCGCCGTCGTTGTCCAACACTGTCAGGACGACGTTGTAGCTCCCGGCCGCAGAGTACGTGTGCGAGGGTGCAGCGCCGGTTCCCGTCGACGCGTCGCCGAAGTCCCAGGCGTAGGAGGCGATGTTGCCGTCCGGATCCTGCGTCCCGGCGGCGTCAAATGCTGCGGCCAGGTTGCTGACCGTGGCCGTGAACTGCGCGGACGGCGCCTGGTTCGGCTGCACCGTGACCCGTGCGGTGCTGGTGCTGACGGCGCCGCTGTTGTCGGTGACGGTCAGGGTGACCTGGTAAGTGCCGCCGCTGGCGTAGCTATGGGATGTGGTTTTCCCTGTTCCTGTGGCGGCGTCGCCGAAGTCCCAGGCGTAGGAGGTGATGGTGCCGTCGGCGTCGGCGGACGTTGATGCGTCCATCGTGGCGGTGAGCTTGGCGGTGGCGGACGTGAACGCCGCCGTCGGCGGCTGGTTTCCCGGTGGAGCCGTGGCCGTGACGGTCCGCGTCGTGCTGGAGGAGTTGCCGTCGCCGTCCGTCACGGTGAGCCGGACGGTGTAGGCGCCGGGAGCCGCATAGACGTGCTGCGTGGTGACGCCTGTACCGGTGCTCCCGTCGCCGTACGCCCAGTTGTAGGAAGTGACCGGACCGTTCGGATCCGAGGATCCGGAGGCGTCGGCGCTGACGGTCAGGTACGTGATCGACGACGTGAAGGCCGCCGTCGGCGGCGTGGCCGGGACAGTGAGTGTGCGCCCGGAGGCGCGGTAGTGGTTCTGGACCTGCTGGAGGCCGAGGGCCGCGGGATAGAGCGCTACCTCGTCGATGTCGCCTTTGATGCTGCCGCTGGTGGGCTGGCTGGGCCAGGTGCCCACCAGGTCCGATCCGATCCGCCAGTACCCGTCAAAGATCCGGCCCGAGGTGAAGTCGGTGCGGAAGGCAGCCCGGGCGCCGTCGATGTAGAGGAACATGCCGCCGCCGCTGAGAGTGGCCACGACCTGGTGCCATTGACCGTCGTTGAACCCGGCGGCGCTGTTGATGGACCGCACGGATCCGTTCCAGAGGCCGAAGTAGATCCGTCCGGCGTCGTCCATATAGACGTTGCGGTCCGTAACCCGGGACGTGCCGCTGGCAACGTTGCCGAAGCCGATGATTTTCCCGCCCGTGGTGCTGGTGGTGCGGATCCAGGCTTCGGCGGTGAACACGTCCGGTGTGCGCTGGAACCCGTTGTTTGTGGCGACGCCGTTGACGGTGCCGTCAAAGGTTCCGGCGCCGGTGGTTTCCCCGACGACTGCGCCGTCCGTGCGGAGCCCGGCCCCGGATGCGGCCGCGAGGTCCTCGGCGCCGGCTGAATCCACGAGCGTGGGTCCGGCGGGGTCGTTGAAGCGCCAGAAGTTCCCCGGCTTGTCGGCCCGGACGGCGTCGGCGTAGCCGCTGGCTGGTGTCGACGCCGCTGCCGTGATCGAGACGGTATCGGACCGGGACTCGTTGCCAAGCGGGTCCGTGGCGAAGATCCGGTACCTGTAGGTCTGGCCGGGGACCAGCCCCGTGTCGACGTAGCTCATCCCGGGCCGCTGCCAGAACGTGCTGTCCCGGGTGACGGTGTGGACGGGGGCGGCGGTGATGCCGTCCCGGATGACCCGGTAGGTGAGCCGGACATTGTCCTGGTCATGGTTGGCCTGCCAGCGCACGCGCACCGTCCCGGCGGCGGGCGAGGTCAGGGTCGGGTTGGTCTTGGCTCCGCTGAGGACCGGTCCGCGGGCATTGGGGGCCTTGTCCCGGACGACGAACCGGACCAGGCCCTGCTGGCGTGTGCCGTTGACGGTGGTGAATTCGCCGCCCATGACCACGTACTGTCCGTCGCCGGTGACAGCCCAGGCCCCCTGGTTCTGGCCTGTGTACGTGCCCGTGTCGACGGCGGGGAACCAGTTGAGCAGGGACGGCGAGGGCAGCCCGGCCCAGTTGGCGTAGCCGAGCGGGTCCCGGATTACGGTGCCGGTGGCAGCCTTGCTGAACGCGAGGCCGCGCTGGAAGCTCCAGGGTTCGGTCTGCGGGTAGCCGCCAACGTTCCCGCAGTAGTGGGAGTGGCCCACCTTGTAGATGGTGTCCCCGGCCGGATAGACGGCGTAGGTGTCGCCGTGGCAGTCCTCCAGCCAGGTGATCTGGCCGCCGTTCCAGCCGGCCGCGACCGTCCCTTCGAGATTGCCGCCCGCGCCGAAAACGTAGCCGGTCGCGTAGACGTTGTCGGCGTCCCCGCTCAGGCTCGTGATGGCGGAGTTGAGTCCGGCGTTGCGCACGCGCTCGTTGGCGGCCCACGGCAGGAGTCCGCCGTTGACGGTATCCACGGCGCCGAGCCCGTAGCCGGGGTTGGCTGAGCCGTTGAGGGTGGTGAAGGCGCCGCCGACCACCACCCGGGTGCCGTCCGGTGACAGGGCCAGGGCGTTGACCCGGCCGCCTTCCGCGGATGGCGCCCAGGTTGTGAGTCCGCCGTTGGAGGCCTGGACGGCCGCGAGGCGGCTGCGCACGGCTGAGCCGACTGCGGTGAACAGCCCGCCAAGGTAGACAGTGCCGGCCGTGGGCACGATCGCCCGGACGCTGCCGGCGACCTTGGGCAGGAACGAGGGAATGAGCGCCCCCGTGCCGGGATCCAGGGCGGCGACCCGCCAGACGGTGGCACCGTTGACGGTGGTGAAGTCGCCGCCCACGTAGATCCGCGAGCCGTCGGGCGATGCGGCGATGCTGAACGCCTGGGCGTTGAGCGCGGGGGCAAAAGGAAGCAGTTCACCGGTGGTGAGGTTGTAGGCCAGGATGTTGCGGCGGACCACCGTGTTGGTTCCGGCCAGCGAACCCGCCGGCCGGGCAGTGCCGAAGCTCCCGGCCGCGTAGACGGTGTTGCCGACCACCACCTGTTGCCAGACGACGCCGTCGATCTGGGCGGTGGGGAGGGCATCGGCCGTTACCGTAGCCGGGTTGGCGGTGCTTGCCGGCTCCGGCGGGGCGCTGTCCGCCGCCGCCGGAGCCACTGCTGCCAGTCCCATGGACAGTGCGAGCGCTGAAGCCGCGAGGGAAGCCATGATCTTTTCCAGCAGCCGTCGCGGGACTCCCCGCGGGCCCGGGCCGCCCGCCTGTGCCCGTCGTTGCGCGGGTCCTTGTAGCGGCTTCAGCATCTTCATGGCTTCCCCCCGTTTCCCGATGCCTACGGGATCTTCACGGCGAAGGTGTCAAAGCGCAACACCATCGGGACATTGGTGGACGATCCTGAGAGGTAGCCGACGAGTCCTGCACCGCCGGCCACTTGGAGCGCCGCCGTCGAGTCGCTCGCAGTCAGCTGCCATGCCGCCGGTTCGGCCGCCGAGGCCCGCCAGACCTTCGCGCCGAGAGCTGTCGGAGCGGTGCCGGTCAGGCTGAGCCGGATGATCACGGGATCGTTGGCGGCCATGGTCAGGCCGGCAATCGCCAGGGGCCCGGCAATCGTCGTCTCCGCGTTGTTGATGACCCGGGTCAGGTACAGGGACACGGCGCCGTTGCTGCCGACCTTGATCTTGGCCCGGTAGTCGTTGTTGTTCGCCCGCCGGCCGAGCAGTGAGGCGAACATGCCGCCGCCGTCGGCGATCTTGTCCGCCGAGACCGTGACCGTCCCATCGAAGGCTGCCGTGGATACCGAGTTCAGGAACCCGCTCCGGCTGGCTCCGGCTGCCCCGAGGGTCACGGCACCGGAGCCGTTGTTTACGGCGAAGCTGGTGTTGCCGCCGGAGAGCGTCCAGGCCCCTCCGGTGTCCGCCGTGCCGAAGCCTCCGGTGACGGCCCGCCCGAAGGCGTCCGCGGCGACCACGGTGTTGGACGCCGGGGCCGTGACGGTGACCGCCTTGCTGAGCGTGCCCGTGGCGCCGTCGTCGTCGGTCACGGTCAGGGTGACGGTGTAGGTGCCGGCACCGGCGTAGGTGTGCGACGCCGTCGCCCCGGTTCCGGTACTGGCGTCCCCGAAGTTCCAGGCGTAGCCGGTGATGGTCCCGTCCGGGTCGGCTGATCCGGTGCCGTTGAAGGAAACGGCCAGGTTGGCGGCGGTCGAGGTGAACGCGGCCGTCGGGGCCACGTTCGCCGGCGGAGCCACCACCGTCACGGAATGGACGACCGTGGCGGTGTTTCCGGTGTTGTCCGTTACCGTCAGCCGGACCGAGTAGGTGCCGCCCGCCGCGTAGGTGTGCTGCGCCGTGACCCCGGTGCCGGTACCGCCGTCGCCGAAGTCCCAGGCGTAGGCGGCGATGGGTCCGTTGGCGTCCGAGGACGTGGTCCCGTCCACCGAGGCCTTGAGTCCGCTGGCCGTGGACGTGAACCCGGCCACAGGTGCCGCGGGAGGGGCGCTGACGGTGCGGCCGGAGGCCACGAAGTGCGCCTGCACCCGGGACAGCGGCAGCACGGCCGGGTAGATGGCGACGTCGTCGATCTGGCCGTTGAGGTACCGGCTCGTCGGACGGCTGGGCCAACCGGCCAGGTTATCGCCGCCGATGCGCCAGAAACCGTCGATCGGCCATGCCCCGGTGGTGTCGGTCCGGTTGGCCGCAAGGACGCCGTCGAGGAACAGCTGCATCCCGTTGGGACCCAGGGTCGCCACTACGTGGTGCCACTGGTTGTCGCTGAAGGTCTTGGTGGTGTTGACGGTGTATCGGATGCCCGCGCCAGTGCCGCCGGTCGGGCGGACGCCGAAGAAGATCCGGCCGAGGTTGTCCATGTAGACGTTCCGGTCGTAGTCCACCGACACCCCCGTCTGCGAGTTGCCGAAGCCAATGATCTCGCCGCCCTGCTTGGTGCCGGTCCGGAACCACGCCTCGGTGCTGAACACCTGCGGGCGGACGGACAGGGTCGGGCTGCTGGCCACCCCGTCGGTGGTGGCGTTGAAGGTCGCGGCCGTGTCGGAATCTCCGGTCATCGCCCCCGCGGCGCCGAAGCCCACGCCCGGCCGGACGATCAAATCGTCCTTGCCCGCGAGGTCCACGCCGGTGGCCCCGCCGGTTTCGCCGAGGCGCCAGTAGTTGCCGGGCTTGTCGGCCAGCACCTGCTGTGCGTAACTGCCCGGCGCCGTAACGGAACCGGGGACGGTGATCGTGACAGTCTCGCTGCGGGCCTCGTTGCCGAAGGCGTCACGGGCGAAGATGCGGTAGCCGTAGCTCTGGCCGGGGGTCCGGCCGGAGTCCAGGAACGTCATGCCCGGCCGCCTCCAGAAGGTGGATGCCTGGTTGACGGTGGAGATCACAGCGCCGTTGCGGCGGACCTCATACGTGAGGTTCTCGTTGTCCTGGTCCCAGTTGGCCTGCCAGCGGACCCGCACGGTACCGGCGGCCGGGCTGGACAGCGTCGGGTTGAAGTTCGCGCCGCTCAGACGCGGCCCGCGCAGGTTCGGCGAGAGGCCGGTCCGCGGGAACCGGGTCAGTCCCTGCTGGGGCTGGTTGTTGATAGTGGTGAATTCACCGGCCATCACGATGTAGTCGGCGTTGCCGGCAACTGTCCAGGCGCCCTGGTCCTGGCCGGTGAAGGTGCCGGCGTCCAGGATCGGGAACCAGTTCAGCAGCGAGGGCGACGGGTTCCCGGCGAAGTCAGTGTACGCGTGGCTTTCGGCCGTCACCGTGCCAGTGGCCTTCTTGCTGAAGGCGATGCCGCGGTTGAACTGCCAGGGCTCCGCCTGGGGGAACGCACCGATGTTGCCGCAGAAGTGCGCGTGGCCGGCCAGGTAGACCGCATCCCCCATCGGCTGGATGGAATAGGTGTCACCGTGGCAGTCCTCGAGCCAATTGGTGGAGTCGTCCGCCCATTTGACCGAGAACATTCCTTCCAGCGTGCTGCTGCGGCCATAGGTGTAGCCGGCGCCGTAGACGTTGACGCCGTCGGTTGCCAGCGTGGTGATGGCGCCGGTGGTGCCGCCGTTGCGGGCGATGTTATTGATCTGGAAGGGCTTCACGGCGCCCAGGGAGGTGTCCACCTTGGCCACGCCGTAGCCGGGGTTACTGGAGCCGTTGATGGAGGTGAAGGCCCCGCCCACCACCATGCTCGCGCCGTCCGGCGAGAGGGTCATGGCGTTGACCCTGCCGCCGGCGGCAACCGGGTTCCAGGGCAGGAGCGCGGCGTTGGAGGCGCTGACTGCGGCGAGCTTGTCGCGGGTAACGGAGCCGACGGCGTTGAACAGGCCGCCGAGGTACACCGTGGTGGACGTCGCCACGATCGAGCGGACCGATGCGGACATGCGGGGCAGGAAGCTGGTGATGAGGGCACCGGTGGCCGGGTTCAGGGCGACGGCCCGCCACACGGTGGAGCCGTTGTAGGCGGTAAACGCGCCGCCGACGTACAGCCGCGATCCGTCCGGGGAGGCTGCCAGTGCCGTCACCTCGCCGTTGAAGCTGGGCGTGAATGTGTTCAGCAGCGCACCGGTGGTGAGGTTGTAGGCCAGGATGTTGTTCCGGGGGACGGTCCCGGTGCCGGCAGCGGCGCCGGCGGGCCGGGCCTCGGTGAAATTGCCGCCGACGAACACCGTGTTGCCGATGATGACCTGGGCCCAGGCGACGCCGTTGATCTGGGCGGTGGGCAGGCCGTCGGCGGACACGGTGACGGGGGTGGCCGGGCTGGCGGGATCCGCGGGAGCGGTGTCCGCCGCGGCGGGCTGGCTGCCGACCAGCCCCAGGGACAGGGCGACTGCGGCGGCCAGCAGCAGCGCCAGCGTCTTTTTCGCACCGGCCCGTACGGTGGTGTAGCCGGTCTTGATTGTTGCGGGTGCCGTCGTCGGTGCCGGGCCGGCTGGCGGCCGTGCCCCTCTCCCCCGAGCGCTCCCCAGCGTTGCGTTCCTGAGCATCTTTTCTTGTCCCCTTAGTTCAGTTGATGACTGGCCGCGCTGGCACCCAGCGCCGCCACATCCTCGGCCGAAAAGAGGCCTCGAATGCAGTGATCGTTTTGGTTCTCTCCCACGTTTGTGCTCATGAGGGTCTGGCCCTGGCTGCCGGGAATGATCGGAAAGTGCCGGGGCACCGGCCCGACCTGGCGCACTGGTATACCGGCGCGCAGGGCCACCCATTTCAGCCAGATGTCATCCGCGCGCCGGCACGAGTCCAGGAAGCCGTCCGCGCGCAGCCGCAGCTCCTCGAGCATCGCCGGCGGGTAGATGACGCCGGACACGCCGGTGGCGAAGTTTGCCGGCCGTTCGGCGGTGTCACGGGCCCGGCGCCAGGTTCCGTAGCCGGCTATCTGGTCCCCCTCGACCCCCATGATGCTGACCCAGTGCGCGCTCACGCTGCCGGGGTGGCGCTCGGCGGCGTCCACCAGCTGGGCCAGCCACTTCGGCGGGTAGACGATGTCGTCGTCGGCCGTCACCAGCGGCACGGTGTGCCGTGGGACGGAGGTGACGTAGGGGTAGTACTTGGTGTGCGGCCCGTAATTGGCCGTGCCGTAATCGGAAGCGGCCAGGATCTCCAGGCCGCGGCGTTCGAGGCGCCGAAGCGAAGCGGGACACGCCGCGACGTCTTCGGGCGAATCCAGCCACAGAACGAGGCGTTGCGGCCGCACCGTGCCGCGGGCAATCGACTCGATCCCGATCGACACCGTGCGGATCCGGTCGCCGTGGGTGGTCAGGGACACCACGACGCCGGCGGCCCCCGTGACCGGCCCGCGGGCCAGGAGGTTGCGGACCCGCAGGCAGGCCACAGCGCAGGCCGCCCGCACGCGTTTGCCCAGCTTGCGTGCCCGCCGGACCGCGCGCCGAAGAACAGACACGGAAGCGGAGACCGGCGGCCCGCCGGGTGCCGGCGTCATGGTTTGGTCCCGGCCGGGGCGCGGCCGGCAAACGTCGCAATCGGCGTCTCGGCTTCCAGGTTGAAGTGGACTTTCACGGTGTCCCGCGCGTCGAGCGGCACGGCGAAGACGAACACGCCGACGCCGGTGGCCCCGGCCGCGACGCTCGCCGGGAACGCCACTGGGTCCGGCCCGCTGAGCTGGCTCGCCGGGGCGTCGTCCTTGCCATAGCTGACGTCCACGAGCGCCCGGTCAAGCGAGAGCGGTGCCGCGGTGGCGTTGACCACAGTGATCTTGAACCGCACGGCAGGTCCGGCCACTTCGCCGATCCCGGTTGCCACGCCCTGGACGGCCGTCATCTCCGTGATGGTCGCCGTGACACCGCCTTTGACGGCCTTCTTGGCCGTCAGCTCCACCGGGGCGGCCGTGGGCTGCGCGATCGCCGCGAGCTCCTGGTCCGACTTGCCCTTCCGGTCCACAGGTGCCGGGTTGACCTCCGGCGGGCCGGACGGTTTCGCGGCTGCCACCGGTCCGCCGGCAGCGGCGGCCGGGTCCGGCGTTCCGGAGCCCGTCTGGGCGGCGTTGGGGCTGGCCGTGTCAGGGCTGGCCGTGTCAGGACTGGTGGTGTCAGGGCTGGCGGTGCCGGGCTGGGCGGAAGCGCCCGCCGTGCTGCCCGGCCGGACTTCCGGCGCAGCGCTGCCGGAAGCCTTTAGTCCGGAGGCCCACGCGACGCCGCCAATGGCCAGGAGCGCGGAGACTCCGAGCGAGGTCGCCACCAGGCGGGTGCGGCGGCCGGCCTTCCGGCGCTCGTCGGCCGGGGTGTTTGCCTGCTTGTTCATGGCCGGCCTCCCTGCATGACGTGCTGCCCTGCCGGACGGGACCTCAGCGGGGCGGCGGAGAGCTCCCGGAACCACTTAACCGAGGCCAACACCAGGAACCCGGCCGTGGCAGCGAAGATCAGCGTGTAGACGGTCAGGAACAGAGGCAGCAGGCCGTAGCTGGCGAAGGACAGGCAGAGGACGCCGTAGTCCATCGGGATCACCAGCACCGAACGGATCCAGGAGCGGCCGCCGGGCTCGGCCACGGACACCCGGTCGGCCTGGCGCCGGAGCTGTTCGGTGAGGATCATGCCGAAGAACAGGACGGCGGACACCATGGCCGCGCCCAGCGGAACCACGAGCCACCACCGGTCCACGGCGTCGAAGCGATAGAGCCCGACGGCGAGTGCCAGCGGCATCGCGGAGGTCTTGACGGCGTCGACCATGTGGTCCAGCCACTCCCCGGCGGGCGAGCCGCCGCCCCGCATCCGGGCCACCTGGCCATCGGCCGAATCAAAGGCGTAGCCGGCCGCGAGGCACACTGCCACGCCGATGCCGAGCACGGCGGAGGGCGGGTAGAGCATCAGCAGGGCGATCCCGGCGAAGGTGAAGGCCGCGCTGATGGCTGTCACCGCGTTCGGGCCCAGGCCCGCACGTATCGCGGCCGCGGCCAGGAGCCGTCCCAGCCGGCGGTTGATGTAGCGCGAGTACGCGGGTGCACTGCGTGCGGCGGTCTTCTGGCCGGCCGACAGGGCCCTCACGGTGGCCCAATACCCGCCGGCGGCACGTTCGACGTGCTGGTCGATAGCAGTCATCGGCCGGCTCCTATGCTTTGCTGGGCCGACGCGGGGAGCCGTCGGTAGGCGCCGCGGGCAGAATGCATCTGCAGGCGGGCGAGGTCCCGGCAGAGCTCCTCATAGCCGTCCGTGACGAGCTCCCAGCTGTAGCGGTGCGCGATCAGCCGCGCCTGTTCCCCCCGCGAGGCCACATCCGACCCGGGGCCCTCGGCGTCCGCGACCAGCCTGGCCACATCTTGCGGGTCCGAAAAGAACCGGCCTGAGTGTTCCAGGACCTCACGGTTGAATCCGACGTCGAACGCGTTGGTCGCCGTTCCCGAACCGATGGCCCGCAAGAGCGAGGGGTTGGTTCCGCCGACCGAGTGGCCGTGCCAGTACACGAGTGCGTTGGCATACAGCTGGTCCAGCAGCTCCTGGTCCCAGATCCCGCCGACGAAGCGGACCCTGGCGTCGGCCAGGGCGTGGACGGCGCTCGTGTAGCGGTTCGAATAAGGGGCTGAACCCACGACGATCAGCGGCAGTTCCGACTGGCTGCGGACGAACCCGTCAACAATCAGGTGGACATGGTTCTCCGGCTCGAAACGCGCCACCACCAGGTGGTATGCCTGCGGCTTGAGGTCCAGTTGCCCGAGCTTGTCCGCGTTGCCCTCCGCCAGCAGCGGCGCGCCGTACGCGAGGTAGACGGTGTCGGCGTCGAATTTCTGCCGGTAGTAGTCCTGGATCCCGATGGCGTCGGCGATCAGCGCATCCGAGAGCCTCACGGCGAGCCATTCCACGGCCCGGTAGTAGTTCTGGCCGCCCTTGCCCCACTTGGCGCGCTTCCACTCCAGCCCGTCGACGTGCGTGGCCACTGGGATGCGCGCCGCCCGGAAGGCCGGCAGATAAGGAGCGTTGGCGGCGTTGAAGACGATGGCCGCGTCCGGGCGGTGCCGAAGCAGGTGGGCAACCGAGAGGCCGGTGTGGCTCAACGTCTCCAGGGACCGTTTGCGCATCGCCGGGAGGTGGACGAGTTCCATGCCCAGGTGTTCAGAGGGCTTGTCTGTGCCTTCCCCCATGTCCCGGCAGTAGACGGTGACGCGGTGGCCGCGTTGTACCAGGCGCTGCCCGATTTCCTCGATCGCTGTTTCGAAGCCGCCGTAGTGTGCCGGGACGCCGCGCGTCCCCA
The DNA here is from genome assembly GCF_042884475.1 of Arthrobacter sp. NPDC058130. Taxonomy (NCBI): domain Bacteria; kingdom Bacillati; phylum Actinomycetota; class Actinomycetes; order Micrococcales; family Micrococcaceae; genus Arthrobacter; species Arthrobacter sp. NPDC058130. The sequence goes on from NZ_JBHVTV010000004.1 coordinate 89,012, forward strand.
CCATGGCGACATGCAGGCCGCTCACCGCCGTGTTCCTTGCCTGAGGTGCGACGGCGATGCGGACTGATTGATCAGTTCCAGGGCCGTCCGCAGGGCTGAACTGGAGGTGTGGACGGTGTACGGGAAGTGGACGACCTCGACGCCGACGGCGCCAAAGGCAGCCTGCAGCCGGTCGCCTTGCGGGGTGCCCTTCCAGTCGTCTCCTTTGAAGAAGACGTTGAAACGCAGTTCCTCCCAGATCTGGAGCTTGTCCGGGACGACTTCGGCGAAGACCCTGTCCACGTAGCCGATGCTGCCGACGATCTCCATCCTCTCGGCGAGCGGGACCAGGGGCAACCTGCCCTTGACCTCCTCGAGAATTTCGTCGGCCACGACCCCGGCAATCAGGTAGTCGCATTGGCTCTTGGCGTGCTTGAGGATGTTCAGATGCCCGATGTGAAACAGGTCAAAAGCCCCCGGGGCATATCCAATTTTGAGACCCATTGTGTTCTGCTGCCTTCCCGTGTGACGCCGGCCCAGTACCGGCGTTTAGTGCGTTTAGTAGGCCCCCACCGGATGAAGAATGACCCTGAACGTTCGCCACAGGATCATGATGTCGCCGGTCAGTGACCAGTTCTCCACGTAGTAGAGGTCCCAGCGGACGCTCTCGTCCCAGCCCAGATTGGACCGGCCGTTGATTTGCCACAGACCCGTGATTCCCGGCTTGATCAGCAGCCGCCTGCTCACGTCGCCCTCATAGCCCTCGACCTCGCCGGGCAGCTGCGGCCGCGGCCCCACCAGGCTCATGTCACCCTTCAGGACGTTCCAGAACTGCGGCAGCTCGTCCAGCGAGTACTTCCTGAGCCAGCGTCCGCACGTGGTGATCCGGGGATCGTTCTTGAGCTTGAACAGCAGCCCCGCCGCCTCGTTGAGGTCCTGCAGCGCCGCCAGGTCCTGTTCCGCCGTGGTGACCATGGAGCGGAATTTGACCATCTTGAACCGCTTACCGTTGAGTCCGACCCGCTCCTGGCGGAAGAACACCGGGCCCTTGCTGTCGCGGACGATGATCCAGGCCAGGGCGCACAACAGGGGTGAGAGGACCAGCAGGGCCGCTGCGGATGCCACGATGTCCACGAGGCGTTTGAGCGTGTGCTTGCCGCCGGTGAACCGCGGCAGTTCCACGTGCATGAGGGGCAGGCCTTCGACGGGCCGCCAGTGGATCCTGGGACCTGCGACGTCGGTCAGGCTCGAGGCCAGGACAAGGCCGGCCCGGGTGCCTTCCAGGGCCCACCCCAGCTGCCGGATGGACCGGGTGCCGCCCTCGAGCCGTCCGGCCACGACGACGGCGTTCGCCCCTGTTTCCGCGACCTTGCCGGCGACCGAGTCGACGTCGCACAGGACCGGGATCCGCCCGGCGGAAATTTGCAGGTGGTTTTCGGTGTAGCCGGCCGGCAGGGCAGCCCCCACGACTTCGTAGGCGGCGCCGGAGACTTTGCCGAACTGCCGGATCACATACTCGACGTCCGCGGGTTCCCCCACGACGATCACCTTGGAAAGGTAGTGGCCAAAGAGCCTCTGGCGGTTCAGCCAGGCCCGCCATTGCCAGCGGTTGACCAGCAGGAGCAGGGCACCGGCCGGAAGCGCGAGGGCAAAGTGGCTGCGGACCACATCGATGCCCAAAAGGATCACCATGATGGCGATTCCGCCGAATACGCCGAGGGTCGCGTCGAGGACCCGTTTGTATTCCTCGGAGCCGATTCCCAGGACCGTCTCTTCGCGGGTGCGGTGCACTTCCAGTGCCAGGACCCAGACCAGGACAATGGCTATGCTGACGGCCAGGTATGAACCGCCGGCCGCACCGCGGGTCAGGAAGGGCTGGCCCGCTTCGAGATGGAAGGCATAGGCGGCCGCGACCGCAATCATCACGATGGCGGTGTCCGAGAGCCGGAGCCAGCGGCGATAGCGTTTGGCCCAGGACTTGCCCGAATCCACAACTGCGGCGGGAGCGTCGTTGCCGACGCCCGGGGCGGCGGTCCAGGGCTGGCTGAGCGGACCGGCGCTTGAGGCCAGCACCGGCGCGGGCCGGCCGGTCATACGGCTCCCCCGAGCCGAGTACCCCCTGCGGCGCTCGTCGACGGCGCTCATGCCGGGTCCGCGTCTCTTAGCGGCGCGGACCCGTGTATAGACCGGTTAAGGGAGCCGGCGGCGGCTGGGGGGAGAGCCTCGGTCTCAGAAGGCTCTGACGCCGCCGGCTCCGACCTTGGCGTACGGCTGCCAGTTTCGGCACCGTACGATTCCAATGAAGGAGTTCGGTGTAGGGAGGTTACGGCACGACCACCTCTAATGGTGGCAGTGGCTGCTTCAGCAAGCAAGATGGTTTGCGAGACCAAACTTCCCTGCAGGTCAAACCCGCGGTCGATTACCGCCCTGAAGTTCCTCATTTTGAGACCTTTGTGAGTTGTTCGTGGGACTGACTTAAGTCAATCCCCGGGACCCGATCTGCACACGAGTAGCGTTTACCCGACTTCTGTTGTCCCGGCCGCAACGGCACTACTTGGGGATACTCCCGCCGGTCCCCCGGTCCACCCGGGGCTGTACCCGGCCCCGCAGCTGCGGCCGTTTGGGCAGATACCGGCGGTATTGGGGGGCGTGCTTGATGGGGGCAGGTGCCGGCAGGACAAGGGGCCGGCTTGATGGGGCAGATGCCGGCGGGATAGACGCAGGCCCCCGAGGTGGTCGGGCCCCCGGACTCGGACTCAGGCCCTAGGTGTCAGGTGCCAGGTCTCACGTCTTAGGTCTCAGGACTCCGGTGCCAGCGTTCCGTGGTCCAGGGCGCTGTGATCCAGGGTGCCCTGATCCAGGGCGCCGTGATCCAGCAGGTCCGCGCGGCGGCCGACCCCGAGTTTGGCGAAGATCCGGGACAAGTGCCCCTCCACGGTCCGGTGGGACAGGCAGAGCGCCGTGGCGATCTCGGCATTCGTGGACCCGCGGGACACAAGGTCCAGGACCTCTGCTTCACGGCCGGACAGCGCGGCGCCGTGATCGCTGTGGACAACCTCCAACTGCGCCGACATGCCGGCCTCCACGAGCCGGTGATGGACCCGGCGCTGAACCGCGGTGAGCCTCCACCGGTCCGGGTCATCTGCCAGGATACGTTCCGCCTGCTGGGCGGCTTCGAGGGCCAGCAGGCCGTGCCCGCCGCCGAGCGCGTCGTCGCTGATGCCAATGAGGTCGGCGGCGTCGGACGCGGATACCGCCAGCGCATAGGATTCCAGTAGCCGCGCCTCAGGGCCGTCCACGGCCCGGCTGCTCATGGCAAGGGCCTCGGCCCCCGAGATGTCACCGCTGCGGAACGCGAGCCGCCTAATATCGGTTTCAACGCCGCGCAGGCCCTCGTGCATCGCTTCGTCCGCCAGCCGGGACAGCGCCGATACGCCGGGCCCCTCCGGGCCGGCGCCCTCCGGGCCGGCGCCGGCCGGGCCGGCACTGTCCGTAACGGTCCCGGGTTCCGCCGCCCGGCAATACGCCTCGGCCAGCAGGCGCAGGGTTTTCGGCTCGCGGTAATCCGAGAGCCGGAAGTCCAGGCAGTGCTGGCTGGCCTCGTAGTGGCGTCCGACGGCGGCAGCCGCGTACGCTGCGACGGCATGCGCGAACGGCAGCAGGTTCAAGGGGTCGGCGATGGTAAGTTCCTCGACGCCGAGCCGTACTTCGGCCAGGCATTCGCGCATCCGGCCCTGGCGCAGCCTCGAGTACCCGCGCATGAGGTGCAGCATGCCGCCGCTGTAGAGCAGCCGTCCGGGCTCACGGTCCGCGTAATCGTCGAGGACCTTCCCGAGCCCGTCCCAGTCGCCGGCCCGGATCAGGTTCAGGCAGTGGCGCACTACAAGGTCCTCGAATACCAAGGGAAGCCCCAGGCTTCCGCTGCGGGCACCGGCCCATGCTTCTCCGTCCAGGCGCAGCCCTGTTCGCAGCCGGCCTTGGGCGGTCAGTAGTTCGGCCAGGAGGGAAGCTGCCGGAACGCGGATTTCGGGCGGGATGCCGGCGGTCTCGACCAGTTCGCGCAACCCTGTCCCGACGGCCATGAATCTGCCGTCCCACGTGCGGTTCAGGAGCTCTGCGGCCAGTCCCCCGGCAGCGGTTCCGCCCCACGGGTTATTCTCCGGGGCACGTCCCGGCGGGTGCGCGGAAGACAGGGACTCCCGGGCCGGCGTCGTGGACCCGAGCCGGACCGCGAGCAGCGCGGCAAGGTAGGAGGGCTGGCCGGCGCGCACCGGCTGCGCGGACTCCAGGCACGCCATAGCTGCCTGCGGGCGCCCGGCAATGAAGTGGGAGTATGCGAGCTGGATCCTGGCCTCGGAAAGGAACCGGGCGTCCCGGATGGCGCCAGCGGCCCTGGCCGCGGTAGCAGGATCCAGGGCCGTGTTCGCGGCGACAGCGGCATGGAGCAGCTGTGCGGGAGGGATCTCCACGCCGCAGTCCAAAGACCAGCGCAGCCGGTTCAGGGCAGCTCCCGGCACCGCGGCACGCCCCGAGGGAAGCGACAGCACGCTGGAGCGCAGGGCCGAACTGCGGCCGGCCGGAACCCGGTGGCGGATGATCTCGCCAACGATCGGGCTCGCGGGCCGGACGAGCCGGTCGTGCCCGGCGGAAACGGCGATTATCCCTGCCGTGTCGAGCGCATCGACGGCTTTGGGACCGCTGATCCGCAGGATCTGGGCCAGGGAGAGCGGTCCTGCCAGGGCAACGATCGTGGCCGCGGTCTTTTCCTCCGGCGTCATGGAGCGCAACTGCCGGTCGACGACGTCGGCGGCCGGAACCAGGGCCATATCGGGGTTGGCCAGGAGGAACCATACGCCGTGCCGGCAGCCCAGGGCGCCGGTGGAGCGGGCATGCTGGATCAGGGACATCAGCATCAGCGGGTTCCCGTCGGCGGCGTCGTGAAACAATGCGCTGACCCACGGGGAGACGTCGGCCCGCAGGACCTGTTCGCACAGCTGGTGTGTCCCGGTCCGGCTGAGCGGGGCGAGATCGAACTTGGCGATGATTCCGTCGTCCCAGAGCGAGAGGAATTCTTCCGGGATCAGCGGCCCGGGCCGGCAGGTCGCCAGGATGCCTGCTGCGCCGGTGGCTGCGGCCTGTGCGAGTTGCCGGACGGTCCCGTGGTCCAGGCAATGCGCGTCGTCGACGACGAACAGCGGCCGGTCCGCCTCGGCTTTCAGGCTGTCGGCCATTGCTTCGACGACGGCGGCATATGAGTCGAGTTCCCGGTCGGGAAGCCGGGACAGGTAGGGCGCCAGGGCGCCAAAGGGAACGGCGGCCAGGGCCGGTGTGGCCGTCAGCCGGATCAGGTGGCTGCCGGTCCCAAGTTCTCGGATGGCGGCTTTGACGACGGCGGTCTTGCCCGTTCCTGCGCCGCCGACGACGATCGCACCTGACCGGGTGTCATCGCGCAGGCAACGCACCAGGTCCTTGACCAGCGCTGACCGCTCGATGAGCGGGGCGGTATCAGCCAGACTTTCCATCGCAGGTTCTTCCTGCCGCCCGTTGCCTTCCCCGGGGTGCCGCCCGGGAGGCCGCCCGAATGCTGCCGGGGTCAGCCGAGCCGGGCGCTGTCAGCCGGAGTTGAGATGACATCTTTGAGTTCCGTTCGGCTGGCGACGTGCAACTTCGAATACACCTGGTAGAGGTGTCCTTCCACTGTGCGAACCGATACGTGCATCTGTTCGGCGATCTTGCGGTTCGATGTGCCGGCGGCGGCCCGGACGGCCACTTCGCATTCCCTCGCCGTCAGGGTCGACGTCGTGAGCGAATGGAGACCGTTCTTGGGACTGCCGAACCTGTCATCGAGCGACTGCTGCGCCCGCTGGGCGATCCGCAGCGCAATCCGGTTGCCGGCGTCGTTCGCGCAGCTGACGGCCTTCCTGGCCGCGTCCCGGGCGAAGACGGCGTTGCCGTAGGCGTCCGCGTCCTTGGATGCCGCCAACAGGAGTTCGCTGTCAGCGTCCCGCATGCCTTCGGCCAGCCGCGAGCACAGGGCCGCGAATTGCCCGGTCACCTGTCCGCCGAGGCCGCCGAGCCGGTGGCCCATCTGGCGGTCCCCCAACCTGGTGGCCGCGGACATGAACAGGAGCGCCGGGGACACGGCCGAGGACTGGGCGTCGTTGTCCGCCTCGGCGGCGAGTGCGCGGATTGACGCTGCCCGCTGGCCGAGCTCGGCCTGTGCCGAGAGCTCGAAATAGCGTGTGAGCCGTTCAGCCAGCCAGGCCGTGGGTGGCCGCGGCTGGTCCAAATCGCCCAGCAGGAGCCCGGCCGTCTCCTCTTCTCCCTGGAGTGCGGCCGCGTAGGCACAGACTGCGGTGGCCAGGCCGGTCAAGGCATCGGGATCCTGGGCCCGGAGCTGCCACCTGCCGGCCTGGAGCCGGGACAGGGCGTCGTCGAGGTGTCCTGCGTGCAGGTCGATGACACCCTGGCCAATCTCGAACATCCCGCCGAGCCGGGTCTGGGGCTCTCCGCCGCCATACGTCTCGTCAAGGTAGCCGGATGCCTCCCGGAACTTCGCCGAAAGCAGCAGGAGCAGCAGGAACCTGCCCCTGATCTCGCGCACCGCCCGGTCCGTGAGCTGCACGCTCGCTGTGGCCGTCAGGACCTGCTTGCCCAGGGCCAGCGCCCAGACGACGTTGCCGGTCACGGCCAGGGCCTCGCAGCGCACGCTGGCGGTCATGATGCGCGGTTCGCTGCCCAGGTCTGTCGTGTCAATGTGGTCGGTCGCGGCCAGGACATCGGCGTAGCGTCCCTGGAAGGCGGCGAGCTCGGCCTCGGCCAGGCGCAGCTGCTCGCGGGCCGCTCCCACCACGGCGCTGTGTTGCTCCGGTTCTGCGGCCAGCCGCTCCGCGAGCTCCCGCAGCCGTGCTTTGGGATCGGCGCCCGGGGCCGTGCTGCGCTTGTCCAGCTCTGCGCGCAGCAACTGAAGGGCGGTCCACTCGGCGAGCGGCAGTTCCCGGCAGGCGGCCTCATCCAGCGTTTCGAGGACCCGGCGCGCCGATTCCTCGTTGTTGACCAGGATATGGGCGTTCACCGATTCGATGGCCGCCAGGGCGCCGCGTTCGCTTCCTTCGGCCTCCTGGATGAACCGCAGCGCGGCCACGGGGTCGGATGCGCTGTTCGCGGTGTGGGCCGCGGCCAGGGCCACCTCCGGGCGCACCTGCTCTCCGCAGTCCAGGGCCCAGGCGACGCCGGTGGCGCCGCCGGCGTCCAGGGCGTCCGACTCCTGGAGCACCGCCGTGAGCCGGCGGCGGAGTTCGGCGCTGCGGCCCGGCGGGACAACGCTGGCGACGATGCCGGCGGTCACCGGGTTGGCGACGCTGACCATCGGCGGATGCTCGTGGGTGACCCGGATCAGGGCCCGTTCCTGGAGCGCGTCCATGTCCTGGGGGTTGGCGATGAGCATGAGGGTCTGCAGCGGGACCGCGCCGGCCAGTGCCAGCAGCTCGAAGACATCCCGCTGGCCGGTGCCAAGCCGGTTGAGGCGGGCCTTCACGACATCCCGGATCTCGCCGGTCAGGGCAATAGGGCCGTTACCCAGGAACCATACGCCGTCCTGGCGGACCACTGTGCCCAGCTTGATCTGTTCGCGGGCGAGGGAATGGAGGAACAGGGCGTTGCCCCCGCTCGCGCTCCAGAGCGCCCGGGCCGCGGTCAGGGAGAAACGGCCGCCGTATTCGTGGTGCAGGGTTGCTGCCGTCTCGGCGAAGTCGAACGGCCCAAGGTCCACCCGCCGGAGCAGGTCATCCTTCCAGAGGCCCATGATGTCACCGCCGACATGGGGCATGTCCACGCACGCCGCCAGCAGGGTGACATGGGCCCCTGCGCTCAGCTGGGCGACCATCATGCTCGAGAGTTCGTCGAGGTCGTGGGCGTTGTCCACGAAGAGGACGATCCGCCGCCCGTCGGATTTGTTGTGGAGCAGCTGGGTCAGCCCGCGCAGCACCATCAGGGGGTGCTCGAGGTGGGAGGCGTCGAGGTCATTGAGCAGGACGCTCAGGGCCCCATAGGGAAGTTTGGACGAAATGGAGCTGCCCCTGACCTGGACTACCAGGTACTCGTCGCCGAGCTGCTCCAAAGCGCGCTGGGCGATGAAGGACTTGCCCGCCCCGTGGTCGCCCACGAGTACGATGCCGCAGCCGGACCCCGACGTCAGGGTCTCAACCACCTCGGCAACGACCTGTTGGCGGGTGAAGGGCCGGTCTTTGTTCCGGCCGTATCCGTTTCTTGGCGCCGGATAGATCGTTTCTGTCTGGCCGCTGCCCGCAGGCAAGCCGGCGTCTTGCTGGAACATATGAGAGACCTTCGCAATCAAAGTGTGAGCGGTAATACAACAACCGTAGGGACTACGCGTATTTTCGGTATGCGTAAGTAGTACTCGAATACGCAGCGAGTATTCGGCCCGCTCTACGTAGCTGTACTCAGTTGGACCCGCACCCCCGCAGGGTCCAAACCAAGTAGTCGGAATCCTGCTTCACGTGTCCCTGCCCGTAGCGTCCCCGACGCCGCAAAATCAGCGGTCCGCAGGGCCCTGCTGGCCGCCGGGAACGGCCCAGGCCGTCCGTCGCGCCGATGACCCGCTAGCGTCCGTCAATGCCGGGAAGCTGTTCACGGCCCTTGACGTTGAGCTTGGCGTAGCTGCGGTAGAGGTGGCCCTCAACCGTGCGCACGGACACCTGGAGCTCGGCGGCGATCTGCCGGTCGGTGAGGCCGCGTACAGCAAGCGCCACGATGTCACGCTCGCGGCGGGTCAGGATGCCGAGCGAGTCATCGCTCTTGGCCGCGTCCTCACCGGGGAGGTCATCGGCCCGGTCCAGGCACCGCTTCCGCTGGGCGTTCGCCATACGCTCCCTGAGCGTGTCGCCCGCGGCCCGGTAGGCGTGGGCCGCGGCGTCATAGGCAAGTGCGGCAAAGGTCCACAGTTCCGCAGCCTCACAGGTCTTCGCGGCCTCAAGGTGGTCTGCGGCGTTGTCCGTGCTGATGGCGGCCGCGTAGGCGCAGATCGCGTCGGGCCGTGGGCCTTCAAGCCCGGTCCGGAGTTCCAGCAGCCTCGGCACCGAATCCGTGTCCCCCAGGGCCAGGCAAAAGGCCAGTGCGTCGAGTTCGAGGCCGGCGCTGTCCACCTCCGGGTCCGGACGTCCGAGCCGCTTCAGTTCCGCGATGGCGCCGGGATAGTTCCCGAGCCGGGCTTTTCCGTAGACCACGGCCATCGCGGCCAGTGAGCGCATGTACCGGGGCAAAGCCGCGGGTGCGGCCTCGAAGTCGCCGAGGAAGAGCTCCGCTTTTGTCTGGGCCCCGACTTCTGCGGCCGCCGCAAAGGCCATGGCCGCTGTCAGGGCGAACAGCTGCTGGGGGTCGGTCAGCCGCAGAGCCTCGAGAGCCGCGCTTAGCGTGTTCAGCGCCTGCGCAGCCTTGCCCTGGTAGAGCAGGACGATGCCGTGGGCTGCGTGGACTCCCCCGCCGAAGGAAATCAGGCTGGGCCCGGATCCGGCGACAAAGCCGGTCAGGAGGTTCTCCGCGGCCTGCCAGTCTCCGGAGTGGATCGCTGCAGCGGCCGAACGGACCACGAGGAAGTCGGTAAGGAAGTACAGCTCGTCGTGATCCGCTCCGGCGGCCTCGACCGCCTGGGACATCACGGCCAGGGCGCTGAGCCCCTTGCCGCCGGCCAGGAGCCGCTCCGCGTCGAGGCAGAGCCGGAACGCCCTTTGGAGGGTGTTCGCAGCGGGCCTGGTACCGGCGGCCCCGTCCGCAGGGGCCACTGAGTACTCGCCCGCCAGCGCCAGGACCATGGCTTCCATGGTGTCCAGGCGCTCATTGATGGCAGCAAGAATGTGGTCGGCGTCCTCCGGCGTGGCCTCTGCGAGGCGCTGAGCGGCTCGCTGAAGCGCCTGTGCCCGGTCCATGATTTCCGCCGGCGAGTGGCCCAGCGCGGACATCACAGCGGCCCACAGGAGCGATCCGGCCAGCAGGCCGGGGATGCTGCCGCCCTGGCCGAAATCGGCGTCGAGGATGTCCCGCGCCGCACCATAGTCGGAGGCGTTGTAGCGGGTGCGCGCTATCACGGCACGGGCCGCCATCTGCAGTTCCGGATCCTTGACGAGGACGGCGGCCTTGCGGGCGAGCTCGTCCTCGTAGAGCCGGCTGGCCAGCACGGCGGCCCGCAGGAGCTGCCGGTCCTCAACCTCTGCACCGCATTCGATCGACCAGCTCACGTGCCGCAGCAGTCCTTCGGCCGACGACGGCTCGCTGTCCATCTTGCGCAGCAGGCTCTGCCGAAGCTGCAGGCTCCGCGCCGGCGAAATCAGGTTCCGCAGGGTGTCGCCGTACACGGTGTGCCAGAGCCGCAGCTCGCCGGTTCCGGAGTCTGTCACCCGGATCAGTTCGCTGTCGATCAGCGCTCCCACGGCCTTTTCCCCGGCCACGGATTCGATCAGCCCCCTGGACACCGGTTCGGCCAGCGCCACCAGGTTCAGGGCCTGCCGCTCCTCCGGTGAGCGCTGCAGCAGCTGCCGACGCACGACGTCGGTCAGCCGGTCGCCGTGGCTGTTCAGGTGCCGGGTGAACAACCAGACACCATTGCGCCGCAGCAGCGTCCCGTCGTTCTTGGCGTCGTCGAGCAGCCCGTTGAGGAGCATCGGGTTGCCGCCGGAGGCCTCCCAAAGAATTTCGGCGACATTCGGCAGCACCTGTGAGCCGAGCTCGCCCTCCAGCATCTCGGTGGTCTGCGGGAGCGTGAGCGGGCGGAGGTCGTGCCGTTCGGCGATGCCTTCAAACCACAGCTGCAGGAGCGGTTCCGGCAATCCGGGCCGGGCGGCCGCGCCCACAAGCAGTTTCGCCCAGCCGGCCGCGGCCAGCTCCGCCAGGATTCCCGCCGTCGCCTCGTCGAGGTCGTGGGCGTCGTCGACGATCAGCAGCAGGGGTTTCTGGGTTGCCCGCTTCTGCTCTTCCAGGTGCGCCCACAGCGTCCTCAACACGGCCAGCTGCGATGTTGCATCCTGGACGGGCAGTTCGACGATGAACGGGCCGAGGACCCCGTACGGCACCTTGCTCAGTGACGCGCTTCCGTGGATCGGCACCGGCGTCACCTCCGAGCCCAGCTCCGCCACCACGGCTTCGATGAGCCGGGATTTGCCCATGCCGCTGTCGCCGAGGACGAACACGGCCACATGGCTGCCACCCTGAAGGGCCTCGACTGCTGACATCAAATCATCCGACCGCCCGGTCAGGGCGCGGGTCGCCCCCATGCCGCGGTCCCCCGCGGGCCCCCTAGATGAGTCCAAGCAGATCACTTCGCGAAGAAACTCCGAGCTTGGTGAACACCTGGTACAAGTGGCCCTCCACGGTTCTGACTGAAATGCCGACTTCCAGGGCGATGTCCTTGTTGGAGACACCGTTCCCGGCAAGGGTGGCGATCTGCCGCTCCCGGTCAGTCAGCAGCGGACCCTTGTTGCGGGGCATCACGGGCAGCGCCGGCACCGACTCGGAGAGGCTCTCGAGCATGCTGTACGCGGCGTTGGCGCTGGCGGTCAGCCCGGCGCCCTTGGCGTAGTCGAATGCGAGCGCCGCGCACCTGGCCTGGACGGCATCAAGTTCGAGGGCCGCGGCCTGCCCGGCGGCTTCGAGCATGATCGCCGCGTCCTTCTTCCGGCTGCCGATGGCAACCGTGCGGGACATCTCGGCAAGCGGGCCCTGCCGCAGCCCGGCGAGTTCCTCCATGAACAGGAAATCCTTGGCGGTGCCGTTGACCGTGGCCCCGAACATGCAGATGCCGGCAAGGGTGTGGCGCCCTTTGCGGAAATGCGCCTCAGCGGACCGCACCAGCCGGTCCTTGGCCTCCGGGTCGCCGAGCCACCGCGAGGCCATGTCCATGCAGAACTCCGTGGCGCTGCCCACGGCGAAGCGGGCCGGGCCGTCAGCAGAGCGGGCGCGGTCCAGGTAGATCGCGGCCTGGACCGAATTGCCGGTCTGCGCGTAGGCAAAAGCGGTGGCGGCGTAGGCCTGGCGCATGGACTGCAGGCTTGCACGGACCTCAAGCTGGGCGATCGCGGCCAGCAACGGGTCCAGTGCCATGTAGCCGCGGCCGGCGTAGACGTAGGCGAGCCCGACGGCGAGGTCCGTGGCGGCGCTGCCGGAGTGCAGTCCGTGCCCTGCCCGGCCGCTCGCGTCCTTGAGCATGTCGATGGCCTGGCGCCACAGGCCGGAGAGGAGCAGTACGTTGAAGGAGCGCCAGGCGAAGTTTTCGCGGATGCGCGGCACGTTTGACCACTCGCCCAGCTGGCCGCCGATCTCCCGCATGAGTTTGCGGGCATCGAGCTCGTGGCCGGTCATGGACAAGGCTTCCATCAGGATGATGGCCGATCTGAGCCGGTGCACGGGATCGGCGCCCGGGACGTCTGTGGTGGCGGCGGCGGTGAGCCGGCCCATCATGGGCTCGAAATCGCCGATGAAGGAGAAGTAGTTGAACTCGCACAGATCCAGGGACAGCCCGGCCCGGGAGAGGGCCGCCGGGTCGGCGGGCGGCTCGTCCAGGCTCAAGTCCTGGAGCCGGATCCTGGCCTGCCGGAGCAGCTCGGGGACCTGGCCGGAGCGGTCCTCCAGCCACGCCATGCAGTCAGCCTTCGCCGCGATGAATTCGGCAAAGTTCTCGGCCGCGAGGTCGTTGACCTGCCGCTCGGAGACGTCATCCAGCGCGGACATGGCCTGCAGCGGCAGGCCGAGCTGGAGGTAGGCGGCCGATTTCTGGAGCTGCCCTTCGGCCCACTCGGGGTCCGCGGCAGAGAGGCTGCCGGCGCATTTGAGGGCAAACTTCGGGTCGAAGAGCTTCACGGCGGCGCTGGCGGCCGCCACGGCGTGGGCGGGGGCGAGCTGGGCGTTGCAGTCGTGGGTCCAGGCCGCGTAGGCGAGCAGGTCCTCGACCGAGAGTTCGCCCAGCTCATGTTCCTGGTGCCCGGGGACCTTGTCCCGAAGCTCCAGCCGGCGCTCCACGCTCAGCCAGTTGCGGACGATGTCGCCCAGGTACCGGTCGCCGAGGGTGACGAGGTGCCGGTCCGTGCGGTCGACGACGATCTGGCCGGCCTCTTCCATGTCGGCGATGACGCCGGGGCTGTACATCCTGGCGAGCCGGGACAGGGGCAGCGTCCTGGCGCAGGAGAGGACGTCGATGACTTCCCGCGCCTCCGGTGTCTCCCGGGCGTACCTGGCGCGGACAATATCCTCCAGCGCGGTCCGTCCGTCCAGCACGACCTCGTCGACCAGTGTCCACACCGATCCGGACAGGACAAGGTTTCCACGCTCGATTTGTTCGGAAACGACGGCCTGCAGGAGGGTGGGGCTGCCGCCGACCAGCTGGTGCAGCTGGCTTGCCAGGGCGGTCGAGACCCGATGGCCCAGGGCTGACTGCAGGACCTCCAGCGTTTCGAGCTCGGTCAGGTTGGCGAGCCGGACTTCGGCGAGGTGGCCCGATGTGATGAGCCAGTAGAAGTCGGGCGGAAGGTCCGTGGTGCGCTGCGCCGTCGCGATCAGCCGGGCGGTCCGGGTCTGCAGCAGGTTCAGCAGGACCCCAGTGCTCAGTTCGTCGAGGGCCCCGGCGTTGTCGAGCAGGATCACGCACTGGCGCCCGGCAGCGTCGTCGCGGATCAGCGAAGTAATACCGTGCAGGATGGCCGTCGGCGAGCCCAGGGAGCTCTGCGGGAGCCGTGCAAGGGTGAAGGCGAGGCAACCGTACGGTGTTGCCGAGCCCGGCCCGGAGCTGCGGAGTTGGATGGTGTAGACCTCGGGGCCGAATCCCGCGAGGGCAGTCCTGCCGACAAGCGTCTTGCCCACGCCGCGGTCGCCAGTGACGACGACGCCCATCCGGTCATGGGCCAGCAGTTCCTGGCGCACATGCTCGGCGTCGGCGTTCCGCGCCAAACCGGACCAACCGTGCCTCGCGACCGGACTGGCAGCATGTTCTTCTTCGGCGGGTGCCAATGTAGTGGAAACATTCCCCCAGCCCAGCGAATCCCTCGACATGTAGTTTCCTTCGTACCGCTTTGCAGACAGCAAACCCCGGACTGCCCACTTAGAAGTAGCGTATCCCTATCCCCCGACATGAGAGTAGACAGATCATAACTGGAATGCCGAAAGCTTTGGAAGGAAACCCACCCTACGGATACAACTAATACGCCCGGCGTCTGCCGCTGAACCGGCCCGGCCGGGTAGAGGAAGAGTTGGAGCTGCGTCTAGGTGGCCTTGGCCGGGTGGAATTTTTGTTGCGCGGCGAGGAGGCCGTCCGTGACCAGGACTTCGACGGCGTCGGCCGCCGAATCGATGAGGAACGGCAGTTCCTTCTTCTCCGGGGCGGAAAAATCGCGCAGGACGAAGTCCGCGGTATCCATCCGGCCCGGCGGGCGCCCGACGCCCACCCGCACGCGCAGGTAGTCCTTGGTGGCCAGCGCCTTGGAAATGTCCCGCAGTCCGTTGTGGCCGCCTTCGCCGCCGCCGATCTTGAGCCGCACGGTGTCGAAGGGGATGTCGATCTCGTCATGAACGGCGATGACATGGGCCGGATCGATCCCGTAGAACTGGGCCAGGGCCGAGACCGGGCCGCCGGAGACGTTCATGTAGGACAGCGGCTTGGCCAGCACGATCCGGGGCCCGCCGATGCCCAGCCGCCCTTCGAGGACCTGGGCCCGCGATTTGTGCGACTTGAAGCCGCCGCCCACGCGCGAGGCGAGTTCGTCCAGCACCATCTGACCGACATTGTGCCGGTTATGGCTGTACTCGGCTCCGGGGTTGCCAAGGCCTACGATCAGCCAGGTGTCAGTCATGGATCAGTCCTTCGGTGGGACGCGGCGGAGGAAAGGAGAGAAAGGAGGGAAAGGGGTGCAACGGGTTTGGGCGCGGCGCTGACGGCCACATCGGAGACGACGGCGGCCGGGTCCCTGAGGGACCCGGCCGCAGCCAAATGCGCCGGAATTACTCGGCTGCTGCTTCTTCGGCTGCCGGGGCGGCCGCTTCGACGGCTTCGCCCTCTTCGGGGATTTCGACGGCCTCGGAGATGTTGACCACGAGTGCTTCGGGGTCGGCCAGCAGGGTGGAGCCCTTCGGCAGGACGAGGTCGGAGGCGTGGATGTGCTCGCCGGCGCCACGGCCTTCGATGCTGACCTCGATGGCGGTCGGCAGGTGGGTTGCCTCGGCCTCGACGGAGACGACCGTCATTTCCAGGTTGTGGACGTTGCCCGGAGCCAGCTCGCCGCTCAGGTGGACGGGTACGTCAACGGTGACCTTTTCGCCGGTGCGGACGGTCAGCAGGTCGAGGTGCTCGATGATCTGCTTGATCGGGTTGCGCTGGATGTCCTTGACGAGGGCCAGGTGCTGCTCGCCGTTGATGTCCAGGGTCAGCAGTGCGTTGGCGGTGCGGACAGCCAGGGTGGTGGCCTTCGCCGGCAGGGTGATGTGGATCGGCTCGGCGCCGTGGCCGTAGATGACGGCCGGGATCAGGTTGGCCATGCGGGCGCGGCGGGCGAAGCCCTTGCCGAATTCGGTGCGGACTTCTGCTGCGAGCTTCTGCTCAGACATGGATATCTCCTTGTGGGATTCAAGCTGTGGGACTAAACGGTGTTCAGCAAGGGCGGAGGTCTTCACGACCTTCAACGCCGGGCTGCCGTGCAGCTGCCCTTCAGAAGGAGATTCAGACCCAGTCGATAACGGAGACCAGCAGTCCGGTTGACCGTGCATCTTAATTCCACACGGTTTGCCGGCGCTCTCCCTCGCCAAGGTTTCGGTACAAGGCTACCAGCGGCGGGCCCGGATCCTAAATCCGGGCCCGCCGCCGGCTTAGGCCTGGCCGTCGAACAGGCTGGTGACGGAGCCGTCGTCGAACACTTCACGGATGGCGCGGGCGATCAGCGGTGCGATCGACAGCACCGTCAGCTGCGGGAAGCGCTTGTCCGGGGTGATCGGCAGCGTGTTGGTGACCACTACCTCGCGGGCGCCGGACTCGGAGAGGCGGCGGGCTGCCGGATCGGAGAACACGGCGTGGGTCGCGGCGATGATGACATCCTTGGCGCCTGCGTTCTTGAGCACCTGGACGGCGCCGGAGATGGTTCCGCCGGTGTCGATCATGTCATCGATCAGCACACAGGTGCGGCCTTCGATCTGCCCCACGACCGTCTTGGAGACGGCCTGGTTTGGCACGGTCAGGTCGCGGCTCTTGTGCACGAACGCCAGCGGGGCACCGCCGAGGCGCTCGGCCCACTGCTCGGCGACACGGACGCGGCCGGTGTCCGGCGAGACCACGGTGACCTTGTCCGAGCCGACGCGTGTGCGGATGTAGTCGGCCAGCAGCGGAATGGCCATGAGGTGGTCCACGGGGCCGTCGAAGAAGCCCTGAATCTGGGAGGTGTGCAGGTCCACGCTCATGATGCGGTCGGCGCCGGCGGTCTTGTACAGATCGGCAACGAGGCGTGCCGAGATCGGCTCGCGGCCGCGGCCCTTCTTGTCCTGCCGGGCGTAGGGGTAGAACGGGGACACGACCGTGATGCGCTTGGCGGAGGCCCGCTTGAGCGAATCGATCATGATCAGCTGTTCCATCAGCCAGTTGTTCAGCGGGGCGGGGTGGGCCTGGATCACGAAGGCGTCGGTGCCTCGGACGCTCTCGCCGGCCCGGACGTAGATCTCACCGTTGGCGAAGTCGTAGGCGTCCAGGGGCAGCAGCTCGGTGCCCAGCTCCTTCGCGATCTCCTTCGCCAGCTCAGGGTGTGCGCGCCCCGCGGCCAGCACCAGCTTCTTCTCGCCGTGTGCCGTAATTTCGCTCATGATTGCTAGCCCTCTTCTGTTGGTGCCGGAGTAGTGGAGGAAGTTGGGGCGACGCCCGCGGCGGCTGTGTCGACCGCGGCGGCGGATTGAGCCAGGGCGGACTCGGCCAGGGCGGCGGAGATGGAGCCGGGGCGGTTGGCCGCAACCCAGCCTTCGGAATTCCGCTGCCTGGCCACGGAGAGGGCGAGGGCGCCGGCCGGGACGTCCTGGCGGATGATGGCACCGGCACCGCTGTAGGCGCCGTCGCCCACGTTGACCGGGGCCACGAAGACGGTGTTGGAACCCGTGCGCACACCGGAGCCGATCACCGTGCGGTGTTTCTTCTCGCCGTCGTAGTTGGCGGTGATGTTGCCGCAGCCGATGTTGGTGTCCTCGCCGATTTCCGCGTCTCCGGCGTAGCCGAGGTGGGACAGCTTCGAGCCGCGGCCGATCGTGACGTTCTTGGTTTCGTAGAACGCGCCGATCTTGCCGGTCTCGCCCAGGACGGTGCCGGGGCGCAGGTAAGTGAAGGGCCCCACGCTGGCGCGCGCGCCGATCGTGGAACTGGAGCCGTGCGTGCGGACCACTTTGGCGCCCTCCCCGACGTGGACGTCGGTGAGCGTGGTGTCCGGGCCGACGACGGCGTCGCGCGCCACCGTGGTGGCACCGTGCAGCTGGGTGTTGGGCAGGAGGCGGACGTCCTCCTCGAGGGTCACCGTGGCATCGATCCACGTGGTGGCGGGATCCACGACGGTTACCCCGGCGCGCATCCAGGCTTCGACGGTGCGGCGGTTGTGTTCGGCGCCGAGGGCCGAGAGCTGGACGCGGTCGTTGGCGCCCTCCACCTGCCAGCGGTCTTCGGTGACGACGGCGGCGACGCGGCCGCCCGCGGCGCGGGCCAGCGCCAGGACATCGGTGAGGTACTTCTCGCCCTGGGCATTGTCCGTGGTGACGTGGACCAGCGCGTCGCGCAGCACGGCGGCGTCGAAGGCGTAGATGCCGGAGTTGATCTCACGGATTTCGCGTTCGGCGTCGGTGGCGTCCTTGTGCTCGCGGATTCCCGTGACGGTTCCGTCGTCGGCGCGGAGGATCCGCCCGTAGCCGGTGGCGTCCTCGAGCACGGCGGTGAGGACCGTGACGGCGTTGCCCTCGGCCTCGTGGGCGGCGACAAGCTCGCCGAGCAGTCCGCCGGTGAGCAGCGGGACGTCGCCGTAGGTGACCACGACCGTTCCGCTCAGCGAGTCCCCGGTGTGAAGCGCGTCGAGCGCCTCCAAAGCGGCTTCCACCGCGCGGCCGGTGCCGGGCACCTCGTCCTGGTCCACGATCAGGGCCTTCGGATCGAGGGCGGTGACGTGGTCGGCGACGAGGTCGCGTTCGTGCCGGACCACGAGGGCCAGCTCGCGGGGCTTGATGCTGCGGGCCGCCTGGAGCGCGTGGCCGACCAGGGAGCGGCCGCCGATCTCATGGAGAATTTTTGGGGTACGGGATTTCATCCGGGTACCGGCCCCTGCAGCTAGGACGATCACGGCGGCTGGGCCAGTGTTCTCGGGGCTCACGTATTGGCTCTCCTTGCTTGGTTGCGCAGTGTGTCTCGCCAGTTCCGCCCATAGGACTCGAACCTATACTCCACGGCTCCAAAGGCCGGGGTGCTGCCATTACACCAGAGCGGACCGTGCCGGGCTTGACCTGTGGCACGAGAACCAATTCTGCCACGAACGTGATGCTCGTGCGACTCAGGGCAGCAGGACGGGCAGCGGGCGGGTACGGGCGCCCTTTAAGGCATGATGGTGCTGTGATCAACAGTGCAGGCGGATCCGTTGGGGCGGACGGCGGCCCCGCCAGGCCCGAGCGTGCCCCCGCCCGCGTTACCCGGCCCCGCATGACAGGTCCGCAGCGCCGCACACAATTACTCGGGATCGGCCGTGGGCTTTTCGCGCTCCGCGGCCTGGACGGCACCACCATCGAGGAAATCGCCGCCACCGCGGGCGTCTCCAAGCCGGTGATCTACGAGCACTTCGGCTCCAAGGAGGGCCTGTACACGCAGGTGGTGGAATATGAGTTCCACATCCTGCTGGCCTCTATCAACGACGCCCTCGCCGCGGACGCCAAGCCGCGCGTCTTGGTGGAACGGGCCGCCCTTGCCCTGCTGTCCTACATCGAGGACCGGACCGAAGGCTTCCGCATCCTCATGCGCGACGCGCCTCCCTCCCAGCCGGAGGGGGCCTTCTCCACGCTGCTGTCCCAAGTGACGGCCCGGGTGGAGCACATCCTCGAGGACGAACTCGCCCGCCGCGGCTTCAGCCCGGCCGACGGGGCCATGTACGCCCAGATGCTCGTGGGGATGGTCGCGATGACCGGCCAGTGGTGGCAGGACAGCCGCACCCCGGACAAACGCGAAGTCGCCGCGCACCTGGTCAACCTGGCCTGGAACGGCCTGACCGGGCTGCAGAAGGACCCGGAGCTCCGCAGCGAGGACTAGGCCGCGGGGTGGTGGGGGCTCGTCGCGCTTCGGTGAGGCATCGAACCGGCCATCCTCCGCGTGCTCGCTCGTTCCTCGCTTAGACGCACGCTTCCGGATAACCGTTTCGCTGCCACACGCCGAGGGAAGTGCTCTGGCGGGGTGTCAGCGGGACATGCCCACCCTTGACCTCGAAGAGTGGACATAACACCAACATGCTCATCCCTGGCCCGCGGCGAGGGGCATGTCCCGCGGGGTTTCCGCCCTCCACAGGACATGTCCAATGTTGAACCGCGCCGAGGCATGTCCCGCCACGACGTGCGCCGAGCCCCTTGAGCGCTCCACGGGACATGCCCACGCCAGACCTCGAAGAGTGGACATAACACCAACATGCCCATTCCTGGCCCGCGCGAAGGGACGTGTCCCTCGGGGTTTCCGCCCTGCACGGGACATGCCCATTGTTGGCCCGCGCCAAGGGGCATGTCCCGAGGAAGACAGTCACGCCGAAGGACATGTCCATCCGTGCTCAGACACACTGGGCATGTCCCACGGCCCGGAAGCTACTCCCCCAGCACTTCCAGGGCTTCGAGCCATTCGAGTTCCAGGGCTTCGCGTTCTTCGGCCAGGGTCTTCAGCTTTTTGTTCTGCTCGGCGAGGGCGTCGAAGTCGGAGTCCGCGGTGCTTTTCACCATCTGCTCGTGGAGCTTCTTCTCCTGCTGTTCGAGCTTGCCCAGCTGGCGGTCGATCCGGTTCTTGGCCTTGCGGGCGTCGCGCTTCTCGGCCTCCGAGGGACCGGTGGCGGCCGGCGCGGAACCGGCACTGGAGGAGGTGACGGGGTTGCCGCCGCCGGTGATCGTGGAACCGGCCAGAGCCCCTTCGCGCAGTTCGAGGTACTGGTCCACGCCGCGCGGCAGGGCACGGATCTTGCCGTCGCCCAGCAGCGCCATCTGGTGGTCCGTGACCCGCTCCAGCAGGTACCGGTCGTGGCTGACCACCACGAGTGTCCCGGGCCAGCCATCGAGCACATCCTCGACGGCGGCGAGGGTGTCGGTGTCGAGGTCGTTGGTCGGTTCGTCAAGCATCAGAACGTTCGGCTCGCCCACGAGCAGGCGCAGCAGCTGCAGCCGCCGTCGTTCGCCACCAGAGAGGTCCTTGACCGGGGTCCACTGCTTCTCATTGGTGAAGCCGAGCTGCTCCACGAGTTGTCCGGCGGTGAATTCCTTGCCGCCGACGTTGAAGGAGCGCTTCTCGCGTTCGATCACCTCGATCACGCGCAGGTCCGAGACGTCGTCGAGCTCCTTGACCTCCTGCGTCAGCACGGCGGTGACCACGGTCTTCCCGCGCTTGACCTTGCCGGAAGAAGGCTCGATTTCTCCGTTGAGAAGCTTGAGCAGGGTGGTCTTGCCGGCGCCGTTGACGCCCACGAGGCCAAGCCGCTCCCCCGGGGCGAGGCGCAGGGTGATGTTGTCGAAGAGCTTCTGTCCGGCATCGCCGCCGAGGAAGTCCAGAGAGACGTTTTCGAGGTCCAGGACGTCCTTGCCGAGCCGGGCGGTGGCCATCTTGCTCAGTGCCGTCGAGTCGCGCGGCTCGGGGACGTCGGCGATCAGCGCGTTGGCCGCCTCGATCCGGAACTTGGGCTTGGCGGTGCGGGCCGGGGCGCCGCGGCGCAGCCACGCAAGTTCCTTCTTGACCAGCTGCTGGCGCTTGCCTTCGACGACGGAAGCCATCCGGTCGCGTTCGGCGCGGGCCAGCACGTAGGCGGCGTACCCGCCCTCGAAGGGGTCCATGATGCCGTCGTGGATCTCCCAGGTCTTGTTGCAGACTTCATCGAGGAACCAGCGGTCGTGGGTGACCACGAGAAAGGCACCCTGGTTGGCCCGCCAGCGGGACTTCAGGTGCCGGGACAGCCACGCGACGCCTTCGACGTCGAGGTGGTTGGTGGGCTCATCGAGCATGATGACGTCGTGGTCCTCGATCAACAGCTTAGCCAGCGCCACACGCCGCTTCTGCCCGCCGGAGAGCATATGGACATTGGCGTGCCAGTCGACGTCGGACACGAGGCCGCCCATGACTTCGCGGATCTGGGGATTGCGGGCCCATTCATAGTCGGCCTGGTCCCCCACGATCGCGGCGCCGACGGTGAGGTCGCCGTCGAGCACGTCGCTCTGGTCCAGGTAGCCGATGTTGACCTCGCTGCGCTTGGTCACCCGGCCGGAGTCGGGCGTGGAGCGCATTGCCAGCAGCCGCATGAGCGTCGACTTGCCGTCGCCGTTGCGGCCCACCATGCCGATCCGGTCGCCCTCTTCAAGGCCGAGGGTAATGCCATCGAGGACGGTACGGGTTGCATACGAGACCGTGAGGTTCTCGCCGCCGAGCAGGTGTGCCACTGGGAACTGCTTTCTTAGGTGTAACGGTGAAGTGTTGCTGTTAAGTCATGAGGTGCGGTGCGTCAAAAGCTCCTAAAGGAGCGTATCGGAGATGATGCGGGCCCCGTGCACCGGGCCGTGCACCGCCAAGGCGTCGAAGCTGTGGTGGCGGAGCTCTTCGGCGAGTCCGGCGGCCGCGGCGGGGCTGTGCGCGAGGAAGGCGACGGTGGGTCCGGAGCCGGAGACGATGCCCGCAATCGCGCCGCAGGCCTCGCCGCGCCCCAGGGTCTCACGCAGGCCCGGGGCCAG
Source organism: Arthrobacter sp. NPDC058130 (assembly GCF_042884475.1). Classification (NCBI taxonomy): domain Bacteria; kingdom Bacillati; phylum Actinomycetota; class Actinomycetes; order Micrococcales; family Micrococcaceae; genus Arthrobacter; species Arthrobacter sp. NPDC058130. Next base: position 110,942 of record NZ_JBHVTV010000004.1, read on the forward strand.
TTCGATCGAGGCGCGTTGCAGGTCGTTGACCAGGACGCGGCTCAGGGCGTCCGCGTCGCCGGTGCGCAGTGCCGTGATCACGCCGGGGTCCACGGCGTCCGGTTCGTCCACCGCCACCCCTTCGGCGTCGCGCAGGCGGTCCAGGGTCCGGAAAACCTCCGGGGTGGACAGGCCGAAGTCCGCTGTGACCAGGACCCAATCCGTCTGGGCCTTGACCAGGGCCGGCGAGAGGTCATCGCCCACGCCCAGGCCGACGGCGGTGCCGCCGAGCAGTGCGAAGGGTACGTCCGCGCCGAGTTCTGCGGCCAGGTGGGCCAGCTCATCGCGGGACAGCCCGCTGTTCCACAATGCGTCGCAGGCCAGCAAGGTGGCGGCTGCGTCGGCCGACCCGCCGCCCATGCCGCCGGCCACGGGCACCCGCTTGGTGATCTCCAGGTGGACACCGGTGGAATGCTCCGAGACGTCGGCCATGATGGCCGCCGCCTTGTAGGCGAGGTTGCGGTGATCGAGCGGAATATCCACGCCGTCAAGGTCCAGGGTGCTCGCGCCGCTGATGCTGACGGTGATCTCGCCGGTGTCGGTGCTGGTGGCGGCAACTTCTTCGTAAAGTGAGACAGCCAGGTAGACGCTGGCCACCGAGTGGTAGCCGTCCGGCCGCAGCGGCCCTACGTCCAGTGAGACATTGACCTTGCCCGGGGCCTTGACTCGAACAGTCCTCGCGGCAAAGCGCCCTCTCACTGCGTTCATGGCTCCACGCTATGGCATCGCGGCCCCGGCTCCAAGCACGGAACGCCGCCCGCCCGGCTCACAACGAGCTCACCAGGAACCCACGAGGAGCTCAGGAGACGGGCTGTGCGTGGGCTTCGGCGATTCTGGCGAACGCCTCAATGTCGATCACTTCGCCGCGGGCTGTGGGGTCGACGCCGGCGGCCCGCAGGCAGCGTTCGGCGTCGGCGGCGCTGCCTGCCCAGCCGGCCAGCGCCGCGCGGAGCGTCTTGCGGCGCTGGGCGAAGGCGGCGTCAATGACGGCGAAGACCTGTTCCCTGGTGGCGGTGGTGACGGGGGGCTCCCGGCGGGTGAACGCGACGAGCCCGGAATGGATCTTGGGCGCGGGCCAGAAGACGTTCATGCCGATCACGCCGGCCTTGCGCATGCTGCTGTACCAGGCTGCCTTGACCGAAGGCACGCCATAGGTCTTGGAACCGGGCCCGGCCGCGAGCCGATCGGCGACTTCATCCTGGACCATGACCAGGCCGTGCTGCAGGCTCGGGAAGTGCTGCAGGAGGTGCAGCACCACGGGGACGGCGACGTTGTAGGGAAGGTTCGCCACAAGCGCCGTCGGCTCAGCGGGCAGCTCCGTCACCTTCATGGCATCGGCCAGGACGAGGTGGAAATTCCCGACGGCGTCCGGCCGCCACGTCCCCACCGTGGCCGGCAGGCGTCCGGCCAGGACGGGATCAATTTCGACGGCGACCACGGTCCGGGCGGCGTCCAGCAAGCCAAGGGTCAGCGACCCGAGCCCGGGCCCCACCTCCAGGACGGTCTCATCGGCCCGGATGTCAGCCGCGTTCACGATGCGCCGGATGGTATTGCCGTCTATGACGAAGTTCTGGCCGAGGGTCTTGGTGGGCCTCACGCCGATTTCCTCTGCCAGCCGGCGGATATCGGAGGCACCCATCAGCGGTGCGGGCGCCGCTCCGGGCAGGCTTTCGGGGGCGGAGGGGCTCGGTTCAGTCACCTAGGTATCCTATCCCGGCCCCGGTACGCCGCAGGCCGGGCCCGGAAGGAATCCGGACCCGGCCTGTGCGGCCCCGGGCTGTGGTCAGCAGCCGCGGGACTCGGGCGGTCAGTGGCCGGCGGTCAGCCGACGGCTTCGCTTACTCGTCTGGCCTATTAGTCTGGCCTGCCAGTTAGGCTGGCCTGCTAGCTGGAGGCGGCCCAGCCGCAACCCCAAGGCTGCAGGCCGCGCTGTGCGTAGACGCGGTTGGCGATGTCGATCTGCTGGGCTTTGGTGGCCGCAGCGGCGTTCGGGGCGTACGCGCCGCCGCCGGAGCCGAGCCAGGTCCGGACGTCGAACTGCAGGCCACCGTAGTACCCGTTGCCGGAGTTGATGGACCAGTTGCCGCCGGACTCGCACTGGGCGATCTTGTCCCACATGCCCTGGTTCATCATGGCGGGGGCGGAGGCGCCGGTGTTGGCGGCAGCCTGGGGCTTTTCCTTGGTGCCCACAGTCACCTTTTCGGTGACCGGCTGGGCGCTGACGGTCTCGGACACCAGGGTCCGGGAGGCTTCGCGGCCGTCCACGAGGACCAGCTTGAAGCTCTTGGCCGTAGTGCCGGCGACGCCCGCCTGGGTGACCTTCTTCTCACCCTTGAACATGTCGGCGCTCTCGGTGGTGAGTGTCTCGAACGCGACCGGCTCGGTGGTGTTGGCCGTCTTGCTGACATCAACGCGGGAAACCTTGATCACCATGTCGTTGACCACCGGCGCGTTCCCGGGCTGCGAGAGGCGGTCGCTGGCTCCAAGCGAAATGCCTGCGTCCTCGAGCACCTTGGCCACGGTGGCCTCAGTCGTGGTGGTCGCGGCTGCCTTGCCGTCCGCGACGATGCTCACGGTCTTCGGCGTGGAGATGGACACGAAGGAGCCGGAAACGGCGAGCTGGGCGTCCTTCGGCACGGAGACCTGCGAGGCGCTGGCGACGCCGAGTTCGGTCACGAGCCCTTCGACTGTGGGCGAGGTAGTGGAGATGGTCCGTTCGGCGCCGTCCAGGCTGACCTTGACGGCCTTGGCGAGGTTGACGTTGATGACTGATCCGTCCTGCACATGGGAGTCCACCGAAGGCGACACCCTGTCAGATGGCTGGAGTTCAACCTTGGCACCCTTGACGACCTGTCCGACGGTTCCGCCGAAGGTCTGGACGGAGCTGACTTTGCCGTCCACGTTGAGTGTGATCGTCTTGTTGTTGCCGACGAAGGCCACGAGGCCCAGCACGAGTGCCACCAGCACTACGAGCTGCGTGCCAACCTTGACGAAGCTGATCTTGCCGTCCGATGTGAAGAACTTGACCACAATTGCCCGAATCTCTTGGACCTTCCGGGCACGGGGAAAAGTACACGTGACCACCCTCCGTGAGAGCGCCAAAGGCGGCTCCGAACAGCGTCCGGATCGTCACGAAACATGCATGCACTGCCTCACCCAAAACGAGAGCGCGCATGTGGTTCGTTTGCCACAATGCACGCCCTGCTTGGGTGAAATTCTCCGAAGGCCTTCCCCGACCCCGGCTAATAGTTGACCACTGTAACCGAAGCGTTATAAAGGGACCAAGTAATTGTGCATACCCGGTATCTATAAGGAGGAGCCGGAAGAGACCGTTTCAGTCCCAGGATCCGTATGCCCGCACCGTATTTTCGGCGATCTGCGCGCACAGCCCGGACAGCTCTGATCCAGTCACATCGGCCATGGCCCGGACCGTGTATGGAACCATGTAGCTGGCGTTCGGGCGGCCGCGGTGAGGATGCGGGGTGAGGAACGGCGCGTCGGTTTCGACCAGGATCCGGGCCGGCTCCGCAATGGCGAGCGCCGCGCGCAGGTTCGCCGCGTTCTTGAACGTCACGGTTCCGGCAAAGGACATGTACCAGCCCTCCGCGTTGCAGGTCCGGGCGAGGGTCTCGTCGCCGGAAAAGCAATGGAAGACCACCCGTTCCGGGGCCCCTTCTTCGCGCAGTACCTGGACAACATCGTCGTGGGCGTCGCGGTCGTGGATTTGCAGCGTCAGGCCCAGTCGTTTGGCGATGTCGATATGGCGGCGGAACGAATAGCGCTGGTGGACCAGGCCCTCCCCCTCGGTGCGGAAGAAGTCCAGGCCCGTTTCGCCGATCGCCCGGACCCTCGGATGGGCGGCCAGGGCCTCGATCTCGGCCAGAGCGTCCTCCAGGCCCCCGCTCCGGGCGTAGCCGGGGGCATCGTTGGGGTGGAGGGCCACGGCGCCAAGGAGCCGCGAATCGAGGTCAACCGCCTTGACCGTGAACCGGGACGATTCGAGGTCGCAGCCCACTTGCACCGCACCCCGGACGCCCACCGCTTCGGCGGCATCGAGGGCGTCCTTGACGCCTACCAGGAGCTCCGCTTCGGGAAAATCCAAATGCGTGTGGTTGTCCATGACCGGCACGGGAAGCGGCTCGGGTGCGGGCGGATACCCGCTGCGTCCGGTACCGTCGGTTCCGGGCACCCGGAACGGGACGGGAGTGAGGGGATTGAGCATTCTTCCACCCTAACCGGCGCCCAGAATTCCCCGGAACTCTCTGTCAGGCCCGGCAGTTGTGTTAGTAGTCTGTTAGTACTCTGTTATTTCCCCGTTAGGAAACAGGCGAACGCCACTGCGGGGCCCGGCGGCCGCTGGCGGTCCGTTCCGGGACCCACAAGGCCTGAAAGGCTGCCGATGGATTACCAGCGCACTTCCGTAGACGACGTCCTCCCCGAAGGACAGAGCTTCCCGGGCCCATCAGCCCTGGACTCCAACGCAGCCGGACACCGGTCCTCGGCGCCGGCGTTGGACGCGGACGCCTTCCACTCGGCCAGCACCCGGATCCTGACGGCCATCAATACAGTCATCGACGGCAAGGCCGAAGCGGCAAAACTGGCGCTCACGGTGCTCCTCGCGCAGGGCCATCTGCTCCTGGAAGACGTCCCGGGGGTGGGCAAGACGCTGCTGGCCAAGACCCTGGCCCGGACCATCGACTGTTCCGTCAGCCGGATCCAGTTCACCCCGGACCTGCTCCCGTCCGATGTCACCGGCGTGTCCGTCTACAACCAGGCGACCCGGACCTTCGAGTTCCGGCACGGCGCGGTGTTCGCCAACATCGTCATCGGGGACGAAATCAACCGCGCCTCGGCCAAGACCCAATCGGCCCTGCTGGAGTGCATGGAGGAGCATCAGGTCACCGTGGACGGCACGTCCTACCGGCTGGATGAGCCGTTCATGGTGGTGGCGACGCAGAACCCCATTGAGATGGAGGGCACCTACCCGCTCCCGGAGGCCCAGCGGGACCGCTTCATGGCCCGGATTTCCATGGGCTACCCGGACAGGGAGTCCGAGATGGAGATGCTCGAAACCCACCAGGCATCCTCTCCGCTGGCCCGCGTGAGCGCAGTTGTCACGGCGGCGGAAGTGGCCGCGATGATTGCCTCGGTGCAGCAGGTCTACGTCTCCCGGTCCATCAAGGAGTACACGGTGGCCTTGGGACGGGCCACGCGTGAAAGCGGGCTTCTCCGGCTCGGAGCCAGCCCGCGGTCCATGCTGCAGCTCCTGCGTGCGGCGAAGGCCACCGCCGCGCTGGAGGGCCGGGACTTCGTGCTGCCGGACGACGTCGTCAGCGTCGCCGAAGCAGTGCTGGCCCACCGGATCATCCTCGACCGCAAGGCGGCCAGCGCGGGCGAAACGCCGCAAAGCGTCATCCGGGCCATCATCGCCAAGACCCCGGTCGCCCCGGAAGTGACAGGGTCAACCAACGGAGCCGGCCGCCCTGGCCGGAACAAGGCCATGGCTGCCGCGCCGTCGCCCAAACTGCCGAATCCGCGTTAGGAGCGGTCCCGCCGTGGCGTTGAGGGACCGGTTCCCCGGACACATCTTCAGCACCCGCGGCTGGGGCCTGCTCGGCGCGGGTGCGGTGTCCCTGCTGGCCGCCCAGATCATGGGACGCCGGGATCTGCTGGCGCTGGCCGTGCTGCTGCTGGTCCTGCCCCTGCTGGCCCTGGCCGGAACCCGGGTCCTGAAGCCCAGGTTCCGGGTCTACCGCGAATTCAGCCCGTCGCCGGTTGAAACGTCCGCGCGCACCACGGTGCGGCTGGCCGTCGCGCGGACCGGGCCCGGAACCGGCCACGCCATCATGGAGGAACACTTGCCGGCCCGGTTCGGCGAATCCCCCGTCTTCCGTTTCCCGGCACGCAGGGCCACCGGCGGCGCCAGCCGCTATGAGTACCACCTTCGCTCGGCCAAGCGCGGCCAGTTCCTGATCGGGCCCGTCACGGCGGAATTCAGCGACCCCTTCGGGCTGTCCTTCCACCGCCACGCGATCGACGACGGCGACCTCCTGACCGTGACGCCGGCCGCCGTCCAGCTCCCAGAGACAGGGCTGGCCGGTGCCCGCGGACACGACGGCGTGACAGCCACCCGGGCCCGGGCGAATCCCAGCGACGACGACGTCATGACCCGCGAATACCGCCACGGCGATCCGATGCGCCGGGTGCACTGGGCCGCAACTGCCCGCCACGGATCCCTCATGGTGCGGCAGGAGGAATCCGTCACGACCCCCGAGGCGACCATCATCCTGGATCAGCGGCTCTCGGCGTATCCGCACGGCGTGTTTGGCCACGCCGCCCATTCCTCGGGCCATTCGGGGGGAGGGGAAGGCGATGGCCATGACCTGCTGAGCTGCGACGCCTTCGAATGGGCCGTCACGGCGGCGATGTCGATCGGCGCGCACCTCGCCGAACGCAACTACACGCTGCGGTTCCTGGACAGCGCGGGCGCCCCCGCCTTCCGGAATTCGCCGTCGGCTCCCGATCCCGAGGCCGAGGAATACACCGGCACGGCCGGGCTGCAGTCCATCGCGGAAAGCCTCGCCGCCATCGAGCTCTCCGGCCCGCACCGCGTCCACCCGCACCGCAACCGCGTCCAGGAACCCCGCCGGCGGCCGAGCCCGCAGGCGGCCAGCCCGGAACCCCAGGCCGCCTCCACCGCGCATGAAACCGTGCGCGGCGGGGGCACAAGGGGCGCCGCAGCCGCCGGGAACACGCCGCGGGACTTCGACGACACGTTGATGGACAAGCTCTCCGCCCACCGGCTGCGCGGACCGGTCCTGGCGATCTTGGGCAGCCTGTCCCTGGCCGAGGCCCAGGCGTTGTCCCCGGCGGCCGGGTTCGGCGCGAACGCCTTCGCGCTGCTGGTCACGGACCAGGCCCATGGTTCCGCCGGGATGCCAGAGGTGCTGGAAGCGCTGCGGAGGGGCGGATGGCGAGCCGTGGCGGTTTCAGCCCGGAGCCCGCTGCCCGCCGCCTGGGCGGCCTTCGATGAGGCAGACCCGACGATGTCCGCTGCAGCGGACGTTCGCCGCGGCGTGGGGGGCCGGCTATGACGCTCGCACCGCAGCGCAGCTCCGCATCCCGCCCCGGCACGGCCGGCGCGGAAGAACCGACAGTCCTGTCCCCCGGCGCGGGGTCCCGGCGGGAAGGACCCGGCGCCCTGCCCTGGGTGATGGGGACCGCCGTCGCGGTGGCCGTCGCCGGCGCGGCCTTCGGATTCAACGGCGTACTGCGTGGCTGGGCCTGGTACTCCCCGGTGTTCAGTACCGTCCTGGCCGTGGCATTCTCCATGGCGATGCTCCGGTCACTGCGTGCCCGGACCTGGCTCGTGGCTGCCGGCGGCCTGGTGGCACTTGTCGTGTCCCTGACCTTCATTTTCTTCCGGCAGCACAGCATTGCCGGGTTCATCCCGTCCCCGGAGACCATGACCTACCTAGGCAAGTTCCTCAGGCGCGCCAGCGAAACGGTCCTTGCCGAGAGCACCCCGGTGGCCCCCAACGCCGGCATCGTCATGCTGATCTGCGCGGTCCTCGGGCTGCTGGTGATCCTGATCGATGCCCTCGCGTTCCCGCTGGCGCTGCCGGCCACGAGCGGGCTGGGGATCCTGGCGATCCTCGTGGTTCCCGCCATCGTTAAGCCGCAGAGCGTGGGGGTATTGGGGTTCGTCGGCGCCGCCATCGGGTACCTGTTGATCCTGGGGTGCAGCCATTGGTTCACGCCGGATGCCCGCACGCTGGCCGACACCGCCCGGAACCCCGGGCAGCTCAGGCGCGGCGCGGTCACGGCCGCCGCCGCGCTGACCGTGACGCTGCTGCTGCAGCCGGTCATCCCGGGTTTCGACCAGGGCACGTTCCCCCAGGGCTCGCGGCTGAACCCGTTCGGCAGCGCCACCGGCCTGAATCCGATGATCAGCCTGGGCAACAGCCTGCGCAGCCCGTCCGGCGACGGCCGGATCACCTTCGCCACGAACGCGCCGACGACGCCGTACCTGCGGTCGGTGACGGTGGACAGCTTCGACGGCGATTCCTGGTCACCGGATGACCGGGAATCCACCCGGCAGCCGGGCACGGGCAGGATCGAGTCCGGGCTTGATACCGCCGCGACGGAGTTCCGCATCATCACCGCCGTCAACACGGGGCAGTACACGAGTCCATACCTGCCCTCACCGTATGCACCGGAATCGGTCAACGGCCTCACGGGGCGCTGGAGCTGGGACCCGGCCACGCTGAGCATCAAGGGAATCGACACGAACTCCCGCGACCAGCAGTATGTGGTCACGTCCGTCACGCCCCAGCTCACGGCCGCGCTGCTGGCCCGGGCCTCCGATCCCGTGCGCGGAGTTCCCGAGCAGTTCCTCCGGGAACCATCAAACGTTCCGGAGGTTGTGCGGAGCACAGCCAAGACCGTGACCGCCGGAGCGGCCACGCCGTATGCGCGGGCCATGGCCATCCAGCGGTATCTGCGCTCCACGGAGTTCAGCTATTCCCTGCAGTCCCCTGTGCAGGGCGGCTACGACGGCAACGGCCTGTCGGTGCTGGCTGACTTCCTGGCCCAGAAGAGCGGCTACTGCATTCATTTCGCTTCTGCCATGGCCGTGATGGCCAGGCTGGAGGGCATTCCGAGCAGGATCGCCGTGGGCTACGCACCGGGGCGCCCCACGGGAGCCACTGTGGCGGTCTCGGGACAGGGTCCGCTGCCGGAGTTCGAGGTCGATGCGCGCGACGCCCATGCCTGGCCGGAACTATATTTCCAGGGTGTCGGCTGGGTCCCGTTTGAGCCGACACCGTCCCGCGGCGTCGTGCCGGCTTATGCCACGGAGGCTGCCGCGCCCAGCGGTGCCAGCACCAATGAACGCAACGACGCCCTGACTCCCGGGGACGGTTCCACCCAGGCACCGGTCCCCGCCCCCGGCGCGGTGCCCCTGCCCGGCACCGGGACTCCGGCCGCTGGCGGCGGCTACTCGGCACAGGCGCTCTACGGCCTTGGCGCGGTGCTGCTGCTGGCACTGATCGTGGCTTCCCCGCGGCTGGTGCGCGGCGGCGTGCGCCGGCGCCGGCTAAGGACGGCGGCCCGCGGCTATCCCGGTACAGCCGGCACGGCCCTGCCGGCGTGGGTGGAACTGCGGGACCTCGCCATGGACTACGGCGTGGCGCCCGGAGCGAGCGAGACGCCGCGGCATTTCTCCGCGCGGTTGCGCGCCTCGGCGGCGCTGGGTGAACCCGGCGTCACGGACGGACCCGGGCAGCGCGCCGCGGCAGCCCTCACCGAGGACTTTGAACGTGAGCAGTACGGCCGCCCGGGTGCCGCCGGTTCGGCGGACGACGCGGGGTCTGCGGACCCGGCCGACTCCGCCGCGGCCAGGATTGCCCTGGTGCAGGCCGCGCTGCGGTCCAACGCGGGGCCCCTGGTCCGGCTGCGTGCGGCCTGGCTGCCGCCGTCGGTGATGTCCGGCTGGCGGCGGGCCCTCTCACTGCCCGGCCGGGCCATCTCCCGGACAGCACAACGCACCCGGCGGGGACTCGCGGGATCCTGGGGGAAGATCCGCAATTCCGTCCGCCGGGTGCGCCGCGGCTAGGGTCTGGGCTTAGCCGGCGTACGGGTCGGCGATGCCGATGTACTGGGTGTAGAGGTATTCCTCGATGCCCTCGAGGCCGCCTTCGCGGCCCAGGCCGGACTGCTTGACCCCGCCGAACGGTGCGGCCGCGTTCGAGACCACGCCGGCGTTCAGGCCCAGCATGCCGGTCTCAAGGCGTTCGCCCATCCGGATGCCGCGGTTCAGGTCCCGGGTGAAGACGTACGCGACGAGCCCGTATTCGGTGTTGTTCGCGAGCCGGACGGCCTCGTCCTCGGTGTCGAAGGTGATGATCGGGGCGACGGGTCCGAAGATTTCCTCGGACAGGATCCGGGTGCCCTCCGTGACGCCCTTGAGGATGGTCGGCTGGTAGAAGTAGCCCGGGCCCTCGACGGCGGAGCCGCCGGTCACCGCGACCGCGCCGGAGTTCACGGCGTCGGTGACCAGCTCGTGGACCTTGTCCCGGCTCTTGGCATCGATCAGCGGGCCCACCTTGGACTCGGGCTCGGTGCCGCGGGCCGTGGTCATCTCGCCCATTTTCGCGGCGAACTTCTCCGCGAACTCGTCCGCGACCGACTCGTGCACGATGAACCGGTTCGCCGCGGTGCAGGCCTCGCCCATGTTCCGCAGCTTCGCCAGCATCGCCCCCGCCACGGCGGCATCGACGTCGGCGTCCCCGAACACCACGAACGGGGCGTTCCCGCCGAGCTCCATCGAGGTCCGCAGCACCGTCTCGGAGGCGTCCGAGAGCAGCCGGCGGCCGACCTCGGTGGAACCGGTGAAGGACAGCTTCCGGAGCCGGGAGTCCTTGATCAGCGGCCCCGTGGTGGCACCGGCAGTGGAGGTCGGGATGACGTTCAGGACGCCGGCCGGCAGCCCGGCCTCGACCATCACCGCGGCGAACAGCTGGGACGTCAGCGGCGTCAGGTTCGCGGACTTCAGCACCATGGTGCAGCCGGCCGCGACCGCCGGGGCGATCTTCCGGGTCGCCATGGCGAGCGGAAAGTTCCACGGCGTGATCAGCAGGCACGGGCCCACCGGCTTCTTGGTCACCAGCAGCCGGGACTTCCCGTCCGGGGAGACCGAGTACCGGCCGAACGCGCGCACGGCCTCCTCGGAGAACCAGCGCAGGAACTCGGCGCCGTACGTGACCTCGCCGCGGGCCTCGGCCAGCGGCTTGCCCATCTCCAGGGTCATCAGCAGCGCGAAGTCCTCCGCGCGGGCCGTGACCATCTCGAAGGCGCGGCGCAGGATCTCCCCGCGTTCCCGGGCGGGGACCTTCGCCCAGGACTCCTGCGCGGCGGCGGCCGCGTCCAGGGCCGCCTTCCCGTCCTCCGGACCGGCGTCGGCAATGCTCAGCAGCACCTTCCCGGTGGCCGGGTCCTCCACGTCGAAAGTTTTCCCGGACGCGGCCGGACGCCATTCGCCGTTGATCAGCAGGCCCGTCGGGACCGAGGCCAGCAGGGCACTCTCCCGCTCCGCGGAAACAATAGGCTGGGCAGTTACAGTCACAACGACTCCCTCGTCAGCAATTCGGTTTGCCTAGTTTGTTGGCACTAGCTTGTTGAATTAGTTCTTGGTGCAGGCGCACGTTCCCACAGGCAGGCCCGGGCGTCTGGATTACTGCCACGGTACTGCTGCGCTTACTGGCAAGTCTATGCATGGGCGCACTACCCGATCCAGCATATGTTGTGCAGCTGCACAACACATTTGTGCTGATCTGCGCTACTGGATGGGAGCCCCGGCGAAGCCGGCCCGGAAGGTCCAAGGGGCCGGAAATCCGCTGCCCGGATCAGCGCGCGGCGAGCACGGCGGAATAGAGTTCGCGCTTGCTGACCTTCGCGTCGTCGGCCACCGCCGCGACGGCCTCCTTCAGCCGGATGCCCTGGGCTATCAGCCCGTTGACGGCGGCCACGTGGTCCTCCGGCCGCCCGGGTTCGCGTTCGGGAGCGCCGCCCACCACGACGGCGATTTCGCCGCGCACCTCGTTGGACTCGGCCCATTCGAGCAGTTCGCGCAGCGTGCCGCGGATGACCTCTTCATAGGTCTTGGTGAGTTCACGGCACACGGCGGCCCGGCGGTCGGCGCCGAAGCTTTCGTGCAGGGCCCGCAGCATGGGCTCCAGCCGGTGCGGCGCCTCGAAAAACACCATGGTGCGCCGCTCGGCGTCGAGGTCCGCCAGCCGCGAGGAGCGTTCGCCTGCCTTGCGCGGCAGGAACCCTTCGAAGCAAAAGCGGTCCGTCGGGAGGCCGGACAGGGCCAGGGCGGTCAGCACGGCGGAGGGGCCCGGTGCGGCGGTGACCGTGAGCCCGGCCGCCACGGCACCTTCAACCAGCCGGAACCCCGGGTCAGAGACGGACGGCATGCCGGCGTCGGTCACCATGACCAGGGTCTTGCCGGCGCGGACCTGCTCCAGCAGGTCCGCTGTCTTGGCTGCCTCGTTGTGCTCGTGATAGCTGATGATCCGGCCGGCCACGGTGATGCCGAGGTTCTGCACGAGGCGGTGCAGCCTCCGGGTGTCCTCGGCGGCGACGATGTCCGCCGTCGTCAGCAACTCCACGAGCCGCGCCGAGGCATCGCCGGTGTTCCCGATCGGCGTCGCCGCGAGGACGATCCTGCCGGGCCCGCCCCTGGCGGGAACATCAGTGGCGGGAACGCCGGCAGCGGGAACGACGGCGGGGGCGTCGCCATCGAGAGGGGGATCAAGGGGAGGAAGGGGGGAAGTGCTGGGTTCGTGGTCCACAAGTCCAGCCTACTGCCGCCGGGGCGCAGCCCTGCTGGCACAGCCGCGAAAGGTAGCATGGGCAACGTGACCCAGACCCCCACGCGGCAGCCCGAGGCTGGCCCCGCCGCATCGCCGACATCAGGCCCAGCCAGTGCCCGCGGCAGCGCCGACGGCAAAGCCAGTGCCCGCTTCCGCACCGGCCGCAACCTTGAGGGACACCGCTGGATCGGCCGCCCCGCCGAGGCCAACACCCCAGAGGCCCTCAAGGAACGCCTGATCGGCAGCATCCAGAGCTGGCGGGACTACCCGGCGTCGCTACGGCTCTGGTACTGGCTCATCCCCGCCCTCACGGCGGCGCTGGGCGGCGTCCTGCGGTTCGTCCGGCTGGACACGCCGCGAAACCTGGTCTTTGACGAAACCTATTACGTCAAAGACGCCTATTCTTTCCTGGTCAGCGGGTACGAGCGCAGCTGGCCCGACCGGGCGAACGACGCCTTCATAGCCGGCCACCCCGGCGTGCTGCTGAACACGCCGGAGTACGTGGTGCACCCGCCGGTCGGCAAATGGATGATCGCCTTCGGCATGTGGCTTTTCGGGGCGGACAATCCCTTCGGCTGGCGGTTCGGTGCGGCGCTGACGGGGACGCTGTCCATCTTCCTGCTGGCCCTGATCGCGCAGAAGCTCTTCCGCTCACTGACCCTGGGCGCCGTCGCCGGCGTCCTGCTCGCCGTGGACGGCCACCACCTCGTCATGTCCCGTACCTCCCTGCTGGACATCTTCCTCATGTTCTGGATCCTTGCCGCGTTCGGTGCCCTGCTGATGGACCGCGACGACGGCCGGCGGCGGCTGGCGGCCCGGCTCGGGCGGCAGTCCGCGGCCTCGGCCACGGGGCGGCCCTCGGCGCTCCAGCTCACCTCCGGGCCGTGGCTCGGCATCCGGTGGTGGCGGCTCGCGGCGGGCGTCTGCCTGGGCCTGGCTGTCGGCACCAAATGGTCCGCCCTGTTCTTCCTGGCGGGATTCGGCCTGCTGACCGTGTTCTGGGACCTCAGCGCCCGGCGCATCGCCGGCGTGCATGCCTGGATCAGCGCAGGCATCCTCAAGGACGGCGTCCCGGCCTTCCTGAGCATCGTTCCGGTGGCCGCCGTGGTCTACGGCGCCACGTGGATCGGCTGGTTCCGGTCCAAGGACGCGTACTTCAGGCACTGGGCCGAGACCAACCCCTCGGCCGAGTGGGGCTGGCTGCCGAACGCCGTACGGTCCCTGGCGCACTACCATTTGGAGGCCTACAAGTTTCATCAGGGCCTGAACTCCGACCATCCGTACGAGGCCAGCGCCTGGAGCTGGCTCGTCATGGGCCGGCCGACGTCGTTCTTCTACGAATCCCCCGGGCAGGGCAGCCCCGGCTGCGAATTCGGCAACTGCACCACCGCCATCCTCTCGGTGGGCAACCCGCTGATCTGGTGGAGTGCGGCCGTCAGCCTGGGCATCCTGCTGTTCTGGTGGGCCGGCCGCCGCGACTGGCGCGCCGGCGCAGTCCTGGCAGGAGTGGCCGCCGGCTACCTCCCCTGGTTCATGTACCCGGAACGCACCATGTTCTTCTTCTACGCCGTGTCCTTTGAACCGTTCCTGATCCTGGCGCTTGTCTATTGCCTGGGGCTGGTTCTCGGCCAGCGGACCGATCCCCTCTGGCGCCGCCGGTCCGGATTCTGCCTCGTGGCGCTGTTCGTGGTGGCGGCCGTACTGCTGTCCGCGTTCTTCTATCCGGTCTGGACTGCCGAGGTGATCCCCTACCCGGACTGGCGCATGCGGATGTGGATGCCGTCCTGGATCTAGGGCAGGATTGCAGGGGAAAGTCCGCCGAACTCCGGGCGGACCAGGAAATGGAGACTCGGTTGTGAGAGAAGCAAGCACCGGACTGCTCGTGGAGCTGGACCCGGAGAGCAACGTGACGGACCTGCTCCTGGAGCAGCACGCGAAGGACCCCGTGCACGCCCTCTACTCCCGCAAGGGCCCCGCCGGCTGGGCCGATGTCTCCGTCCACCACTTCCTGGAGCAGGTCACCGCGCTGGCCAAAGGCCTGATTGCCGGCGGACTCGCCCCGGGCGAAACCGTAGCTGTCATGTCCTCCACCCGGTACGAGTGGACGGTGGTGGATTTTGCCATCTGGTTTGCCGGTGGCGTCACTGTACCGATCTACGAGACCTCCTCCGCGGGCCAGGTCGAGTGGATCCTCCACGACTCGGGCGCCCGGCGGGTGTTCGTCGAGGACCATGCCAAGGAGGCCCTCGTCCAGGGCGTCCTGGACGCCTCCACCGTCCTCGGCGACCGGCTTGTCGCCGTCGTGCGGATGGAGCACGACGGCGCCGCACCGAACCTTTCGAGCCTGGCCGCCGCCGGCACCGGGGTCACCGACGCCGAGCTCGAACGCCACCGGAGTACGGCGTCCCTCGCGGACGTGGCGTCCCTGGTGTACACCTCAGGCACCACCGGCAAGCCCAAGGGTTGCGAGATCACCCACGCCAACTTTGCCCTGGTCGCGAAGAATATCGTCCTGTTCCTGCCGGAGCTCCTCCTGCAGCCGCGCTCCCGGACGCTGATGTTCCTGCCCCTGGCGCACGTTTTGGCCAGGGCGGTGCAGGTGATCTGCCTGAGCTCCGGCACCACCGTCGGCCACACCGCCAGCGCCAAGGAGCTCCTGGAAGACCTGGCCAGCTTCAGGCCCACCTTCCTGCTGGTGGTCCCCCGGATCTTCGAAAAGGTCTACGCCGGGGCCGCGCAAAAGGCTGCCGCCGCCGGCAAGGAGCGCGGCTTCACGGCGGCAGCGGCGGCCGCGATCGACTACTCCAAGGCCCTGGACGCCGCTTCCCGGGGTGACGGCACCGGGCCCGGGCTCCTCCTGCGCGCCCGGCACGCACTCTTCGACCGGCTGCTGTACCCCAGGCTGCGGCAGGCCTTCGGCGGCCAGCTGCGGTACACGGTCTCCGGCGCCAGCCCGCTCAGCTCCCGTGACGCCCATTTCTTTCGCGGAGCGGGCATCCCCGTGCTGGAAGGCTACGGCCTGACCGAAACCACGGCGCCGTGCACGGCCAACACTCCGGCCCGGACCAAGGTGGGGACTGTGGGCATCCCGGTACCGGGAACCACGGTCCGGGTGGCCGACGACGGCGAGATCCTGGTCAAGGGCATCGGCGTCTTCAAGGGCTACCATGCCAACGCGGCCGCCAATGCTGAGGCGTTCGTGGACGGGTTCTTCCGGACCGGCGATCTCGGCTCCCTCGACGAGGACGGGTTCCTGACCATCACGGGCCGGAAGAAGGACCTGCTGGTCACCGCCGGCGGCAAGAACGTCGCCCCGGGCCCGCTCGAGGAGAAGATCCGGGAGCACCAGCTGGTGGGACAGGCCGTGGTCATTGGCGACGGCCGGCCGTTTGTCTCGGCACTGGTCAACCTGGACCCGGAAGGCCTGCAGAACTGGTGCACCGCCCGGAAAGTGCCCGTCATGGGTCCGGCCGAAGCCGCCGCCGATGAGAGCGTCCGGGCCTCGATCCAGGGCGCCATTGACGAGGCGAACCTGACGGTCTCGAAGGCCGAATCCATCCGCAGCTTCGTCGTCCTGGACGCCGACTTTACGGTGGAATCGGGGCATCTGACGCCTTCGCTCAAACTCAAGCGGGCCGCCGTCGTGCGGGATTACGAGGAGCACATCAACCGCATCTACCGCTGAGCCCGTCTAGGGCAGATTCTCCCCTAGACGGTGTGCCGGGTGCGTGCTGTGCCCGTTTCCTCGTTGCCGGTGTTGCCGGTGCTTCCTGCCGTGCCGTCCGCCACGGGACCAGCCCCTGCGGTGTCAACGGTGTCCGCGCCGGTGGCTGTCGCCGTGGCGGTCTTCGTGTCGGTCTCCGTGTCGTTTTTCTCAGTATCCGTGGCCGTGGACGCGTCGGCCGCCTTCTTGCCAAGACCGCGGCGCCGGCGCGTGGGCCAGGTCAGGATGAGGGTGAGAAGGGAAGCAAGCAGGACGAGGGCTCCGATGACGATCCCTGCGTCCATCCAGAACTGGCCAGGGAACAGCCGGATCAGGGTGTCCTGGAGCGAAAACGTCCAGGTCCCGTTGGCGAAGAAAATGCGGTGGAAATCGGTGAAGAACTGCTCCCAGCCGAGCGCGGCGAGGGTTCCGAGGCCGATGATGATCGCGAGGGTGACGATCGAGCCGGCGAACAGGCCGCGGCGGACTCCGCCCCTGCGTTTCCGCTTCAGGTAGATCACCGCAACCAGGCCCAGCAGGATCAGCAGGGTGCCGGCACCGAAGGTCGACAGGATGACAGCCTTGACGTCGGCCATGTGGCTGACCTCGCCGTCCCTGAACAGCCGCTCCCCGCTTTGGTCCACAAGATCGCCGAGGTAGCGCGGACCCGACCAGTTGCTGAGGTAGTCCACCGCGTAGGAGCCGTAGGTCATGCGGTCATCCGTGCTGAAGCCGTAGCCGTCGCCGGGGAAGCCCGGACGGTTGTATTCGACCCAAAGGAACATGGGGCTGGTCACGGCGCGGACTGCCAGCACCAGCAGGATGAGCGGGTAGATCACGGCGAGCAGCACCTGCATCACCCGCGGGAGGACCGGCTTGGTCCTGGCGGCCTGCTCGCGTTCTGCAGTGCGGCGCTCGGCGTTGCGGCGCTCGATATCCTCCTGCGCCGTGCCGGCGGGTACCCCGGATTTCTCGGCGTCCGGCTGGACTGTATCCGGCTGGACTGTATCCGGCTGGACTGCCTCCGGCTGGCCTGCCGTCGCCTCGGCCGCCTTGCGGTCGGCGCGGCTCTCCGGCTGGCCCGCCGTGGACGCGGCGGGCGACGGCGCGGCCGGGCTTACGGCCGCGGCTGTGCCGGCGGCCGTGCTGGCGGTGGACTTCTCGGTGGACTTCTCTGTGGAATTGGGCGCGGACTTGGCGGCTGAGGCCGGCTTCATCCAGTCGAACGCCGGCTCGTCGGTGTCGTCCGTCGGATCCAGGTGCGGATCCGGATGGTCTGGAGTGGTAGGACTTTTGTCAGTCACGTGGAGCTTCGCTTCCGTAGGCTTTCGTGCTGCCCGGCCTGCGCCTGGCTGCGCAACTTATCTGGCTCCGAGCCTACCGTCAGAGGATTGGGCTCGGCGAGGTGCCACCCCGTCAGTTGGCGTATTGGAACCAGGGGATGTTCCAATCCCCGAATCCGTCATCGTAGTTGGCGTAGTCCCCCTCGGTGTTCACCACCTGGACGACATCGCCCGTGGTCATGTTGTCGAAGACCCACTGCGCCCCGTCCGGGCCCAGGCCGATGCAGCCGTGGGAGAGGTTCGCCTTGCCCAGGTACGGCATCGCGGTGTCCGTCGCCTGGTGGATGAACTCCCCGCTGGGCGTCAGGCGCGTGGCGTAATTGACGTCAAGCTGTCCGTAATAGGCCGGGTCCCCCGGTTTGAGCCCGATCGTGGAGGCATCCATGTGCTCCACGCGGTGCTTCTCCATGAATACCAGGAAGCCCCGGGCCGAGGGGAACCGGGTGTCGCCCATGGTCGCCGGCCACTGCCCCACCGGCTTGTCGTTGATGCTCACCGAGAAGGTATGGGCCTTGGCGTCGGCGACGGCCACTTTCTTGTCCCCGATGTGGATGGTGACGGTCTTGTTGAAGTTGCCGACCTGCCCGTTGCCCAGTTCGACGCCGAACATCTTCATCTCCATGGTGATGGTGCTGTTGGCGGCCCAGAAGGCCTCCGGCCGGTACCGGACTGTGTTCTTGCTGAACCAGCGGAAGTCTCCCTTCTGGCCGGACGTGGAGGTGATCTTGATGGCCTTCTCGACGGCGTCCCGGTTCAGGACCGGCTCGCTGAAGGTGATCTGCAGGGGCTGGGCCACGCCCACCTTCATCCCGTCCAGGGGGTAGATCGCGGCGTCGGCCTCGTTGGCCGTCGAGACGGTGGTGAATGTCCGCGTGCTGTGGGTCTGGCGTCCCGCGTCGTCCACCACGGAGTACGTGTAGCTGTAGCGGGTGTTGAACGCGAGGTCGCCGGACGAAGTCCAGGCCGCCCCGTCCGCGCTGAGCGTGCCGTCGACCGTGTCGCCGTCGGCGCTGGTAAGGGCCGCACGGTCAATGCGGCCGTTGGTGACCTTGAGGGATACCGGCGTCGCCGGGTTGACCTGCTTGGCCTCGTCGGCGGGTGTGACGGCGAGTTCCGCGGGGGCAACCACCGGGACGGCGAGCCCCGGCGTCGTCCGGGCCGGGGATCCAGCCTCGGAGGAAATCGCGGACTGGGCCAGCCCCGGTGCCGCCGCGGCGAAGGCTCCGCCGCCGGCAGCCAGGGCGCAGAGCACCCCCAGCAAGGCGATTTTGCGGCCGGGACTCCAGGTTTTCAGGGCCATCACAGGACCCGGGCGTTTCCACACGTCATCTTGCCAGCATATGCGAGTTACCTTGGAACCCCGGTCCGATTCGACCACGATCCGGTTACAAAAGGGCCCCCAAAACGGTCACAAAATAGGGCCCCGGACGCTCGTCCGGGGCCCTTTTGGTGGGTTCCTAGTAGCGGTAGTGGCCAGGCTTGTACGGCCCTGCCACCTCGACGTCCAGGTACTCGGCCTGTTCCTTGGACAGCTCGGTCAGCTCCACGTCGAGGGCGCCCAGGTGCAGGCGCGCAACCTTCTCGTCCAGGATCTTCGGCAGCACGTAGACCTGCTTCTCGTATTCGCGCTCGCCCTCCGGCTGGCCGGCCTTCGTGAACAGTTCAATCTGGGCGATCGTCTGGTTGGCGAAGGAGTTGCTCATGACAAAGGAGGGGTGTCCGGTGGCGTTGCCGAGGTTCAGCAGGCGGCCTTCGGAGAGGACAATGATGGAACGCTCGGCATCCGTGCCTGCGTCGAAGACCCACTCGTGGACCTGCGGCTTAATCTCGACCTTCCTGACGCCTGGGACCCGGGCCAGTCCGGCCATGTCGATCTCATTGTCGAAGTGGCCGATGTTGCCCACGATCGCCTTGTCACGCATGCCGGCCATGTGGTGCGCCATGATGACATCCTTGTTGCCGGTGGTGGTGATGAAGATGTGGCCCTCGCTGAGGACGGATTCGAGCTTCGCCACCTGGTAGCCGTCCATGGCTGCCTGGAGCGCGCAGATCGGATCGATTTCGGTGACGATCACCCGGGAACCCTGGCCGCGAAAGGCCTCCGCTGCGCCCTTGCCGACGTCGCCGTAACCGCAGACGACGGCGACCTTGCCGCCCATCAGGACGTCGGTGGCACGGTTGATGCCGTCCGGCAGGGAGTGGCGGATGCCGTACTTGTTGTCGAACTTGCTCTTGGTGACGGAGTCGTTGACGTTGATCGCCGGGAAGAGCAGCTTGCCCTGCTCCGCGAGCTGGTACAGGCGGTGCACGCCGGTGGTAGTTTCCTCGGTGACGCCGAGCAGGAGCGAGCCGATGCGGGTCCACTTCTGCGGGTCGGCCTGGAGCGAGGCGCGCAGCACGTCGAGGAAGACCCGGCCTTCCTCGGACTCGTCCTCGGCGGCAGCGGGCACGGCGCCGGCGGCCTCAAATTCGACGCCCTTGTGGACCAGCATGGTGGCGTCGCCGCCGTCGTCCAGGATCATGTTCGGACCCAGCTCAGGGTTGGCGTCGGCGCCGGGCCAGGTGAGGATCTGCTGGGCCGTCCACCAGTATTCCTCCAGCGTCTCGCCCTTCCAGGCGAAGACGGGGACACCCTGGGGGTTTTCTACGGTGCCGGTGCCGACCACCACCGCGGCGGCGGCCTCATCCTGGGTGGAGAAGATGTTGCAGGAGGCCCAGCGGACTTCGGCGCCGAGCGCCGTCAGGGTCTCGATCAGCACGGCGGTCTGGACCGTCATGTGCAGCGAGCCGGCGATGCGGGCGCCCTTGAGCGGCTGGCTGGCACCGAACTCCTCGCGCAGGGACATGAGTCCGGGCATCTCGTGCTCGGCGAGGCGGATCTGGTGGCGTCCCGCCTCGGCCAGGGAAATGTCCGCAATCTTGTAATCGAAAGTCATGTGAATCCTTTGTTGTGGCCGGTGGCTTGCGTGTCTGGAGCTGGGTGAGTCCAGCTGGTTCTGGGGCTAAGCAGTCATTCGCTGCCGGCGGCGTCCGCGATGGGTGTCCGGCGGGTTTAGTGGGCGCGCGTTATTCCGCCGCGTGGCGCGGCCCGGCGTCGTGCTGCCCGGCATCAGCCTGATCGGCGGGCGCCGCCGTCGCGGGCTGGAGTTCCGGCGGCAGTAGCAGCGGGATGCCGTCCTCGATCCTGTACCGCAGCTTGTTCCCGGATTCATCCGCCGTCACGGTGACGAGTTCGTCGCCTTCCTGTACCAGGACCGACCCGGTGACGGGGCATCGCAGGACAGACAACAGTTCGGGACTGAGCTTGGGCATAGTGAACGCTCCCTGGTGGGCGCCGGGAAAGGGCGCCGGTGGCTGACGGCTTTTTGCAGTTTCCACCCTACCGCCAGTTGGCGCGCTACGAGGGTTCGCGAAGGACCCGCAGATGCCCGCGCCGGGTGCCCTCGGCCGGGGCCGGCGCTTCCAGGGCGGGGTGCAGGGTGCGCTGCCCTTTCGCGGGTTCCGCCGCAGCCGGGCGGGAGGCAGCCTCGCGGACTGCGTTGGCGAGGGCCAGGAGGTCGTCGGGGCCGGGACCGGCCGGCGTGGCCGGCATCGCCAGCCGCATGACTTCCCAGCCGCGCGGGACGGTCAGCGAGTCGGCGTGCTGTTCACACAAGTCGTAGCAGTGCGGTTCGGCGTACGTGGCTAGCGGCCCCAGGACGGCCGTCGAGTCGGCGTATACGTACGTCAAAGTGGCCACCGCCGAATTGCGGCAGGCAGACCTCGAACAAAGACGAATTGCACCCACGACATCACAGACTACTCTCCCTCGCGCCGGGGCCACGCATTGAAACGCTGGTGTCTATTCCGCGGCGGTGTGGCGGCGGATCGCCGTCTGGCCCTTGTCGCGTAAATCAATCCGCGGGTTTAGAGTCATGATATGCAGTCATCGCACCACGATTCGGGTTTTACGGTCCGGTTGGCTGACCCCGACGCCGGACGCGCAGGCGCCGGTTACGGCCCCGCCGGGGCGCCCCTGACCGGGTCGTCCACCGCTGTCCGGGGAAAGAACTTCAGGCAGCGCCGCAGGAACCGGCACGGCCGGGGGCTTCGCGGCGAGCTCATGCTCCCCACGCTGCCGGGCTACCGGACCCGTTCGGACCGTTTCGATGACTTTGTCCTGGACTCGGCCCAGCGGCTCCACGACATTTGGGGCAAACCCCTGGACGGCGTCCGCTTCGCCGTTGACGAGATCCCCCCGGGCCTGGAGCAGCTCGTGGCGGACCGCACCCCCGCGCCGATGGGGGCCTTCACGGCGGCGACGGCCGAGGACGGACCGGTCATCACGCTGTACCGCCGGGTGGTGGAGCAGGCGTGCGGGACCCGGGACGAGCTCCAGGACCTCGTCCATGACGTCGTCGTGGAATACACGGCCGAGATGCTCGGCGTGCCCCCGGAGTCCCTCGACCCGGTCTACCGCCGCCGGTACTAGCCGTTCCCAGCTCGCTGGCGCCCTGTGTTCTGGCCCGCTCCGGGCCGCTGTGCCGCAGCCGGCTCAGTACCCCAGCGTGACGGGGACCTTCTGTTGTCCTGCAGCTTCCGGGGCCACGGCCACCGTGGAAATGTCCTGCCTGCCGTCCCGGCCCAGGAGTAGCGCACCGTACGCCGGGTCCCCCGCGGCGGACACCACGTAGCCCACGAGCGGCGAGCCGTCCACGTCTGCGGGGATCTTGATGGCCACGGTGGTTTCGCCG
The DNA here is from genome assembly GCF_042884475.1 of Arthrobacter sp. NPDC058130. Classification (NCBI taxonomy): domain Bacteria; kingdom Bacillati; phylum Actinomycetota; class Actinomycetes; order Micrococcales; family Micrococcaceae; genus Arthrobacter; species Arthrobacter sp. NPDC058130. The sequence goes on from NZ_JBHVTV010000004.1 coordinate 133,137, forward strand.
GCAATTTCTGCCGTGGCGGCGGCACGGATCTTGCCGTCCGCGGTGATGGGTGCGTAGGAGACGCTCGCCTGGCCTTCGGGTGCGCCGAAAACGAGCTGCCGGTCGCCCGAGCCGGGAACCGTCACGATGTGCTGGTTGCCCAGCCGGGCCGAGGCAGCGGAAAACGCGATGTCCGCGGCGTCCTCGGACTTCAGCCCGTGTGTGAGCCGGGCGGTAGCCGCGAAGGAGACATCCGAGCTCGCCGCCACGGTGTAGGTCCCGGCCGGAACACCCGCCAGGGAAACCTCCGTGACCGCTCCGGCTTTCGCCGTGACCACGCCGCCGCCGGGCAGGGCCTTCTGGCCGTCGCGTCCGTACAGCTTGACCTCGACGACGGCATCGGCCGCCCCGGGCACGGCGATTTCCAGGGCCGGTCCGGCGTCGGCGAAGCCGGGCTTCGCCGTGAGGGTGGCCAGGGCAGCCGAATCCTGGATCTCGAGGCCGGAGGCGACCTGGCTGACCGACGGGGCTGTGCCGGGGGTGATGAAGTCGACACCGCCGGGCGTGAGGCCACGGAGCACGCTTTGCTGGATGACGGCAGCCACCGGGCCGCCGGTGCTGCGGACCCGCACGCCGAGCCGTTCCTGTCCCGGCGCGAGCCCGGCCAGGACGATGGAGCGGGAGCTGCCGGGAGCCACGAGCAGGCCACGGCTTCCGGGCGCCTGGATCTGGCCCTCGGAGCCAAAGAGATCCAGGCTCACCGTCGCCGGCGTGCTGGAGGCATTGGTGAGGTTCAGGACGGCGGACCGGCCCAGGGCCGTGTTGGCGCCGACCAGCCAGAGATCGTTGCCGGGCTGCTGGCAGGCGGCCGCCGCGGACCCCTGGAGGTCCCCGTCCTCGGCCGTGTAGCTCAGGACGGCGCCGGCGGCTGCCTGGTGGTTGTCCTGGGCATTGGCGCTCAGGACGCTGATGCTGTCCACCTCGCGCTGGGATACGACGCCGGCAAGCAGTACGGGTGTGCGGGCCGCAGGCTCGGAGGCTGTGGGCGAAGCCGGAGCGTCCTTGGCGATCTCGGCGAGCGGTGCACCCTTGAGCGGGGCCAGCCTGCTGCCGGGAACGACGCCCGCGCTTGAGCCGAGCACGGCGGCACTGACAGCGGTCTTCGCGGTGCCGGATTCCGGGCTGAACTGGGGGTCGGTGCCCACGGGGGTGCCTTCGAGCAGCCGGGCCGGGCCCGGGCAGACTCCGACGCTGCTGCCGGCCGGCACCGAGGCAACAGGGGGCTCAAGTTGCCGGCTGGCGGGGCTCTGGGGCGCCAGCGATGCCGCCGACACGAGGCCAGCGCCCGCGGCAACGAGTGCCACCGCGGAGAGGACTCCGCCGATCACGCCGCCCCGAGGCACGCCCTTCTTCCGCTGCTTCGCCCCGGCCGGGAGGTTGCCGGCGTCGGACGTACTGGCACCGGGCGGGCCGGGGTCTGGCGAATCGGCGTCGGAGGCGCCTGCGGTCGCGGAGGTTTCCGGGGCCGGGTCGCCTGGGTTTTTGCTTTGGTTTCCGTTGTCGCCCTTAGACATGCTGGTGTTCCTTACGCAGGGAGGCTTCGTCCCTGGACAGGCCGGCGTTGGACCGGCGGGCAGGCATGGGCACGGCCAGGAGGATGGTCAGGCCGATCACGACGGCCTGCGTGATTCCGGTAACGACGGCCCAGGGCGCTTCGTAACGGATGCTCAACTGGCCGCCTTGGGCGGGCAGTGTGAAGGCCTGGGCCCATCCCGACGTCGTGGACGTCAGGCGGCGGCCGTCGAGCCAGGCGCTCCAGCCCGGATCGGCCCGGTCGGCAAGCACCACCAGGCGGCCCTCGGGCCCGGCCGGGACGGTTCCCGCCGCGGAGACTTCCTCTGACGGGAGCAGGCCGATGGCCGCGCCGGCGCCGTCCACCACACGGACCCGGTGGGCGACGTCGGAGGCCTTGATGCCGGGCCCTTCCTGCGGGCTGACCCGCCAGAGCCAGCCCGTACCTGTCTGCCCGACGGCGACCAGTCCGGGGACGGCGTCCATGCGGCTGGCGGTCAACTCGGAGGCCGAATCCGCGACCCGGAGCACGACAAATCCGACGCCGAGCCGCTCGAGGTCTCCGCGCGGGTCCACGCCCTCGCCGGCCACAATGGTGGCCACGACGTTTCGGAGCGATGAGGCGACGGCGTCGTCGTCGCGGACCGTCTCCTGGCCCGGGTCCCCCATGATGCTGCGCGCCGCGGCGATGGTGGACAGGGCGTCCAGGGTGGTGCCGGCGCCGCGCATGAGCGAGGCGTCGAAGCTTCCGTCCTCGTTGCTGGAGATCAGCAGGGTCCTGGACTGTTCCGTCCCCTCGCCGCGGTCAACTGCGGTGGCGGGAAGGGTGCGGGCCTGGGCCGATTGAACGAGCCTCGGGGTCCCGAGACCGGCCGGCTCTCCGGTGGGCGTCGACGGCTGTGACAGGACGGGTGACAGCGCCGTGGGCTGCAGCAGGTTTTGCGCTGTCCACATGGTGGATCCGGCCAGCGGGGCGGCCAGCAGCAGGATCAGGGCTGCCGTGGCCGTGCCGCGGACCAGGACCTTGCGTGCCAGCCCGGCCCCGGCGGTCCGGTCGGCGGCGTCCAGGAGTCCTTCGGCGGCGATGAGGGCCGCGCCGAGGAGCGCGAAGGCGGCCGCGGAAACGGCGGGGCCGGGGAACGGCGTGACCAGGACGTCGGCGCTGGCGCCGGAGGCGACGTGCCCGGCGAGCCAGCCGCCGGCCAGCATCAGGACGGCCACGGCCCACAGGCAGCGAGCCGTCCAGGTTCGTCCCGCCAGGACAAGCCTGCGCGGCATGAAGAGTGCGGTGAGGGCCAGCAGCAGCACCGGCAGCCCGAACAGCAGGGCCAGCAGCAGTGCCCACGGCAGCCCGGCCAGTCCGGTCGCCCCCGCGGCGGGCCCGGCGAAGGCGCTGAGTCCGGTCAGTCCGCCGCCGGCGTCGAAGCTCAGCGGCTGGCCCAGGGCCTGCTGCCACAGCGGGGCGGCGTCGAAACCGAGCGGCAGACCCGGGTCGGCCAGGAGCGCCCGCGGCCGGTCCAGTGCAGAGAAGGCGAACGGCAGGAACAATGCCAGGCTGGGCAGGAGCGCCCACCAGACCGTGCGGCCGCGGCGGCCCAGAAGCAGACCGCACAGGGCAACGACGACGATGGATGGCACCAGCAGCGACGGCGCCGCGGCAGTGACCACTGCCAGCGCGAGGCCTGCGGCCGCCGCGGCCGTCCACGAGGGGGTCCCGTTGACGCCGGGGCGGGCGGCGGGCAGGGGCGTGAGCCGTCCCTGGCCCGGTGCCGGGGCGGCATGGACGCCGTGGCCCGTGGCCGTGCCGGTCGCCCGGAGCAGCGCCAGGACCACAACCGGGATCATGACATGGGCAAGCAAGGCGCCCAGCCGGCCCTGGTTGAGGGACACCTGGAGGGCCGGCGCCCCGGCCCACACCAGGGCGGCCGCGAGGCGCAGGCTTCTGCGTGTGGTCAGGGCGCCTGCGGCGAACCACGCGCCCAGCGCGGACAGCGGCATCGCAAGAATCAGCAGCCACCCGACCGCGCCGTTGGCGTCGCCGGCACCGAGCACTCCCAGCACCCACAGGAGGTAGCCGAAGGGATCCCCGTGGCCTGGCAGGCCCGCGCCGAGACTGATCCACCACGCGGAGGCATGGCCCCAGATTTCGGAGAGGCGCAATGAGACCGGGATCAGCGCGCCGCCGGACACTGCCGGGGCGCTGAAGAGGCTGAGCAGTCCCGTCAGGGAGACGGCCAGGGTCAGGACTACGGCCAGTACGGCGCCGTTGCCCACCCAGCCGCGGTCCGGGGTGGCGATGGCGGCGAAGTCGTCGGTGTCGCCGGTAGGCTGCTCTGCCAGTTGGTCGGCACCGGTGGGCCCGGGACCGAAGTCGTCCGCGCCGAGCGCCTCAATCAGGGAGCGCCGGTGCGCCCAAACCTCGCGGCGCGGCGTCTGCAGTCCCTTCATGACGGAGCGCCGGATCTTGCGGGTGCGCGCGGCGTTGCGACGTCCCCGGATCACCGCGGCCGGGCGGCCCAGCGCGCCAAAGGTGGCGAGCAATTGGGAGAACCCGTGGCCCGGGTCCTTGACCGCGATGCTCAGGACGAGTTTGAAAAGGCTGCCCAGGAGGGCGCCGACGGCGTGCAGCGGGACTTTCCAGCCGGCCGCGTGCTTGAGCCGCAGATGGACCTGTGCCTTGCGCGCAGCGGTCGCGTTGCCCAGTGCGTGCGGACGGTGCGAGACATGGAACATCCTCGCGCTCGGAACCACCACCACGCGGTGCCCGGCGAGGCGGTTGCGCCAGCAGAAGTCGACGTCGTCGCCGCTTCCGGGGAGGGCCGGATCAAAGCCCCGGAGCTCCTCCCAGATGTCGCGGCGGACCAGCATGCCGGCGGAATTGACGGCAAAGGTATCGCTGCGGCCGTCGTACTGGCCCTGGTCGAGCTCGTCGGCGTCGATCAGCGTCAGCCGCTCGGCCCAGCGGCTCGTCGAGAGACCGACGTCGATCAGCCGCCGCCCTGCATGCCAGTCCAGCTGCTTGCAGCCCGCCACCGTGACGGACGGTGCGCGCTCGACCGCGTGGAGGAGTTCGGCGAGGGCCTCGGGTGCCGGTGCGGCGTCGTCGTGCAGCAGCCAGATCCAGTCGCCGCCCGGCGCGGCGGCGTCTGCGGGCCACGGCGCCAGTGCCTTGAGCCCGGCCGTGACCGCCCCGCCGAAACCGGATTTTGGCTGGTCAAAGGCGGTGACGTTGGCCTTGCCCAATTCCTGCTCGAGAAGGGCGGCGGAGTGGTCGCGGGAGCCGGTGTCGACCCCAATGACGGCATCGACGGGCCGTGTCTGGGACGCCAGCGCCGCAAGGGTCCTGGGGAGAAAATCACCGCCGTCGTGGGAGACCACGACGGCGGTGACTCGTACTTCCTGAAGAATTAGACTGCTCGCTTCCTAAGCCGGCGCCGCTCGCGCTCGGAGAGGCCTCCCCAGATCCCGAAACGCTCGTCGTTGGACAAGGCGTACTCGAGGCACTGGGAACGCACGTTGCAGGCGCCGCAGACTTTCTTGGCGTCGCGGGTGGAGCCGCCCTTTTCAGGGAAGAAGGCTTCGGGGTCCGTCTGGGCGCACAGGGCATCGGTCTGCCAGCCGAGCTCGCCCTCGTCGTCAAAATCCTGCCGGGACGGCAGCCCGATCCAGACCGGCTGCGCGGTGGTGCCGGAACCGGGAGACTGGAGCTCCATCGGCGGGTCGAGGGGATCAGTGTCATGATCCGGGCCGGCGAGCAGTTCATCGTGCGCTGCGAGGAAGGCCGTGGCCGCATCCTGCAGGGAGTCCTTGCTGTGTTCGTTATAGCGATCAGCCGCGTCCGGATCGGCCGGATCTACATACCAGTCACTCGGCACGCCGCGTGACCGGTATTTCGCCGTGGCCTGGCCGGCAACTACGGCATCTTCATGGATACGCTCTGCTAGCCCCATGGCGTCCCCCTCCTGATTTGCAGCCACTGCAAGACCCCCTTGGCACTCGGTTGAGTACCGGTTTATGTGCAGTGGCTTTAGATAACTAATTACACGCGTGTAAGTATCCGGGAGTCAAGCCACGGCGGAGATAATAATCAACTTGATACACAAAGTGCAGGTACGCCACGCCCGGCAATTTTTTCGCCCCGCCCGCGGGATCACGCGGAATAATCAGGGTACTGAGCACTTCTGGGAGTTTTCATTGGATTCACGGGAAATTCCCAGCACCCCGGACCAAGGTCGCGGCAGGCGGGACGCCGCCGCTATGACGGACGTCACAGCACTGGCGGCCGAAGGGGCCGTGGCAAGATGAAGGCATGAGCATTCCGGCAATCGAACTGATGACTGCACTGCGGTCCGGCCAGTCCACCTCGCCCCGGCTGACCTGGTACGGCCCCGATTCGGAGCGGGTTGAGCTCTCCGGCCGCGTGCTGGACAACTGGGTGGCCAAGACTTCCAACCTGCTGCAGGACGAACTCGACGCCGAGCCCGGCACGCGGCTGCGCCTGGACCTGCCCGCGCACTGGAAGTCAGTGATCCTGGCCCTGGCGGCCTGGCAGCTCGGCATGGAAGTGGTGTTCGACGACGCGGAGGCGGAACTGCTGGCCACCGCGGACCCGGGTCCCGGCGCCGCCGCGGGCGGATTCGACGCCGTCCTGGCTGTGTCGCTGCCGGCGCTGGCCATGCGGTGGACAGGCGAACTGCCCACCGGCGTCCTCGATTACGCCGCGGAGGTCCGCTCCCATGGCGACATCTTCATGCCCCACCTCGACCCGGAGGCAGAACGCCTGGCCCTCCGCACCTCGGACGGCACGGTCCATGCGCACGGCGCACTCCTGGACGATTTTGCCGCGGCCCGAGATACCGGGGAGCGGCTGCTGGTTCCGGCGGCGGAAGGCCTCGAGGCGGTCCTGGCGCAGTCGCTGGGAACCTGGAAGGCCGACGGTTCAATCGTCCTGGTGCACCCCGACGTGGAGGTGACCGACAAGCTGCGGGCCGCCGAGCGGATCAGCGGTACCTGAGCAACCGGGGTCTGAGCAACAGGGACAGCCGGGGCTCAGTAACGGCGGGACCGCAGTGAGAGCGGGACCGCAGTGACAGCGGGACCGCAGTGAGTGCGGGACTTGAGTAACAGGGAAAACCGGGCGTCAGGCCGGCGGGCCGGGCAGGTCCGGATCCTTGACGGCTTCCCGGGGAACGCCGGCGCCAGTCCGGGCGTGCGGGTGCCGCTCGATGATCTCATGGTCGTGCGAGAACTCCGGCTCGGCGTCGAGTTCCTGGTTGAACACGAGGAAGCGGTAGGCAAAGAAGCGGACCACTGTGGCGACCAGGATGCCGGCGACCCCGGCCAGGAAGAGCATGTTCTTGTCGGTAATGCCCATGCCGTACTTCGCGATGGCGGTGAGGCCGGTAGAGATGCCGATGCCGATCCCGTTGATGATGACGAACATCACGAACTCGCGCAGAACGTTGGCCTGCCGGCGGTGCCGGAACGTCCAAAAACGGTTCGCAATCCACGAGAACACGGTGGCGACACTGGCCCCGAAGAAGCGGGCCTTGGCCTCGCTGTCGGTCATGGGACCGTGCATCAGGTAATACGTGAGGCCGTTGTCGATGACGAACGCGATGCCGCCGACGGCGCCAAATTTGGCCACTTCGCGCCAGAACAGCGAGGCCAGCCCGCGCATGCGCTCGTTAAGTATAGTAATCATGACCCTCCGTGGCCTTTTGGAACTGTCGGCCATTGGGCCAAACTGCCATTTTAGCGCCGTTTCCCGGGAGTTTGCCCGCGCGGGACCGTGAGATGGCTCGCTGCGCACCCGACGCCGGGCGGTGCCTGAGGGGGCACGGAACCGCCAAATCGGTACTGGTCCCGCGGTCGCCAAGCCCAAAAGCCGGGTTCCGGTGAGGTTTTCGGTAGGCTGGGACTTGTGACTTTTCCTGTAATCGGTGTTGTTGGCGGCGGCCAGCTTGCCCGCATGATGGCCCCTGCCGCGACCGCCCTTGGCTTCGAGCTCCGTGTCCTCGCCGAAGGCGATGACGTCTCCGCAGTCTCTGCCGTGGCCAACGCCCCGGTCGGTGACTACAAGGACCTGGAGCAGCTGCTCGAGTTCTCCCGCGGCCTGGACGTCCTGACCTTCGACCACGAACACGTCCCCACGGCGCACCTGCGGTCCCTGATCGGCGCCGGCGTGAACGTCCACCCCGGTCCGGATGCCCTGGTCAACGCCCAGGACAAGCTCGTGATGCGCGCCGCGATCGACCGGCTCGAGCTGCCCAACCCGAAGTGGGCCGCCGTCGCCAACGTCGCGGACCTCGTTGCCTTCGGCGAGGAGACCGGCTGGCCGGTGGTCCTGAAGACGCCCCGCGGCGGTTACGACGGCAAGGGCGTGCGGATCGTGTCCTCGGCCGAGGACGCTGCCGGCTCCGCCGACTGGTTCGAGGCCATGTCCCCCCTGCTGGCCGAAGCCAAGGTGGAATTCAGCCGCGAGCTCTCGGCCATGGTCGCCAGGACCCCGGACGGTGAATCACGGGCCTGGCCGGTGGTGCACACCATCCAGGTGGACGGGGTGTGCGATGAAGTGATTGCCCCCGCCCTGGACATTCCCCTCGATGTGGCCGCGGCCGCGGAGAACGCCGCGGTCCGGATCGCCAACGAGCTCGGCGTGACAGGTGTCATGGCCGTCGAACTCTTCGAGACCCCGGGCGTGGGTGCCGGCTTCCTGATCAACGAGCTCGCCATGCGCCCGCACAACACGGGGCACTGGACCCAGGACGGCTCGGTGACGAGCCAGTTCGAGCAGCACCTGCGGGCCATCCTGAACCTGCCGCTGGGCGCCACGGACCTCCTGGGGCCCGTCGTCGTGATGAAAAACTTCCTGGGCGGCGCCAACGAGGACCTCTATTCCGCCTACCCCGCCGCCCTGGCCAGCGAACCGGCCGCGAAGGTGCACTGCTACGGCAAGGCCGTCCGGCCCGGCCGGAAGATCGGCCACGTCAACCTGGTCGGGACCTCAGCCGCCGACGTCGACTCCGTGCGGCAGCGGGCCACCGCCGTGGCCGACATCATCCGGAACGGCCGGGCCCACGCCGGCACAATGCCGGCAACCTCCGAGGAGACCGCATGAGCCCCGCACCCAGCAGCGCAGAAACCCCGATCGTAGGCCTCGTCATGGGCTCGGACTCGGACTGGCCGGTCATGGAAGCCGCCGCCGAAGCCCTGGCGGAGTTCGGGATCCCGTTCGAAGCCGACGTCGTCTCGGCCCACCGGATGCCCACGGAGATGATCCGCTACGGCCAGAGCGCCCACGAGCGCGGCCTTCGCCTCATCATCGCCGGAGCCGGCGGCGCCGCGCACCTTCCCGGCATGCTCGCCTCGGTCACCCCGCTGCCGGTGATCGGCGTCCCCGTGCCCCTGAAGACCCTGGACGGCATGGATTCCCTGCTGTCCATCGTGCAGATGCCGGCCGGCGTGCCGGTCGCCACGGTCTCGATCGGCGGGGCGCGCAACGCCGGCCTCCTGGCCGTGCGCATGCTGGCCTCGGGCACGGACGAACTCGCCGTCCAGCTCCGCGCCGACCTCCTGGAGTTCGCCCAGGAACTCAACGACGTCGCGACCCGGAAGGGTGCGAGCCTGCGCCACAAGGTCAGCGAAGTGTTCGCCGAAGGAAACGTCACCACGCGCAGCAGCCAAACGCGCAGCAGCCAAACGCCCAGCCAAAAAGGCAGCCATTAGGAATCCCGGCATGAGCAGCAGCTACGCCCCTGCGCACCGCACTGAGGGCCCTGGCCAGCCCGGGCGGGCACTGGGCAACCCGGTCCGGCATCCGTCCGGCGCCCCGGCCCCGGTGCTGACCAAGCGGGCGTTCGTCCTGATCCTCATGACGCTGCTGGTTCCCGGCAGCGCCCAGATCGTGGCGGGCAAGCGCCGGCTCGGCCGGGCCGCGCTGCGCGTGACCCTCACTGTCTGGGCGCTGGCCCTGCTGGCCGTGCTGCTCCTGCTGGTGTCCCGCTCCACCCTGATCAACATCCTCGCCGGCCCCGTTCCCTCGCTCCTGCTGGTGCTCGGCCTCGCCTTCCTTGCCATCGGCTGGGCCGCCCTGTTCCTGAACACCCTGCGCCTGATCCGGCCCGGGCTGCTCACGCCCACGATCCGTCCCGCGGTGGTGCTGGCGCTCGTGCTGGCCATGATCCTCAGCAGCGGGTCCCTGGGCTACGCGGCCTATCTGCTCAATGTCAGCCGCGACGCCATCGGCAGCATCTTCTCCGGCTCCGGCCCCACCCTTGAGCCCACCGACGGCCGCTACAACTTCCTGATGATGGGCGGCGACGCCGGAGCGGACCGCACCGGCCGCCGGCCGGACAGCCTCTCCGTGATCAGCGTCGATGCCAAGACCGGCAGCACGGCGATCATCTCCGTGCCCCGCAACCTGCAGAATGCCCAGTTCAGCGCGGAATCCCCGATGCGCCAGGTGTATCCGGAGGGCTACAACTGCGGTGACGAATGCCTGATCAACGCCATCAACACCGAGGTCACCAACGAGCACAAGGATCTCTACCCCGGAGTGGCTGACCCCGGCGCGCAGGCCACCCTCGAAGCCGTGTCCGGAACGCTGGGCATCAAGGTCCAGGCCTACGTGCTGGTGGACATGGACGGTTTTTCCAAGCTCATCGACGCCATGGGCGGCATCCGGATCAAGGCCGGCGGCTGGGTCCCCATCAGCGGACCAATGGTGGATGAAGCCAACGGCATCCACGGCATGCCGGACGGCTGGATTCCGGCCGGCGACCAGACCCTCGACGGCTTCCATGCCCTCTGGTACGGCCGGTCCCGGGAATTCGTGGACGACTACGCCCGCATCCAGCGCCAGCAGTGCGTCCAGCAGGCGATGCTGAAGCAGCTCGACCCGGCAACCCTGCTGGCCAAGTTTGAGGACATCGCCAAGGCCGGCACCAAGGTGGTCGAATCGAACATCTCCTCCGGCCAGCTCGGCAGCTTCGTGGACCTGGCCATGAAGGCCAAGGGCCAGGACGTCAGCCGCCTGACCATCGGTCCGCCCGATTTCGATGCGTCCTTCTCCACGTCCCCGGACTTCGACGTCATCCACGCGCGGGTGGCCAAACTGCTGGCCAGCCCGTCCAGCGGTGCCGCTGCAGATGACACGGTCCTGCAGCCTGGCACGGGTGCGGGTCCGCTGTCCGCGGCCGGCGCCGCGCCGGCGACAGATCCCTCGCCGTCGCCGTCGACGTCTGACTTCACCCCGGTGACCACCACGCCGGACGGTGAGCCGATCACCGAAGAGATGCTCAACCAGTTCAAGCGCAATGGCGACGAGCAATCCATCCGCGACCTCGTCGCCACCAACGGGCAGTGCGCGCCGCTCTAGGGTGACCGGCCAGCGTGACCACTTTTCATTGACGAGACAGTTCATTTCAAAGACAGGGACCCGTCCATGTACGAACTTGAGAACGTCCTCAGGCCCTACGCCTGGGGCTCCCCGACGGCCATCGCCGGACTCCTGGGCCGGCCGGCCTCCGGCGGCCCCGAGGCGGAGCTCTGGATCGGCGCCCACCCGGACTCGCCCTCCGTCGCACTGACACTGCCGGCCGGCACCGGGCGGCACACGCCCGAAACGCACGACGGCGGACGGCTCGCGCTGGATGCCTTGATCGCCGGGGATCCGGAGCACTGCCTGGGCAGCGCGAGCGTGGACGCTTTCGGGCCGCGCCTGCCGTTCCTGCTCAAGGTCCTTGCGGCCGAATCGCCCTTGTCCCTGCAGGTGCACCCGACACTCGAGCAGGCCCGCGAGGGTTTCGCGCGAGAGGAGGCCGCCGGCGTCGACCGCGGCGCGCCGGAACGCAACTACAAGGATGCCTTCCACAAGCCGGAAATGATCTTCGCGCTGACCCCGTTCGAGGCGCTGTGCGGTTTCCGTCCGGCAGCCGCTTCCCGCGCGGTCTTCGAGCACCTGGCGGCGTGCTTTGACCTCGCCGGGCTGGAGCTGCCGCCGCTTGTTCCGCTGCTGCTCGAAGACCTGGCACAGCCGGACGAACCGGCCGCCCTGCGCTCGGCCTTTGAACGGCTCATCGCCGGCGGCGAGGACGTCTCCGGCGCCACCGCGGCGATCGTCGCGGCCCTCGTCTCCGGCGCCCCGATGGCCTCGCACGCGGCGGAGCTGACCACGGTCGTGGACCTCAACCGCGACTACCCCGGCGACCCCGGCGTCCTGATCTCGCTGCTGCTGAACCGGATCTCGCTGGCGCCGGGCGAGGCGGTCTACCTGCCGGCCGGAAACGTCCATGCCTACCTGCACGGCCTCGGGATCGAGGTCATGGCGTCCTCGGACAACGTGCTCCGCGGCGGGCTCACGCCGAAATTCGTGGACGTGCCGGAACTGCTCAAGACGGTCGCGTTCGAGGCCGTCGCCGTGCCGATGCTCCCCGCCGAGACCACGATGCTGGGCCAGGATCTCTTCCGGCCGCCGTTCCGGGAATTCCAGCTGCAGCGAATTGTTCTGGCACCCGGCGCCGAGCCCGTCCCCCTGGCACAGTCCGGTGCCGCCGTCGTCATCGTCACGGCCGGCTCCGTCCGCCTCGACTCCCCCAAGGGCGAGCTGCGGCTGGAACGGGGCGCCAGCGCCTTCCTGCCCGCCGCCGAGGCCCCGGTCAACCTCCACCCCGTCTCCGGCGCCACCGGCACCGCCCTGGCCTTTGCCGTCACCACCGCATTGGAAGCATGACACCATGGATTATTTCCTGCAGAGCCCGCAATGGGCACAGTTCCTGCGCGCGCTGGGGCGCACTGTCCACGAACAGTCAGGCCCCGGGTGGCGCTTCCTCGCGGTCGAGGAATCCAACCCGGCCGGGAAACTGCTGTACTCCCCCTACGGTCCGGTCGCCGAGTCAATCGCAGCGTTCGACGCCGCCCTTGCGGCCCTGACAGACCTCGCCCGCGCCAGCGGGGCCGTGTTTGTCCGGGTTGAACCGGTCACCGCAGGGTTCACTGCCTCCGAGGCCCACACCGTCCTGCGCAGCCGCGGCCTGCAGCCGGCTCCCGTCAGCAATCAGCCGGAGCTCAGCTGGATTATTGACCTTGACCGCGATTTCAAGGATGTCCTCGCGGACATGAAGCCGGCGAACCGGAACCTCTACCGCAACATCCACAAGAAGGGCGTGACGTTCCGCTCCAGCCAGGATCCGGCGGAGATCGCCGTCCTCCTGGAGTTCCTGCACATGACGGCCGCCCGCAACGGCTTCAAGCCGCAAAGCGACGAGTACCTGAGCCAGGTGGCCCGCTCGCTGATGCCAGCCGGCGCCGCGACGCTGTTTATCGCCGAACTCGACGGCCATCCGATCGCCGCGGCCCTGGCCTACGATTCGGCCGACACGCGGACCTACGCCCACGCCGCCCTGGATGACACGCACCGCAAGCTCAGCGCAGGCATTCCCCTGCTGGTCACCCTGATCGCGGACGCCCAGGCAAAGGGCCTCAAGCACGTGGACCTGTGGGGTGTGGCGCCCGAGGACCAGCCCGACCACAAATGGGCCGGGTTCACGGCCTTCAAGAAATCGTTCGGCGGGCGCGGGATCGCCTACCCCGGAACGTGGGACCTGCCGGTCCGGAAAGTCCGCTACGGCAGCTACCAGCTGGCCCGCAAGGGCGCCCAGCTCGCCAAGAAGCTCCGCGCCCGGTCCAAGGCCCTCGCGAGCCGCTGAGGGCGCCGCCGGCGGCCCGGTGCGCCGCCGGAGGCCGGAACCGGCCGGTTGGCCGGGCTGCTAGCTGGCTGCGGAAATTGCGTGCCGCTGGGCGTCGTAGGCGCTCGCGACCATCTGATCCACGGAATGGCGCATTTTCCAGTTGAGATCGCGGGCGGCCAGCGTGCCGTCGGCCACGATCCGGTCAGGGTCCCCGGCCCGGCGCGGGCCGATCTCCGGTTCGAAGTCGATCCCCGTGACGTTGGCCATCGCGGTCATGATCTGGCGCACGGACAGCCCGTCCCCGGATCCGAGGTTGTAGACGCGCTCCAACGGCTTGCCCGCGGCGAGGGCCTGGGCGGCCGCCACATGCGAGGTGGCCAGATCGGCCACGTGCACGTAGTCGCGCACACAGGTTCCGTCCGGCGTGTTGTAGTCGACGCCGTTGATGCGCGGTGTCTGGCCCGCCGTGAGCGCCCGCAGCACGATCGGGAAGAGGTTATGCGGGCTTGTGTCGTAGAGCTCCGGTGCTCCTGAGCCGACCACATTGAAGTACCGCAGCGACGTGTGTTTCAGCCCCCGGGCCCGGCCCTGGTCCCTGATCAGCCACTCACCGATCAGCTTGCTCTCACCGTAGGGCGATTCCGGGTTGGTGGGCGTGTCCTCGGTGACGACGTCCCCGGTGGGCGTGCCGTACGTGGCCGCGGAGGAGGAGAAGACCAGCTTGTCGACTCCGGCGAGCTCCATGGCCTTGAGCAGCTGCGCGGTGCCCGTAACGTTTTGTTCGTAGGTCAGCAGCGGCTCCTGGACGGAGACCCCGGCGTACTTGAAGCCGGCCAGGTGGATCACGCCGGTCACCGCGTGGTTCCGCAGCGTGTCGGCCACGAGCTCGCCGTCGAGGATGCTGCCGTGGATGAACGGCACATCGGCGGGCACGAACTCGCGGTGTCCGCTGGAAAGTGAATCAATCACCACCGGCTGGATCCGGGCCCCGCGCAAGGCGGAAACCACATGAGAACCGATATATCCTGCACCGCCAGTTACGAGCCACGTCATGGCTCCACCCTATCTAATCCGCCGGGCCTGCGGCCGCCCCGCGGCAACAAAGAGCATCAGACCACGGATTAAGACGACGAATCCCGGGACGCGGAGGCGGCCCGGGATTCGCGGTGCGGCGTGCTTGCGGCGCAGGTGCTAGCTCTTGCGGGCGTAGCCCTCCCACTTGCTGGCCTGGTGCTCGCCGTCGACAAAGCGGATGGTGCCGGACTTGGAGCGCATCACGATGGACTGGGTGAGGACCTTGTCCTTGGAGTAGCGGACACCCCTGAGGAGGTCGCCGTCGGTGATACCGGTGGCGGCGAAGTAGCAGTTGTCGCTGGAGACGAGGTCGTTGGTCGAGAGCACGCGCTCCAGATCGTGGCCGGCGTCGATCGCCTTCTGCTTCTCCTCGTCGCTCGTGGGCCACAGCCGGCCCTGGATGACGCCGCCGAGGGACTTGATGGCGCAGGCGGCGACGATGCCTTCCGGGGTTCCGCCGATGCCCATGAGGGCGTCCACGCCGGTGCCGGCACGCGCAGCGGCGATGGCCCCTGCGACGTCACCGTCCATGATGAACTTCGTGCGGGCGCCGGCTTCGCGGATTTCCTCGACAAGCGGGCGGTGCCGGTCGCGGTCCAGGATCATGACGTTGAGCTGGTTGACCTTGACGCCCTTGGCCTTGGCGATCAGGTGCAGGTTCTGCTTGACCGGCAGGCGCAGGTCAACCATGTCAGCGGCCTCAGGGCCGGTGACAAGCTTCTCCATGTAGAACACGGCAGAGGGATCGAACATGGAGCCGCGTTCGGCCACGGCCAGGACGGCCAGGGCGTTGTTGATGCCGAGGGCGGTCAGGCGGGTTCCGTCGATGGGGTCGACTGCGACGTCACACTCGGGGCCAGTGCCGTCACCGACGTGTTCGCCGTTGAACAGCATCGGCGCTTCGTCCTTCTCACCCTCGCCGATGACCACGACGCCGTTGAAGTGGACGGTCTGCAGGAACGAACGCATGGCGTCCACGGCGGCGCCGTCGGCCTTGTTCTTGTCGCCGAAGCCCACCCAGTGACCGCCGGCGATGGCCGCGGCCTCGGTGACGCGGACAAGTTCCAGTGCGAGGTTGCGGTCAGGCTCGTCGATCCCAACGGCGAGCGAGGGGGAAAGCGTGGAGTACTTCTGGGACATAGGCGCTGGTGTCACGTGAACCTCTTCTTCGAGTGGCGGTCGTTGAACCCGTACGGCCAGGATCGATCCGTCGCGGTGATTCGTCTGATACTGATCATAGTCGTGGCGCGCTCTTCAGGTCATGGGATGACCCGCGCGTGACGCACTTCACCACCAGGCGGCCGACAAGGCCGCGAATGTGAGATCGGCCCGGACATGGGCGACTATAGAAGGGTGAGTGAAAAGCAGGACACCTCCCCCGCCGCCCCCGGTTCTCCGGCTGGCAGCGCCCCCGCAGCCGCCCCGGACGCTTCCGGGCAGCCGGCCGTGAAGCCCGTCATCGCCGCCGCGGCGGCCAAACGAGCCAACGCCTCCGTGATGGGCATGATCATCGCGCTGGTGGTGAGCATCGCCGCGTTCCTGCCGATCGTCCTCATGAACCCCTCACCGAAGAGCGACGGCTACCGGCCCAACATCAACGTCAGCGCCATCGCGCTGAACGCCGCGGATGTGGCGGGATTCACACCCGTCGCGGCCGATACCGGCGACACATTTCGCGCCAACTACGCCCGCTGGGAATCCGGCGGCGGCAGCGGCGTCCCGGCCTGGGAAGTCGGGTACCTGACACCCAAGGAGTCCTTCATTGGCCTCGTGCAGACCCGCCAGGCCAACCCCACCTGGCTCCTGCAGCAGACCAAGAACGCGCCCGTGACAGGAACCCGCAGCGCCGGCGGCCGCGATTGGGAACTGCGCGACACCGGCAAGGGCGAGAAGTCCATGGTGCTGACCGACCGTGGCACCACCGTCATCCTCTCCGGATCCGCGACGCTGGACGAGTTCACCACCTTGGCGGCCGCCGTCGTCAAATCGCTTGAAAGCAACCCTCCCGCCGGGGCACCGTCCAGCACGGCGACGCCCACACCGGGCGCAACAGTTTCTCCTTCGGCCAGCCCTTCGCCGTAAAGTAGCCACGTGGCTACCTACCTGACTCCCGAACTCGCCTGGCAACGTCTCCGTGAAGGCAACAAGCGTTTTGTCGCCGGCACGTCCTCACACCCCAACCAGGACGCATCGAGGCGCTCGTCGCTGGTAGAAAACCAGCACCCCTTCGCCGTGATCTTCGGCTGCTCCGACTCCCGCCTCGCCGCCGAGATCATCTTCGACCTCGGCCTCGGGGACGCTTTCGTCGTCCGGACCGCCGGCCAGGTGATCGACGACGCCGTGCTCGGCTCGCTGGAATACAGCGTCAGCGAACTGGCCGTTCCGCTGATCGTCGTCTTGGGGCACGACCGCTGCGGCGCCGTCACCGCCACCAAGGCTGCCGTGGAAACCGGCCAGATGCCGGCCGGATTCATCCGCAGCCTGGTGGAGCGGATCACCCCGTCCGTGTTGACCTCGCTGCGTAACAATCAGACCGACATCAACGACATGGTGATCGAAAACGTCAAGCAGACCTCGCAGCGGCTGGTGGACAGTTCCCGGGTGATTTCGGGCGCCGTCGACAGCGGCCGCACTACCGTGGTCGGCCTCGCCTACAGCCTTGCCGACGGCCGGGCCGACCTCGTCTCCAGCATCGGCAGGCTCTAAACCCCGGCGCCCGGTCCGCGGAGCCCGCTCCCGGTTTTCGGTGGGACTCCCACTCCCAATAAGCTAACCCCATGACTTCCACACATGAGTTGAACACCGAAGAGTTCCGCATTGAACACGACACGATGGGCGAAGTCCGCGTTCCCGTGAACGCCCTGTACCGCGCACAGACGCAGCGGGCAGTCGAGAACTTCCCGATCTCCGGCAAGACCCTGGAACGCGCCCACATCGAAGCCCTGGCACGGGTGAAGAAGGCTGCCGCCCAGGCGAACGCCGAACTGGGGGTGCTCGACGGCGAGCTCGCCCAGGCGATCGCCGACGCCGCCGACGAGGTTGCGGCCGGCAAGTTCGACGGCGACTTCCCGATCGACGTCTTCCAGACCGGCTCCGGCACGTCCTCGAACATGAACACCAACGAGGTCCTCGCCGAGCTTGCCTCCCGCGCCCTCAAGGCCGCCGGCAGCGACAAGGTTGTCCACCCGAACGACCACGTCAACGCCTCGCAGTCCTCCAACGACGTCTTCCCGACCTCCGTGCACGTGGCAGCGACCTCCGCCCTGATCAACGACCTGATCCCGGCCCTCGGCTACCTGGCAGAGTCGCTGGAGCGCAAGGCCGTCGAATTCAAGGACGTCGTGAAGTCCGGCCGCACGCACCTCATGGACGCCACCCCGGTCACGCTGGGCCAGGAGTTCGGCGGCTACGCAGCGCAGGTCCGCTACGGCATCGAACGCATTAACGCCGCCCTCCCCCGCGTCGCCGAAGTACCCCTCGGCGGCACGGCCGTCGGCACCGGCATCAACACCCCGGCAGGTTTCCCGGAGCGCGTGATCGAACTCCTCGCCGCCGACACCGGCCTGCCGCTGACCGAGGCCCGCGACCACTTCGAGGCCCAGGCCAACCGTGACGGCCTGATCGAGGCCTCCAGCCAGCTGCGCAACATCGCGATCTCCTTCATGAAGATCAACAACGACCTGCGCTGGATGGGTTCCGGCCCCAACACCGGCCTCGGCGAAATCGCCATCCCGGACCTGCAGCCGGGCTCCTCGATCATGCCCGGCAAGGTCAACCCGGTCATCTGCGAAGCCTCCATCATGGTTTGCGCCCAGGTCATCGGCAACGACACCGCCATCGCCTGGTCCGGCACCAACGGCGCGTTCGAACTGAACGTCGGCATCCCCGTAATGGCCGCCAACCTGCTCGAATCCGTGCGCCTGCTGGCCAACACCAGCCGCGTCATGGCCGACAAGATGATCGACGGCATCACCGCGAACGTGGAACGCGCCCGCTTCCTGGCCGAGGCCTCCCCGTCCATCGTGACCCCGCTGAACAAGTTCATCGGCTACGAGAACGCCGCCAAGATCGCCAAGAAGGCCGTGGCCGAGGGCCTGACCATCCGCGAAACCGTGGTGGCCATGGGCTTCCTGGAGCGCGGCGAACTGACCGAGGAGCAGCTGGACACCGCCCTGGACGTCATGTCCATGACGCGTCCGCCGCACAAGGCCTAGCGACTCCGGGCGGCCACTCCGCCCCGTCGGGAACATCCGCCGCCGGCCGGCACCTTTCCTGGAAGGGTGCCGGCCGGCGGCATGTCAGCGCCTAGGTCCCAGGGGCCTCTCCGCCGGCCGCCGCGCGCTCCTCGGGAGTGTATGCGGCGGCCGCCGAGGCCTCGGCCATGCTGGCACCGCCGATCCGCGCCTCCCGCAACCGCCGTGTCTTGGCGGACTGGACGGAAAAGGCAGCATCGACGTTCCCGGCGGCATAGGTCAGGGCGTCCTCGGCGCGAATGCCCAGGCTGCCAGCCGTCAAGACGGCGTCCTGGTTGGCGCCCAAGTAGGTGAACTGCCAGCCCCACTGGTTCTGCTGCCGCTGGACCAGGGCCTTGACCAGGGCGCCACTGGCCTCGCGCGAGGAGTTCTCGTGCCCGTCCGTCAGCACGGCCACGAGCACAGTGCCGGGGCGCCGGTCCTCCGGGAGGGCCGCGAGTTCGGCCCCCGCCTCGCCGATCAGGCGGACCATGGCGTCATGCAGGGCTGTGCTGCCCCGTGGCTGCAGGTCCAGGGCCGGCACATCCTGGATGTCCACCGAGGCGTAGACGCGCTCGTAGGTGTCATCGAACTGCGCCAGCGACAGCCGGCACCGTCCGGCCACCGCCTGCTGCTCACGCACGAACGCCGCGAACCCGCCCACGGTGTCGTCAGCGATGGCGCTCATGGAGCCGGAACGGTCCAGGAGGACATATACGTGCGTCAGGGCTGAATCTGTCATGCTTCCCCATTTCCGGTCCGGACGGGGCTTCCGCCTCGTCGGGGACCACCTGTTGCCAGCAGAAGAGCTGGACAGGAGCAGGTTACGGCCGGGCACCGACATTACGTTCCGCAACAGCCCCACCCCTCTTTTTGCACTATTTAAAGTTAAGTGCAAAAATACACTCTATGGGAAACAGTGCAATTAATACGGGCGGCCTCCGCGAGCGCAAACGGGCCGCAACCCGGGCGGCCATCACCGCCGTCGCCCGTTCCCTCACCGCCGAACGGGGCCTCAACGGCTACACCGTGGAGGAAGTCTGCGAACGCGCAGGCATATCCCGCCGGACCTTCTTCAACTATTTCCCCGCGAAGGAAGATGCGATCCTCGGCCACGTCGACGACGACTTTCCCGAAGAAGTCGTGGCCCGGTTCATGGCAGGCGGCGCGGGTTCGATGCCCGGTGAAATATCGATTTCCCTCCTCGCCGACCTCGTCCGGCTCTCCCTCGATCTGTCCGAACGGATGAGCGGCTCGGAGGAAGAGACCCGCCAGCTGATCGGGGTGATCAAGAAGGAGCCCCAGCTGATGCTCCGGATCATCGGCGCCTCCGAGGAACGCGAGGCCGAGTTCGCCCGGTTGCTCGCGGCCAGGGAAGGCGTTGCGGCCGACCACCCCGTCGTCCGCATGGCCGTGGTCCTCCTCGGAAACGTCGCCAGGAGGACCAGCGCCGACTACTTCTCCGAAGGGAACACCCGGCCCTACAAGGACATGTTGATCGAAAACATTTCCGCGGCCCGCACTCTTTTCTCCCTCCCGTTCGACCCGTCCCACTTCGCTCCGTCCCCCTCCAACACTGTCCAGCCAGACAATGTCCAGCCAGGCACTGTCCAGCCCATCCCCTCCGAAGGAGCGCAATGAGCGCCGCCGTCAGCACCAAACCAGCAGCCGAGCCTCTGCTGCTGACCCAGAAACGTATCTGGATCATCTTCTCCGCCCTCATCGCGGGCATGCTGCTCTCCAGCCTTGACCAGACCATCGTGTCCACCGCCATGCCCACAATCGTCGGCAAGCTCGGCGGCGTGGAACACCAGGCCTGGATCACCACGGCCTACCTCCTGGCCACCACCATCGTCATGCCGATCTACGGAAAGTTCGGCGACATCCTGGGGCGCCGGAACCTTTTCCTCATCGCCATCGGGCTCTTCACGCTCGCCTCCGTTGGCTGCGCCCTCGCCACGGACTTCTGGGGCTTCGTGATCTTCCGCGCCATCCAGGGCCTGGGCGGCGGCGGCCTGATGATCCTGTCCCAGGCCATCATCGCGGACATCGTTCCGGCCAAGGAACGCGGCAAGTACATGGGCCCGCTGGGGGCAATCTTCGGCCTCTCCGCCGTCGCCGGACCCCTGCTGGGCGGTTTCTTCGTGGACCACCTGACCTGGGAATGGGCCTTCTACATCAACATCCCGATCGGCATCGCCGCGTTCACCATTGCCTGGTTCACCCTGACGCTGCCGAACAAGAAGGCCGAGAAGCGGATCGACATCCTCGGCGTGCTGCTGCTCTCCGCGGCCACCACGTGCCTGATCTTCTTCACCGACTTCGGCGGCAAGAAGGACGAGGGCTGGGATTCGCCGCTAACGTGGGCCTTCGGCGCCGGGCTGGTGCTCGCCGCTGCCGCCTTCGTCATGGTGGAGCGCCGTGCCGAGGACCCCATCATCCCGCTGAGCCTGTTCAAGAACCGCATCTTCGTGAACTCCACCGCCATCGGCTTCACCCTCGGGCTGGGCATGTTCGCGGCGATCGCGTTCGTCCCGACGTTCCTGCAGATGTCCTCCGGGACCTCCGCCGCGGAATCCGGTCTGCTGATGCTGCCCATGATGGTGGGACTCATGGGCACGGCCATCTTCTCCGGCATCCGGATCTCCAAGACCGGCAAGTACAAGCTGTTCCCTGTCCTCGGGGCCACCCTGACCATCGCGGCAATGCTGTGGCTGACCACGCTCACGGCCGCCACCCCCATCTGGGTGATCTGCGTGCAGCTGTTCGTCTTCGGTGCCGGCCTGGGCTCGATCATGCAGGTCATTGTCCTGGTGGTGCAGAACTCCGTGCCGGCGGACCAGATCGGCACGGCAACGAGCACCAACAACTACTTCCGTGAGGTCGGCGCGTCCCTTGGCGTCGCGGTGTTCGGCTCCATCTTCACCACCCGGCTCTCCGAGTCCCTCGGCAAGGCCTTTGCCGGTGCCGGCGCCTCGGCCGAGCAGGCCTCGCAGTCCACCCGGACGCTGGATCCGCAGGTCCTCAGCCAGCTTCCGGCACAGCTCAAGGACGCGATCGTCAACGCCTACGCGGATTCGCTCGCTCCCGTCTTCTGGTACCTGCTGCCGTTCCTGGTCATCGCCCTGGTCCTGGCCCTGACGCTCAAGCAGATCCCGCTGTCGGACACCGCCGGAATGGTGGCCCGGGGCGAAGCAGTGGGCGGCGAGGAAGCCGAACGGCTCGAGGCGGCCCGCAGCGCGGCCGCCACCGCAGCCCGCAACGCCGCCGACGGCGAGGACAGCAGCAATTCAGAGCCCAGCACCGAAGGGCACACGCACGACGACGAACTCACCCGCCCGCGCGGCTGACCGTCCGGGGTCGGCTTAGGCCGACAGCCATTGCCTGCAGGGGCGCCGCAATCCTTTGGGGGTTGCGGCGCCCCTGCCGCGTGCCCGGCCGGTCAGCTTCTGCAGGCGGGCGCGGGTGCCGGTCTCAGCGCCAGTAATGGACTTCGCCCGCCGGGCCGGTGGCCCGCCGGATCATCTCCAGGTGCCCGGGCATGAGGTCCGGGAAGTCCGCTGGATGGAACCATCCCACGTCGAGGGATTCGTCGTCGTTGACCCGGGCCTCGCCCGAGACAAAGCGGCAGCGGAACACCAGCGTCAGGAAATGGCAGACGTCGCCGTTGGGATAGCGGATGGGACCCACGGCATCCACCGACACCAGCCGCTGGACCTCGGCCACCACCCCGGTCTCTTCGAGGATCTCCCGCAGCAGGCCTGGCGCCGGATCCTCGCCCGGCTCCAGGATCCCGGTGATCAGTCCCCATTGTCCGTTGTCGGCCCGCTGGCCGAGCAGGACCCGGCCGGCGTCGTCGAACACCGCTCCCCTGACGCCGGGCAGCCACAGCGGCTCGTGTCCGATCTTCTCGCGCAGTCTGAGGATGAAATCCGGGGTGGCCATGCGCCAGCCTAACCGGCCGGAATCAGCAGCATGGCTGCCGCCGTGCCGGCCAGCATGAACGGCCCGAAGGGAATGGCCGACTGCAGCGTGCCGCGCCGCAGGGCGAGCAATCCGACACTCCACAGCCCCCCGAGGACAAACGCGGCCAGAGTCCCGGCCAGCACGTGCCCCCAGCCAAGAAACCCCAGATACATCCCCAGGACGCCCGCGAGCTTCACGTCGCCGAACCCCATCCCCGGCGGATACACCGCGTGCAGGAGGAAATAGAAGAGCCAGAGGGCTGCCCCGCCGGCGAGGATCCGCAGCCCCGGGACCCCGAACGCCCCGGCGTCTGCCGTGCCGGCCAGGTCCTGCCCGCCCGGAAGGAGCAGGCTGGCGGCCGCCCCCAGCAGGAGCACGCCGGAGATCGCGTAGGAAGGAAACACAATCCGGTCCGGCAGCAGGTGGTGCCGGACGTCAATGACGGTGAGCCGGACGGCCATCACGGAAAAGTAGGCGCACGCGGCCAGGGCCAGCCAGAAGGCCAGCGGGTTGGCGGCGCCCAGGATACCGAGTCGTTCGATCACTCTCGGATGCTACTGGATATTCGTCCGGCCCGGCGGTCCCCGCGCGTAAACTGTGGATATGGCGGCATGGGACAGCAGGGACCGGCACGGACCGGCCGCGCCCCGCGGTCCGGGAGACCAAGCCGCGGCCTTCCGGAACCTGTGCCGGTCCTCACCCTGGAAATGGCAGTCGCTGAGGTTCGAGTACCTGGACCGGCCCCTCACGGGTTCTGCGGGCTCCCTCACCGCCGGCCCCTCCCCCGACGACCTCGTCAGAGGGTGGCTGCGCAGGCCCGGCGCCTTGCGGCTGGAGACCGCCGGCGGTCTCGTGATCGGCAGCACCACCGGCATCAATGATTCGCGCGGCGGCTTCTATGTCAGTTCCACGCGGAAGACCTGGCTGCTGCCGCCGCATCTGGTCACCCCGGTGTACGACGACGACGGGCTGGTCCGCCGCCGCCCGGAGGCAGCCTACGGCGAGCCGTCGTTCGGCAACGGCCGGTTCGCCGCCGTCCTGGACCCCGTGGAGCTCGCGGGCAACGCCCCGGTCCCGTTGGAGTTTCCCAATTCGAACGCGGTGGAGCTTGGCCCCATCACGGAGGTTGACCATGAGGGGCGGCCCGCCCTGGAAACCACGGTCAGCCCGAACCTCTCGTACCGTCCGGCCGATCCCGTGGCCCCGCTGTGCAGGCCGGGGCACACCCTGCTGAGGATCGACGCCGGCACGGGCGTCTGCGTTGCGAGCCGCTGGCTGGACGCGCCCGCAGGCGGCAATGGACAGGACGGCTACGGCCACTGGCTCAGGATCCTGGGCGTCGACGAATACATGCTCGATGACCTGTTCCTGGCCGAATCGATGAACCTCACCGACGTCCGGCGCCACATCAGCTGGGACGTTCCCGCCGAGTAGCCGGCGGAACACCAGAGGGGCACACAGCGGGGTGACTGGCGTCCGCCGCCCGGCACCGTTAGGCTTCCCCGATGACTGAGCCCGCCGCATATTGGCCCCCTTTCGGCCTCACCCTGACCACGCCGAACCTCCAGCTGCGGCCCGTCCGCGACCAGGACATTCCGGCCGCAGTCGAGGCGGCCAGCAGCGGCATTCACGAGCCGGGCCGGAACCCGTTCAGCAACCCCTGGACCGAGGCCCCGCCCCACAAGCTCGGCACCAACATGGCCCAGTGGTACTGGCGGTGCCGGGCCGGCATGAGCCCCCAGGATTGGACCCTCCTGCTCGGCATCTGGCACAAGGACGAATTCGTGGGCTGCCAGGACGTCGCGGCCAAGGACTTCGCCGCCCTCAAGACGGTCACCACGGGCT
Organism: Arthrobacter sp. NPDC058130; assembly: GCF_042884475.1. Classification (NCBI taxonomy): domain Bacteria; kingdom Bacillati; phylum Actinomycetota; class Actinomycetes; order Micrococcales; family Micrococcaceae; genus Arthrobacter; species Arthrobacter sp. NPDC058130. Next base: position 157,495 of record NZ_JBHVTV010000004.1, read on the forward strand.
CCTGGCTCCGCCAAAGCGCCCAGGGCCGCGGCCTCGGCAAGGAGATGCGGGCTGCCGTCGCGCTCTACGCCTTCGACTGGCTCGGCGCAGAAGTGGCCGAATCCGAGGCCGCCGCCTGGAACCAGCAGTCGCTGGGCGTCTCGCGTTCCCTCGGCTACGAGCTCAACGGCGTCACGCGAGCCGTCTGGGGCGGCAAGGCCCAGGAAGTCCAAAACGTCCGCCTCACCCCCGCCACCTTCAAACGCCCCGACTGGCAGCTGCAAGTGCAAGGCCACGAACCCACCGCGAAGTACCTGGGCATCAAGCAGTAGCTCCTAAGCGTGACCGCGGCGTCCTGCCGTCGCTGAGACACCCGGTTGCCGTGGTTGGGTTTGCCGGGATACGGCCTTTCGCCGTCGCTTAGACACGTCGCATTGGGACCACTGCGGTCGCTGGGCGACCTCCGGGGTCCGATGCGCCGCGATGCGCTCCTTTGCGAAAGACCGCATCCCGGCGGGTTCGGCCGTCGCCTTGCGAAAGTCCGTGCCCCGGTTGGTCAGTGTCTCACCTTCGCGGGGCTGTGGTGTTCCGCTGAGGAGCGCATCGCCGACCAGAGCGAAGCGGAGGTCGCCCAGCGACCGCAGCGTAGCGGCGGGAGGTGTCTAAGCGACGGCGGGACGCCACTGCCCCGCGGACCCAACCACGGCAAATCCAACAACGGCGAAGGGCCGCGGCCCGGCGAACCCGACCACGGCCCCTCGCGAAGTCGACGGAAGCCTAGATCTCCGCCCCCTCAAGCAGCTCCGTCACCAACGCAGCAATCGGCGAGCGCTCCGAGCGGGTGAGGGTGACGTGGCCGAACAGCGGGTGTCCCTTCAGTGTCTCGACGACGGCAGCCACGCCGTCGTGCCGTCCGACCCGGAGATTGTCCCGTTGGGCGACGTCGTGCGTGAGGACAATCTTCGAGTTCTGCCCGATCCGGCTCATCACCGTCAGCAGCACATTCTTCTCCAGCGACTGCGCCTCGTCGACGATCACGAAGGCGTCGTGCAGCGAGCGTCCGCGGATGTGCGTCAGCGGCATGACCTCGAGCATGCCCCGGTCCATCACTTCCTCCACCACCTCCTGGCTGACCAGCGCGCCCAGGGTGTCAAAGACGGCCTGCGCCCACGGGTTCATCTTTTCCGCCTCGGACCCGGGCAGGTAGCCCAGTTCCTGGCCGCCCACCGCGTACAGGGGCCGGAACACGATCACCTTGCGGTGTTCCCGGCGCTCCAGCACGGCTTCGAGGCCGGCGCACAGGGCCAGCGCTGACTTGCCCGTTCCGGCGCGGCCACCCAGGGACACAATGCCGACCGACGGGTCCATCAGGAGGTCGATCGCCAGCCGCTGCTCGGCCGAGCGTCCGTGGAGTCCGAAGACGTCGCGGTCCCCCTTGACGAGCCGCACCTGCTTGTCCGCCCCTACCCGTCCGAGGGCCGAACCCCGGGGCGAAAGCAGCACCAGCCCGGTGTTGGTCGGCAGCTCGGCCGCGGCAGGGATGAATACCGGCTCGTGCCCGTACAGGGTCGCGACCTCGTCCTCGCCCGCGTCGAGCTCGGCGACGCCGGTCCACCCGGAGTCCTGGACGAGTTCATTGCGGTATTCGTCGGCCAGCAGCCCCATGGCCGAGGCTTTGACGCGCATCGGCAGGTCTTTGGACACCACCGTGACGTCGCGGCCCTCGTTGGCCAGGTTCTTGGCCACGGCCAGGATGCGGCTGTCGTTGTCCGCGCCGCGGAAGCCGGCGGGCAGCACCTCGGCGGAGATGTGGTTCAGCTCCACCATGAGCGTGCCGCCGTCGGCGCCAAGCGGGATGGGTCGGTCCAAGCCGCCGTGCTCGAGCCGCAGGTCATCCAGCAGCCGAAGGGCCTTGCGCGCAAAGTAACCCAGTTCCGGGTCGTGGCGTTTTCCTTCGAGCTCGGTGATGACGACGATTGGCAGGATGACTTCGTGCTCGGCGAAGCGCAGGAGGGCCCGCGGATCGGAGAGCAGCACGGAGGTATCGATCACGAAACTGCGGGCCGTGCCCCGATTCCCTGTTCCTTCCCCGGAAACAGCAAGACCGGCCGCAGCATCTTTTCGTGCCGCACCGGTCTTTGAGGTGGCTCGCTTGGCGCGAGAGGTAGCTTTCTGTCCCTGATCGGAAATAACGTCGGGCAGTTGCTCAGAAATAGCCACATCGACTCCAGCCCCGGGGCAATGCCCGGATTTGTTATTGGTGAGGCGGCTCGGCCTGGAGGCCGGACGCGGCCCCCCATACACCCGGTGCGAAAATCCGCTCCATGTACTGGCCTCCCCGATCGGCCGGCGAATTGCCCGCCGATGGGATAAACGTACGTCTCCGGGGCCGGGTTTGTCCGATTATTTTTCGGCGATTCTTGTTGCCGTCTTGTGAACTCCGTGTGAACGGCTCAGGCTCCGAAGCGGCGCTGCCTGCCGGCGTAATCGCGCAGGGCGCGCAGGAAGTCGACCTTGCGGAACGCCGGCCACAAGGCCTCGCAGAAGTAGAACTCACTGTACGCGCTTTGCCACATGAGGAACCCGGACAGCCGCTGCTCTCCGGAGGTCCGGATCACGAGTTCCGGGTCAGGCTGCCCGCGCGTGTAGAGGAACCGGGAGATGTCATCCACGGTGAGCTCATCGGCGAGTTTTCCGATGTCCGCCCCGCGGCCGACGGCGTCGTGGAGCAGTTCCCGGACGGCGTCGACAATCTCCCGCCGTCCGCCGTAGCCGACGGCGACATTGACGTGCAGCTTTTCCTGCGCGGGCGTGCGCGCCGTGAGATTGTTCAGGCGTTCGGCGAGGTAGTCCGGCAGCAGTTCGGGGGCGCCCATGGCGTGCACCGAGATGTTGGCGTCCTCGTCCAAACGGTCCAGGGTGTTGGCGATGATCCCCATCAGGAGGTCCAGTTCCTCGCCGGAGCGGTTCATGTTGTCCGTGGAGAGCATGTACAAGGTGACTACCTTGACTCCGAGCTCCTGGCACCAGCCGAGGAATTCGTGGATCTTGTCCGCGCCGGCCTGGTGTCCCTGGCTTGTGGGGGCGTTGAACTGGCGGGCCCAGCGCCGGTTGCCGTCGACCATGACGCCGACGTGCCGGGGGATCCGTTCCGGATCGAGGGAGCGCTGCAGCTTGCGCTCGTAAAAGCCGTAAAGGAACCCGGGCATTTCCATCCGGAGTTTCACCTGGCTTCCTTGAGGTCCTTGTTCAGTGCACATCCTAGGGTACCTGCCGGAGGCCGCTGCCGCGTGCAGCTTCGGCCTCGGACGGGCCCGGAACCCTTGTTACCCATCAGTAACTTACTAGTGCGTACGATATTATTGCGGCATGGATAGCAACAGTTTGGAGCCCCGGCCAGAGCCTCCGGCGCAACGGGGAACCCCGGTGGACGAGGCCGCGGTGAAGCTGGCTGAGCTGCTGATGATCAAGCCCAAATGGCGCGGCTGGATCCACACTGTGACGGCCCCGCTGGCGTTAGCCGCCGGGCTGGTGCTGGTTATCCTTGCCCCGCCGGACCTGAAGGTTGCCTGCGCGGTCTATGCCGTCACCGGGGTGCTGCTGTTCGGCGTCAGCGCCGTCTATCACCGCGGGAACTGGTCACCGCGGGTCAAGATGGTCCTGAAGCGGCTGGACCACACGAACATCATGCTGGTGATCGCCGGAAGCTACACGCCGCTTGCCTGGGCCCTCCTGGACCGGCAGCAGGCCGAGCTGCTGCTGTGGGTCATCTGGACCGGGGCCATCCTCGGCGTGCTGTTCCGCCTGCTGTGGACCAATGCGCCGCGGTGGCTCTATGTGCCGATCTACATCGCCCTGGGCTGCGGCTCGCTGTTCTACCTCCCGGAGTTCTTCGCCGCCAACGTCGCCTCGGCAGTGCTGATCTGCGTGGGCGGCGTCCTGTACATCACCGGGGCCGTCTTCTACGCCCTGAAAAAGCCCAACTTCAGCTACAAGCACTTCGGTTTCCACGAGCTGTTCCACGCCCTGACGGTCGTCGCCTTCGCCGCGCACTACATCGCGATTGCCATCGCGGTCCTAAGCTGAGGCTGCCTGCACGCCTGCCTGCCTGCCTGCCTCCGCCCAGTCTCCCCACGTTTGAGACGGCGACGGCGGGAATCACCGGCGGTTCGCCCTGACACGCCGGGGCGTCCGTGAAAGGTGGGGAATTTCCGACGGCGCGGGCCGGCGGGAGGCGGCCCGGGCCGGCGGGAGGCGGCCCGGGCCGGCGGGAGGCGGCCCGGCCTCAGGCGGGCGGCCCCGCCGCGATGAGCCCGGGCAGCTGCCGCATGTCGGAGAAGACGGTGGTCCCGGGGCCGGCCAATCGTTCGGCCGGCGTGACGCCTCCGGCATACGCGAAGACGTGCATGCCGGCGGCCCGGGCGGCCTGGACCCCGTAGGCACTGTCCTCGACGACGGCGCACCGCTCCGGCGCGGTGTTCAGGCTCGCGGCGGCGTGAAGAAACAAGTCGGGCGCGGGTTTGCCGTTGGCGACCTCCGTGGCGCTGTAGATCCGGCCCTGGAAGCGGTGCAGCAGCCCGGTCTCGCCCAAGGTGCGGCGCATCTTTTCGTGGCTGCCGCTGGAGGCGACACAGATGGAGGCGACACAGTGCGGCAGGGACAGCCGGTCCAGGGCTTCCTCTATGCCGTCGACCGCTTCGAGGTCACGCTCAAACGCTTCCTGGTACCAGCGCCCGTAGTCCCGGTCCCAGCCGTCGGCCAGCCGGATACCGAGCTGTTGTTCGATGGCGGCAACAAAGTGCGCCTCGGATTTTCCGACAAACCGTTCCACGATTTCGTTCAGTTCCAGTTCCCAGCCGAGATCGGCCAGCACCCGCTGGTCCACCCGGATGGCGATCACCTCGGAATCAACCAGCACGCCGTCGCAATCGAACACCACCAGCTCAAAACCGTCCTGACCTGTCATGAGGCCATCGTAGCCAGCCGCTCGCGCACTCCGTCGATGGAACCCGTGGGCAGGTCGCAGACCATGCCGCGGCACAGGAACACCTGCGGGGCGCCGTCCGGGCCTGCGCCCCGGCCGCGCAGCAGCGGCACTGGCCGGCCGGCGTCGTCGTCCTGGACCGCGACCACCAGCCCGGGGCTGGCCGAGAGCAACAGCGCCCGGTGCAGCGCGGCCCGTTCCGGTGTGTCCGGGCCGGTGACGGCGGCCTCGATGGGACCGGCGAGCGCGGCCTGGGCGGTCGCGAGCAGCCACCCGGCCGCGCGGGGCGCCCGGGCCGCAAGCGCGGGCACCAGCAGGGAGAGGATGTTGGCCGCCAGGGTGCGGTGTTCGGACGAGCCGGAGAGCGCTGCATGGGTCACCAGGGCACCGGCCAACGCGGCGGCGCCGCTGGGCGTGGCGCTGTCGAACGGGTCCATGCCGTCCCGGCCGCCCTGGGCGGCCGTGACCTGCGTGGACTCCCCCGCCGCGTCCTTCAGGTCTCCGTCGGCCGCGAACCGCCTGCAGGCGGCGTCCAGCATGGCCTCGGCCAGGTCATACGAGCGGGTGTGCCCGGTAACCCCGTAGAGCGCGAACAGCCCCTCGGCGCACAGGGCGTAGTCCTCCAGCAGGCCGCCGATTCCGCGCGCCACTCCGTCGTGGGAGACGCGCATGAGCCGGCCGGGGCCGTCCGCCGCGGGGCGCCAGTGCACGCGTTCGAGATAGGCCGCGATCCGTTCCGCGGCGTCAACGAGCTCCGGCCGCGCCAGGACGGCACCGGCGTCGGCGAGCGCCGCGACGGCCAGCCCGTTCCAGCCGGCCACTACCTTCTCGTCCCGGCCGGGCTGGGCCCGCCCGCCGCGCGCCTGCGCCAGCAGCGGACGCACCCGCTGCCACAGCGCGGCGTCTCCGCCGGTGATCTCCCGGCCCGGGTGCAGCGGCGAACCGCCGGCCTCAACGCTCCCGGGGGTGCGGACGTTCATGAGGTCGGCCACGGCGGCGCCGTCCGCCGGGCCCAGGAGCGCCTCCAGCTCGGCGGGGGTCCACAGGTAGGTGGCTCCCTCGGCGTGCACGCCGTCGACCACCGTATCGGCGTCGAGCGACGACGCCAGGGCCACGACGTCGGAATCCGGGCCTCCTTCGGGTGTCACCTGATTCGCCGCCAGCCCGAGGCGGGCCAGGAGCCAGTCGGCGGTGCGCCCGGCGATCCCTGCGGCCTCGTCCGCCGGGTACTCCGGGGTGCCGCCCAGCCGGACCCAGTGGACATAAACGCGCAGCAGCTGGGCGTTGTCGTAGAGCATTTTCTCGAAGTGCGGAACGGACCAGTCGCCGGTCACCGAATAGCGGGCGAAGCCGCCGTCGAGCTGGTCGAACAGCGCCGAGCGGGACATTGCCGCGAGGGTGCGCCCCGCCATGTCCCGGGCCGCGGCGGCGGTGTCCGGGACCGGCGTTTCCGGAACCTGGGTGGCCACGGTGTCCGGGTCCCGGGGAGCGGACGGTACGGCCGCGTGCCGGATCAGGAACTCGAGCACGGCCGAGGGCGGGAACTTCGGTGCGCCGCCGAAGCCGCCGCGGGCCTGGTCTTCGGAGTCGGACAGGGCGGCAACGGCTTCGCCAAGGAGCGCCGCGTCCAGGGGTTCGGGCGGCCCGTCGAGGCGGACGGCGGCGGCTGGCTGGGACGCGGCGATGCCGCGAGCCAGGGTGGAGGCGTTGGCTTCGACGCCGCCGCGGCGTTCCGTCCAGGCCTCGCTCACGGCTTCAAGGACCTGGCGGAAGGACGGACGGCCCGGCATGGGCCGGGGCGGGAAGTAGGTGCCGGCGTGGAAGGCGCGGCCATCGGGCAGGAGGAAGACGGACATCGGCCAGCCGCCTTCTCCGCTGATGGCCTGGGTGGCGGCCATGTAGACGGCGTCGACGTCCGGGCGTTCCTCCCGGTCCACCTTGACCGAGACAAAGTGGGCGTTCAGGTAGTCGGCGGTGTCCTGGTCCTCGAAGGATTCATGGGCCATGACGTGGCACCAGTGGCATGCCGCGTAGCCGATTGAGAGAAACACCGGCACGTCCCGGGCGGCCGCGGCGGCGAAGGCCGCGTCGCCGAACGGCTGCCAGTGCACGGGGTTGCCGGCGTGCTGGCGCAGGTACGCGGAAGGTTCCGCCGCCAGGGCGTTCGAGGCCCCGGACCGCGGGTCGGGGGGACCGCCGTCAGCGGCTTCCGGGTCCGGCATCGCCATTGACTTCCGGCCGGGAAACCCCGCCGTCGGCGGGGAACCCGGTGCCGTCCGCGGGGAGCGCGGTCCCAGTGCTTCCCGCGTCCTCGGCGTCGGCACGTTCGGCTTCCACACGCTCGGCTTCCACCTGGGCGCGGTAACGGACCCGGCGGATGCGCCGCACCATGTCCACGATCAGCAGCGCGGTCAGCACCACGATGAAGGCGGTCAGCAGAAAGCCCAGCAGACCCGGGGTGACCTGGTCCTCGGACAGGCCCGGTCGCAGCGACGGCGTGGGGGTCGGCGCCGGGGTTGTGGCCAGGGCGATGAGCAAGGAATGCACGTGAAAACCTTCTGTGGAAACTGGTGTCTTTTCTACGGCGTCTTTCCGACAGTGTCTTTTCGACAACGTCTTTTCAACAACGTCTTTTCTACGCCGGATAGAAGAGCCCTTTCGTCTCTATCTTAGCCCGGCAAAGACGTCCGTTTCGGGCAGGTCCGTCGGGATCCGGGACTCGATCAGGGAGTAGTCCTCCCACGGCCAGACCCTGCGCTGCATGGCCGCCGATACGGCGAAGAAGAATCCTTCCGGGTCCACCTGGGTGCGGTGCGAGCGGAGCGCGTCGTCCCGGGCTTCGAAGAAGTCCCCGCACTCGATCTGGGTGGTGGTGGGGTGTGTCGGCGGCGGCGGGGTGTGCCCCTCGGCGTCGGCTTCCAGCCACGCGGCCATCCGCTCGGCGTACGGTGACTGCAGGCCGGCCTCCTCCAGCGCGGTGTGCAGGGCGCGAAAGCGGTCCGGGCTGAATGCGCGGTCGTAGTAGAGCTTGCTGGGCTCCCAGGGTTCCCCGACGCCCGGGTACCGGGCGGGATCGCCGGCCACGGCGAAGGCCTCCACGGCCACCCGGTGGGCCATGATGTGGTCCGGGTGCGGATAGCCGCCATTCTCGTCATAGCTGAGGATCACGTGGGGTTTGAAGTCCCGGACCAGCCGGACCAGGGGCGCGGCCGCACGTTCCAGCGGCTGCAGGGCGAAGCACCCGGCCGGGAGGGCCGGCAGGGGGTCGCCCTCCGGCAGCCCGGAATCGACGAATCCAAGCCAGCGCTGCCGGATGCCGAGGACCTTGGCCGCGGCATCCATCTCGAGCCGCCGCGCCCCCGCCATGTCGCGCTTGGGCTGCGGCGCCGCCTCCATCGCGGGATTCTGGATGTCGCCGCGGGAGCCGTCGGTGCACGTGGCCACCAGGACGTCCACACCAGAGGCGGCATACATCGCCATCGTGGCGGCACCCTTGCTGGATTCGTCGTCGGGATGAGCATGGACCGCCAGCAGGCGAAGCGGTGCTGACGGGCTGGGGGATGCAGTCATCGTGGGACGGCTCCTCTTTCTGCTGTTCTGCTCTGGTGGGGTGGGGCGTGATCGGTGCGCTCAGCCGCCGCGGAAACATCGCGGTCCGATCCACACTAAACTGGACTGGTGACTTCCGAGGATCAGCCTGCCGCGCCGGCACCTACCAGCCTAGCCAATCGTTACGGCGGCCAAAAGCGCGCGCTGACCCGCAAGGGCAAGCGCAACATCCTGATTGCCGCCCTTGCCGTGGGCATTGCCTTCCTGGCCTGGGTTTCGACGTCGGCGGCCACCAACAGTGTCAGCTTCAAGGACGTCGGTTACAGCACCCCTGACGCCACGCTGACGGAAATAGATTTCCAGGTCACCAAGGACCCCGCCGCGGATGCGAAATGCGCTGTCAAGGCCATGGATTCCAAGTTCGCGATTGTCGGCTGGAAAGTCGTGGACATCGGGCCGAACGCGGCCGACGCCGGCACGGACGGCGGACGCACCACCGCCCACCGCACCCAATTGCGCACGGAGTCCCAGGCGGTCTCCGCCGTCGTGGACAGCTGCTGGATTCCCGCCACCGGGCAATAATCGGAGATAGCCACCGCACTCACCGGACAGTAGCCGCACTGAAGAAACCCGACAGCGGGCGGCAACACGGTGTGACCTGCACCGCAGTCCTCTTTGGTTTATCCACAGGATTGACTACAATGGATCAATACCTTTCCCCCGCTGAGCTGGTTACTGCGTCATAAAAGTGGCCACCGTGGCGGGGTCTTTGCTTGTATGACCACCCAAAGGAGAAGTCCGTGTCTACCACCAACAGCGCAACTGCGGCTTGGCTTACCCAGGAAGCTTTTGACCGCCTGAAGGCAGAGCTGGACCACCTTTCCGGCCCCGGCCGGGCAGAAATCGTCCAGAAGATCGAAGCCGCACGCCAGGAGGGCGACCTCAAGGAAAACGGCGGCTACCACGCGGCCAAGGAGGAGCAGGGCAAGATCGAGGCCCGCATCCGCCAGCTCACCGCACTTCTTCGCGACGCCCACGTCGGCGAGGCCCCGGCCGACGACGGCATTGTGGAGCCCGGCATGCTCGTCGTGGCCAAGATCGCAGGCGACGAGGAAACCTTCCTCCTCGGCTCACGCGAGATCGCCGGCGACTCGGACCTGGATGTCTTCAGCGAGAAGTCCCCCCTCGGCGCGGCCATCGTCGGCCACAAGGAGGGCGACAAGCTTAGCTACACCGCCCCGAACGGCAAGGACATCACGGTGGAGATCATCTCCGCCAAGCCGTACGCCGGCTGACCCAGCAGCACGCCCTGGCCTGTCAGGGAACACTTTCACGAAACAGCGACGCCGGGCTCCCCTTCGCGGGGAGGCCGGCGTCGTGTTTTCCGCCTGTTTGCCGGGGCCGCTTTGGCGGGCCGCGTGGCCGGGTCTTCCCGGCGGGTCAGCGTCCGGCCGGCAGCGACCGCGGGCGCCGGGTGCTCAGCAGCAGCGCAGCTGCGACGCCGCCGATCGCCCCGCCCAGATGGGCCTGCCACGAGACGAAGCTTGCCACGGTGGGCAGCATGCCGAACAGGATGCCGCCGTAGGCCATGAACAGCACCAGGGACAGCACGATCTGCCACCAGTTCCGGTTAATGAAGCCGCGGACCAGGAGGAACGCAAAGAGGCCGAACACCAGGCCGGAGGCGCCCACCGTGACGCTGGTGCCGCCGATGAACCACACCACCAGCCCGGACGCCAGCCAACTGGCGGCCAGGGCGGTGATGAAGACCCGCCGCCCGGACAGGAACACCAGGAACCCGAAAATGATCAGAGGGAGCGTGTTGGACATCAGGTGGGCCAGGCTGGAGTGCAGCAGCGGAAACGTCAGGATGTCCAGGATCCCGTCCAGGCTGCGCGGCCGCAGCCCGAAGGTGCGGTTCAGGGAATGGAACATGGCGGTGTTGATGATCTCGATCAGGTAGAGCAGCACCACGAAGGAGCCCACCACGAGCAGCCCCCGGCGGGCCCGTACCGCCGTGCTGTCCCCCACTTGCTGCGGTCCGCCCGGGGACGCGTCCGTCACCATGGCCCCTAGTGCACCACGATCGGCTGGAAACCCTCGGCCCGCAGCGCCGCGAGGACCTGGCTGCAGTGTTCGTGGCCCTTGGTTTCCAGGTTGACGGTGATGGAGACGTCGCCCATGCTGATGGAGCCGCCCACCCGGGTGTGGTCCAGGCCCGTGACGTTGGCGTCGTTTTCGGCGATGATGCGGGCGATCGTGGCCAGCGAGCCCGGACGGTCATCGAGCATCATCCGCACGGTCATGTAGCGGCCGGCGGCGGAGAGGCCGCGCTGGATCACCTTGAGCATCAGCATGGGGTCGATGTTGCCGCCGGAGAGGACCACCGCCACGGTTCCGGGGTTTTCGATCTTGCCTTCCATGAGCGCCGCGACGCCGACGGCTCCGGCCGGTTCCACCACCATCTTGGCGCGCTCCAGCAGGAAGATCAGCGCCCGGGCCAGGGCGTCTTCGCTGACGGTGACGACGTCGTCGACCAGCTCACGGATGATGCTGAACGGCAGCTGCCCGGGCCGGCCGACGGCGATGCCGTCCGCCATGGTGGAGACCTTCTTCAGCGGGACGAGGGCGTCCGCGGCGAGCGAGGGCGGGTAGGCGGCAGCGTTCTCGGCCTGGACGCCGATGATGCGGATGTCGCGGCCCAACTCCTTGGCCCGCGCCTTCACGGCGACGGCAACGCCTGCCAGGAGGCCGCCGCCGCCGACGCCCATGAGGATGGTGTCGACGTCGGGGACCTGCTCCAGGATTTCCAGCCCCACTGTCCCCTGGCCGGCGACGACGTCGACGTCGTCGAAGGGGTGGACAAAGACGGCACCGCTTTCGTCGGCGTAGCGCTTGGCCTCAGCCAGCGCCTCGTCCACGTTGTGGCCGTGCAGCACCACCTCGGCGCCGTGGCTGCGGGTGGCCGCGAGCTTGGGCAACGCGACGCCGAGCGGCATGTAGATCCGGGCCTTGATGCCCAGGCTCTTGGCGGCGACGGCAACGCCCTGGGCGTGGTTTCCGGCGGAGGCCGCCACCACGCCGCGCTTCTTTTCGGCGTCGGAGAGCTTGGCCATCCGGACGTAGGCGCCGCGGACCTTGAAGGAGCCGGCGCGCTGCAGGTTTTCGCATTTCAGGAACACCTCGCCGCCCACCGTGCCGCCGAGGGCCCGCGAGGATTCCACGGGTGTCCGCGTAATAATCCCGTCGAGCAGCTTCTGCGCCTCCAGGACAGCGTCCAGCGTGACGGGCAGGCTCTCAAGGGTATTCACGAACTGTTCTCCTTCTTCGGATCAGGCGTCGGTGCCCCGTCCGGCATCGCTGCCCGGAGCACCGCTGGTGGGTGCGGCGCCCTCGCGGCCGGGGGTTCCGCCCGGCAGGTGGACGTCTGTGAAGGTGGTGTCGGCGCCGGGTCCGGGGGCAGGGCTGCCCTCGGGTCCCGCGGTTGCCAGCACTTCATCATGTTCCCACGTTCTGCCGGCAATGTAGCGAATCGACGAGTTTGCTACGGCGAGGATCGGCACGGAGAACAGCGCACCGGGGATTCCGGCCAGGTAGGAGCCCGCCGCGACGGACAGGATGACGGCCACCGGGTGAAGGGACACGGCCTTGCCCATGACGAGCGGCTGCAGGATGTGGCTTTCGAGCTGCTGGACGCCGAGGACGATCGCGAGCATGATCAGGGCGTTGACCGGACCGTTGGCGACGAGTGCCAGCAGCACCGCGATGGCGCCCGTGACCAGCGCGCCGACCACCGGGATGAAGGAACCGAGGAAGACCAGCACGCCCAGCGGCAGCGCGAGTGGCGCGCCAATGATGGCGGCGCCGACGCCGATTCCCACGGCGTCCACGAACGCGACGAACATTTGGATGCGTGCGTAGCTGACCATGGACGCCCAGCCACGGCGGCCGGCACCGTCTGTGGCACGGCGTGCCTTCCGGGGCATGAGCCTGACCAGGAAGGCCCAGATCCTGTCCCCCTCGAGCAGGAAGAAGATCAGCACGAACAGCGCCAGGACCAGGCCGGCGGCGAAGTGCCCGGCGGAGCTCCCGAACGTCAGGGCCCCGCTGAGGATGCTGCTGCTGTTGTTCTGCAGCGCTGCGGTGGCGTCCTGGATGTACTTGTCGATCTGGGCGGCGGTCAGGTGGAGCGGGCCTTCCGACAGCCAGGTCTGGACCTGCTGCACGCCCTCGAGCGCCTGGGACCACAGCTCGCCGAAGCCCTGCGTGAGCTGGCGCCCGACCAAGGTCAGGGCGCCGACGATGATGCCGATGAAGCCGAGCACGGTGATGGCGACGGCGAGCCCCTTGGGCACTCTGCGGTTGGCCATCCAGCGCACCGCAGGGCTGAGGAGTCCTGAGAGGAGCGCTGCCACCATGACCGGGATGATGAGGAAGCTGACGTGGCTGAGCAGCCAGACCAGGCCGCCGACCACGAGCAGGATGAGTCCGGCGCGCCACGCCCAGGCGGCGGCGATCCGCACACCGTAGGGAATGTCCTGGTCGATCTCCCGGTCAGTGCGTATCCGGCCCGCGGCACGTGCACCGGCCCCGGCCGCGGCCGCGGAATAGGTGGGGCTTGCGGTGGGTGCGGCGTCCTCAGCTGGCGTCATAGCCCCATAATTCCGCAGCGGGCGGTTAATAGGAAACCAGCAACCAGCAACCAGCAACCGGCAACCAGCAACCAGCAACCAGCAACCAGCAACCGGCAACCAGCTACCGGCAACCAACTACCGGCAACCGGCAACCGGCCCGGGGTCAGCCGGGCTGCCGAGCTCCGGGGTCGGCCTTCGTCGTCAGGCCGCGGTGGCCGTCAGCGAGGCGGAGATGCCCCATGTCATGGAGAACTGCTCCCCCGGTGCCAGCCAGCGCAGTCCCTCGCCGCTGTTGAACGCGTTGGCGGGCCCGGTCATCGGCTCGATCGCGACCGCCTTCGCCCGGCCGGGAAATTCCGTCGTCACGAAGACATGGACGTAGCCGCAGCCCGCGTCCTGCCACAGGCTCACCGTGCGACCGTCCGGTGCGCGCAGGGTGTGCCGGGCGACGCCGCCGTCGAAGGCCAGGTCCGTGTAGGCCGAATCGAGGTCCATGGTCCCCACCAGCCGGCCGCCGCGCAGGTCGAACTCGCCGCCCACCGGCTCGGTGCTCCGCGGGATGAGGCGGTCATCGGCCACCAGCCGGGTCCGGGCGTCCACGCTTACCGTGAGGTCCTCGCTGGGCACCTCGCCCAGCCGCAGGTACGGGTGCGCGCCGAGGACAAAGGGCGCAGGGTCCTGGGAGTCGTTGATCAGGGTCTGGCGCACGGCCAGCCCCTGGTCCTCCGCCAGCTCGTAGCGGACCCGGTGCCGCAGCAGGAAGGGGTAGCCGTGCTGCGGGAAGACGGCCGCTTCCAGGGTCACGGAGAACTCGTCCTCGTCCACCAGTTCGTAGGAGGAGTTCCGCAACAGCCCGTGGCTGGCGTTGTTGCGGGAGACCTCGGTGATGTCGAGCTGCAGCTTCTTGCCGTTGAGGTACCAGACGCCGTCCTCCACGCGGTTGGCCCACGGTGCCAGCGTGATGCCGGTGGCGCCGGGCGGAATCTCGGCGTCGCCATAGGTCTCCGTCAGGGCCGTGCCGCCGCGGCTGTAGAGGCGCAGGCCGGCGGCGAGTTCGGTGACGATGGCCAAGGCGTCGCCGCGCCGGATTTCGTACTGCCGCCCGGAGGCATACCGGCGCAGGGTGTCGTCGGGGCGGGCTGCCGCAGGTGTCGCTGAGAGGTCCATGGTGACCACCGTACAGACCAGCCCGGCAACCCGTATACCTTGGTTCCATGACTTCCAGCAGCGCAGGAGCCAGGCCATGAACCCTTCCCTGGACAGCAGCGGGCTCGCCGCCCGGTTTGAGTCGGTCTTCGGCGCCCGGCCCGACGGCGTGTGGCGGGCACCGGGACGCGTCAACCTCATTGGCGAGCACACGGACTACAACGAGGGCTTCGTGCTGCCCTTCGCGATCGACCGCTCAGCCCGGGTGGCGGTCAGGGTCCGGCCTGATTCCGCCGTGCGCATGCTCTCCACTTTTGGGAACCAGGGGCTGACCTCGGCGGACACCGGCTCCCTGGCCCGCGCCAGCGCCCGGGGCTGGACCAAGTACCCGCTGGGGGTCATCTGGGCCCTCCAGCAGCAGGGCCTGCCGGTACCCGGCGTGGACCTGCTCCTGGATTCCGATGTTCCCCGCGGCGCCGGCCTGTCCTCCTCCCACGCCATTGAATGCGCCGTGATTACCGCGCTGAACGAACTCATGGCCGCCGGCCTCTCCGCGCAGGACATGGTCCTGGCCACCCAGCGCGCGGAGAACGACTTCGTCGGCGCACCCACCGGCATCATGGACCAGTCCGCTTCGCTCCGGGCTGCGGCCGGCCATGCCGTCTTCCTCGACTGCCGGGACCAGAGCGTCCGGCTGGTGCCGTTCGACGCCGCCGCCGCAGGTCTGGTGCTTCTGGTCATCGACACCCGGGTGTCGCATTCCCACGCCGACGGCGGGTACGCGGCCCGGCGGGAATCGTGCGAGCTCGCCGCCGAGGTGCTCGGCGTGGGGGCGCTGCGCGACGTCGGGTTCGAGGACCTTGAGGAGGCCAGCGGGCTCCTGGACCCGGAGACGTTCCGGCGCGCCCGCCACGTGGTCACCGAGAACGACCGCGTGCTGCAGACGGTGGAGCTGCTGGAGACCCTGGGCCCGGGCGCGATCGGCCCCCTGCTGGACGCGTCCCACGCCTCGATGCGGGATGACTTCGAGATCTCCTGCGCCGAACTGGACCTCGCCGTCGACACGGCGCGGGCGGCGGGCGCGATCGGCGCCCGCATGACCGGCGGCGGCTTCGGCGGCTCAGCCATCGCGCTCACCCCGGCGGCTTCGGCTCAGCAGGTGACTTCCGCCGTCGAACAGGCCTTCTCCCGGGCCGGGTACGCCGCGCCGGAGATCTTCAGCGTCAGTCCCGCTGCAGGGGCGATGCGGCTGGCATAGCCGGGGCGTAGTCTGGGCGCATGCCAGAAGCCGTCATCGTTTCCACCGCCAGAAGCCCTATCGGGCGCGCGTTCAAGGGGTCGCTGAAAGACGTGCGGCCGGACGATCTGGCCGCCGCGATGGTCACGGCGGCCCTCGCCGGGATCCCGGCGTTCGACGCTGCCGCCGGGCCGGGCCGCGGCCTGGACGACATCTACCTGGGGTGCGCCGAGCCCAGCGGCGAGGCCGGCTCCAACATGGCCCGCGTGGTCAGCATCCTGGCCGGGCTGGACGACGTTCCGGCCGCCACCATCAACCGCTTCTGTGCCTCCAGCCTGCAGACGCTCCGGATGGCCTTCCACGCCATAAAAGCCGGCGAAGGGCACGCGTTCGTCGCCGCCGGCGTGGAGGCGGTCTCCCGCTACCGGGACTGGGCCGGCGCGGGCGAGACCGACGCCAGCACCCACAACCCGCGGTTCGAGGCCGCCCGGAAACGCACCGAGGCCCGGGCCGCCTCCAACACGCCGTGGACCGACCCGCGCCTGGGCGACCGGATGCCGGACGTCTACATCGCCATGGGCCAGACGGCGGAGAACGTCGCCACAAGCTACGGCATCGGCCGCGCCGAGCAGGACGCCTGGGCCGTGCTCAGCCAGAACCGGGCCGAGGCGGCCATCGCCTCCGGGTTCTACGCCCGCGAAATCACGCCCTACACCCGCGCCGACGGTTCCGTGGTGGACCGCGACGATTCACCGCGGTCCGGCGTGACCGCCGAGGCCGTCGGCGCGCTGCAGCCGGTCTTCCGCAGCGGTGGCACCGTGACAGCCGGGAACGCGTGCCCCCTCAATGACGGTGCCGCCGCCGTCGTGGTCATGAGTGACGTCCGCGCCGGCGAGCTGGGCCTTGAGCCTCTTGCCCGGATCGTTTCCACCGGGGTCAGCGCCCTGTCCCCGGAGCTGATGGGCATGGGCCCGGTGGAAGCGACCCGCCGGGCGCTCACGCTCGCCGGGCTGGGTATCCGCGACATCGACCTCGTGGAGCTCAACGAAGCGTTCGCCGTCCAGGTGGTGGCCAGCGCAAGGGAGCTAGGCATTGATCCGGAGAGGCTCAACGTCCACGGCGGCGCCATCGCCCTCGGCCACCCCTTCGGCATGACGGGCGCACGCATGACCACCACCCTGCTCAACGGGCTCCGCGCCCGCGACGCCTCCCTGGGCCTGGCCACGCTGTGCGTCGGCGGCGGCCAGGGCATGGCGGTGGTGCTGGAGCGGCTCAGCTGATGGTTTGTATTTGAGGGTTTGCTGCGGGCGGCAGCAGCTGGCGCAAACGCGAGGAGCCCCGCCGTTGGGCGGGGCTCCTCGTTGTATCCAGGGTGAACAGGTACGACGGCGGTCAGTCGTCGCCGCGGAGGATGGCCAGCAGTCGGATGATTTCGACGTAGAGCCAGACCAGCGTGACCGTGAGGCCGAAGGCTGCGGTCCAGGAGAAGCGCTGTGGGGCGCCGGCGCTGATGGCCGCTTCGATGCTGGTGAAGTCCATGATCAAGGAGAAGGCGGCCAGGCCGATCGCCAGGATACCGATGAAGACGCCGAGCGGGATACCCATGATCGTCACGCCGGTGCTCAGGCCGAACGGAGTGGTCACGGCCCCGGTCATCATCATGAACATGTTGACGAGCGCGAACACCGCATAGCCGATCAGGGCGATCATGAAGAACCGCATGAGTTTGGGTGTCGCCCGGACCTTGCCGCTCTTGAACAGCACCAGCGTCACAGCGAAGACGGATAGTGTCCCCACGACGGCCTGGATGCCGACGCCCGGGTACAAGTTGTCGAGGATGCGGGTCAGGCCGCCGAGGAAGAAACCTTCGAGCAGGGCGTAGGCCAGGATCAGTCCGGGCGAGGGCTGCTTCTTGAAGGTGTTGACCATGGCGAGGGCGAAGCCGCCGAGGGCGCCGAGGATCATCAGCATGGATCCGGTGCCCTGCGGGACGGCGAGCGCCACCGCGGCGCCGACAATCAGGATGCCGAGGCACCCGGCAGTCTTGACGATGACGTCGTCGTACGTCATCCGGCCGATGTCGGCCGGGCCGGCCGCCGGACGGTTGTACAGGTCCTGGAGCTGGTCCTGGGTCATGCCCTGCTGCGCGGAACTCCACGCGCCCTGGGCACCCGCGGCCTGGCCGTAGGGGTTCTGGCCGTAGTTCTGGCCGTAGGGGGCCTGCGGGGCAGGCGGGGCCTGGGTGGCTTCGCGGAAATTCTTTCCGCTGAAGATCGGGTTTCCGCCAGTTGCCATTGCGGGTGTCCTCCAAGGTTTAGGGTGTGGGTGATGAACCGGTGCGAAACGGACTACACGAAAAGGGAATTTATATAGTCACGCTACCAATTCCCACGGCCAGCGGGGAGGGATAGTTCCCCGCAGGGGCCGCCGCAACCGAACCGTGACCTTAGGCCAACAAGCCTGCCTGCCCGTCGCCACGGAAGTCGTCGAACCGCTTTGACGGGTCCACCTTCGGCTCCGGGAGTGGTCCGGGAACCGGCGCGGGCGTTCCCGTGCCGCTGTTGACGATGACGTCGTCGATGTAGATGTCGCCCATTTGCTGATCGTGCTCGGAGCCCAACTGCAGCGTGTCGACCGTCGTCGCGGAAATACTGACCGTGCCCGCATAGACGGAACGGCCATCCCACCAGATTTGGACGGTGGTCCCGGAACCGTTCGGGACCACATGCATGACCAGCCGGTGCCAGGAGTCGGTGGGGACATCCTTCCTCAACGTGGTGTAGGCGAACCCTGCCGGTGACGACGTTCGGAGCACCAGCTCATGGGAGATGTTCTGCCGGAACACATCCATGACGCGGACGCCGCGGGAAAAGAACCGGAAGTAGGGAACATTGTTCCCCTCCATTCCCTCAGCAGCGATGTTGAACCATCCGTCCGCATACGCCTCGGTGGCCCCAGGGGTCAGGCGCACGGTCAGCCTCGCGAGGGAGCCGGGGGTAGCGGTGGTATGCAGGAGGGCAGCGCAGTTTCCTGAGTGCGACAGACCGGGGGACGCCGAGGCATAACCCGTTCCGGAGGTGGAGACGTCGAACCCGTCCAGGGTGCCCGCCTCGAAGTTGGAGGCTGCGGCCATGATCCCCGGGTATGGGTCGGTGACTGGCGTCGTCGACGGAACGCAGGCCTGCGCCCCGGCAGTCTCGGGTCCGAGGCTGAGCGCCGGGATACCCAGGATCGCCAGCACAAGCGATCCCGCGAGGCACAGCTTCACCGCCCGGTTCATCAGTCGGCCCTCCACCATCGGCCCTGCTACTGGCGCCGGCCCGGGTCCTGGGCTCCGTCTTCCTTGGGAACTGGACATCCGGGGATGGACTTTCGGGGCTGGCGCTCTTCGCACCATAACGCCGGAGGACTTGGAAAAAGCTTGAAATTGCCGGTGCCGCACGCCGGACGGGACACACCCCGCAGGCGGCACCAGCCCCTTGCCGGCCCCGCGAAACGGGGCCCGGATCGGGCACTGTTTAGGCATACTCTGAATCAACAAAAGTTTTCTTTAGCTGGGCTACATTATGATGCCCGTGCGACTACACAGTTGTTACCCGATCGCGACGTTCTGCCTGCTCGCGGCGGCATTCTTTGGCTCGCCCGCGCGGTAGCATAGGCCACACAGGGTGACGGACATCACAACAAATGATCGTATTGCAAGGCACCCGTCCCCTGACCGTTCGCAACGGTTGCAAAGGCGCAACCCACAGCACCCCCATGTGGAGGTTTTCAATTTGAGAAGCACAACGAGCGGCCTGTCGCAGAGACGGCGCGGCAGACTACTGAGGGCTGTGGGGGCAGTATTTGCCGCCATGGCTGCGCTACTGCTCATCGTTGCCCCGGCGTCCAGCGCCGCGACCCCGTCGCCGACACCATCCCCGTCGGCCACCCAGTTCACCAACAGCATCAGCGGCTTCCTGCGCGGCGACGACCGCGCACCGATTCCCGGCGTAACCATCACTGCCACAAGCGGCGATTTCACCGGAACCACCAAATCGGGACCCAACGGCGCCTGGACCATCGGCGTCCCCACGCAGGGGACCTACGAGATCAAGCTCGACGAATCCACGCTTCCCCAGGGCATCAAGCTGGCCGAGGGCCAGGAGAACCCCCGCAAGGTGACCTTCAGCCAGACCTCAAACCTCTCGGTGATCTTCGCTTTTGGCAAGGGAATCGTGGTGGCGGAGCAGAACTTCGGGCAGAACCTGCTCAACCGGCTGGTGGCCGGATTGAGCTTCGGCCTGCTGCTTGCCCTCGCGGCCGTGGGCCTGTCCCTGATCTTCGGCACCACCGGCCTGACGAACTTCGCCCACGGTGAAATGGTCACGCTGGGCGCGGTGCTGGTGTTCATGCTGAACGGCATGCACCTGCCGTTCTGGCTGTCCGTCATCCTGGCCGTGATCGGCGGCGGATTGTTCGGCTACGTCCAGGATGCTGGCCTGTGGAAACCGCTGCGGCGCCGCGGGACCGGGCTTGTCCCGATGATGATCGTCAGCATTGGCCTCGCCCTGTCCGTGCGCTACATCATCCAGTTCTATTTCGGCGGCGCCACCCAGCAGCTGCCGTTCGCCCAGAGCGTGGAAATCTTGATCGGCCCGATCTCAATCTCCCCCAACAACCTTTTGTCCCTGATCATCAGCGCCATCGTGATCGCCGCCCTCGGCGTCGTCCTGCTCAAGACCCGTCTCGGCAAGGCCACCCGCGCCGTGGCCGACAACCCGGCACTCGCCGCAGCCTCCGGCATCGACGTCGACTTCGTCATCCGGATCGTCTGGGTGGTCGGCGGCATGCTGGCCGCTCTGGGCGGCATTCTCTGGGCCTACTACCGGCCCGGCGTCACCTTCGACATGGGCTCGCAGATCCTGCTGCTCATCTTCGCCAGTGTCACCTTGGGCGGCCTCGGCACGGTCTGGGGCGCCTTGGTCGGCTCGATCATCGTCGGCATCTTCGTTGAGCTGACCACCGTGTTCGGCCTCGCGGCTGACCTCAAGTACGTGGGAGCGTTGTTCATCATGATTGTTGTCCTCTTGTTCCGCCCTCAGGGCATTCTGGGTCGCCGCGAGCGCGTGGGTTAGGAGACAGCCATGGATTTCGGATTCATTCTTTCCAGCGCCGCCGGCGAATTGTTCAGCCCGACGACGGCTGCCTACGCCCTGGCCACCCTCGGCCTCGCGGTCCACTTCGGTTACACGGGCCTGCTCAACTTCGGCCAGGCAGGCTTCATGGCAGTGGGGGCCTACGGCTTCGCCATTTCCACCTTGACGTTCAAGGTGCCGTTCTTCGTCGGCCTGCTGATCGCCGTTGTCTGTTCCGCCATTTTCGCCCTGCTGCTCGGTATCCCGACTCTGCGGCTTCGGGCGGACTACTTGGCAATCGTGACCATCGCGGCGGCGGAAATCGTCCGCTACATCGTCACCACCAACCAGCTGACCGCCATCACGGGTTCGGCCAACGGCCTGGCTGCCTTCGAGGGCGATTTCTATGCCATGAACCCCTTCCCGCCAGGGACCTACATCGGCATGAACAACCGTGACTTCTTCATCCGGGTGGTTGCCTGGACAGTCGTGGCCCTGTTCTGCGTCATCGTCTGGCTGCTGATGCGCAGCCCCTGGGGCCGTGTCCTCAAGGGCATCCGCGAGGACGAGAACGCCGTCCGCTCGCTCGGCAAGAACGTGTACTCCTACAAGATGCAGTCCCTCATCATCGGTGGCGTGCTCGGCGCCCTGGCGGGCATGATCTTCACGCTTCCCCGCGGCGCGGTCCAGCCGGCCAACTACGGCACTGAACTGACGTTCTTCCTCTACACCTGCCTGCTGCTCGGAGGCCTCGGAACGGTGCTTGGCCCGGTAATTGGTGCAATGATTTTCTGGGTGGTGCTTTCGCTGACCCAGGGCATCCTGTACGGCCTGATCGAGTCCGGCACCATCACGTGGCTGAACACGGTCCAGGCCGGGCAGCTGCGTTACATCCTGGTCGGCGTGGCGCTCATGCTCCTGATGATCTTCAGGCCCCAGGGCGTCCTCGGCAATAAGAAGGAGCTGGCATTCGCATGAGCATTCCAAGCGAAGAGTCCCGTGGCGAACCCCGCACGTCGGAAGAAATCGACTACATGACAGACACCCGTCCCATCGCCGTGGGCGAGGCCGCACCCGGCTGCAAGAAGCGCGATCCGATCGTCGTGGCGGAGAACGTCACCCGCAGCTTCGGCGGCATCAACGCCGTCGACGTACAGTACCTCGAGATCCCGCGGCACAAGATCACGGCGCTGATTGGCCCCAACGGCGCCGGCAAGACCACCCTGTTCAACCTCCTCACGGGATTCGATACCCCGAACTCGGGCACCTGGCAGTTCGAAGGCCAAAGCATCGCCGGCGTCTCCTCCTACAAGGTCGCGCGGATGGGCATGGTGCGCACCTTCCAGCTCACCAAGGTCATGGGCAAGCTGACCGTGATGGAGAACATGCGTCTCGGTGCCTCCAACCAGTCCGGCGAGCGGCTCGTCAAGGCCCTATTCAAGGGCATCTGGGGCGGCCAGGAAAAGAAGATAACCGAAGAAGCCAACGTGCTGCTGGAGAAATTCAAGCTGGACGCCAAGAAGGACGACTACGCGGCCTCGCTCTCCGGTGGCCAGCGGAAGCTGCTTGAAATGGCGCGATCGCTCATGGTCCGGCCCAAGCTCGTGATGCTCGATGAGCCGATGGCCGGCGTGAACCCGGCACTGACGCAGTCGCTCCTGGACCACATCAAGAACCTCAAGTCCGAGGGGATGACGGTCCTGTTCGTCGAGCACGACATGCACATGGTCCGGCACATTGCCGACTGGGTGGTCGTGATGGCCGAGGGCAAGATCGTGGCCGAGGGGCCTCCTGCCCAGGTCATGAAGAACCCCGCCGTGATCGACGCCTACCTCGGCGCCCACCACGACGTCGATCTTGGCGATTCCGAGGGCATCAAGGAACTGGCCGCGGAACTGGTCGCCGACGAGGAATCGATTGTCGGTACGGAAAACGCCGGCATCATCTCCGCCGATGTCCTGGAGGCCGAAGCGCAGGAACCGGAGACTAACGGGTCGGCGCGCGGCCGACGCAGCGCCGAGGGGCCGAACAGCACAGAGGGGCCGAACAGCACAGAGGGGCCGAACAGCACAGAGGGGCCGAACAGCACAGAGAAGGACACAGAATGAGCGCCACCAGCGCGGCACCGGCCGCCCAGCCCGCCTTCGACGGCGACTCGGTCGTCAAGGTCACCGATCTGGTGGCCGGGTACATCCCCGGCGTCAACATCCTCAACGGCTGCAGCATCGAGGCCCGCAAGGGCGAGCTCATCGGCATCATCGGCCCCAACGGCGCCGGCAAGTCCACGCTGCTGAAAGCCATGTTCGGCCTGGTCAAAGTCCATTCCGGTTCGGTGGTGGTCCGCGGCCAGGACATCACCGGTCTCAAGGCTAACAAGCTGGTCAGCCGCGGCGTGGGCTTCGTGCCGCAGACCAACAACGTGTTTGCGGCCCTGACCATCGAGGAAAACCTGCAGATGGGCATGTTCCAGCGTCCCAAGGATTTCGCGGAGAGGTTTGACTTCGTCGCCAGCCTCTTCCCCGAACTCGGCAAGCGGCGCGCCCAGCGGGCAGGCTCGCTTTCCGGCGGCGAGCGCCAGATGGTGGCCATGGGACGGGCCCTCATGATGGATCCGGCCGTGCTGCTGCTCGACGAGCCGTCGGCCGGCCTCTCTCCGGTCAAGCAGGATGAGACGTTCCTGCGGGTCCACGAGATCAACCGGGCCGGCGTCTCCGTCATCATGGTGGAGCAGAACGCGCGCCGCTGCCTGCAGATCTGCGACCGCGGCTACGTCTTGGACCAGGGGAAGGACGCGTACACGGGCACCGGCCGGGAACTCATGAAGGATCCCAAGGTCATCCAGCTCTACCTGGGAACTCTCGCCGACACCGTCGACTAGGGCATCCCCCAGCACCTCGAAGTATCCCGCACAGGGGCCGTCACCACCCGGTGGCGGCCCCTCTGTTTGCCCGGCGCCGCCGGCGGCGTCGCCTCGGTGCCGTCCGGGCGCCTCCGCAGCCACAGGACGACGACGGCGTCACGCAGCGCCGCCTCGGTGCCGTCCGGGCGCCTCCGCAGCCACCGCACCCACAGGACGACGACGGCGTCACGCAGCGCAGAGTTATGGGCGGGCACGCAGCGGGCTAAGCCGGGTTTCCGGCGTCGGGCTGTCCGATGCCGGCCAAAAGCCTGCTCTGCGTGACGGCTGGGCCCGCCGTTACGCTCCTCCCCACTCCCCCGCAGGCACAAAAGACCCCCGTCCTTCAAGGACGGGGGTCTTTTGGTTGTCGGTGGGAAGCGGCTTACAGCTTGCCGAATTCTTCCTTGACCGCCTTGTAGGTGTTGTCATCCTGGTACTCGTAGATGCCGATGTAGGCTTCCGTCGGGTCGCCGGCGTCGGAGAACGTTACGGGGCCGGACTGGCCGTCATAGTCGATGTCCTTGCCGTTGCGGAGCAGGGTGACGCAGCTCGGGAAGGTGTTGCACTTCTCGCCGCCCTCAGAGACTGCCTTGAGCTGGGCCGCGATGTCGGTTCCCTTGGTGCTCTTGGCCGCCTCGGCAGCCAGGGCGATCAGGTTCACGGCGTCGTAGGATTCGCCCGCGTAGCTGTAGTCCTTCAGCGCCGGGTCGATCGCCAGGAGCTTCTTCTTGAAGTCATCCTTGGCGAAGGTGCCCGGGATGGTGCCCTGGGCGCCCTTCAGGGTCCCCGGCTGGAAGTCCTTGCTGTAGTCGGACATGTTGCCGTCCACCATGAAGATCTGGTTGGGCTTGACGCCCTTGCCCGTCATCAGCGGGACGATGCTCTTGGCCTGGTCGAAGGTGACCAGGGCAATGGCGTCCGGCTTGGCGGCGAGGACCTTGTCCACCTGGCTGCTGAACTGGGAGTCGCCCTCATTGAAGAGCTCCTGGGCAACAACCTTGCCGCCGGCTGCCTCGAAAGCGGCCTGGATGTTCTTTGCAAGGCCGGTTCCGTAGGCGTCGTTCAGGACGATCATGCCGACCGTCTGGGCGCCACAGGTGGCCATGTAGTTGCCGAGGACCTTGCCCTGGAGCACGTCCGAGGGGGCGGTGCGCCAGTAGAGGCCCTTGTCATCCCACGCGGTGAAGTCCGGCGAGGTGTTGGCCGGGGAGAACTGGACGACGCCGGCACCGGTGATCTGGTTGATCACGGTCTTGGAGACTCCCGAGGAGGCGGCACCGATGATTGCGCCGACACCCTGTCCGAGCAGTGATGTGGTGGACTGGGTGGCGATGTCGGTTTTGGTGTCACCGGAGTCGCGGTGGATAACCTCGACCGGCTTGCCCAGGACGCCGCCGGCGTCGTTGACTTCCTTGATGCCGAGGTTAACACCGGCAATTTCGGGCGGGCCGAGGAATGCCAGGGAACCCGTCGTCGGCAGGAGCGAGCCGATCTTCAGGGGCGTGGGGGTGGTGGTGGCCGAAGCGGGCACACTGCCCGTCTCGCCGGCAGCGCTGGTGCCTGCGCCGGTGGCGCTGGGTGCCGGGCACGCGATGCCAGCGGGCGCGGCTGAGCTGGATCCCGTCGAACTCGGGGCGGGTGAACCGCCACAAGCCGTAGCCAGAAGGGCGACGCCGAGGCTAAGCACTGTGAGCTTAGCGACGCGGGGCGCAACCCGGGGGAGTGAAGTCATGTACAAGCTCCTCGATCTAAAGGTGCGAACGGCCTTTGACGCGAAAGATCAGGTGTTCCTGATTCCACTTCAAGCTAATGCAATTTCGACGTGAAAATAAGTGACTACGGTCACATCCTTATAACACTCGTTGCATAGAGGAAATCTGGACGGTTCCTTGACCGTCCAACACTGTGCCCCAGGTGGGACTCGAACCCACAACACGCGGATTTTAAGTCCGCTGCCTCTGCCAATTGGGCTACTGGGGCGCCCGGTCAATGGTATCCCGCGCGGGCGGGATCAGCCCGAGAACGGGCCAGCGTAGCGGAACGTGCCGCTGACGCCGCCGGGCCAGACGGCGAGCGGAAGCAATTGGAAGTACGCACCCCAGCCGGCCTCCGGCGGGGCGACCCCGAGCGAGGTTGACGGAACAAAGCCGAAGCGGGAGTAATACTCGGGGCTGCCCAGCAGTGCGATCCCCCGCTCCCCCGCCGCGTTCGCCCGCGCCACGGTCTCGTTCATCAGCGCGGTGCCGATGCTGTGGCGCTGAAGCCGCGGCGCAACCCCGATCGGGCCAAGCCCGAGCAGTTCCAGCTCGCCCGCCCATCCCCGGGTGCTGATCACATGCCCCACGATTTCGCCGTCGAGTTCGGCAACGATGCTGAACTCCGGCAGGTATTCCGCGCACTCGAACAACCGGGCGAGCAGCTTTACTTCCTCAGGTTCGCCGTCGACGTGTTGCCCGGTGACGGGCGAGATGGCAAACGCGGCGGCCGTGAGGGCGAGGATGGCGGGGCGGTCCGCCGGCTCCTCGCTGCGCAGCACGAGTTCCGGGGCCGGCTTGTGCTCCCCGTTGGCGGCGACGAGTTCGTGCAGTATCTCGAGCGCCCGCTCGGCGTCCGCCACCGGCACCAGCAGATGGTCATGGTGGAAGCCCGCCAGGACGTTGCAGCTGATCTTCGCCTCCGTCAGGGCGGCGCTGACGGCCGCCGTCAGGCCGATCGCCTCCAGCGAGGAGTGCACCTGCAGCGTGATCCAGGCAGCGACGAAGTCGTAGGAGAGACCCAGGCTGTCCGCTTCGGCCCGCGGAAGCACGACGGTCAGGCCTTCCGCCTCGCGGACGGCCGCCGCGATCGCTCCGGCCAGGGGTTTGCCGTGCGGCCACAGGGCGTAGACGTACTCGCCGTCCCGCAGGTCGGGGCGCATGGTGGCCAGGAGGGTGTGCAGGTCCTTTTCAGCTGTCATGGAGCCAGTCTAGGCGCGGGTCCTGCGCACCGGCCCGTTTCCGATGCCCCTACCCGTTCCCGACGCACCGGCCCGTTCCCAACGCCCCTGCCCCGGCCCACAACGAAAACGGCGGCCGCTCCCCTGAGGGGAACGGCCGCCGTCGAAAGCTTCGGTCTGGCTACTTGGAGTCGGCCGGAACAGCTTCCTTTGCATCGTTCTTGGCAGCATCGTTCTTCGCCGCGTCGTTCTTGGCGGCGTCCGCCGTGCCGGCAACAGGAGCCGGGGCAGCGGCGGGCTTCGGGGCCGGCGTCGCTGCGGCCACGAAGGCGCCGCGGGGGTTGTCCAGATCCATCAGCTGCGTGGTGTCGCGGCCCAGGAAGAAGGCCCAGAGCCAGCCGGAGATGACGCGAATCTTGCGCTCCACGGTGGGGATGGCCATGCCGTGGTAGCCACGGTGCGCCAGCCAGGCCAGCGGGCCCTTGAGGCCGATGCGGCCAACCAGGTTGATGTTCGCGACGCCCTTCCATTCGCCGAAGCCGGCGACGGCGCCCAGGTTCTTGTGCTTGTAGTCCTTGAGCGGCTTGTTCCAGCGGGAGGCCCACAGGTTCTTGGCCAGGCGCTTGGACTGGCGCAGCGCGTGCTGGGCGTTCGGCACGCAGGTGCCATCCGGCAGGCCGCTGCCGGAGAGGTCGGGGACGGCGGCGATGTCGCCGGCAGCCCAGGCGTTCTCGACGATGCCCTCGTCGCCTGCGATGCGGAGGTCGGCCAGGACCCGGACGCGTCCGCGCGGCTCGAGCGGGAAGTCGGTGGAACGGACCATCGGGTTGGCCTGCACACCGGCAGTCCAGACCAGGGTGTCAGTCTCGAATTCCTGGGCCGGGCTCTTGTCCGGGAGGTTAATGAGCTTCAGGGAGCCCTCGGCGTTGTCGAGGGAGGTGTTCAGCAGGACCTCGATGCCGCGGCTGCGGAGGTGCTCCACGACCCATTCGGCCTGCGGGGCCGTGACCTCGGGCATGATGCGGCCCATGGCCTCGACCAGGACGAAGCGGACTTCCTCCTGCTTGATGCGGGGGTTGTTCTTGACCGCGGCGCGGGCGAGGTCTTCCATTTCGGTGATGCACTCGATGCCGGCGAAGCCGCCGCCGACGACGACGAACGTCAGGGCGCGGGCGCGCTCAGCGGGATCCGTCATGAGCGAGCCGGTTTCGATGCGCTCGAGGACCTTGTTGCGCAGGGCAACGGCCTCTTCGATGGTCTTCAGGCCGATGCCCTTGTCCGCGAGGCCCTTGATCGGGAACGTGCGGGTGATGGCGCCAGCGGCCATGACGACGTCGAAGTAGGGAACCTCGAAAGTGTCGCCGCCGTTGGAGGGAGCGACCACTGCCGTGCGGTTGGCGTGGTCGATCGAGGTGACACGGCCCTGGATAAGTTCCGTCTGCTTCAGGTGCTGGCGGTGCGAGACGACCGCGTGGCGCGCCTCGATGTTGCCGCCGGCAACTTCCGGCAGGAAGGGCTGGTAGGTCATGTAGGGCAGCGGATCGACGAGGGTGACGATGCCACCTGCATTCGCGATCTTTTTCTGAAGTTTGAGGGCTACATACAGGCCGACGTACCCGCCGCCGACGACGAGTACCCGGGGACGGTCCTGGAGCTGAAGGGAGGATGCCATGCGTCAAGAATACAGTAGTTTGTGAAAACCTTCACTAACTATGTCGGGTTGCTGGAATCCACGGATTTCACGGGCCCCGGTTCAGCCTTGTCCGCCCGCTCCGGACCGTACTTTGGCGGCGCCGTCGGTGGCGGGCCGGCACTTGGCGGCGCCGTCGGTGGCGGCACCGTCTTTTCCGGTGTCGTCTTTGCCGGCACCGTCTTTGCTGCCGGGCGCATGGCGGCCCGCAGTTGGAAGGCGGCGGCCGCGATGATGCCGACGAAAAGGCAAGCGAAGCCCAGGACCACCACGGCCGGCACAGCGCTGTCCAGCTGGGAGGGCTTCTCCGCGACCGGCACTGTCGCTTCAGGCAGGGTGGGCGCAGCGCTGGATGGGGCGGGCGCCGCGGCGGCCGGCGTCGTGGCGAGGTTTCCACGCCGGTGGACGCGTATCCAGTCCGAAATCGACCCCAGCGGGTTCACCTTCGTCTCCGGGACGTCGGCTTTGAGGGCGGCCTCGGCGTTGAGCACGCCGAACCCGTAGAGCGGGTCCTTCCCCGGCTCCCCGGCGTCCTTGGCCGTGCTGACGATCCGGTTGATGACCTGGCTCGCGGACATCTCGGGCCATTTGGAGCGGATCAGGGCCGCGACGCCGGACACGATGGGCGTGGCCCCAGAGGTGCCGGCCCAATCGGCGTAGCCGCCGGCGGGCATGCCGCCGACCAGGTCCTCGGCGGGGGCCGCGACGCCGATGCTGATGCCCTGGGAGGAGGAGTCGATGCTGGCCACGCCCGTACGGTCCAGGCCCGCAACGGTCAGGACTCCGGGAATCGTGGCCGGCGCGCCGACCTGGACGTTTCCGCCCACCCGGTTGCCCGCGGCGGCGACGATGACGACGTCCTTCTGCTCGGCGTAAAGGAACGCGGCATCCCAGCTCTGCGGCCACTCCGGCGAGGTGCTGCCGAGGGAGATGTTGATGACGCGGGCGCCGTTGTCGACAGCCCAGCGCACGGCCTCCGGAATTTGCTCCTGGTCGCTCTTGCCGCCCGGGTTGGCGGAACCGAGCCAGGTGGACACGGAGAGCAGCTGCGCCTCGGGGGCGACGCCGATGATCCCGTCGGGGCCGCCCGTAGCGGCGGGTGCTGCGCTGGCACTCGGCTTGGCGGTCTCCGGCTGGTGCCCGCGCCCCGCGAGCATGGTGGCGACGAGGGTTCCGTGCTCGGGTTTGGCGCCGATGCTTTCCTGGCCGTTGGCACCGCCGGCCTCGGAGATGTCGGCGCCGCCGGCGAGCACGCCCGCCAGGTCCGGATGCTTGCCGTCCACGCCGCTGTCAATCACTGCAATCTTGACGCCGGCTCCCTTGGAAACGTCCCAAGCCTTGGTGATGCCGGACTCTGCGAGCCAGTATTCCTTGTCCCGCCAGGAATCGGCGTAGGCGGGCGTGGCCAAGGCCAGCGCCGCCGTGGACGCTCCGCCGGCAAGGGCCAAGGCCATCAACGCGGAGGAAATCCGGCGGCCTGTTGCTCTGGTCATTCAGGTCCTATCGGCGGTGTGCCAGCGGCGCGGGCACTCTGTCGGTACGCAACTGTCGGTACACACGGCTGGTGCGCGATTGCGGGGGAAAAATTAGCGGATGCTGAGGGCAATTCCGTCAAGAATATCGTGTTCACTGGTCACGGCCGTGGTGATGCGGCCGGCCGTGACGTCGGCCAGGCGTTGCAGGACCCGCCGCCACACGAGACCACCGGCGCCGATCACATCCACCCGCCCCGGGTGCATGTACGGCAGCGCGGCCCGCTCCTCCCGGCTCATTTCGAGCAGCTCGGTGCAGGCCTTCCGGACCGCGTCCAGATCCAGTTCGGTGCCGTGGATCGCGGCCGGCGAATACTCCGGCAGCCGGAGCGCATGTGCCGTGATGGTGGTGACGGAACCGGCTACGCCGACGACGGCGGTGGCGCGTTCCAGCGGAACGGTCTGTGCCGCCTCGCTGATGGCGGCGTCGACGTCGGTCTCTGCCGCCGCGATCTGCTCCGGCGTGGGCGGATCGCTGCGCAGGTGCCGTTCGGTCATCCGGACGCAGCCGACGTCGACCGAGCGGGCGGCGATGACGCCGTCGGCGTTGCCCAGCACGAACTCCGTGCTGCCGCCGCCGAGGTCCACTACCAGCACGGGGTCCTCCCCGCGGGAGGGCAGGACACTGCTGGCGCCGGCGAAGGACAGCGCGGCTTCCTCGTCTCCGGTGATCACCTCGGGTTCAACGCCGAGGATGGCGCGGATGCCGTCGACGAAGACCTGCCGGTTGCTGGCGTCACGGGTGGCGGAGGTGGCCACGAAGCGCACTTTTTCGACGCCGTGCCCGCGGATGAGGTCTGCGTAGTCCCGGGTGGCTGCGAAGGTGCGCTCGAGTGCTTCCTGGGCCAGTTCGCCCGTGGAGTCCACGCCCTGGCCCAGCCGGACCACGCGCATTTCCCGCACAATGTCGGTCAGCCGCGGCGTGGGCCGCTTGGCTGCATCGCCCGCGCTGGCATCGGTGTTCACATCTGCGTCAATATCTGTGTCAATATCTGCGATGAGCAGGCGGATCGAGTTGGTGCCGCAGTCCACGGCCGCGACGCGGGTCACTTGGATTCCCCCGCATCGGCGGTGCCGGCAGTATTGGTCCCGGCAGTATCGGTCCCGGCAGTATTGGCGGCGCTGGCCCCTGCGCGGGATTTGCGGACCGGGGCTGGCCGGCCCACGATCTCCGGCAGGCCCTGGGGCCCGTGGCGACTGAGGTCCTGGGAGGGGACCTCGCCGCCGGTGTCCCAGGCGCCGTCGCAGTAGCAGCGGTCGGCGGTCCACCATTCGGCGATGGCGGTGATCGACTCGTCACCAAGGGGGTTCACGCCCGGCCCCGCGGCCAGCGAGTGCCCGACGAGGACGTGCAGGCATTTGACGCGGGTCGGCATGCCGCCGGCCGAGACGCCGTCGATTTCCGGGACGGCACCGATGCCGGACCGTGCGCCGATCTCGGCGCGGGAAGCCAGGTACGCCTCGTGGGCGGCGCGGTACCGCGCGGCGAGGCCGGCGTCGGCGGCGAGCCGGTCGTTCATTTCATTCATCAGCCCGGCAGCTTCCAGCCGCGACACCGCGGACGTGATCACCGGGTGAGTCAGGTAAAACGTGGTGGGGAACGGCGTGCCGTTGCTAAGCCGCGGCGAGGTGGCGGCCACGAGCGGGTTTCCGCAGACGCAGCGGGCCGGGATTTCGACGACGTCCCGCACGGGCCGGCCCAGCTGGCGGCTGAGGACCTCGAGGTCGTGCGGGGTGGGCAGGAGTGAGGCCTCCGGGGCGCCGGTCCTCTCAGAGGGGGCCTGGGCCGCACTGTTCTGGGCCGCACTGTTCTCGTCCGGTCGGTTCTCGTCCGGTCGGTTCTGGTCCACTCGGTTCTGGTCCACGGGAGTGGCACCTTCCTGCCCTGTTCTTAGATTGTCCGCGGGACAATCCCGGCGGCGGGCGCCGCTCTTAGTCTGTTGCCGATCGCCTGATGGACTCCCAAAGGGCGTCCACCCATGGCAGGTTGGCCGGGTCTTGTGCTGATGCTGCACCCGCCGTGCCACTGGACTGCGCGGCAGGAAGATCGCTGCCAAAAACCCAGTAGCCCGTCTCTCCGGGCATAACCATGTTAATGCGGTCGCGGGCCTGCTGTTTCACGTAGTTGGGATCCTGCCACCGTGAAACCTGCCGCTTGAGGTCCTCCTGCTTGGTCTGCTTGGCCGCGATATCGGCCTGCAGCGCCGCGATTTCGGCCCGCTTGTCCAGGAAGATCTTGACCGTGGGGGCCAGCAGGATGGTGATGGCAATCATGACGACGCCGAGGGCAAGGAGCCGGCCCGAGAACGCCTTGGCGGGTACGGGGTCCAGGGATTCGGCCGAATCCGCGGCGGCGGCCCGGCCTGTGGCTTTGCCGCCGGCTTTGCCTGTGGCTTTCCCGGCTGCCGGCCGGGTTCCCGGTGTTGTTGCGGGTTTTGTTCCGGGGTTTGCTCCGGATTTTTGTGCGGGCTTTCGTTGGCCGGCGGCAGGACCGGTACCGTTCGTGCCGGGCTTGCCAGCTGCGGGCGACGACGCACGGGCGGAGGAAGAGGCGGTGCCGGACGGAGAGGCGGTGCCGGAGGAAGGGGCGGTGCCGGCGGACGTGGCCGGTGTCGGTTTGCCGCTGCGGGAGCCGCCAAAGTCCGCCTGGATGACCTCGCCGCCGTCGTCCGTTTCCCCTGAGCCTGCGGCCGCAGGCCTGCGGGCAGCAGGCGTAGCCCGGGGAACATTGGGGCGTCGGGTAGCCATGTCACTCCTTCAAAAGCGGACCAAAAACAGAACCGGTGGCCATGGTCTTTCAACCATAGCCACCGGTTACCGGTTTTCGCGGCTAACTAGCCCTTGAAACGCGGGAAGGCGCTGCGGCCGGCGTACCGGGCGGCGTCGTCGAGTTCTTCTTCGATGCGCAGCAGCTGGTTGTACTTGGCGACGCGCTCGGAGCGTGCGGGGGCACCGGTCTTGATCTGTCCCGCGTTGGTGGCAACGGAGATATCAGCAATGGTGGTGTCCTCGGTTTCGCCGGAGCGGTGCGAGGTGATGGTGGTGTAACCCGCGCGCTGGGCGAGGGAGACGGCGTCCAGGGTCTCGGTCAGGGAGCCGATCTGGTTGACCTTGACCAGCAGCGAGTTGGCGGTCTTGGTGTCGATGCCGCGCTGCAGGATGGACGGGTTGGTGACGAAGAGGTCATCGCCGACCAGCTGGACCTTGTCGCCGATGGTGTCGGTGAGGGTCTTCCAGCCTTCCCAGTCGTTCTCGTCCAGCGGGTCCTCGATGGAAACCAGCGGGTAGTCGGCCACGAGCTCGGCGTAGTACGCGCTCATCTCGGTCGCCGTCAGGGCCTTGCCCTCGAACTGGTAGGCGCCGTCGGTGAAGAACTCGGAGGAGGCGACGTCCAGGGCCAGGGCGATGTCCTTGCCCGGGGTGTAGCCGGCGTTCTTGATAGCTTCCTGGATCAGGTCCAGGGCGGCACGGTTGGACGGCAGGTTCGGGGCGAAGCCGCCCTCGTCGCCGAGGCCGGTGGAGAGGCCCTTGGCCTGCAGGACGGACTTGAGGTTGTGGTAGACCTCGACGCCCCAGCGCAGGCCCTCGGAGAAGGTCTCGGCGCCGATCGGGACGATCATGAATTCCTGGATGTCCACGTCGGAGTCGGCGTGCGAGCCGCCGTTGAGGATGTTCATCAGCGGAACGGGCAGGACGTGGGCGTTGGGGCCGCCGAGGTACTTGTACAGCGGCAGGTCAGCGGAGGCGGCGGCAGCGTTGGCCACGGCCAGGGAGACGCCCAGGATGGCGTTGGCGCCGAGCTTGCCCTTGTTGGGGGTGCCGTCCAGGTCGATCATGGCCTGGTCGATGCTGCGCTGGTCGGTGGCGTCGAAACCGGTCAGCGCCGGGGCGATCTGATCAATGACGGCGTCAACGGCCTTCTGGACACCCTTGCCGAGGTAGCGGCCCTTGTCGCCGTCGCGCAGTTCTACGGCCTCGTGCTCGCCGGTGGAGGCGCCGGAGGGAACTGCCGCGCGGCCGATCTGGCCGTCCGAGAGCAGGACTTCAACTTCTACGGTGGGGTTGCCACGGGAATCGAGGATTTCGCGGGCGTGGATGGCATCGATAAGCGCCATGGATATGCTCCTTTGGGTGAAGCGATCTGCAGGGAATCTGACTGCTTGGAATCTGGCTGTACACAAGTACGAAAAGCCGACGTCGTCGTCGCTACTAGCGTAGTCGAGAGTGGCGGAGGTTACGGAAACCTATCCAGTCCCCGGACGTCATCATGGAGTTCGCGGGTGCCCCTGGTCCGCTTGGAAGCGCCGGGCGGCCCCGCGGAGGGCCCGCTCGGCGTCGAACCCATTGCGGCGGGCCGCCGCAACGATGCCGAACAGGAGCTCACCGAGCTCCTCTTCGGTGGCCGGAACGTCGACGGCGGTTTCGCCGGCAGCCGTCGCCAGGCCCGCGCGTTCGGCCCGGTCCAGCAGCTTCTGGGCCCGCGCCAGGGCCGGAAGTGCGGCCGGGACGCCGTCGAGCGCCTCCCCGGGATGGGACTTCTCCGTGTGCAGCACCTTTTCGGAACGTTTGACGGCATCCCATTTCAGGACGATCTCCTCCACCGTTGCCGGGAAGGAATCCTGCAGGGAGCCGTCAGGCCGGAACACGTGCGGGTTGCGGCGGATCATCTTGGCCGTGAGGCCGCGGGCGACGTCGTCGAGGTCAAAGGCGCCGCGCTCTTCGGCCAACCGGGCGTGCAGGACCACCTGGAGCAGCACGTCCCCCAGTTCGGACTTCAGTTCGGCGTCGCCGCCGGCCGTCTCGATGGTTTCGGCGACCTCGTGGGCCTCCTCGAGGAGGTACTCCACGAGGGACTCGTGGGTGAGGGCACCCATCCAGGGGCAGTGCTCGCGCAGCGCCGCAATTATCCCCACCAGCTCCCCAAGCTCGCCAGCTCGCTTGGGGACCCCTGCTGGCGTGGGCCCACAAGCAAGCCCCCGGACGGGTGTTCGTTCCTCGTTAGCCAAGGTCGGCGTAGGCCTCGTTGATGTATTCCACCAGTGCTTCCTTCTCCTCGAGCGGGAGGAAGGCGGCCTCGGCGGCGTTGAGCGTCAACTCCAGCAGGTCATCGAGGTCGTAGTCGAAGGTCTCGACCAAGAGCTCGAACTCGTCCGTGAGGGTCACGCCGCTCATGAGGCGGTTGTCAGTGTTGATGGTGACGTTGAAGCCCAGCTGGTAGAGCATGTCCAGCGGGTGGCTTTCGATGCCCTCACCGAAGCCGGCAATCGCACCGGTCTGCAGGTTCGAGGACGGGCAGATCTCCAGGGCGATGCCGCGGTCGCGCACCCAGCTGGCAAGCTCGCCCAGGGTCACCATGCCGATGGTGTCGTTGACCTCATCGGAGCCGTCCCCGGCGTCGTCGGCCTCTTCGAATTCGATCGTGACGTCCTCGGCGATCCGCACACCGTGGCCCAGGCGCAGGGCCCGGCCGTCCACGAGGGCCGACTGGATGCTTTCCAGGCCCGCGGCCTCGCCGGCGTGGACCGTGGCCGGGAAGTTGTGCTGGGCCAAGTAGGTGAAGGCGTCCTTGAAACGGGAGGGCAGGAAGCCGTCCTCTGCTCCGGCGATGTCGAAGCCCACGGCGCCGTTGTTCCGGTGGCGGACGGCCAGTTCGGCGATCTCCTGCCCGCGGTCGGCGTGGCGCATGGCGGTGATGAGCTGGCCCACCTGGATGTCGCGCCCGGTTTCGGCGACGGCGTCCACGCCGGCTTCCAGCCCGGCCTGCACGGCCTCGACCACTTCGTCCAGGTTCAGGCCCTTCTGCAGGTGCTGTTCCGGGGCCCAGCGCACTTCGCCGTACACGACGCCGTCGTCGGCCAGGTCTTCGACGAATTCCTTAGCGACGCGGAACAGGCCTTCCTTGGTCTGCATCACGGCGATGGTGTGGTCAAACGTTTCCAGGTAACGGACCAGGGAGCCGGAATCGGCGGATTCGCGGAACCACTCCCCCAGGGCGACGGGGTCCGTGGACGGCAGCGTGTGGCCCGCAGCCTCCGCGAGTTCAATGATGGTGGCCGGCCGGAGGCCGCCGTCCAGGTGGTCGTGAAGGGAAACCTTGGGAAGGACCTTCAGGTCGAATTCGAGGTCAGGGGCAGCGTCAGGAATAGTCTCAGTCACGTTCCAACCATAGGGTCGCGGGGCGCCGGATGCTACTTTCTGGACGCTCCGGCCTCAGTGGACGGACCGGCCAGGATGGTGCCGTGCAATTCGGGGGCCTGTTCCCGGGGAGCGTGCTCCTCGGCGGGGACGGGCCGGGCGTTGGCGGAGACGGGCCCGGCGTCGTTGCGGCCAAGGCGCTTGTGCCACCAGCGCAGGAGGTGGTCGATCAGGACGCCGAGCACGATCGCGAACACTACCGCGATCCCCGCGCTGAGCAGCGGGTTGTGGTGCAGCCACGGGAAGGAACTGGCCAGGACGCCGATGCCGATCGAGTAGGCGACCCAGGTGAGGCACGCAAAGGCGTCCAGGAAGAAGAACCTCCGGTGCGGGAACGCCGTCGTGCCCGCCACGTAGTTGACGGCGACGCGGCCCCACGGGATGTACCGGGCGGTGAAGATCAGGACGGCGCCGCGCTTCTCGAGTTCGTAGTGTGCCCACCCGAAGACCTTTTGGACCTTCGGCTTGCGCATCCAGCGGAACCGCTCGAGGCCAATCTTGCGGCCGAGCATGTAGGCCATGTTGTCGCCGGCCATTGCCCCGACCAGCGCAGTGAGGCCCAGGATCCACAGGTTGGGCTGGCCGCTGTGCACGGAGTACGCCGCTAGGGCCACGATCAGGGTCTCGCTGGGGACCACCATCGCGAAGCCGTCCACGAAGAAGAAGACGAGCAGAAGGGGGTAGATCCACCACTGGCCAGCGGCATGGAGCACGGCCTCGTTAATGAACTCCATGCGGGTGGTGCTCCTTGATGAATGGATACGGACAACTAAGCCGTAACGAACAAACGATGACAGTGGGTGGAACCTCGGACGAAGTGCGGTCACCAAACGTGACGCAAATCGCTCCTAAGTGTCCCATGGGCGGGGCCAATCCGCCTAGGACTCGGCGGGCGGCACAGATTGCGGCGATTCCTCCGGAGTGCGGCCCCGCACCTTGCCGATCACGAAGTCCACGAAGATGCCCAGGACGACTGCGCAGACGATCGCAATGGCCGCGCCCAGCACGTGGTTTTTCTCAAACCACGGCCCAACAAACAGGCCGATCCCCACCGAGTAGCCGGCCCACAGCAGCGCCGAAAGCACCGTCAGGCTCATGAAGCGGGGCCGGGGATAGTGCGTGGCTCCGGCGGTCAGGTTGACGGCCACCCGGCCGATCGGGACGAAGCGCGCCACGAGGATCAGGGACGCGGGCCGTTTCCGCAGTTCCCGGCCGGCCCAGCGGAAGGCCGCCTGCATCCTGACGCCTCGCTGCCAGGCCCAGCGCCGCGTCCCGGTCCTGCGGCCGATCAGGTAGGCGAGGTTGTCGCCCACCCACGCCCCGGCGGCGGCGGTGGCGATCAGGAGGAACGGATTGGGGACACCCGCGGTGGCGGCGACGGCAGCCAGGCCCACCACCACGGATTCGCTCGGGATCGGCGGGAAGAAGCCGTCGATCACGCAGCACGCGAAAACGAGGACCAGGACCCACGGTTGCCCTGCGGCGGCGAGGATGAAGTCGTTGATTGCCTGCACAGCTTCCTAACGCGCGGCGGGGCCAGATAGGTCCTTCGAGTAGAGATACTTCAAGCGCAGGCTCGGCCGGAGCCGGGCCTGCGCTTCAAGGGTACTGCTGTGGGGTTCAAGGGTACTGCTGTGGGGTTAGTGTACCGCCGGCCCCCGCTGGCGCCGTGGACACGCCCGTTGCCCTGTCACTTGTGGCGGTCAAACCCGGGGTTTGGGGACCAAAAGTGATAGGGCAACTTATGCGATGCGGTCGATGATGAGCTTCTGGGCGGGCCGGGAGCCCTCCGGTGCGATCACCGCGGCGTGCTCCAGCGCTTCCTTGGCGCGCTCGAACTTCTCCGGGGTGTCCGTCAGGAGCGTCATGAGCGGTTCGCCAGCCTTGACCGTGGCACCCGGCTTGGCGTGCATCCGCACCCCGGCCCCGGCCTGGACCTGGTCCTCCTTGCGGGCACGTCCGGCGCCGAGCCGCCAGGCCGCGACTCCGACGGCCATCGCGTCGAGTTCCACCAGGACGCCGTCGGCGGCGGCGTAGATGACCTCGGATTCCTTGGCGACCGGGAGCTTCGCGCGCGGGTCGCCGCCCTGTGCCTCAATCATCCGGTTCCACACATCCATGGCCCGGCCGTCCCGCAGGGCGGCGCGGGGGTCGGCGTCGCGGACGCCGGCGCACGCAAGCATTTCCTCCGCGAGCCGGACGGTGAGTTCGACGACGTCTTCCGGGCCCCCGCCGGCCAGGACCTCCACGGATTCCTCGACCTCGATCGCGTTGCCCGCGGTGAGACCCAGGGGCGTGTTCATGTTGGTCAGCAGGGCCACGGTGTTGACCCCGGCGTCCTTGCCCAAGGCCACCATGGTCTCGGCCAGTTCGCGGGCGCGGGCCTCGTCCTTCATGAAGGCGCCGCTGCCCACCTTGACGTCGAGCACCAGCGAGCCGGTGCCTTCGGCGATCTTCTTGCTCATGATCGAGGACGCGATCAGCGGAATGGCCTCGACGGTCCCGGTGACATCGCGGAGTGCGTAGAGCTTCTTGTCCGCCGGGGCCAGTCCTGCGCCGGCGGCGCAGATGACCGCGCCGACGTCCTGGAGCTGGGCCATCATTTCCTCGTTGCTGAGGGCGGCACGCCAGCCCGGGATCGCCTCGAGCTTGTCCAGGGTGCCGCCGGTGTGGCCGAGGCCGCGGCCCGAGAGCTGAGGCACGGCCACGCCGAAGACCGCCACCAGGGGCGCCAGCGGCAGGGTGATTTTGTCCCCGACGCCGCCCGTGGAGTGCTTGTCCGACGTCGCCTTCACGCCGCCGTCGGGCCGGCGCAGGCTCGAGAAGTCCATCCGCTCGCCGGAGGCGATCATGGCCGCCGTCCAGCGGGAGATCTCTGCCCGGTCCATGCCGTTGAGCAGGATGGCCATGTTCAGGGCGGCCATTTGCTCGTCGGCGATGGCGCCGCGGGTGTACGCGTCAATCGTCCAGTCGATCTGCGCCGGGCTGAGCACGCCCTTGTCCCGTTTGATGCGGATGATGTCGACGGCGTCGAACGCTTCGGTGTTGCTGGCGGTCTGTGTCATTTGTGTCACCGGGGTTCCTCCAGGTGTTGGGGGCCAAAGGCGTCGGGAAGGACCTGGTCCATGGTCTTGATTCCCTGCGTGGTCATGAGCTCCATGTCGGGAGCCCGGAATTCATAGAGCAGCTGGCGGCAGCGCCCGCACGGCATCAGGACGTTGCCGCCGGCGTCGACGCAGTAGAAGGCGCGGAGCAGTCCCCCGCCGGTCATCTGCAGGTTGCCCACCAGGGCACACTCGGCGCACAGGGTCAGCCCGTAGCTGGCGTTCTCCACATTGCAGCCGCTGACGATCCGCCCGTCCCCGGTGAGGGCAGCTGCCCCCACCGGAAACTTCGAATACGGCGCGTAGGCGTTCTTCATGGCGGACACTGCCGCGGCTTCGAGCGCGGCCCAGTCCACCGCGATGTCCACCACGGTCAGCCCTTGACGTACGGTATGCCGTCGGCCGCCGGGGGCCGGGAGCGGCCCACCAGTCCGGCCACGGCAAAGACGGTCACGATATAGGGCAGCATGGCCATGAACTGGCTCGGCACCGGGGTGCCGATGATCGTCACGATGCTCTGCAGGTTGTCCGCGAAGCCGAACAATAGCGCGGCAAAGAACGCCCCGATCGGATTCCAGCGGCCCAGGATCATGGCGGCGAGGGCAATGAAGCCGCGGCCGCCTGAGATTTCCTTGGTGAAGCTGTCGATCGCCACCAGGGTGAAGAACGATCCGCCGATCCCGGCGACGGCGCCGCCGATCGTGACGTTCCAGAAACGGGTCGCGTTGACTTTGATGCCCAGGGTGTCGGCGGCCTGCGGGTGCTCGCCCACGGCCCGGACGCGCAGGCCCCACTTGGTCTTGAACAGCCCGATCCAGATCACGATCACGGCCACATACATCAGGTAGCCCACCACTGACTGTTTGAACAGGATGGGTCCGATCACCGGGATGCTGGACAAGACCGGGATATCGATGATGGGCAGCTCGGCGGGCGAGTTGTATTTCTCCGGGTCAGACTGCATCACTGTGGTGAACAGGAAGCCGGTGAGCCCGGAGACCAGGACGTTGAGCACCACGCCGACGATGATCTGGTTGACCACGTACTTGATGCTGAACACTGCCAGCACCATGGAGACCAGGGCGCCAGCCACGGCCGCCGCAAGCAGGCCCAGATAGGGGTTGTGCGTCAGGCTGGCCACGAGCGCGGCCGTGAAGGCACCGCCCAGGAGCTGGCCTTCGATGGCGATGTTAACCACGCCGGCCCGTTCGCACAGCACACCTGAGAGGGAGCCGAAGACGATCGGCACGGCGAGCGTCACCGAACCGGCGATGAGGCCGGCGAGCGAAATGCTGGGGGTCCGGGCCCCGCCCACCACCCAGATCAGGAAGGCGACGACGAACACGACGGTGAACACGGCCGGCAGCCAGCGCGGGGGCCGCTGGTTCTTTCTTGCCTTCAGGACCAAGGCGTAACCCGCGAGGCCCAGCAGGATCAAGGAGAGCACAATCCCGGACAGGAACGCGGGTACTTCGATCGCGGGGAGCTGGAAGAAGTCTCCGCCGGAGGAAACGCCGAACTTGGCGTTCACCTGCGGACCCAGCAGTCCGAAGAAGATGAAGGCGACGGTGGCCAGCACCGACAGCGTCACCGGCACCTTCCACGTCACGGGCTTGCCGGACACCGCCTGCCTGCCGTTCTTCTCCGGCTGAGGCTTTCCCTGGACGGGTGAGGTTGCTGTTGTGCTCATGCGGCACCTCCGGTGGTTGCGGCCTGCTGGGTTTTGCCGGCGGTCGCGGCCTTCTTCTTGCGCGGGTTGAGTCCGAAGATCGCCCGGACCAGGGGCGGCGCCGCGATGAACAGCACAATGAGCGACTGGACCACGAGGACGATGTCGATCGGAGTTCCGGTCTGGATTTGCATTTGGACGGCGCCCGCGCGGAAGGCTCCAAACAGCAGGCCGGCGGCAAAGGTGCCCCACGGCGATGACCGTCCCAGCAGCGCCACGGTGATTGCGTCAAAGCCGTAGGTTGCCGCGACACCATCAGTCAGCACCTTTTCGGTGCCTGCCACTTGCGCCACGCCGGCCATGCCGGCCAGGCCACCGGCAATGGTCATTACCAGGATCGTGGCCCGGGAGACATTGATGCCGGCAGTCAGGGCTGCCTTGGGGTTGGCCCCGACTGCACGGAATTCGAAACCGAGCGTGGAGCGGTTCAGCAGCCACGAAACAAACACGGTGGCCGCAATGGCCAGCAGGAATCCCAGGTGCAGCCGGTACTGGCTGCCGAAGATCAGCGGATACGCGGCGCTGGGGTCCAGGATCGGCGATATCGGTGTGTCCGCCCCCGGGCGCTGGAACAAGTCAGTGTCGAGCAGGTAGCGCAGGAAATAGAGGGCAATGTAGTTGAACATGATGGTCACAATGACCTCGTGGGCACCCGTCCTGGCTTTGAGCACACCGACGATGCCGCCCCAGACTGCGCCGCCGATGACGCCGGCCACGAGGACCAGCAGCAGGTGGAGCCCCATCGGCAGGTGCAGCGCGAAGCCGACCCACGAGGCGAGGATGCCGGCCATGATGATCTGGCCCTGCGCACCGATGTTAAACAGGCCCGCGCGGAACGCCAGAGCAACGCCGAGGCCCGCTGTGATCAGCGGGGTGGCGATGGTCAGCGTCTCCATGAGGGGCGCGAACTGTCCGGCCACCCCGGTCCCGCGGGGGTTGAAGACTGCGCCCTGGAAGAGGGCGACGTAGGAATCGGTGGCGGCGGACCAGACGGCGACGAGGAAGTCGCTGGGCCGGGCAAAGAAATAGCCCGCCGTGGTGCCAACCACCTTGTCCGTCATGGCGATCAGCAGGCCGCCCAGGATCAGTGCCAGCAGCACCGCCAGGATGGTCACAATTCCATTGCCGGTGAAGATCTTGCGCAGCAGCGACTCGTCCTGCGGGGCGCCGGGGAGGGTTCCGCTCTGGGCCGAGACCGGAACGGCCGATGGCTGGTGGGCCCCGCCCGCGGTATCCAGCGAGGTGACGAATTCCGCATCGTCCTCGAGCGGCTCAGGTTCCCCGTCGGTGGTTTGGGCTGCCGGAATATGGCCCGGGTCCGGTGCGGCGGCGGTCCGCGGCTCGGTGTTCTCACTCATGCTGGTCTCCTACGGCGCCGGAGCGGGGCTCCTGCACGGACGGGGCGGCGGTCGCCGGGTTCGTTGCTGGGGTGTCAGCTGTGTTCTCGGCGGTGTTCGCCTCTGTGTTCCCAGCGGCATTTTCTGCTGTGTTTTCCGAGCTGGGCTGCGCCGGTTGTTTATCCGCGGCTTCGGCCTGGGCTTCCTCCGGGGAAACGCCGGCCATCATCAGGCCGAGGACATCGCGGCCGGTGCCTGACGGGACGATCCCGACAAGCCGGCCCTTGTAGAGCACGGCGATCCGGTCGGCGAGTTCAATGACTTCGTCCAGTTCTGTGGAGACGATCATCACTGGCGTGCCTTGGTCCCGCTCCGCGACGATGCGCTTGTGCAGGAACTCGATGGAGCCGACGTCCACGCCGCGCGTGGGCTGGGAGGCAATAAACAGCCGCAGCGGCCGGGAGAGCTCCCGCGCCATGACCACTTTCTGCTGGTTGCCGCCGGACAGGGTGCCCGCGGCGAGCATGCCGGACGGGGTGCGGACGTCGAATTCTTCAATCCGGGTCTTGGCATTCTCCAGGACCTTTGCCGGGCTCATGCTGATGCCCTTGGCGAACGGCGCCCGGTCGTAGCGGTCCAGGATCAGGTTCTCGGCGATGGAGAACGTGCCGATCAGCCCGTCGAGCGAGCGGTCTTCCGGCACGAATCCGACGCCGGAATTAAGGACGTCCTTGACGCTGCGGCCCAGGAGTTCCTCGCCGTCGAGGGTGATCGAGCCGTGGACCCTCTCGTGCAGGCCGAGGATGGCCTCGGTCAGTTCGGTCTGGCCGTTGCCCTGGACGCCCGCGACGGCGAGGATCTCGCCGCGGGCGATCCCGAAGCTGATGCCATCCACGACGTGCTGGCCGCTGGGCGCGATCACGGTGAGGTCCTTGACCTCGAACGTGGTCTCCTGGGGCTGGGCGGGGGCCTTGTCCAGGGTCAGGCTCACGGCGCGGCCCACCATCATGGACGCCAGTTCGGTGGTGGAGGCGCCGGGATCGGCCGAGCCCACCACCTTGCCGCGCCGGATCACGGTGATGGTGTCCGAAACGGCCTTCACCTCACGGAGCTTGTGGGAAATGAAGACGATGGAGGTTCCGTGGCTCTTGAGCTGGCGCATGATGTCCAGCAGCTCATCGGTGTCCTGCGGCGTCAGGACGGCCGTGGGTTCATCGAGGATGAGCACCTTGGCGTCGCGGACGAGTGCCTTGATGATTTCGACGCGCTGCTGCACGCCCACGGGGAGGTCTTCGATCAGTGCGTCGGGGTCGACGTCGAACCCGTACCGGTCGGAGATCTCCCGGATCTTCCGACGGGTGACATCCAGGTCCAGGAATCCGCCGGTTTTGGTGGTCTCCGCTCCCAGTGCGACATTCTCCGCGACAGTAAAGACCGGGACCAGCATGAAGTGTTGGTGCACCATGCCAATGCCGGCCGCCATCGCGTCGCCGGGGCCGCGGAAGGTGACAGGTTTGTCGTCGATCAGGATTTCGCCCTCTGTGGGCTCGTACAGTCCGTAGAGGACGTTCATCAGCGTGGACTTGCCAGCGCCGTTCTCGCCGAGCAGACAGTGGATCTGCCCGGGTTCAACAACCACATCGATGTGATCGTTGGCTACCAGGGAGCCGAAGCGTTTTGTAATGCCCTTGAGTTCAAGTTTCAAAACTCTGACCAATCTCGAGATGTCCGGAAGGGTTGATCCGGACGCGTAGTGGGGGCCGCAGCACCAGCATAGTGCCTGTGGTGTGAGGCGAACCGGGCCGCAACGAAAAGCGCCACAGCCCGTGCGGTGGTGACCGGACGGGCCGTGGCGCTTAGCGGAGGAAGTTAGGCCTTCGGGCTGGCTGCGGATTCAACCTTCAGCTTGCCGTCGGCAATGTCCTTCTTGATCTGGTCCAGCTCGGACTTCAGTTCGGCCGGAACCTGGGCATCCATGTCGTGGAACGGAGCCAGCTGGACGCCGTCGTTCGCGAGGGTGCCGATATATGGCGCGTTGGTGAACTGGCCGTCCTTGTCCTGCTTGACCACCGTCTCCACGGCCTCGCCCATCTGCTTCATGACGGAGGAGAGCATGATGTCCTTGTAATCCGGTGCCGTCAGGTAACCGTCGGAGTCAACCCAGATGAGCTTGACGTCCTTGCCTGCTGCCTTGGCTTCCTGCAGGGCCGCGCCCGCACCCTTGCCGACCGGACCGGCCACGGGCATGACGATGTCCGCGCCTTGGTCCAGGAAGTTCTGGGTGAACTGCTTGCCCTTGTCCTGCTTTTCGAAGTCGCCGGTGAAGGAGCCGTCCTGCTTGGCCTTGTCCCAGCCGAGGAGCTTGACGTCCTTGCCCTTCTTCTCGTTGTAGTACTTCACGCCGTCGGCGAAGCCGTCCATGAAGATGGTGACCGTGGGGATCT
Organism: Arthrobacter sp. NPDC058130; assembly: GCF_042884475.1. Lineage (NCBI taxonomy): Bacteria > Bacillati > Actinomycetota > Actinomycetes > Micrococcales > Micrococcaceae > Arthrobacter > Arthrobacter sp. NPDC058130. The sequence goes on from NZ_JBHVTV010000004.1 coordinate 202,006, forward strand.
TGATGCCGCCGAAGGTGGCGACTGTTCCGGTCTTGGTGGTGCCCGCTGCGAGGTAGCCGGCCAGGAACGCGGCCTGGGCCGTGTCGTAGATGATCGGCTTGACGTTGGCAACCGGGGTGTCGTAGCCGAAGTCGATGATGGCGAAGTGCTTGTCCGGGTTCGCGGTGGCCTGGGACTTCGTGGCGTCGCCAAGCAGGAAGCCGACCGTGATGGTCAGGTTGCAGCCGGCGGAGACCATGGCGCGCAGGTTCGGCTCGAAGTCGTTGTTGGTCTTGGACTCGGCCTGGTTTGTCTTGATGCCGAGATCCTTCTCAGCCTTCTTCAGGCCCTCGTAGGAAGACTGGTTGAACGACTGGTCATCGAACCCACCCGAGTCGGACACGATGCAGCCCGTGTAGTTACTGGCGGTCTGGGTGGCGGTGCTGGCCTCCGGGGCAGCGCCACAGCCGGTCAGCAGGAGTGCAGCCGCGCCCGCGGTGGCGACCCCGGCCATTGATCCGCGCTTGAAGGTGGCACGCAGAGAGTTCTTCAATTTTCCTCCAGGAAGAAAGAGTAGGCGCTACGACGGGAGCTCAATGAGTGTCTGTCCGCGGTATTCCGCTGAATTCTGTTTTCACTGATGGATTCGCAGCACTGCGCCAAGGCGCACTGATGGAAGTTACTTTAGTGTCCTGCGACACGTCCACATAGCGGACTTTCCAGCAATTTCCCAGATCGTTGAGAACTTGTTACCTAGTGGTAGCGGCGCCCTCCTGCCGGGAAAGGCGTACAACGCCTCCGGCGCCGGTCCCCGCGGGGACCGGCGCCGGAGGCGTCTGAGTGTATGGTGGTGAGCCGCTCCGGCTACAGCCGGACGAGCATCTTGCCGGTGTTGGCGCCGTCGAGCAGGTCCATGAAGGCCTGCGGGGCGTTCTCCAGGCCGTCCACCACGGTCTCGTCGTAGCGCACGGTTCCGTCGGCCAGCCAGGCGGACATGGTCTCGACGAACTCGGCCATGTGCTGCCAGTAGCTGCCGACCAGGAAGCCCTTGAGCGTCAGCTGTTTGCCGATCGCCAGCATCAGGTTCCGCGGCGCCGGGGTGGGCTCGGTCGAGTTGTACTGGGCGATGGCCCCGCACATGGCCACGCGGCCGCCGACGGTGAGTGTGGACAGCGCCGCTTCCAGGTGCTCGCCGCCGACGTTGTCGAAGTAGACATCGATCCCCCGCTCACCGGCGGCCGCGGCGAGCTGTTCCGCCACGGGCCCGTCGTGATAGTTGAAGGCGGCGTCGAAGCCGAGTTCGAGCAGCCGTGCCACCTTTTCCGGCGAGCCAGCGCTGCCGATGACCCGGGACGCGCCCATGGCCTTGGCGATCTGCCCCACGAGTGAGCCGACCGCACCGGCGGCGCCCGAGACAAACACGGCGTCGCCGGGCTTGAATTCTGCGACCTTCAGCAGTCCCGCGTAGGCCGTGAGGCCGGTCATGCCCAATGCGCCGAGGAATGCCGAGGCGGGGGCCAGATCGGTGCGCGCCGGGGCGGTAGCCGCGGCATCGACGACGGCGTATTCGCGCCAGCCGAGGCTGTGCACGACAGTATCGCCGACAGCGCGCCCTTCGGCCCGGGACGCGATGACTTCGCCGACGGCGCCGCCCTCCATCGCGGCATCCAGCGCAAACGGCGCGGAGTAGGACTTGACGTCATTCATACGCCCGCGCATGTACGGGTCTACCGAGATGAAGAGGTTGCGGACCAGGACCTGGCCATCCTGCAGCTCGGGCAGCGGCGACTCGGCGAGGCGGAAGTTTTCCGGAACCGGGCGTCCGTGCGGGCGGGACGCCAGCTGGATCTCGCGGGTGGTGGCAGGAAGGGTGAGGGTTTCGGTGTTGGCGCTCATGCGGCTACCTCCAGGATGGTGATGTCGACGGCGATGTTGCCCCGGGTGGCGTTGGAGTACGGGCAGACCTGATGGGCTTTGGCCACGAGGGCCTCGGCGGTTTCCCGGTCCACGGCAGGCAGTGCGATCTCCAGCTCTGCGGCCAGGCCGTATCCGGCACCGTCCTCGAGGGCGCCGAAGTGGATCTTCGCGGCCACCGCCGAATCCGTCAGGTCGGCGCGCTCCTTGCGCCCGACGAGGCGCAGCGCGGAGTGGAAGCACGCGGCATAGCCGGCGGCAAAGAGCTGCTCGGGATTGGTTCCCGCGCCGTCGCCGCCAAGTTCCACAGGGCTGGCGAGGGTGACACTGAGCTTGCCGTCCTTGCTGACGGCGGTGCCGTCGCGGCCTTCGCCGGAGGCCAGGGCTTCGGCTGTGTAAAGGGTCTTCATGGGTTTCCGTTCTGTCGGCGGGAAGTTATAAGGGAAGTCTTGGGTGGAAAGATTCGGGGGGAAGGGCCCGGAGGAACGGGCCTAGTGGGACGCGTTCAGCGCGTTCGCCAGCCGTCCCAGGGTTTCGCGGAGCTGGTCCAGTTCCGCGGGCCTGAGGCCGGCGGCGTCCGCCAGGCGCTGCGGGATGCCGCTGGCCTTGGCGCTCAGGGCGGCGCCGGCGTCGGTCAGAAAGATCTCCACGCGGCGCTCGTCCTCGGCGGACCGGCGGCGCTGGACGAGACCCAGGGCTTCGAGCCGCTTGAGCAAAGGCGAGAGCGTGCCGGAGTCGAGTCCGAGCTCCTCCCCCAGTTCACGGACGCTGCGGGGCTCCGCTTCCCACAACACCAGCATGGCGAGGTACTGCGGGTAGGTCAGGCCGAGCTCCTCCAGCATGGGCCGGTAGGCGGCCGTGGCGGCGCGCGAAGCCGAGTACATCGCAAAGCACACCTGGCGGTTCAGGCGGAGCGCTTCCGGGCCGGTCAAGGGGGCCGCTTCTGGCGTGGTCATGCATTAACAATAGCGCGCAATCACATTGTGCACAACTCAATTGTGCACAACTTACTCGTCTATATTGAAGTCATCCTCTGATCTGCACGGTGACCCACGCGTCGAACCCACCGGATTTCCCCATCTTCGCCGGGTGCCGACGGCGTGTCGGCCCGCACCGCCGGCGCATCCCGGCGTCGTACCGGCAAAGGTGGGGAAACTCCGCACAAGGCCCTCCTCGGAACAGATTGAGGGCGCCGAAGTGGGAGCAGGCGGAGGGGCGCCGACGACGGGCAAGCGCGGGGCGCCTGCGGCGGTCCAGGCGACCAGAACCGCGGGTGTCTGCGGCGCCTAGAGGTCGCGGATGGTGCGCAGGGCCGCCGCCGTGAGGACCTGGATGCCGAGGCCCAGGGCCCGCTCGTCAACGATGTAGTCGCCGCGGTGGAGGTCGTACTCTTCACCGCCGGGAGTCTTGGTGCCGAGGCGCATCATGGCGCCAGGGGTGTCGGCCAGGAACCAGGCGAAGTCTTCCCCGCCCATGGACTGCGGGGTCAGGACTACGGCGCCCTCGCCAATTTCGGCGCGGGCCGCGGCCTCGATCAGCGCGGTCTCGTGCTCGGAGTTGACCACCGGCGGCACGCCACGGGTGTGTTCCAGGTGGACGTCGACGCCGTAGGGCTCGGCGATCTGCCGGATGATGTCGTCGAGCAGCTCGCCGGCGTCGTGCCAGGCCTCGCGGTCCAGGCAGCGCATGGTGCCGGCCATGTAGCCGCTGCCGGGGATGGCGTTCGGGGCCGAGCCCGCGGAGATCTGGCCCCAGACCACGGACACGCCGCTGCGGACATCGACGCGGCGCGAGAGCACGGCGGGAACATTGACTGCGATCTGCGCCAGGGCGAAGACCAGATCCTCGGTCAGGTGGGGGCGCGAAGTGTGGCCGCCGCGGCCGGAGAGCTCAATCTTGATGGTGTCCGAGGCGGAGGTGATGGCCCCGATCCGGGTGCCGATCTTGCCGACCTCGATCCGGGGGTCGCAATGCAATGCCAGGATGCGCGGCACGCCTTCCAGGACGCCCTGCTCGATGCACGAGGTGGCGCCGCCGGGCATGGTTTCCTCGGCCGGCTGGAAGATGATCCGGACCGCCCCCCGCAGCGGGGACTGCTCGTTCATGCGCTGCAGGACCAGGGCGATGCCGAGCATGGTGGTGGTGTGGACGTCGTGGCCGCAGGCGTGGGTCACGCCATGGTTCTTCGAGGCGAACTCGAGGCCGGTTTCCTCGATGATCGGCAGGGCGTCGATGTCCCCCCGCAGTGCGGTGGCGATGGGGCCCTGTCCGACGTCGACCGTCAGGCCGGTTCCCTCCAGGCGGCGGGGCTTGAGCCCGGCTTCCTCGAGCCGCTTCGCCAGCTTGTCGGTGGTGCGGTACTCCTTGAACGAGAGTTCCGGATGCGCATGGAGGTCGCGGCGGAACGCGATCAGCTCAGGCAGGAGGGGCTCCAGCCACGGCCCCACGAGAGTGGTGGGCTCAGCTTCAGTCGAGTAGTTGCGCACAGAATCACTCTATCTAGCGGACAAAGAATAGCGGCATCGGGTACGGCGCGTTACGGATTGCTGAACATTTCACAAGCCCTGATCCGCCCCATTCCTTACAGAACGTCCGTGTCGCCCTTGGCCTTGATGGCGTCCACGGCCTGCTTGACCCGCTGCGAATGTTCCTTCGTGGTGACCAGCAGGGCATCCGGGGTGTCAACGATCACGACGTCCTTAATGCCGATCAGGGCGATCACCCGCTTGGTATCGGAGACCACCACGCCGCTGGCGTTCTCGGTGAAAACGCGTGCGCCTTCGCCCAGGACGGTGACCTCGTCGACTTCCTTTGCGCTGTTGAGCCGGCCCACGGAGGCGAAGTCCCCGACGTCGTCCCAGCGGAAGGTGCCGGGCACGACGGCGACATCGCCGGCGGCAGCGGCGGGTTCGGCCACGGCATAGTCAATGGCGATCTTGGGCAGCGTGGGCCACACCCGGGCCGTGACGGCGTCGCGCTCCGGGGTGTCCCAGGCCTTGGCGATTTCCTGGAGCCCGGCAAAGAGTTCGGGCTGGTTGGCTTCGAGGTGCTTGAGCATCAGCGAGACCGGGGCCACGAACATGCCCGCGTTCCAGACGTAGTCGCCGCTGTCGATGTACTGCTGGGCCACTTCCTCGCTGGGCTTTTCCACGAACTCCACCACGGACTGCGCGCTGGGAGCGTCGGGGATGTTCAGGTTCGCGCCGGAGCGGATGTAGCCGAATCCGGTGGAGGGGTGGGTGGGCTTGATGCCGATGGTGACGATCTTCCCGGCGGCCGCGGTGTAGACGGCCTCCCGGACGGCGTCCTGAAAGAGCTCGTCCGGGCTGATGACCTGGTCCGCGGCGAACGAGCCCATGATGGTGTCCGGGTCCCGCTCGTGGAGGATGGCCGCGGCGAGGCCGATAGCGGCGCCGGAGTCCTTGGGCTCACTTTCCAGGACGAGGTCCGATTCCAGGACCTCAGGCAGCTGGCGGCAGACGGCATCCCGGTGGGCGGCGCCGGTCACCACCAGCACGTGCGTTCCCGCGACTGGCTGGAGGCGGTCATAGGTCGCGCGCAGCAGCGTGCTGCCCGAACCCGTGAGGTCGTGCAGGAATTTCGGGGCTGCTGCCCGCGACAGGGGCCAAAGACGGGTCCCCACGCCGCCCGCCGGAATGACCGCCATAAAACGGTCCAGCGGTGAATCCTGGCTTGTCACTTTGTCTGTAGTCATCACCGCTACTTTAGCCGACGGCGGCCGAATCACCCCGGACTTCGCCGGGAGCACGCCCTCCGGGCCCCCTCGGGGACGGCCGAATGTGGCGTTCGTCTCAAAACGGACGCAAATCCGCGCGGGGGCCTGTCAACAAGGGGTTCCTAAATTGAATAAGCTGTAAGCGAAGCCTAGATTTAGGCTTGAGCTTACGAGTGCTCTCGCAGCAGGCGTTCCCCCCGCGTGGATCCCATGCCAGCGCCGCTGTGTTGCAGGGAGGTTTATTCAGTGCCGACAAAACCAGCTGGCACCTTGTACCGCGGCCGTGAAGGCATGTGGTCCTGGGTTGGACACCGCATTACAGGTGTAGTGATTTTCTTCTTCTTGTTGGTCCATGTGTTGGACACCTCATTGGTGCGTGTGTCCCCGGAGGCTTACACCACCGTGATCGGTGCCTACAAGAACCCCCTTATGGCCCTGGGTGAAACGGGCCTTGTCGCAGCGATCGTGTTCCACGCCTTCAACGGCCTGCGGATCATCGCCGTCGACTTCTGGAAGAAGGGTGCCAAGTACCAGCGTCAGATGCTCTGGACGGTCCTGGGTCTCTGGGTTGTCGTCATGGTCGGTTTCTCGATCCGCCACCTGTCCCTCGCGCTTGGAGGTCACTAAGCCATGACTGCAACTATTCAGCCCCCACGTAGTGGAAACCTCAGTAGCGGAAAACCCAGTAGCGGGAAGATCCAGCCGAAGTACCGCCGCAGCGGTTCCTCGAAGGGCAACTTCGAGATGCTCGCCTGGCTTTTCATGCGGCTCTCCGGCGTTGTGCTGGTGGTGCTGATCTTCGGCCACCTGACCGTCAACCTGCTGGTCGGCGAGGGCATCCACGCAATCGACTTCGGATTCGTGGCCGGCAAATGGGCCGACCCGTTCTGGCAGGTCTGGGACCTGGCCATGCTCTGGCTCGCCATGCTGCACGGCACCAACGGTGTCCGGACCATCATCAACGACTACGCCGAGAAGGACGCCACGCGCCTGTGGCTGAAGATCGTGCTCTACGCGGCCACCACGGTCATCATCGTCCTGGGCACCCTGGTCATCTTCACGTTCAATCCGTGCCCCGTGGTCAACGGCGTCCAGCTTCCCGGCGGCTTCTGCCCGGCGCCTTAACGGCGCAGCCGTAACGGCTGAGCCGCCGCGGACTGCCGCCCCTTCGGGCAGGTAATGGCGGTCCGGGCGGCAACAGATCTTGCCTGCCGAGCGCAGGCGCAGATTGCACGAAACTTCACCGGGCAGGCACGCCTGCCGGTGGGTTACAGCGAATTTTGAGAGAAAGAGCATCTGGTATGCAGGTCCATAAGTACGACGTCGTGATCGTCGGTGCCGGTGGCGCCGGGATGCGCGCGGCGATCGAATCAGGTCAGCGCGCCCGAACAGCAGTATTGACCAAGCTCTACCCCACCCGGTCCCACACCGGCGCGGCGCAGGGCGGCATGTGTGCGGCCCTGGCCAACGTCGAGGAAGACAACTGGGAGTGGCACACCTTCGACACCATCAAGGGCGGCGACTACCTGGTTGACCAGGACGCCGCCGAGGTCATGGCGAAGGAAGCGATCGACGCCGTCCTGGACCTGGAAAAGATGGGCCTGCCGTTCAACCGCACGCCCGAGGGCCGCATTGACCAGCGCCGGTTCGGTGGCCACACCCGCGACCACGGCAAGGCACCGGTCCGCCGCGCCTGCTACGCCGCTGACCGCACCGGCCACATGATCCTGCAGACCCTGTACCAAAACTGCGTCAAGCACAACGTCGAGTTCTACAACGAGTACTACGTCCTGGACCTGCTGACCGTCGAGGAAGACGCCGTCCGCGAGGACGGCACGCCGTACAAGCAGAAGCGTGTTGCCGGCGTCGTGTCCTACGACCTCGCCTCCGGTGAGCTGCACGTCTTCCAGGCCAAGTCCGTGGTGTTCGCCTCCGGCGGCGCCGGCAAGGTCTTCAAGACCACGTCCAACGCCCACACCCTGACCGGTGACGGCATGGGCATCGCGTTCCGCCGCGGCATCCCGCTGGAGGACATGGAGTTCTTCCAGTTCCACCCGACAGGTCTGGCCGGCCTGGGCATCCTGCTCTCCGAGGCCGCCCGCGGCGAAGGCGCCATCCTGCGCAACTCCGAGGGTGAACGCTTCATGGAGCGCTACGCCCCCACCATCAAGGACCTCGCCCCGCGCGACATCGTGGCCCGCTCCATGGCCAACGAAGTCCGTGAGGGCCGCGGCTGCGGCCCGAACAAGGACTACGTCCTCCTGGACCTGACGCACCTTGAGCCCGCGCATATCGACGCGAAGCTGCCGGACATCACCGAGTTCGCCCGCACGTACCTGGGTGTGGAGCCGTACACGGAGCCGGTTCCGGTGTTCCCCACGGCGCACTACGCCATGGGCGGCATCCCCACGAACATCAGCGCCGAGGTCCTCCAGGACAACGACACTGTCATCCCGGGCCTGTACGCCGCCGGCGAGGTTGCCTGCGTTTCCGTCCATGGTTCCAACCGTCTGGGCACCAACTCGCTGCTGGACATCAACGTGTTCGGCAAGCGCGCCGGCGTCGCGGCCGCCGAATACGCCAAGACCGCGGACTTCGTGGAGCTCCCGGCCGATCCGGAGGCGTACACGCTGAACCTGCTGGACCACGTCCGCACTTCCGACGGCACCGAGAAGGTCGCTGCGATCCGCAAGGAACTGCAGGACACCATGGACGCCAACATGCAGGTGTTCCGCACCGCCGAAACGCTGAACCAGGTCCTGAAGGACATCGCGTCCTTCGAGGAGCGATACCAGCGCATCAGCGTCCAGGACAAGGGCAAGCGCTTCAACCTGGACCTCCTCGAGGCCGTGGAGCTGGGCTTCCTGCTGGAGCTGGCCAAGGTCATGACCGTGGCGGCCCTGCACCGCGAGGAATCCCGCGGCGGCCACTTCCGCGAGGACTTCCCCGAGCGCGACGACGAAAAATTCATGAAGCACTCCATGGCGTACAAGGACGAGCATGCCCCGGCGGACGGGTCTGCGGAGGCCATTGCGGGCATCCGGCTTGCCACCAAACCGGTGGTCTTTACACGCTACGAGCCGATGGTGAGGAAGTACTAAGATGAGCGCTGAACTCGCTGAGCCAGCATCCAAGATCGAGCTGCCTGCCGGCGTCGGCGGGGGCGGGGAAATCCCGTCCTTCGACGTCACGCTGCGCGTGCGCCGCTACAATCCCGAGGTCTCCGAGGACGCCACGTGGGATGACTTCAAGGTCACCATGTACGGCACCGACCGTGTCCTGGACGCCCTGCACAAGATCAAGTGGGAGATGGACGGCAGCGTCTCCTTCCGCCGCTCCTGCGCCCACGGCGTCTGCGGTTCCGATGCCATGCGCATCAACGGCCGCAACCGCCTTGCCTGCAAGACCCTGCTGAAGGACCTGGACACGTCCAAGCCCATCACGGTCGAGCCGATCAAGGGCCTGCCGGTGGAGAAGGACCTGATCGTGGACATGGAGCCGTTCTTCCAGTCCTTCCGCGAAGTCATGCCCTTCCTGATCAACCGCGGGCACGAGCCCACCAAGGAACGCCTGCAGTCCGCCGAGGACCGCGAACGCTTCGACGACACCACCAAGTGCATCCTGTGCGCCGCGTGCACCTCGTCCTGCCCGGTGTTCTGGACCGACGGGCAGTACTTCGGCCCGGCCGCGATCGTCAACGCGCACCGCTTCATCTTCGATTCCCGTGATGATGCCGGCGACATGCGCCTGGAGATCCTCAACGACAAGGAAGGCGTGTGGCGCTGCCGCACCACCTTCAACTGCTCCGAAGCATGCCCGCGCGGCATCCAGGTCACGCAGGCAATCGCCGAGGTCAAGCAGGCCATCCTCTCCCGCAAGATCTAGCAACTGGCTCGCCAGTACAACCTGGCGAACCAGTATCAAGAGATAGACGACGACGGCGCCTCTCACCTCACGGGTGGGGGCGCCGTCGTCGTCTTCCCGCTCAACACGAAAGGGGACACCGTGTCCCGCTCAGAAAAAGTGAATTTCCAGGGTTCCACCGGCGAACTCCTCTCCGGCATCGTGGACGTGCCGGAAGGCCCCGTGAAGGGCTGGGGCGTGTTCTCGCACGGCTTCACCCTGGGCAAGGACAGCCCCTCGGCGTCGCGGATGTGCAAAGCCCTGGCGGACAACGGTGTGGGCATGCTCCGCTTCGACAACCTGGGGCTCGGCGAGTCAGCGGGGCTGTGGTCTGAGGGGTCCTTCAGCCACAAGGTGGCAGACACCGTCAAGGCCGCCGAGTTCATGCGGGATTCGGAGCGGCGGGTGTCCCTGCTCGTGGGCCACTCGTTCGGCGGCGCGGCCGTCCTGTCCGCGGCGCGGCAGATCCCCGAGCTCAAGGCCGTGGCCACGGTCGGGGCCCCCTTCTCGCCCAAGCACGTCGCCCACGTCTTTGACGCGGCGCTGGACCGGATCCTCAGCGAGGGAAGCGCCGAGGTGGACCTGGGCGGCAAACGGGTGGAGATCCGGCGGCACTTTGTCGAGGACCTCGAAAACGCAGACCTGACGGACTGCATCCGTCGGCTGCACAAGCCGCTTATGGTGCTGCACTCCCCCACCGACAACACGGTGGGGATCGAAAATGCCAGCACCATCTTCCAGACTGCACGCCACCCGCGCAGCTTCGTCTCGCTGGAGGGCAGCGACCATCTCCTGACCGGCAAGGGCCAGGCCGCCCGTGCCGCGAAGATTATTTCGGCGTGGGCCGACCAGTACCTCGACGCCTGAACGCCGCGGATAACGGCCGCCGGCGGACCCGGGGCTCTGCCGGTGTTTTCCCCGGCTGGACGCGCCGTGCACCCCAGCCGGTAGTCGCGGTGGCGGGTTCGGTCTTGAGGTCCTCTTCCCGGATCGCCACCCACGCCGCGCAGATGACATAAACCTGGCTGACCAGGTTGAACCAGATCAGCAGGCCGATGATGATCGCGAAGGGCGCCAGGATCGGGTTCTTGCCCGCGCTGGCCAGTAACTGGGTACTGAAGATCTGCAGCACGGTGGCGCCTACTGCGGCGAGGGTGGTCCCTTCCAGCAGTGAGCGGCGGGCCGGCTTCAGCCCTGCCGCCACCCGGTACATGATCAGTGCAGTCCCCCAGCCGAGCAGCAGCGGCACGAGGATCGTAATGGACGTCGTCAAGGGCCCGGCCACCACCGGGTCGAGGCCCAGCTGCTGGGCCACCCACCCCGCGGCCGTGCCGAATATCAGTGAGGCTGCAGAGCTAACCACCAGGGCCACTCCCATCAGGATCAGCGTGCCGATGTCTTTAAATATCTGCAGGATCGGATTCATCACCAGCGGGCCGAGCCGCATCATGCCCCGCACACCGTCGCGGATGCCGCTGATCCAGCCAAGGGAGGTGAATACCGTGACTATGGCGGCAATCCCGGCAGCCCAGCCGAGGCTGGCGGGGTTCAGCAGCTGGTAGGGATCAACCAGTCCCTCGCTGCCATCGACCTGCAACAGCCCAGGCGCGGCGGCGTCCACGCTCTTGATAATCGTGTCCAGCAGGGCCGGATGTCCGCTGAGGACGAGGCCGGCAATGGAGAATCCGGTGGCCAAGAGACCCGTGACGGAGAAGAACATCCTGAACCCGATGCCGGCACTCAACAGCGGCCCGCGTTGGCGCAGGTAGTGCGTGTACGCCCGCATGGGCAGCAGCGCGTTGACCTTGGCCAGCAGCCACGCCACCATGGCCATCAGCGACGCGACCGTCCCGCCGCCGGAGCGCCGAACCCTGCCCCATTCGACCCTCTTGCGGATAACTTCCAGTTTCAGCCCGGCCAGATCAGTGGGGAGCGGCGGCTCAGCGGGCGTCGGCGGTGCCGTCCGGGCCTCCGTCGTGGTCAGGTTTGGTCCCAAAATCAAGCTCTTCCCGTAGCTGCCAGATGCCGTTGTCGTCGTGCTCGTAAAGTCCCATGCTAGCCACAGGGAACGTGGCCCTGTAATCCTTGAGGACCGTTTCGGCCTCGTCGAGGCTTTCCGGGGCGACATCGTGGGCGACGGTCACGTGCGGGTGATAGCCGAATGGCAGCTCCCGCTCCAGCGGACCGGTTTGGAGCTGGCGGTGCAGGTTCACGCAATGACCGAAGCCGTCCTCGACATTCAGGAAGACCACCGGGGACACCGGCCGGAAAGATCCGGTCCCCGCGATGGTCACCGTGAACGGCTCCTGCCGGCGCGCCACTTCCCTGACGTGGCGCTGGGTCGCGTCCCAGTCCTGCGTCATGGTGGTGGTGACCAGGGTGATGTGGGCCGGGACGACGGCGGCCATGGGGTCACCGAAGGATGCCCGCCAGCGCTGGAGCTCCTCAGCGATGTCCGCCGGGAAGCTCAGGATCACACCGATGCTGATGCCTTCGCTGCGTGCCTGCCCGTTCGACGTGGCGACTTTGGCGGTGACTTTGCTGACGGAGGACATTGACCTAGCGGGCTCCCTGGGCGCCGGCGTACGGCAGGAAACCCACCTTGGCGTAGACGTCGCGCAGAGTCAGCGAGGCAATCTCCCGGGCCTTGTCCGCGCCCAGGGCCAGCAGCCGGTCCAGCTCCGCGGGGTCGTCCAGCAGCTCGTTGGCGCGGGTCCGGATCGGAGTCAGGTGTTCGGTGACCACCTCGGCGAGGTCCACCTTGAGGTGGCCGTACATCTTGCCCTCATACGCGGTGACCAGGGCGTCAACGCTTTGACCGGTGATGGCCGAGTAGATGGTCAGCAGGTTGGACACGCCCGGCTTGGCCTCACGGTCGAACCGGATTTCCGTCTCCGCATCCGTGACGGCCGACTTGATCCGCTTGGCGGTGACCTTGGGATCGTCCAGCAGGTTGATCAGGCCGGCCGGGGACTCCGCGGACTTGGACATCTTGGCGGTGGGATGCTGCAGATCGTAGATCTTCGCGGATTCCTTCTGGATGAAGGGCTGCGGGACCGTGAAAGTGTGGCCGAAGCGGGTGTTGAACCGCTGGGCCAGGTCACGGCTGAGTTCCACGTGCTGGCGCTGGTCCTCGCCCACGGGGACGCCGTGCGGCTGGTACAAGAGGATGTCCGCGGCCTGCAGGATGGGGTAGGTGAACAGTCCGACGCTGGCGTGGTCTGAGCCCTGTTTGTGGGCCTTGTCCTTGAACTGGGTCATCCGCGACGCCTCGCCGAATCCGGTGATGCAGTTCAGCACCCAGGCCAGCTGGGCGTGCTCGGGCACCTGGGACTGGACGAACAGCGTGCACTTGTCGACGTCCACGCCGCCGGCAATGTACTGCGCGGCCGTGACCCGGGTGCGGTGGGCCAGCTCGGCGGGATCCTGCGGAACGGTGATCGCGTGCAGGTCCGGGATGAAGAAGACGGCGTCGTACTCGTCCTGCATTCGGACCCAGTTCACGAGCGCGCCGAGGTAGTTGCCCAGGTGCAGGGAGTCGGCCGAGGGCTGCATGCCGGAGAGGATGCGGTGCCGGGCGGCAGTGGCCGTGCCGGCCGTGGGAGCGGACGCCAGGACGGCGTCCGGAACGGTTCCGGCGTCGGCGGCCGTGCCTGTGGTCGCAGTGGAAGGAGAGGTCATTCGTGGAAGCCTTAAAACTAGAGCCGGTAGTCCACTACCAGCGGTGCGTGGTCGGAGAAGCGTGTGTCCCAGGACGCTGCCCGGTCAACAACGGCTGACACTGCGGCTGCAGCGAGAGCGGGCGTGGCCATGTGGTAATCGATGCGCCAGCCGGTGTCGTTGTCGAAGGCCTGGCCCCGTTGCGACCACCAAGTGTAGGGGCCGTCGACGTTACCCGCCAGGCCCCTGTGAACATCCTTCCAGCCGATTTCCTCGCCGAAGAAGCGGTCGAAATAGGCCCTCTCCTCCGGCAGGAAGCCGGCACGCTTGACGTTGCCCTTCCAGTTCTTGATGTCCAGCTCCGTGTGGCCGACGTTGAGGTCGCCCACCACCAGGGCGTGGTCACTGTGTTTGGCGAGTTCGGGCAGCCGCGTGCTCATGACGTCCAGGAAACGGAACTTGTCGTCCTGCTTGGGGGTGCCGGCCTCGCCCGAGTGCACGTAGGCGCTCGCGACGGTCAGCCGCGAGGCCTGCCCGGCCGCATCCCGGACGGTGTAGTCCGCCTCGACCCAGCGCCCGGCGGTGGCGAAGAAGTCATCGCCGATCCCCACCCGGGTGGCAAGGGGCTCTTCGCGCGAGGCGATGGCGACGCCGGCCCGGCCCTTGGCTTCGGCCTCGGCGTGCAGGATGTACCAGCCCTCGCCGAGCAGTTCCTCGACGATTGCGTCGGGCGCGCGCACTTCCTGGAGGCACAGGATGTCCACCTCGCGGGGCTCAAGCCACTCCGCCATGCCCTTCTTGTAGGCGGCACGCAGGCCGTTGACGTTGACTGACGCGATGCGAAGGTGGTCCTTCTTCAATGCCGAGCTCACCCGATCCACTCTAGTCGATGATGGTTCCGCTAACGGGTGCGTCGTCGCCGCCCGAGGATTTGATCATGTCCCGCGCGTTGGTGGCGGTGATCTCAATGGTTTCCAGGGCACGGCCGATCGTGTCGGGGTCCGCTGCCTCGCCCTTCGCGCGCTCCTGCTCCACGACGCGGACCTGGACCTGGACGATTTTGAAGGAGTGGTCCAGCTTCATGTCCCGGACGCCGTCAGATTCACTGCGTTCGCTGACCACGCGGGTGCCGCCGTGGTCCGCGCTGCCGGCCGCCGGCGGCCGCCCGGCCGCGGCGTTGAAGGCGTTCTGGGCCTCGGTGAGCCTGGCTCCGGCCTTCTTGGCGGCCTTCTGGATGCTGAACACGACGAAGGAGGCCAGCGCCAGCCAGAAGCCGGCGATGATCGCCACGATCCAGCCCACGACGTCGTTCTGGTTGGCCGCGAAGATGACGGCCACCACGAACGCGATGATGAAGACCAGCAACCCAGGCCCGCTGATGCGGAACATGGAGAACCGGCCCCTGGCCGTGGTGTCGTTGGACGTGGACGCGGAGCTACCCAGAGATTGCATGAGCCCATTATCGCAAACGGGGCGGGGCCACGGCTGCGCTTCCACCCCGGGCGAACGGCGCGCCCAGAGCGGGCCCCTCAGGTCAGAACCAGGCAGAACGGGTGGCCGCTGGGGTCCGTGTAGACCCGGAAGGTCTTCGAGCCGGCGTTCAGGCTTGTCGCCCCGAGCCGGAGCACCTCGGTTTCGGCGGCGTCGAGGTCCTCGACGAGCACGTCCATGTGCATCTGCTGAGGGTGCTCGGCGTCGGGCCACTGCGGGCGGACCAGCCGTTCGACGCGCTGCAGCGCGACGGCGGGACGGTCGGCGGCGTCGCCGATGGAAATGAATTCGTCATTCTCCTGGACCCGAATCATGCCCAGCAGCTCCTGATAGAAGCTGGCGAGCTTGTCCGGGTCCTCGCAGTCGATGACCAGGGCCTGCCATTTGCCGATCATGGGTTCTCCTTATGTCGAAGGATGGCTTGTCGAAGGATGGCTTGTCGAAGGATTCCTACTTGAGGAACAGTTTGCGCAGGCGGCTGGTGGTGAGCAGGACGCCGAGGGCGATCATCACGAGGTAGTAGCCGATGTGGACGGCCGTGGCCGGGGTGAACACGCCCACGCTGATCTGGCGCAGCAGTTCCACGCCGTGCCACAGCGGCATGGCCTGGATGAGCCACTGGATGTACTGCGGGTAGACGCTGAGCGGGTAGAACGTGGCGCTGAAGAGGAACATCGGCAGCATCACGAAGTTGATCCAGTCCATCTGCTGGAAGGTCTTCATGAAGCTCGTGATCCCCATGCCGAAGCTCGCGAAGCCGAAGGCAATGAGTACCGAGGCCGGGATCATCAGGATGGCCCACGGTGTGGTGATCAGGCCCATCACGCCCATGACGGCCGTGAAGCCGGTGGCGTACATGGCCCCACGCAGCAGGGCCAGGAAGATCTCACCCATGGCGACATCCAGCGGCCCCAGCGAGGTGTAGAGCATGCCCTGGTACAACTTGGCGAAGTTCATCTTGAAGAAGACGTTCCAGGTGGAGTCATAGACGGCTCCGTTCATGGCGGACACCGCCAGCAGCGCCGGCGCGATGTACGCGGCGTAGCTGATCTCCTGCCCGCCCGGGCCCTGGACGGAACCGACGATTGCGCCCAGGCCCACGCCCATGGAGATCAGGTACAGCACGGGCTCGAAGAACCCGGAGGCCATGACCATCCAGTTGCTGCTCTTGGTCGCCATGAGCCCGCGGGCCACGACGGCGCGGACGTTGCGGGAGTAGATCGGCCCGAAACGCCGGCGGCGGGCGGCGTCGGTGACGCTGTGATCGCCCGCGTTGAAACTTCCGGTCAGCACGCTCATGAGGCCATCCTTTTGGCGAACTGGCGCTTGGTCAGGATCCAGCCGACGGCCGCCAGGCCCAGCAGGAAGAGGACGTGGACGATGGTCAGCCACGGCTCTTCCTCGTAGCCGTAGCTGACCACGCGGCCAAGTTCCGTGCCGTGCCAGATCGGTGAGATCCAGCCGATCCAGCGGACGCCCAGCGGGAGCGTGTCCAGCGGGAAGAACGTGCCGGAGAACAGGAACAGCGGCATGACGATGAACCGCATGACCATGGCGAACTGGCCTTTGTCCTCCGTGACGGTGGCCGCATAGGCCATGAGCGGCAGGCCGAAAGACAGGCCGGCGAGGGTGGCGACGAGGATCGATACCCAACCCCAGGCGCCGGGTGAGGCGCCGAACAGCGCGACGACGGCGAAGTAGATGGCCGACTGCAACAGGAAGCGGACGGTCACGGCGATGATCTGGCCGCCTGCGATCTGTTCCGGCGTCAACGGCGAGGCGTGCGGGCCGTAGTAGACGCGCCGCCATTTGAAGCCGTCCATGACGGGAAACGTGAACTCGTTGGCTGCCGTCATGACGGCGGCCGAGATCAGCAGGGCCGGCGCGATGAACGTCAGGTAGCTGACCCCGCCAAACACGCCGGCGCCGTTGGCCTGGACGAGCGTGGCCAGGCCAACGCCCATTGCGAACAGGTACGCGACCGGCTGCCCGACGCCGTACATCACGATGGTCCAGCCGTAGCCCTTCATAACGCGCAGGACCTGTTCGGCGTAGTAGAAGGCGCCCCACTTCCGGGCCCGTGCCGCCGAGATTTCCGGCGCGTGCGCGCGCAGGGCGGCTGCCGTCGTCGTGCCTGCCGCCTGTGGTGCAGGAGCTGCGTTAGTCAACGAGGCTCCTGCCGGTCAGGCGCAGGAAGACGTCCTCGAGTGAGGAGCGGCGGACCAGGGAGGTGACGGGCCGCAGGCCCCGGGCGGTGACCTGCTCCAGGGCGGCCTCGCCGTCGTGGGCGTAGATGAGCACCCGGTCCGGCAGGGTCTCCAGGCGTTCGCCGATGCCGTCGAGCTCCGCGCCCACGCTGGCGTTGCGTTCGGAGCCGAAGCGCAGTTCAAGGACCTCCCGGGTGGAGTATTCGCGGATCAGGCTGGCCGGGGATCCCTCGGCCATGATCTTGCCCTTGTCCACCACGATCAGGCGGTCGCAGAGCTGTTCAGCCTCGTCCATGTAGTGCGTGGTGAGGATCAGGGTGACCCCCTGTTCCTTGAGCCGGAACAGCCGGTCCCAGAGGATGTGGCGCGCCTGCGGGTCCAGGCCCGTCGTCGGCTCGTCCAGCAGCAGGATCCGGGGCTCGTTGATGAGCGAGCGGGCGATTGTCAGGCGGCGCTTCATGCCGCCGGACAGGGCGTCCACCTTGGACTTGGCTTTGTCGGTCAGCTGGGCGAATTCCAGCAGCTCGTCGGCCTTGGGCTTGAGGTAGCTCATGGGCAGGCCGAAGTAGCGGCCGTAGACCAGCAGGTTGTCCCGGACTTTCAGTTCCTCGTCCAGGTTGTCCTGCTGCGGCACTACGCCCAGGTGGGCGCGGACTTCCGGGCCGTGCTGTTCGGGATCCAGGCCCATGATGCTCAGGCTGCCGGAGGTGCGCTGTGAGACTCCGCCGATCATCTTCATGGTGGTGGATTTGCCGGCGCCGTTGGGCCCCAGGAGGCCGAAGGCTTCCCCGGCAGGAACGCGGAAGGAGATGCCGTCGACGGCAGTGACATCGCCGTAGCGTTTGGTGAGGTTCTCGGCGGTGATGACGTACTGCGGAGGGGCGTCTGAGGGGCCGCTCACGCGTGATTCTTTCGAGACAAGTTCGGACACCCGCACCACGGTAGTGGATTCCCACAAACTATGAAAGAGTCTTTTCGTAAAAACCCCGGACTTATCCGATCCGTTATGCCTTTAACGACACGGGGCACCTGCTCCGCGGGAAGCAGGTGCCCTGTCATCAGGCGGGATCCTAGGCGATCCCCGAGTGGCTTTCCGCCGCCAGGTGGCGCTCTGCGGTTTCCACCACATTGGCCAGCAGCATGGCACGGGTCATGGGGCCCACTCCCCCGGGGTTCGGCGAAAGCCAGGCGGCGACGTCGGCCGCGGCGGGCTCAACGTCTCCTGTGACCACGGCCTTGCCGTTGCCGTCGTCAACCCGGCTGACGCCGACGTCGAGGACAATGGCGCCCGGCTTCAGGTCTGCCGCCTTGATCATGTGCGGCTGGCCGGCCGCGGCGATCACGACGTCGGCCTGCCGCAGTTCCGCCGGCAGGTCCACCGTTCCGGTGTGGGCCAGGATCACTGTGGCGTTGACGTCCTTGCGGGTCAGCAGCAGACCCACCGGCCGGCCGATGGTGACGCCGCGGCCGACGACGAGGACGCGCTTGCCCTTCAGGTCGATCCCGTGCCGGGTCAGCAGCTCCACGCAGCCCTTGGGCGTGCAGGGCAGCGGGGACTTCATGGGCCCGCTGACGTTGGCCACGAGCCGGCCCAGGTTCATCGGGTGCAGGCCGTCGGCGTCCTTCTCGGGATCCATGGCCTCCAGGACGACGTCCTGGTCGATGTGCTTGGGCAGCGGCAGCTGGACGATGTAGCCGGTGCACTCCGGGTTCGCGTTGAGCTCGCGCACCACGGCCAGGAGTTCCTCCTGGCTGGTCTCTTCCGGCAGGTCGCGGCGGATGGACGTGATGCCCACCTCGGCGCAGTCCTTGTGCTTGCCGCCGACGTACCAGGTGCTGCCGGGATCGGAACCCACCAGGATGGTGCCGAGTCCGGGGGTGATGCCCTTGGCCTTGAGTGCGGCCACGCGCTGGGTCAGTTCGGCCTTGATGGTTGCGGCGGTAGCCTTGCCGTCAAGGATTTGTGCAGTGTCAGCCGTTTTTGCGACTGCTTTTGCGGTGTCAGCAGAAGTCATGGCCTACCACTGCTCGTGCTGCGGGTACAGCGGGAAGTCGGCAGCGAGCTTGTCCACGCGTGCCTGCAGGGCCTCGATATCCGTGGCCGCGCCGGACTTCAGCGCCGTGGCGATGACGTCCGCGACCTCGGTGAATTCCTCGGCGCCGAAGCCGCGCGTGGCCAGGGCCGGGGTGCCGATGCGCAGGCCGGAGGTGACCATGGGCGGGCGGGGGTCGAACGGCACGGCGTTGCGGTTGACGGTGATGCCCACCGAGTGCAGGAGGTCCTCGGCCTGCTGGCCGTCCAGCTGGGAGTTGCGCAGGTCCACCAGGACCAGGTGCACGTCGGTGCCGCCGGTCAGTACCGAGACGCCGGCGCCGGCGACGTCGGCCTGGCCGAGGCGCTCGGCGATGATCTTGGCGCCTTCGAGCACGCGCTCCTGGCGCTCCTTGAATTCCTCGGTGCCGGCGATCTTGAAGGCCACGGCCTTCGCGGCGATCACGTGCATGAGCGGGCCGCCCTGCTGGCCGGGGAACACTGCGGAGTTAAGCTTCTTGGCCCATTCCTGCTTGGCCAGGATCACGCCGGAGCGCGGACCGGACAGCGTCTTGTGCACCGTGGAGGTAACGACGTCGGAGTGCGGGACCGGGCTCGGGTGCAGCCCGGCGGCGACCAGGCCGGCGAAGTGCGCCATGTCGGTCCAGAGCAGGGCGCCGACCTCGTCGGCGATGGAGCGGAAGGCGGCGAAATCGAGGTGCCGCGGGTAGGCGGACCAGCCGGCGATGATGACCTGGGGCTTTTCGGCGATGGCCTGCTCGCGCAGCTTGTCCATGTCGATGCGGAAGTTATCTTCCTCGACCTGGTAGGCGGCCACGTTGTAGAGCTTGCCGGAGAAGTTGAGCTTCATGCCGTGGGTGAGGTGACCGCCGTGGGCGAGGGAGAGGCCCAGGATCTTGTCGCCCGGGGTGATCATGGCGGCGAGCGCAGCGGCGTTGGCCTGCGCGCCGGAGTGCGGCTGCACGTTGGCGTATTCGGCGCCGAAGAGATCCTTGACGCGGTCGATCGCAAGCTGCTCGGCGACGTCGACGTACTCACAGCCGCCGTAGTAGCGGCGTCCCGGGTAGCCTTCGGCGTACTTGTTGGTCAGGACGGACCCCTGGGCCTCCATCACCGCACGCGGGGCGAAGTTTTCGGACGCGATCATTTCCAGGGTGCCGCGCTGGCGGCCAAGCTCCTGGGCCAGTACGGCGGCGATTTCCGGGTCGAGTTCGGCCAGCGGCTGGTTGCTCACGGCGGCTGAGGTGGCGGTAGTAGTAGTCACGAGGAACTCCTGTTAGGCAACGGGTACGGCTATTGGTCAGGCTACCGGCTGGCCCGTTGCACCGCTCTTTGATTACGGGCCCGTTGACAGCAAGACTGACAGCGGGCCGCGACAGCGGCGGATGGCACCCGCGCGGGAGCCAGCAACTTCCGTGGCAGCGCTGGTGCTGCCGACCGGTAAGACATGACCCTCGGCCCAGGCGTACGATCCGTGGTCTTCGTGAGTGCCGCTCCCTGATGGTTCGCCATCCAACGCCAGTTGCGACGGGTTAACACTACCAAAACCCGTTCAAAACTGCCGCTGAAGCGCAGGTAGGCTGTTCTTCGTGACTGACCAGAACCTCACTGCCTCCTACATCCTCACCCTGTCCTGCCCCGACCGGCCGGGAATCGTGCACGCCGTCGCCGGAGCCCTCCTGGTGGCGGGCTGCAATATTACGGACTCCCAGCAGTACGGCAGCCAGGGCACAGGCACCTTCTTCATGCGGGTGGAGGCGACGACGGCGGCGTCCCTGGCGGAGCTGCAGGCGGCGCTCGAGCCCGTGGCGCAGGCCTTCGGGATGCAGTGGAGCCTCAACCCGGCCGGCCGCAAGGTCCGCACCCTGCTGATGGCCAGCACCTCGGCGCACTGCCTGAACGACCTGCTGTTCCTGCAGCGCTCCGGCACCCTGCCGATCGAGATTCCGGCCATCGTGTCCAACCACCGCGACCTTGAGGGTCTGGCGGAGTTCTACGGCATCCCGTTCCACCACATCCCCGTCACCCCGGGCACCAAGGTCCAGGCCGAGGACGCCCTCCGGGGCCTGATGAAAGAGCACGACATCGAGCTCACCGTGCTGGCCCGGTACATGCAGATCATCTCCGACGAGCTGTGCACCGAGCTCACCGGCAAGGCCATCAACATCCACCACTCGTTCCTGCCCTCCTTCAAGGGGGCCAAGCCGTACCACCAGGCGCATGCCCGCGGCGTGAAGCTCATAGGCGCCACGGCACACTACGTCACGGCCGCCCTGGATGAGGGGCCCATCATCGAGCAGGAAGTCATCCGGGTGGACCACCGGCGTACGGCTGAGCAGTTCGTCCAGATGGGCCGGGACGTGGAGGGGCGCACGCTCGCCCAGGCCGTGCAATGGCATGCCGAACACCGCGTCCTGCTCGACGGCAACCGGACGGTTGTCTTTAACTGAAACCGGTCCTTCACTAGGACTATGGGATCCACCCGGCGGGACCGGCTCGAATCGTTTGTGGCGCTATTGAAGACCGAGGGGCGGCACGGCGTGCTGGGGCTGGACTGCGGCCGGGGCGCCGACGGGCTGCATTTTGTGCAGTCCGGCATCCATTTCACCGGCGTCGACCCGTCCGAGGAGAACATCCATATCGCCCGGGCGCACGGGTTGGAGGCGTCCGTGGCCAGCCCGGTCTCGCTGCCGTTCGCCGACGCCGCGTTTTCCTCGGTCTGGGCGGTGGATGCCCTGGCGGGGCTCGCGCCGGGGCAGTGGGACGAGGTGGTCCGCGAACTTGGACGGGTGGCGGAACCGGGCGCGCCGATCGCCGTCGTCCTCCCCGTCCCCGACCGGCGCAGCGAGGGCTACAATCGCGGCGCGGGCTTCACCATCCTCCGCGCCCCGGTCTGACCCCAACCACCCGTTGCGCTATCAGGTGTGGTGGTTCAGGGGCGGCCAGAGGGACCACAACTGAAAGCGCAACGGCATTTGGAGGGCAGCAACGGGGGCAGGCGCGTGTCCTAGGCTGGTGGCATGTCTCCCCTCTACGCATTCGCCGGCACGTCCCCGGCCGTCCATGACTCCGCCTTCATCGCCCCCACGGCCTCCGTGATCGGCAACGCCACGCTGGCCGAGAACTCGAGCGCCTTCTACGGCGTCTCCGTCCGCGCCGACACCGCCCCGATCACCGTGGGCGCGGGCAGCAACCTCCAGGACAACGTGGTCCTGCACGCCGACCCCGGCTTCCCCTGCACGGTCGGGGCGCGGGTCAGCGTCGGCCACAGCGCGGTGGTCCACGGCTGCACCGTCGAGGACGACTGCCTGATCGGCATGAGCGCCACCATCCTCAACGGGGCCGTGATTGGCGCCGGGTCACTCATCGCCGCCGGCGCCGTGGTGCTGGAGGGCACGATCATCCCGCCCCGCTCCCTGGTGGCCGGAGTGCCGGCCAAAGTCCGGCGCGAACTCAGCGACGACGAGTTCGCGGGCGTCCAGCACAACGCAGCCCATTACCAGGAACTGGCCCGCGCGCACCGCGAACTCCACAGCGCCTGAGGGTCGCGGCGGCTGAGGCGACCGTTACCGTTGCGTTAACTTCTTGACTACAAGCCGCGGATGCGTCACGCTTCATAGCATGCCCTCACCAACGCGCTCAACGAGGAGCCGAACCAAGAACCCGGGATCGCAGTCCGCCCTCCGGCATCTGAACCAGCAGCGGATCATCGAATGCCTCCTCGCGGGACCGTCCACGCAGGCGGAGCTGGCCCGGCAGACAGGCCTCTCCACGGCCACGGTCTCGAACATCGTCAAGATCATGCAGGACGCCGGACTCGCCTCGACCGAGCCCATCACCAGCTCCGGGCGGCGGGCCCTGAACGTCCGGCTCAACAGCAACGGAGCGGTCGCCGTCGGGATCGACTTCGGCCGGCGCCACCTGCGCGTCGTGCTGGCCTCGCTCAGTTACCACGTGATCGCCGAAGAGTCGGTCCTGCTGCCCCTGGGCCACCACGCCGAGGAAGGCATCCAGGCCGCCGTCGGGGTGCTGGACCGGCTGCTCGCGGACAGCGGCGTGGAGCGCAGCGCCCTGGTGGGTGCCGGCGTAGGAATACCCGGACCCATCGACCGCCGCACCGGCACAGTGGCGCAGGGCGCGATCCTCCCCGAATGGGTGGGCATCAACATCCTCAAGCGCCTCGAAGAAGCGCTTGACCTGCCCGTATTCGTGGACAACGACGCCAATCTGGGCGCCCTCTCCGAAGTCACGTGGGGGCCGCACAGCGGCATCAGCAACCTGATGTTCCTCAAGATCGGCTCGGGTATTGGCGCGGGCCTGATCCTCAACGGCATCCCCTACTACGGCAACGTCGGCATCACCGGCGAAATCGGCCACGCCACCATCCACGAGCACGGGCTGATCTGCCGCTGCGGGAACCGCGGCTGCCTGGAAACCATCGCCTCCACCACCACCATGATCGAGCTCCTGGGCCGCGGCGAGGACCGTCCGCTCAGCCCCGGAGACATCGTCCGCAAGGCCCTGGAACGGGACTCTGCGACGCTCCGTGTGGTGGACGACGCCGGCCTCGCCGTCGGGCGCGCCCTGGGCAACGTGGCGAACCTGATCAACCCCGAAGTCATTGTGGTCGGCGGCCCGCTGGCGGGACTCGGCGAGCTCCTTTTGGACCCCATCCGGCGGGGCCTGATCCGGCACGCCGTGCCGGTGATCGGCGAGACAACCACCCTCACCATGTCGTCCTTGGGCGACCGGGCGGAGGCCCTCGGGGCCACCGCTTTGGTCTTCCAACACGCCGGAATCCGGCGCAACTAGCATTTTGTTATCCGCCCGTTGCGTTAAAGACTTGACGACAAGGGCGTGATCCAGTTTACTTTTCCATCAGACGGCCCTGCGGTTTGCAGGGGCGGACAACGAAGTCATGCATTGGAGGCGTAAGGGCAGATGACGTCCCTCAACACGCACAGTGATCCGCTAATCCTCGAGATGCGCTCCATCACCAAGGAGTTCCCCGGCGTTAAAGCTTTGGCCGATGTGAGCCTGCGGGTGAAGGCCGGCGAGATCCACGCCATCTGCGGTGAGAACGGCGCCGGGAAATCGACCCTGATGAAGGTCCTGTCGGGGGTGTACCCCTTCGGCACGTACACCGGCGACATCGTTTACCAGAACGAGGTCCAGGAGTTCAAGGACATTCGCGCCAGCGAGCACGCCGGGATCGTGATCATCCACCAGGAACTCGCGCTCATTCCCGAACTGTCCATCATGGAGAACATCTTCCTGGGCAACGAACCGACCAAGCGCGGTGTGATCGACTGGGCCGAGGCCCGGCTGCGGTCCACCGAACTGCTGGCCCGGGTGGGGCTGCGGGAGGACCCGGACACCCCGATCAAGGAGATCGGCGTCGGCAAGCAGCAGCTCGTGGAAATCGCGAAGGCGCTGAACAAATCGGTGAAGCTCCTGATCCTGGACGAGCCCACGGCCGCGCTGAACGAGTCCGACTCCCAGCACCTGCTGGACCTCATGCTGGGCCTGAAGGGCCGCGGCATCACCTCGATCATCATTTCCCACAAGCTCAACGAGATCGAACAGATCGCCGATGAGATCACGATCATCCGCGACGGTAAATCGATCGAGACGCTGAATGTCGTGGCCGACGGCGTCGACGAGGACCGCATCATCAAGGGCATGGTGGGCCGGACCCTGGAATCCCGGTTCCCGGACCACGAACCAAAGATCGGCGAGGTCCTCTTCGAGGTGAAGAACTGGAACGTCGGGCACCCGGCGATCCAGGACCGCCTGGTCTGCAAGAACTCCAGCTTCTTCGTCCGCCGGGGCGAGATCGTCGGCTTCGCCGGCCTGATGGGGGCCGGCCGCACCGAGCTGGCCCGGTCCGTGTTCGGCCGCTCCTACGGCCGCTTCATCTCCGGCCATGTCTACAAAGACGGCAAGGAACTGCAGCTCAAGAACGTCCGCCAGGCGATCGACGCCGGGCTGGGGTACGTCACGGAGGACCGCAAGTCCCTGGGCCTGAACCTGCTGGACGACATCAAGGCGACCACGGTCTCGGCGAACCTGCGCAAGATCAGCAGGCACTTCGTGGTGGATAAGAATAAGGAATACGCCGTCGCGGAGGAGTACCGGAAGTCGCTGCGGACCAAGACCCCTTCCGTGGAGGAAGGCGTCGCGAAGCTCTCCGGCGGCAACCAGCAGAAGGTGGTGCTGGCGAAGTGGATGTTCACCGACCCGGACGTGCTGATCCTGGACGAGCCCACCCGCGGGATCGACGTCGGCGCGAAGTATGAGATCTACGGCATCATCCAGAGGCTGGCCAACGAGGGCAAAGCCGTGATCGTCATCTCCTCGGAACTGCCCGAGCTGCTGGGCCTCTCAGACCGGATCTACACGATTTTCGAAGGCGCCATCACCGGCGTGCTGACCAAGGACGAAGCCAGCCAGGAAAACCTCATGAAGCTCATGACGTCCGCCCGCAAGACCGCCTCAACCTCTGGCACCACCCAGAACTAGCCGAACTCCCCGGAAACAAGGACTGAAAACAATGAACGCGCTCAAGAAGCTCTTTGGCGGCAACACCCGCCAATTCGGCATGATCTTCGCCCTGGTGGCGCTGATCGTGTTCTTCGAGATTTTCACGGAGGGCCGCACGCTCACGTCGGGCAACGTCATCAACCTCTTCAACGGCAACTCCTACATCCTGATCCTCGCCATCGGCATGGTGCTGGTCATCATCGCCGGCCACATCGACCTCTCCGTCGGCTCCGTCGCGGCCTTCGTGGGCGTCTGCGTGGCCCTCTTCATCCGGGACTGGGGAATGCCCTGGTACATCGGCATCCTGATGGGGCTGGGGCTGGGCGTCCTGATCGGGGCCTGGCACGGATTCTGGGTGGCCTACGTCGGCATTCCGGCGTTCATCGTCACGCTCTCCGGCATGCTGATCTTCCGCGGCGCCAACCAGTTCGTCGGCAAGTCGAACACCATCCCGGTCCCGGGCGACTTCCAGTACATCGGCTCCGGCTACCTGCCCGAGATCGGCCCGAAAACCGGGTACAACAACCTCACCCTGCTGATCGGCCTGCTGGCCGTCGCATACGTGATCTTCAGCGAGATCCGCTCCCGCCGCACCGCCAAGGCGCTCGGCGCCGAGGTCCCCGAAGCCTGGATCAGCATCCTCAAGCTGGTCCTGGTCTGCGGCGCCATCCTCTACGCCACCTACCTCTTCGCCACCGGCCGGCCCGGCACCTCGTTCCCGATCCCGGGCCTGATCCTCGCCGTCCTCATCCTCATCTACGGCTTCATCTCCGCCAAAACCGTCATCGGCCGCCACATCTACGCCGTCGGCGGCAACCGGCACGCCGCCGAGCTCTCAGGCGTCCAGTCCAAGAAGGTCAACTTCCTGGTCATGATGAACATGTCCATCCTCGCCGGCCTCGCCGGCATGATCTTCGTCGGCCGCTCCACCGCATCGGGGCCGTTCGACGGCGTCGGATGGGAACTGGACGCCATCGCTGCCGTGTTCATCGGCGGCGCCGCGGTCACCGGCGGCGTCGGCACCGTGATCGGCTCCATCATCGGTGGCCTGGTCATGGCCGTGCTGAACAACGGCCTGCAGCTCCTGGGCGTCGGCGCCGACCTCACCCAGATGATCAAGGGCCTGGTCCTGCTGATCGCCGTCGCGTTCGACGTCTACAACAAGACCCAGAGCAAGAAATCGGTCATCGGCATGCTGATGAAGAACTTCGGCCGCAGCAGCGAAATCAAGGCCGACGAAACCACCCAGACCAAAGAGGTCATCTCCCGGGGGATCTGATTCACTCCCCCGGGACCAAATTCCCACAATTCTCCGCACACCACCAAAAGAAAGTGAACCAAGCAATGCGAATGATTGGTAAAGCAGGAAAGGCAGCAGCAATCGCTGCTATTGCGGCACTGGCGCTGACAGCCTGCGGCCGTTCGGACACCGGGACTACCGGCGGTTCAACCACCGGAGGCGAGGCGTTCCCGAAGGGCTCCTCGATCGGCGTCGCACTCCCCCAGAAGACTTCGGAAAACTGGGTCCTGGCGGAGCAGCTGTTCAACGACGGCCTCACCAAGGCCGGCTACAAGCCGGATGTTCAGTTCGCCAACGGCGGCGTTTCGGAGCAGCAGAACCAGATCAGCGCCATGATCACCAAGGGTGACAAGGTCATCATCGTCGGCGCCATCGACGGTGCGCAGCTGGGCACCCAGCTCCAGCAGGCCAAGGACGCCGGCGCCACGATCATCGCGTATGACCGTCTGCTCCTGAACACCCCGAACGTGGACTACTACGTGGCCTACGACAACTTCAAGGTCGGTGAACTCCAGGGCCAGGCGCTGCTGGACGGAATGAAGGCCAAGAAGCCGGAAGGTCCGTACAACATCGAGCTGTTCGCGGGTTCCCCTGATGACGCCAACGCGAAGGTCTTCTTCGACGGCGCCATGAGCGTCCTGAAGCCGAAGATCGACGACGGCACCCTGAAGGTCCTCTCCGGCCAGTCGACCTTCGAGCAGGCCGTTACCCAGGGCTGGAAGGCAGAGAACGCCCAGAAGCGCATGGACACCCTGCTCGCCGGAACCTACGGCACCGCAGCGCTGGACGGCGTACTGTCCCCGAACGACACCCTGGCCCGCGCGATCATCACCTCCGTCAAGGCCGCCGGCAAGCCGATTCCGGTTGTCACGGGCCAGGACTCCGAGGTTGAGTCCGTCAAGTCCATCATGGCTGGCGAGCAGTACTCCACCATCAACAAGGACACCCGCGCGCTCGTTGAGCACTCGATCGTCATGGTCAACGACATCCAGGCAGGCAAGAAGCCTGAGATCAACGACGACAAGTCCTACAACAACACGGTCAAGGTTGTTCCGGCCTACCTGCTGGAGCCGGTCATCGTTACCGCCGAGAACGTCCACACGGCCTACGTCAACGATCCGGTGCTCGGACCGATCACCAAGCAGTAGTTCCTTATCCAGGCGCACGAAGCGCGCCAGGCAAGAGCCCCGGTCCTCCCGCAAGGGAGGGCCGGGGCTCTTGCGTTGCCGGGCGCGCTTCACAGCGGATCCATAGCTTCACCGGGAGGTTCGCACAGCGGCCCGTACCACTGTGGGACCAGCGCCGGGCATCGGGCCCGGCAAGAGAAACCCAAGAGACACCCAAGAAAAATTAGGAGTACCGTGAGCGTTCTTGCCCGGAGTGTAGGCAACGCCTTTCGAAACAAGGTCAGGACCGCCGCCGTGGTGGCCGTGCTGGCCGTAGCCATCGGCCTTGCCCTTGCTATGCTCGTGGCCAACCAGGCCGTCACCGGCAAGGTTGCCGAGCTGAACGCCTCCGTGGGCACGGTCCTGACCGTGAACCCGGCCGGCGGCCAGGGATTCGAGGGCGGCGGCGAGCCGCTGACCTCGGCACAGGCGGCCACCGCCGCGGCCGTCCCCAACGTCAGCAGCGTGGTCGGCACCAAGGCGCTGCGCCTGCGCAACGCCGCTGAAATTGCGGCCGAGGCCGCGTCCGGGCGCACAGGCCAGGGCGGGCCCGGCGGGCAGTCGGCCACCTCCGTCACCACCAGCCTCACCGCCGCCGTCGACGCCGGTACGCTCGGCAACCGTAACCAGGCCAGTAGCGGCACCTCCGGAACAACCGGCACCTCCGGCACATCCGGAAGCGGCACGGCGGCGGCGCCTGCGTTCTCGCTGCCCGTCACCGCCACGGGCATCGGCGCCGAGGTGGAATCCACCGGCAAGGCCCTGCAGCTGACGCAGGGTGCCGGCCTGGGCGATTACACCGCCGCGTCCACCGGCGCCCTGCTGGGCACCACGCTGGCCACCAAGAACGGCCTCAGCGTCGGCTCGACGTTCACCATCCAGGACCAGACCTTCACCGTCAAGGGATTGTTCGACGCCGGCACCGCCTTCGGCAACAACGCCCTCTACGTGACGCTTCCGACCGCCCAGACCCTCGCCGCGCTGCCGGGCGAGCTCTCCACCATGATCGTCACGGTCAACAGCATGGAAAACGTCGACGCCGCCAAGACCGCCCTGCAGACGGCGCTCGGCTCCGACAAGGCCGACGTCACCCAGGGCCAGCGGAACCTTGAAACCGCCGTCAGCTCGCTGGACAGCGTCAAGAACATTTCCTTCATCGCTTTCGTCGCCGCCCTTGGCACCGCCGGGCTGATCATTCTCCTGATCATGGTCATGCTGGTCCGCGAACGCCGCCGCGAGATCGGCGTCCTGAAGGCCATCGGCGCCCCCAACCGCACCATCGGCCTGCAGTTTGTGCTGGAGGCCCTCGTGCTGGTGGCCCTGGGCAGCGTGGTGGGCGCCGCCGTCGCCTCCCTCGCCAGCGGCGGCATCGCCAGCGCCCTCATCAGCTCAAGCAGCAGCACCACCATAACGAACGCGGCGGCGACCGGCCAGCGCGGCGGCCCCGGCGGGTTCGCCGGCGGGTTCCCCGGCGGCCAGGGCGGACCGCTCGGCGGGGCGAGCCAGCTGCTGACCTCCGTGACGGCGAGCGCCTCCCCCGGCGTCATCGCCGCCGGCATCGCCGCGGTATTCGGCGTCGCCATCATCGGGGCCCTCGTCCCGGCCCTGCTCACCGCACGCATCCGTCCCATCGAAGTCCTCCGAGGAGAATAGCCATGATCGAAGTCAAGAACCTGGTCCGCACGTTCAAGTCCGGCGACAGGACCATCAAGCCGGTGAACGACGTCAGCTTCGAGCTCGAACAGGGCACGCTGGCCTCGATCGTGGGCAAGAGCGGCAGCGGCAAGAGCACCCTGCTCTCCCTGCTCGGAGCCCTGGACACGCCCACCAGCGGCGATGTGGTGGTCAACGGCGTGAGCCTGGCCAGCATGCCGGACGGGAAGCTGACCAACTACCGGCGCCGGGACATCGGATTCGTGTTCCAGCAGTTCAACCTGATCCCGAACCTCTCGGCCGTGGACAACGTGATGCTGCCGATGGAGTTCGCCGGGATCCGCAAGTCCGTCCGGGCCGAGCGTGCCCGGGCGCTGCTCGAACAGGTCCAGCTCGATCCGGACAAGCACGCGCGGCGCATCAACCGTCTCTCCGGCGGCGAGCAGCAGCGCGTGGCGATCGCCCGGGCGCTGGCCAACGAACCCAAGCTGATCCTGGCCGATGAACCCACCGGCAACCTGGACGAGCAGACCGGCGAGCACATCATCGACCTGCTCAGCACGCTGAGCCGGGACCACAACACCACCATCCTGGTGGTCACCCACGACCGCGCCCTGGCCAACAAGACGGACCGGCGCTTCCGGCTCCAGCAGGGCCGTCTCACGGAGGAAACGGTCCGGCCCCGGGCGACGGCAGCGGCAGCGGCAGCGGCGACGGCCGTGACGGCGGCAGCGGTGACGGCGTAGGTCCGTACGGCGCAGCCGCTGCCCGGAGCGTTTGGGAGGGTCCCTCGGGGCCCTCCCTCGATCGCTCCTGTCATAACCCGGCCCCTCACCCACCCGGGTGAGAAGATGGCACCATGTCTGCCCTCATCGCGAAGCCGTGGCTGTTCAGCCAGCCGGACCAGGATCCCCGCACAGCAACCGGCGCCAGGCTGCGCTGGGGCATCATCGCAACCGGAGGGATCGCCGCCGCCGTCACCCGCGACCTTGAGCTTCTGTCCGATGCGGAGCTCTACGCCGTCAGCTCCCGCACCCAGGCGGCGGCCGACGCGTTCGCGGCCGACTACGGCTTTGTCCGCGCGTACGGTGACCGGGACGGCGTGACCGGCTATGAGCGCCTGCTCGCTGACGACGGCGTCGACGTCGTCTACGTCGCCACGCCACACGCCCACCACCACCGGATCGCCCTCGCCGCCCTCAATGCCGGCAAGCATGTGCTGTGCGAGAAGGCCCTCACTGTCAACGCCCGGGAGGCCGCCGAGCTGATCGCAGTGGCCCGGGCAAAGGGCCTGTTCCTGATGGAGGCGGTGTGGAGCCGGTTCCTGCCCAGCATGCAGCGGGCGTTCGAGATCGCCGCCTCGGGCGAGATCGGTGCGGTCAAATGGGTCGGCGCCGACCTCGGTTTCCCGGCGCCCTACTCGCCTGCCTCCCGGCTCTGGGCACCCAAGGACGGCGGTGGCGCCCTGCTGGACCTGACGGTCTACCCGCTGCTCTGGGCACTGGGCACCTTGGGGTTCCCGCAAACCGTCAGCGCTACCGGCTGGCTCAATGACGACGGCGTGGACGCCCAGAACGCTTTGACACTCGGCTACCACCATGGCGCCCAGGCCCAGCTGACGTCCTCGTTGCTGGCGCACGGACCCCGTACAGCCACGGTCGCCGGCAGCCAGGGCTTCCTGCAGGCCTCGGGCTCCATCAACAACCCCAAGGAACTGCTCATCAGGATCGGCTTCGACGATCCCCGCACCGAGCAGTTCTCGGTGGTCGGACGGGGCTACACTTACGAGCTCCGCGAGGTCACCCGGTGCATCCAGCACGGACTCACCGAGAGCCCGGTCATGCCGCTGGAGGACTCCCTGAACACCATGCGGCTTTTCGACGGTGTCCGCGCGCAACTCGGGGTGAGCTACCCCAACGACGCCCACTGACCAGTGCCCGCAGGCGTAGGAACCGGCGCATACCGAGTGTCTCGGTCTGCGCACAGTTTCGGCTCTACTCTGGACTCTCCTTGGGGGCCGACTTACCCTGTAGGCAATCGTCCAGTCTTCCCGGAGCGGGGGTGCGCGCATGGAACCAGCAGCTGCGTCCTTCCGCGCGGGCCGCATCCTGCGCCCCTCAGGTCACTTGCGCCCCTTTCGCCGCGTGCTCCTGGCAGCCCTCGCCGGCGCCACATGGCTGACTCTTTCCGCCGCCGCCGCGCAGGCGGATGACCCCTGCACATTCACCGGACCGGCCGGGGACGCCGGTACGACAGCGTCTGCCATCGGCTGCGCGGACGCCGACGACCTCCCTGTTCCCGCCCTCGAGGGCGTGGGCTCCCTGGACATCGCTCCGGCGCACACGTGGTCGGCAGGCGCCGTGCCCGGCCCGAAAGTCGTCGCCGCGGACGTTGCGCCCGCCGCGGCCGGCGCCGCCTCCGACGCGGCAGTGACGGACGCGGCACCCCCGGCCGCTGTGCCGGCCGACGTAGATCCGGCCGCTGAGCCGGCCGACGTAGATCCGATCGACACAGATCCTGCCGACACAGATCCAACGGCGCCCGAACCGGCCCTCCCCGCACCAACAGTGACCCCGCCCGCAACCGTGCCGGTGGGCGGTCCCGGCGTCCCGGGTGCGGATCCTGCCGTCCCGGACCCCGGCGCCGTCCCACCGGTTGTGGATCCTACGGCCCCGGTTCCATATCCTGTCCCCTTGCCCGGTGACCCTGCGGCCGCGACTCCGGGCGGCGTCGTTCCCGGCAGCCCTGCAGGGACACCGGTGGGGACTCCTGCGGCCGTCGACGGCGCATCGTCGTCGGCTGGCACCCCCACCGTTGGCGCCTCAAAAGCAGACAATACAAAAGCAGCCACCGTAAAGGCGGGTACTGCAAAAACGGCGGCAAAGGCAGACACTGCCAAAGCGGGCACCGCCAAGGCACCGGAACCCCCGGAGTCTGCACCCGCTGGCCGCCCCGGGGCGGCCGCCCCACTCGCGGCGTACCGCGGCCCGGTCGCGTATTCTGCCTGGCTGGTCCCTGAACGCCCCGCGGGGGCACCGGTCGCCGCAGGCGCCGCCCCTCCGGCGGAACCTCCCGCGGGAACCGGCGAGCCGCCGGCTCCCGCCGGCAACCCGGGTCCGAGCCCATGGCATGGCGGCACGGGCCTGCCGGTGCCTGACGCACTCCCGCCTGCCCCGGGTTCCGGGTCAGGCAGCGGGCACACCGGCAACGGGCCAACAGGAACGGCTGCGTGGATGCCCAGCCTGTTCTTCTGCCTGCCCACCACAGGAGCCGACCCCATCGGCGGTCCGCTCCAGCACGAGTACTCAGCCGTTTGCGCTGATCCCGGTTCTTCTCCTGACTAGTCGGGCCGTCTCTGCCTCCACAGAGCACGGCCCGTCGGGCTGCCTTGGCCGCCCGCTAACAGTCACCCAGGAGATCTCCCCATGGACTCGACCGTCCACCGCCGGGTTTCCGGCACCCCAATTACTTCCGACCTGATCCCGTCAGGGCCGCCACCGTCAGCGCCTTCCCCGTCCACCGCGCCCTGGCCCGTTTCCGGGCCAGTCCGGGACGGACTGCGCTCCCCCGCGTACCCGGAACGCTCCGGTCCGCATCCGCGTCCCGGGTGCAAACCCCGGCCGCCGTAACGCATGCCGCCGCTCCCGTTGAGGTCCTTGAACCGCCGGAGCGAGGTCGTTGGGTCCGCTGGGGGACCCAACGGCAAGCACTGGCTCCGGCGGTAGGGCCCGCGGATGAGCGGCCTTCAGAAATACTGCAAAATAAGTCACACAAGGCGCTTCCATGCCGGGACCGGCGCGGCGGCCGAACTCCGATCGGCACAGAAGCGGATATCCGTCCCCGTATCATTCTCTAGGAGCGCCGCCGGTGCGCACACGGAAGGTACGGGGACATCGTGGACAGTTCGCCCAACAGCGTCACGGCAGAGCCTCTGGGCGGGCGCTATCAACTGGGCGAGGTGATTGGCCGGGGCGGCATGGCGTCGGTCTACACCGCCAAGGACCTGAACCTTGGCCGGGACGTTGCCCTGAAACTCTTCGCACCTCAGTCAGCCGATCCTGATGAGCTGCGCCGCCAGGAGGCAGAGATCAGGCTCCTGGCGACCCTGAACCATCCAAACCTGGTGACGCTGTTCGACGCCGGGACGGACACCCGGATGCCCGACGAGCCCCGGCCCTTCCTGACCATGGAGCTCGTGGACGGCCAGGATCTGCGGACCCGGATCCGTCATAGTCCACTGTCACTGGAGGAGCTGGCCGTGATCGGCGCAGGGACGGCCGACGCTCTCGCCTACGTTCACAGCCTCGGCATCATCCACCGGGACATCAAGCCCGCCAATATCCTCCTGGTACCGGTCCGGCCTGGCGAGCCGCTTCGGCCCAAGCTCACCGACTTCGGCATCGCCCGGATCATCGACGGAACCCGGCTGACCACCACGGGAACCCTGGTGGGAACGGCTGCCTACCTCAGTCCGGAACAGGCCCGCGGTGCCGACCTCGGACCGGCGAGTGACATCTACTCCCTGGGCCTGGTCCTCCTCGAATGCCTCAAGGGCGAAGTGGAGTACCCGGGCAGCGCCGTCGAATCCGCAGTGGCCCGGCTGCACCGCGCACCCGCCATTCCGGACGCCGTGCCCGCCGAATGGGCCCGGCTAATCCGGGCCATGACCGACCTCGACCCGTTGGCCCGCCCCTCGGCGGCCGACCTCGAGTCAGCCTGCCGCCTCGCGCTCGTTTCCCCCGGGTCCCTGCCGGGGCCCGTCATGGCGGAACCCACCCGGCTGCTGCCCGCCCCGCCGGCGAGGCCGCCCCGCCCACCACAGTCCGGCGCGTGGGCGGCTGGGCGAACACGGCCCCTGAACGTGCTGGACCCTGAAGCCCTGCCGGCCCGGCCACGCCGCCGCCACCACCGCCGGCGTTCCCGTGGGGCCGCATGGTTCCTCGGTGCCCGGCTCCGCACCCGTCTGGCCGTACTGCTCGCCGCGCTGGCAGTTCTCATCGTGGGGGTCACGATTGCGGTCCCGCTGTCTGCCCCTGCCGCCCCCGACGTAGTCCCCTACCCCACCGTCACGGGGCCGCTTGGCGATCATTTGAAGGATCTCCAGAAGAGCGTGGAACCATGAGTCAATCGCGCAACGCCAG
This sequence comes from Arthrobacter sp. NPDC058130, assembly GCF_042884475.1. Classification (NCBI taxonomy): domain Bacteria; kingdom Bacillati; phylum Actinomycetota; class Actinomycetes; order Micrococcales; family Micrococcaceae; genus Arthrobacter; species Arthrobacter sp. NPDC058130. Next base: position 236,752 of record NZ_JBHVTV010000004.1, read on the forward strand.
GCGGAACCGCAGCGGTTCGGCGTACCGGCTGCCCGCAGGCCTGATCGCCGGGCTGGTGTTGGCCGGGGCATTGGCCGGCTGCGGTTCTGCTGCCCCCGAGCTGGGCCGCGACGCGGCGAGACAGCTGCAGTCCCAGGTCCTGGCTGTGAGCGAGGCTGCAGCCTCCAACGACCCCGCAGGCTCCCTGAAAAAGCTTGATGAGCTGCTGACCGGGCTGGATGCCGCAGCCGCGAGCGGCGAGGTGTCCTTCAAGCGCCACCAAAGCATCAAGTCATCGATCGACGCCGTCCGGGCGGACCTTGTCGCGCAGCAGGCGGCGGCCGAGGCAGCCCGCCTGGCGGCTGAACAGGAGGCGGCAGCCCAGGCCGCTGCTGCGGCAGCTGCCGCCGCACCAGCACCGGCCGCCGTCGTTCCTGCCCCTGCCCCGGCGAACAGCGGCAAGGCCAAGGGAAAGGCAAAAGGAAAGGGAAACGGCTGATCCGCTGTCAATGCCGTCAGCCTGCTTACTATTTCGGCCGAACCCCGCTAGCGTGGAGGAACACGGCATTATGCCGGTCAACGACCAAGAATCGCGGGCTGCCGTCCGCCAATCGAAGGAGTGACCCCTGCATGGCAACTGTTCAGGAATCCATCGAAGTCAATGTTCCGCTGAGCCAGGCCTACAACCAGTGGACGCAATTCGAGGAATTTCCGCTCTTCATGAGCGGTGTGGAATCCGTTCAGCAACTCGACGACACCACTGTCCACTTCAAGACCAGCATCGGTGGAGTCCGGCGCGAATACGACGCACGGATCACCACGCAGGAACCCGACCAGCGCGTGTCGTGGGAAAGCCTTGATGAACCACGGAACGCCGGAACCGTCTGGTTCGAGGACCTCGGTGACGCCGAAACGAAGGTCAACGTCGAGCTGACCTGGGAGCCGGACTCGGCAGCGGAAAAGATCGGCGCAGCGATCGGCCTCGATTCCCGCCAAGTTGCTGCCGACCTGAAGAAGTTCAAGCTTTTCATCGAAGAGCGCGGCGCCGAGACGGGCGGATGGCGCGGACGCGTGGACGGCGTCGCGCCGGGCGCCACCACCGCCGTGCCGCTTCAGGAAGAGGTGGGCTACGGCGCAGAGCCCGCCTTCGAGCGTGTGGACGCGGACCCCGACCTCGCTCCCCAGCCGCCCTTCGGCCAGGACCAGCAGCGCTGACCGGACGTTCGCACTGACCTGGCGTGTGGTTTGCGCCTCTGGTCGGGCAGCAGAACGCCCCGCCTCCCTTGCGGGAGGCGGGGCGTTCTGCGTGGCGATGAGCCCGGGCCCTGCCGATAGTTGGCTGGGCCTGGGCTGAGCGCCGCGGCGCCGGCTACTTGGTCAGCGTCGCAAGCACTTCGCTGAACGTCGCCGACGGGCGCATGACCGCGGAGGCCTTGGCCGCGTCCGGACGGTAGTAGCCGCCGATGTCCACCGGGGAGCCCTGCACGGCCAGGAGTTCACCGGTGATGGTGTCCTCGTTGGAGTCCAGCGCGCCTGAAACGGCGGCGAAGGCCGCGGCGAGCTCGGCGTCGTCGTTCTGGCGGGCCAGTTCCTGGGCCCAGAACTTGGCCAGGTAGTAGTGGCTGCCGCGGTTGTCCAGCTCGCCGGCCTTGCGCTTCGGGGACTTGTCCTCAAGCAGGAACGTGCCGGTGGCGCGGTCCAGGGTGTCGGCCAGGACCTGGGCGCGGGCGTTGCCGGTGCTCGTGGCGAGATGCTCGAAGCTCACGGCCAGCGCGAGGAATTCGCCCAGGCTGTCCCAGCGCAGGTGGTTTTCCTTCAGCAGCTGCTGCACGTGCTTCGGGGCGGATCCGCCGGCGCCGGTCTCGAACAGGCCGCCGCCGTTGATGAGCGGCACCACGGAGAGCATCTTGGCGCTGGTGCCCAGTTCCAGGATCGGGAAGAGGTCCGTGAGGTAGTCGCGGAGCACGTTGCCGGTCACCGAGATGGTGTCCTCGCCCTTGCGGAGGCGTTCGACGGTGAAGGCGGTGGCCTTCTCCGGGGACATAATGGCGATCTCCAGGCCCTCGGTGTCGTGGTCCTTGAGATACTCCTCCACCTTGGCGATCATGCGGGCGTCGTGCGCGCGGCCCTTGTCCAGCCAGAAAATGGCGGGCATGGCTGAGGCGCGGGCACGGGTGACGGCCAGCTTGACCCAGTCACGGATCGGCACATCCTTGGTCTGGCAGGCGCGCCAGATGTCGCCCGGGGAAACCTGGTGCTCGATCAGCACGGTGCCGGCGTCGTCGACGATCTGGACGGTGCCGGCGGACTGGATCTCGAACGTCTTGTCGTGGCTGCCGTATTCCTCGGCGGCCTGGGCCATGAGGCCGACGTTCGGGACCGTGCCCATGGTGGTGGGATCGAAGGCGCCGTGGGCCCGGCAGTCGTCGATGACAACCTGGTAGATGCCGGCGTAGCTGCTGTCCGGGAGGACGGCGAGCGTGTCGGCTTCCTGGCCGTCGCGGCCCCACATGTGGCCGGAGCTGCGGATCATGGCCGGCATCGAGGCGTCGACGATCACGTCGGAGGGCACGTGCAGGTTGGTGATGCCCTTGTCGGAGTCGACCATGGCGAGTTCGGGGCCGTCGTTGAGGCCCTTTTCGATCGCAGCCTGGACGTCGCCGCGGATTTCCTCGGGCAGGTCCTCAAGGCCGTTGAGGATGGAGGCAAGGCCGTTGTTCGGGCTCAGGCCGGCGGCGGCGATCTGCTCGCCGTAGGTGGCGAAGAGGTCCGCGAAGTAGGCCTTGACGACGTGGCCGAAGATGATGGGGTCCGAGACCTTCATCATGGTGGCCTTCAGGTGGGCGGAGAAGAGCACGCCCTCTTTCTTGGCCCGGGCAACCTGGGCGGCCAGGAACGCGTCCAGGGCGGCGGCGCGCATTACGGTGCCGTCGATGACCTCGCCGGCCAGGACCGGGAAGGCACGCTTGAGGACCTTGACCGTGCCGTCTTCCTTGACGAGCTGGATCTTGATGTTGGTGTCCGCGTCGATGACCACGGACTTTTCGTTGGAGCGGAAGTCGTCGGCCTCCATGTGGGCCACGTTGGTCTTCGATTCCGGGGTCCAGGCGCCCATGCTGTGCGGGTTCTGGCGGGCGTAGTTCTTGACCGAGAGCGGGGCGCGGCGGTCCGAGTTGCCTTCGCGCAGGACCGGGTTCACGGCGGAGCCCTTGATCTTGTCGTAGCGGGACCGGATGTCCGTTTCCTCGTCCGAGGAGGGGTTGTCCGGGTAGTCCGGCAGCGCGTAGCCGTGGCCCTGGAGTTCGGCGATTGCGGCCTTCAGCTGAGGCACGGAGGCGCTGATGTTCGGCAGCTTGATGATGTTGGCTTCGGGCGTCTTGGCAAGGGCACCAAGCTCGGCCAGGGCGTCGCTGGCGCGCTGCTCTTCGGTGAGGTAGTCGCCGAATGCGGCGATGATGCGGCCGGCCAGCGAGATGTCGCGGGTCTCCACTTCCACACCGGCCGTCGAGGCGAACGCCTCAATGATCGGCAAGAACGAATAGGTGGCCAGCATCGGCGCTTCGTCGGTGTGGGTATAGATAATCTTTGCCATTGCTCGGGCGTCTCCCTGAAGGTCTGGGTATTTCCGGAATCTTGTGCTATCTCAACACCCCTAACTTACCCGAGGTGCCCCCGTTGGCGCCTACCGGCGTCGTGCGCGGACGGATGCGTGACACCGCAACACGGCTTAACAAGAATTGACAATTGACTTTACAGATTAGTCAATTTGCCGTAGTTTCGTTCCATCCAGCGGCCGCCACAAGCGGCCGTCCCGTATTTCCACCGGTTAGGACACCCATGAGAACACCCAAGACTCTGGCCACCAGCCTGCTGACTCTTTCGGCCGCGGCGCTGCTGGCCCTGAGTGCCGCGGGGGCGGCCACCGCCTCCCCCGCACCGGCCAAGGCACCGCTTTCCACGTCCGATGTCACGGGCCACACCGTCACAGAATCGGGCGCGGCCGACTACTGGACCGCGGACCGCATGCGCAACGCCGTCCCCGGTGACGTGCTGGCGGACAAGGCGATGAACCGGAGAATGTCCGCGAAGCCCGCGGCGGCACCGCTGGAGGGTGCCGCCCCGAGCACGGTCGAGGCGACCGCACCGAAGAAGCAGTCCCAGGCGGCGCTCGCGCAGACGCCGCAGACCAAGGCGAATGCGAGCGAAACCCCCGTCCCGCACATCGGCAAGGTCTTCTTCACCCTCGGCGGTACCAACTACGTCTGCTCTGGCAACTCGGTCTCCTCCGGCAACAAAAGCACCGTCTCCACCGCCGGGCACTGTGTAAATGAGGGCCCGGGCGCGTTCGCCACCAAGTTCACGTTCGTCCCGGCGTACCTTAACGGCGCATCCCCCTACGGCAAGTGGACGGCCAAGGCCCTCTACGCCCCCACGCAGTGGAGTTCTTCCGGAGACATGACCTACGACACCGGCTTCGCCGTCATGTCCACGCTCAACGGCCAGTACCTCAGCGACGTCGTCGGCGCCTCCGGCCTGCAGTTCAACGCCGCCCGCGGCCTGGGCTACAAGTCGTTCGGCTACCCCGCCGCGGCACCGTTCAACGGTGAATCCCTCAAGAGCTGCTCCGGCGCCGCCACCAACGATCCCTACAACCCGCAGTTCAACACCCAGGGGATCCCCTGCAACATGACCGGCGGTTCCTCGGGCGGACCGTGGTTCATCGGCAGCAGCGCTTCCGGCTACCAGAACTCCATCAACAGCTATGGCTACGGCAGCAACTCCACCAAAATGTACGGTCCGTACTGGGGCAGCGTAATCCAGCAGGCCTACACCACGGCCGCCGCTTCCTAGCCTGACGGCACGAGCCCGGTTCACGCCGGGCTCGTGCGCTCCAGGTGTGGATGCCCAGCCTTGTTACCGCAAGCGCGGGCACCCCAGCTATTTGTTACCCAGGCTTGTTGCCCTGAACCTGTTTGCCCGGCCCTGTTCCCCCTTCTGATTACCCGACACTGTTACCCGGTTTTCCCATCCTGATTACCCAATCCCTGTTGCCCCAGCGCGGGGTCACTTGCGGTCCATCTTCAGCAGTGAGGAGGCCGCGGTGGCCCCGCGTTGGTTTTTGGTCCACGACGGCGGTCTCCCGGGACATGCCCTCCGCACACACTGAGGCCTGGACATATCCCCCATATGCCCACCCCTTGCCGCGAACAATGAGCATGTGCCCCGGGCTGGATTTTTGCGCTCCACGAACATCGAGCCTGTCCCGCCGGAAGAATGAGCATGTTCCCCCGTCTGGCCTGCCAGCGTCAGAGCTCACGGGACATGCCCTCCCCACACGCCCAGGCCTGGACATATCCCCATATGCCCACCCCTTGCCACGAACAATGAGCATGTCCCGCGGAATGGCTGAGCGTGTCCCGCGGGGAGGCCACCAACCCACTCGTGGGCACAAAAAATGGACATGTCCTCCGGATGAGGGAGGGCATGTCCATTCTTTGTGCGGCCCAGCGGAACAGGCCGTGCGGAACCAGGCCTAGTGGAAGAAGTGGCGGGCTCCCGTGAAGTACATGGTGATGCCGGCGGCGTTGGCCGCGGCGATGACTTCCTCGTCCCGGACGGAGCCGCCGGGCTGGACTACGGCGCGCACGCCGGCGTCGATCAGGATCTGCAGTCCGTCAGCGAACGGGAAGAACGCGTCCGACGCCGCGACTGCGCCGCGGGCACGCTCGGGTGCGTCGGTCGCGTCGGCGCCGGAAGCACCGCCGGCCGCATCGACGTCGGACTCCACAGTGACGCCGAGCGTGTTGGCGCGCTCGACCGCGAGCTTGCAGGAATCGAGCCGGTTGACCTGGCCCATGCCGATGCCGACGGCGGCACCGTTGTCCGCGAGCAGGATCGCGTTGGACTTGGCTGCGCGGCAGGCGGTCCAGGCGAAGGCGAGGTCGGCCAAAGTGACGGCGTCGGCGGCGTCGCCCGCGGCGAGGGTCCAGTTGGCGGGGTTGTCGCCGTCGGCGTCGACCTTGTCCGTGGCCTGGACCAGCATGCCGCCGGAGACCTGGCGGAACTCGGTCGGGTAGCGGCCGTAGCCGTCGGGGAGGGCCAGCAGGCGGATGTTCTTCTTCTTGGACAGGATCTCCACGGCCTCGTCCTCGAAGTCCGGCGCGATGACGACCTCCGTGAAAATCCCGGCGACAGTGCGCGCCATGCCGGCGGTGACCGTGCGGTTCGCGGCGATGACGCCGCCGAACGCGGACACCGGATCGCAGGCGTGCGCCTTGGCGTGGGCGTCGGCGATGGGGTCCGCCGCGGACGCGGAACCTACGGCCACGCCGCAGGGGTTGGCGTGCTTGATGATCGCGACGGCGGGCTCGGCGAAGTCGAAGGCGGCGCGCAGGGCGGCGTCGGCGTCGACAAAGTTGTTGTAGCTCATGGCCTTGCCGTGCAGCTGGTCGGCTTGGGCGATCCCGGCCGGGGCGGCCTTGTCCACGTAGAGTGCGCCCTGCTGGTGCGGGTTTTCGCCGTAGCGCAGCACCTCGGAGCGTTCCAGCGCCAGGCCGGCGTAGGCGGGCCAGTCGATCACGCCGTCGCCGTCCTCGTCGCGGAACTGGCTGGCGGTCCAGGTGGCCACGGCGGTGTCGTAGGCCGCGGTGTGCGCGAACGCCTTGGCCGCGAGCCGGCGCCGGGTCTTCAGGTCAAAGCCGCCCGACGCGGCCGCTTCCACCACGGAACCGTAGGAGGCCGGGTCCACCACGATGGCGACGGCGGCGTGGTTCTTCGCGGCGGAGCGCACCATCGCGGGGCCGCCGATGTCGATCTGCTCGACGACGTCGTCCGGCGCGGCACCGGACTTCACGGTCTCCACGAACGGGTAGAGGTTGACGACGACGAGGTCGAACGGCTCGATCTCCATGTCCGCGAGCGTCTGCATGTGGGCCGGTACGCGCCGGTCCGCGAGGATGCCGCCGTGCACGCGCGGGTGCAGGGTCTTGACGCGGCCGTCCAGCATCTCCGGGGAGCCGGTGACTTCCTCAACTTCCTGCACGGGGATGCCCGCGGCGGCGATCTTCTTGGCCGTGGAGCCCGTGGAGACGATCTTGACGCCGGCGGCGTGCAGGCCCCGAGCGAGCTCCTCCAGACCGGTCTTGTCGTAGACCGAAATCAGTGCCCGGTGGATGGGCACTCGGTCGATGGATACACGGTCAAGCTGCGTGAAGCTCACAAAAGTCTCCGTCTTATATCGCGGCGGGCCGCGGGTGGTGGGGATGCGGCCAGTTTATCGCGTCCCGGACCTCCGCCTTCCCTCGGGGCTGCCCGCGCGCCGGAGTGTGAAGCACCCCCGGGCCGCGGCGGGGCCACGTAGAGTTTTCATAGGAGGCCAAAAAATGAACACGTACACCACTGTGCCCAGCGGCGAACAGGTGGTCCAGGAGCTGCCGTGGCGGTGGAAGGTCCAAGGCCGGATCTTCCTGATCGGCGGACTGGGCTTCATGTTCGATGCCTGGGACGTCACCCTCAACGGCATCCTCATTCCGTTGCTGTCCAAGCACTGGTCCCTGAGCCCGGGCGATGCCGCCTGGATCGGGACGGCGAACCTGATTGGCATGGCCCTGGGCGCGTTTGTCTGGGGCACCATCGCGGACACCATCGGCCGCAAGAAGGCCTTCACCGCGACCCTGCTAATCTTCTCCGTCTTCACTGTGCTCGGCGCGGTCTCCCCCGACTTCATGTGGTTTGTCGTGTTCCGGTTCCTGGCCGGGTTCGGCCTGGGCGGCTGCATCCCCGTGGACTACGCGCTGGTGGGCGAATTCACACCCCGCAGGAATCGCGGCCGGGTGCTCACCGCGATGGATGGCTGGTGGCCAGTCGGCGCCGCCCTCTGCGGGTTCATCTCCGCGGGGCTGGTGGCGGCCTTCGCGGACTGGCGGCTGACCATGCTGGTCATGGTGCTCCCGGCCCTGCTGGTGTTCTGGGTCCGGCGAAGCGTGCCGGAATCCCCGCTGTTCCTGATCCGCAAGGGCCGCCGCGATGAGGCCGCGAAGGTGATCGACGGCCTGGTCGAGGCCACCGGCGCCGAACCCCGCGTCTACAGCCTGCCCGCCCCGCAGGACGCCCCCCGCCTCTCGGCGGGCAGCGCGTGGACGCAATTGCGCGCACTCTGGCAGTTCAGCTGGAAGATCACGACGGCGGCATGGGCCCTGTTCTTTTCCATCCTGCTGGTCTACTACCTGTCGCTGACGTGGATGCCGCGGATCCTGATTGGCGCCGGGTTCGAGGAGTACAAGGCCTTCCTGACCACGGCGTCGATGGCCGCCGTCGGGCTCCTCGGCGTGGCGGTCGCCGCCCTGCTGGTGGAACGGGTGGGCCGCAAGTGGATCCTCGCCATCACCGGCCCGCTGTCGGCGCTAACGCTGGTGATTGTGGCGATAGTGGTGGACATCCCGACGGCGGCCGTGTTCTGGCTGCTGGTGTTCGGCTTTGTGGTCCAGGTGGCCATCCCGGTGCTCTACGCGTACGTGTCCGAGCTGTACCCGACGGAGCTGCGCGGCTCGGGCTTCGGCTGGGCCTCGACGTTTTCCCGGCTCGGGGCCGGGTTCGGGCCGCTGGTCTTCGCGGCCATCCTGTGGCCGGAGCTGGGGCTCGCGACATCGTTCGCGCTGGCCGGCGGCCTGGTGCTGCTCTCCGTGCTGTGGATGGCGTTCTTCGCACCCGAAACCAAGCAGCGCCGGCTCGAATAGCGCGGCCCACCACCACCAGATGCGCTATCAGTTGGCGCGGTTCTGAGGCCTGAGAACCGCGCCAAGTGATAGCGCATCGGGGGGTATATCGGGAGGGTTAGGGTGGGGCTACGCCGGGGTGTGGGCCGCGGCCAGGGACGCCAGGGTGGAGACCAAGAGCCGGCGCTCCACGACTTTGATGCGCTCGTGCAGGGATTCCTCGGATTCGCCGTCCCCGATCGCCACAGCTTCCTGCGCGATGATGGGTCCGGTGTCCACGCCGGCGTCGGCCCAGTGCACCGTGCAGCCGGTGACCTTCACGCCGTAAGCCAGGGCATCGCGGACACCGTGGGCGCCGGGGAAGGCCGGCAGCAGCGCCGGGTGCGTGTTGAGGTATTTGCCGCCAAACGCGTCGATGAAGCCCGCGCTGACAATCCGCATGAAGCCTGAAGACACCACCACGTCCGGGGCAAAGCCGGCGACGGCGTCAGTGAGTGCCGCGTTCCAGGCAGCCCGGTCCGGGTAAGCCTTGAAGTCCACCACGAACGTGGGAATTCCGGCCGCGGCGGAGCGCTCCACCCCGAAAGTCCCCGGCCGGTCGGCGCCCACGGCGGCGATCTCGACGTCGAGCGCGCCGGACTTCACGGCATCGATTACTGCCTGGAGGTTGGAACCGGTGCCGGAAACGAGGACTACTATGCGCATGGTCCTAGCTTATGGGGCCGCTCGCGTAGGCTGGAAAACATGAATTCCCCCACGGACTCCGGCGGCGGCGAGCCTGACCGGCATCCGCGCGGCCAGGCGGCCAAAGAACCTCCGCGGCTGACCCATACGCTGTTCCGGCTGTTCATCGTCGCAGTCCTGGGCTCCTTCTTCGTCTTCCAGCTCGACGTGGCCTACCTGTGGCTGACGGCGCTCCTTACGGTGGCCGGGATCGCGCTGGGCATCGTGGTGCTGGTCCGGGCGGTGAAGGACAAGGAATCGCGGCTGGTGCTCTTCGGCACGATTTCCGGGCTGGTGGTCACAGCGGTGATGCTGCTGGTGGTCCTGGCCTCGACGCTGTTCTTCAACCAGATCCGCGACTACCAGCAGTGCGTCCGCCACGCCCTGACGCAGCAGGCGACCTCGGCCTGCAGGACGCAGCTGGAGAACTCCATGCCCACGCAGTTGCGCTAGCGGCACAGCAGCTGCGCTAGCGGCTGGGCCAAGGCCTCAGCGGTGGCTGACCGCCTCGAGGTCTGCCTCGCGCAGCTTCTGCTGGCGTTCCAGCCAGGGTCCGGCCGCGTAGCCGATCACGACGCCGATCCCCACCTCTGCGGCCACGAACAGTGCCATGGATAGCGGGTCGGGCCCGATCTCCGTCAGCCTGCCGATGCCGGCCGAACCTCGGGCCAGGCAGGCCAGGCCCGCCGCGAGCAGCCCGGCGACCGAGCCGATCACCGCGCCCAGCACCAGGGTGGAGGCCGCGGCGGTGAACCAGCGGGCCCGGATCTTGATGGAGAGCCACTCGTCGAAGTGGTTCTCGCCTTCGCGCAGGAACCACCAGCCGGCCAGCGCCCCGGCCAGCGCCGGCACCACCAGGGCCACGAAGCCGAAGTCCAGCGAGCCGGCCGGCAGCGCGGCGAACACGGGAATGGACGGCAGCGGCCCGACGGCGGTCCCCAGCGGCCCGGCCAGCGAGCCGACGCCCAGGGCGAACCCCGAACCGCAGATCCAGGCCAGCGCAAACACCACGAGGTTGGGCAGGAACCCCAACTGCACGATGGTGAGGACAGCGCCGCCCATGGCGCCGGCGTCGAGCCCTTCATAGACGGCCACCACGAGGTTCCAGTGGATGAAGAGGTCGACGGCGAGCAGCGCCGCCGACATCGCCAGGCTCGCCATCAGCGCCACAGATCCGGCCTTGATGGCGGAGCCCAGGTAGGAGCCGGCCCAGCGGGAATGCTGGCTGGTGCGGGAAAGCCAGGCAACGGCGTCGACGCCGATCAGCCGGCTCCACGAGCCTGCCTCCCGGCGGGCGCCGACCACCATGCCGAGCCCGAACGGGATGAGCGGCATGAGCGCGGCGGCCCAGAGGCTGATGCCGACGTCGGCCGTGCGGCAAACGAAGCCGGTGGCGAGGCCGAAGCCGGCGTACATCAGCCAGGAGCCGAGCAGCGCCTGCCAGAGCTGATCGGTGTAGGAGGCGCGGGCGAGCCGGCGGCCGGCGCGCCACGCGAGCAGGAACGGGATGAGGGTCAGCCCCAGCGGGATGAGCGAGAGCGTGCCGGATTCCGGGTGCGCCGCGGACCCCGCACCGGGGGTGTCCAGCAGCAGCGGCACGCCGTGGATCAGCAGCCAGGCCTGGCCGGCCAGGCGTGCCAGGACGTCGAACCCGCTGTGCTGGAAGCCGGCCGTGGCCCAGACCATGACGATCGGCGCCACCACCACGAGGGCGGATATGACGGCGGCCTGGGCGGACTCGAGGGCACCCTGCAGCCCCAGGGGCATCGGAAGGCCACGTTGTCCGGTCTGATCAGCGCGCAGTTTCATCGAGATCCATGGTGCCACGGGCCCGGCATCCGCCCGGTTTCCGACAGGCACAACGGGCGAATCCGCGGTATTTGCCGCCCCGGGCCTTCCGGAGCTTTTTCCAGACCCGGGTCGTAAAATTGTTAGTGTCCGCAATCAGTGGTTGGAGGCAATAATGACTACCGCATCTCCTCATGCGCACGGCGTTCATTTTGGTCGGACAGATGTACAGAACGTTGGCATGGGTGTGGGTATCGTCCTGATCGTCGTGGGCATCTTGGGGTTCATCCCCGGCATCACTACGAATTACAGCGAACTCAGGTTCTTCGGGCCCGATTCCAAGGCCCTCTTCCTGAACCTGTTCCAGGTGTCGATGTTGCTGAACATCGTTCAGCTCGCGATCGGCGCCACCGGCCTGAGCATGTCCCGGACCGCCCTGGGCGCCCGGAATTTCCTCATGGGCTCCGGCCTGCTGTACATCGTCCTTAGCATTTACGGCTTCATCGTCGGCTTGGATTCGGCGGCCAACTTCCTGTCGCTGAACACCATGGACAATTGGGCCTTCATGGTTATGGGCATTGCAATGGCCGGCGCAGGCTGGCTGATGACGAGGCACCTTGAAGAAGACGTAAAGACCCGGTCATCAACCCCCGGGACCTAGGGAGCCGCGAATGAGTAACGTTTCATAGTATTCAGAAAATTCGTACTACCTGCTGGTGCAGTGGTTTAGCGGAAACGCGGCGGCTGCACCAGCTTCCTTATGTCCGGCAATATTCCGACGACGGCGACGGCGGCGCGCGCGGGCTACGGCGGCGGCGTCGCGGACGACGGCGGGATGTCCGGCACGCAAGAAGGCCGGGACCTTGTGGGTCCCGGCCTTCTTTCGATGCCTGTTGAGTTGGCGCTGGTGTTGGCGCCGCTCTTGGCGCTGGTGTTGGCGCTGGCGTTCCAGCTGGTGCTAGCCGGCGCTTTCCTCCACGCGGGGCGGGAGGGTGTCCCACTCCGTTTCGGCGGCACGCATCCAGGGGAAAGGCAGCAGTTCCTTGATCCGGATCTTGCCCACCTCACCCTCGGCATCGACCAGGACGGACGTCTCGGTTCCGTAAGAACGCAGCAGTTCCCGGCATAGGCCGCAGGGGTTGGTGACCTGGGGTTCCCCCTGTCCGTCCATGCTGACCGCCACCACGGAATGGATCGAGGTTTCCTGTGCCATGCGTGCATTGGCCAGGGCGCTGGATTCGGCGCACACATTGAGTCGCTTTGCGCCAACGTGCAGTCCGAAGTAGATAGCCCCTGACTCACCGCGCATGGCCGCAGCCACCCGGTGGTTCTCGCTGTGATGGGCGGTCAGCAACAGCCCGCGGGCTGCCTCGAAGAGCTCCACGTCTGACGCGTCGAGATCAAAGGAGATCACGCTTGCCTCCCCGCTGCTTAAGTCCGGGCGACTGGCGTCCATGAGCGTTCCCACTTTCCGTTCCTGCTTCCTGCGTTCGTGTTTGCCGATGGTTCCGGGGTTGCCGGTGTTCCTAGCGGCCGACGAAGATGCCGTTCTTCTTCCGGGCAAGCAGGTAGAAGACAATGCTCAGCGCCGACAGGACGGCCACGTAGACGGGGAAGATCCAGGACGCGTTCAGCGACTGGAGCCAGACCAGGAGGTAGGAGGCCGTGCCGCCGAACAGGGCCACGCCCAGGCCGTACCCGAGGGCGGTTCCGGCGCCGCGGCAGTTCTTCGGCATAAGGGAGCTGGTGACCACGTTGTACAGGGTCATGTTCAGGACCAGCACCACCGAGCCGCCGAGGAGGACGGCAGCGAAGCCGGCGATGCCCGGCTTGACGTACATCAGCATCAGGAAGACGGACGGGATGGACAGCGCACGGGTGATCAGGAACCACTTGGAAATCGACTTGCCATCGGCCAGCTTGCTGATGATGAGGCTTCCGACCACCAGGACGACGCCGAGGACGGTGGTGAGTGCGAAGACGGCGGTGGCGTCTTCCTTGAAGCCGCTGCGGGCCGCCGTCGGGAGGCCGGTGTTCCAGGCGTAGTTGTAGGCCTGCGCCGCACCGACGACGAACGTGATGGCCAGCACGCTGAGCCAGTGCTTGCGCACCCCGCCCCAGACCGTCTTGGCGGACTTGTTTTCCGCCAGTTCCTCGGGCTTCATGGTTTCGGGAAGGGTCCGGCGCAGGTAGACCACGACGAAACCGAAGGCCGCGCCGACGATGAACGGCACACGCCAGCCCCAGTCGGCCATGACGGCTCCGCCCAGCATCAGGGACGACAGCCAGCTGACCAGCGAGGCGAGCAGGATGCCTGCGTTGACGTAGAAGGAGATGATGCCGGCCACAAAGCCCTCGCGCCCCTCGGGCAGGAGTTCGACGGCGTGGGCGGTGGACAACGGGGCTTCAACGCCCGTGGAGATGCCCTGGACGATGCGGCAGACCAGCAGGATGATGCCGGCGGCTGCACCGATCTGATCGTAGGTGGGGCAGAGGGCAATAATCAGGGTGGTGACCGCCATCATCATGATGGACCAGAGCATTACCCGGCGTCGTCCGATCCTGTCGGCGAAGGTGCCGAGCAGGACGCCGCCCAGCGGACGGAACGCGAAGCCGACGGCGAAAACGGCCAGGGCACTCAGGGTCGCGGCAACGGGGTCCTGCGACGGGAAGAACTTTGGCCCGATGAAGGCCGACAGGAGGCCGAAGACCATCCAGTCGTACCACTCCAGGGTGTTTCCGAGCCCGAGGCCCAGCAGCCCGCGGCGTACTTCCGGAGAGAGCCGGGACTTCCGGCCGCCCTCCAGGTCAATCTTGACGACAGTGTCAGTCATGATACTTTTCCTTCCCCCGCGCCTTCGGGGCGCGGGAGGGTACGGATCGCCGGCGGACGTCCTGTTGGGGCCGCCGGAAATCGAAACTATCGTTTGGCTTGGTCCGCAGGGCGGGACCGGATCACCACATGGGAGGTGAGTTAGCCCAGATAGCTACGCATGCCTCTTCGTAGCGATTGAATGCAAACGGGCCATCCAGCTCGGAAACAAGGAACCTATCCCTAAAGGAACGCGTCCCTGCTGACCGGCCAACATCGTGTGTTGCGGATGGCTTGGAAGATGCCACTGCATCAGTACAAGGGAACGATCACGAACGCGGCCGGGCGCACCTTCCGCCAGAAGGTCGTTGCGCCCTTTCCCTGTTCGCCTAGCGTCGAACCCTTAGTGTTGCGGCTCACACAACTATATTGAAGATCTTCACAGAGTCAATGGTCTGGCGGAAAGTACGTCCCGACCTTGAGTGATGCCGCCAATCGGAGCGGGGGCCAAGGGGGAACTGGCCCGGATTGACCCCACAGCAGACCCCAAACAGGCACGAAGCCAGGTGCCTATCCCCGCCCCGGCCAACTGCGGACACCGCGGGAACAGTAAAGAAATTTACGAAAACCATTGATTCGCTAAAAGTTTTCACTATAGTTATGTGTGTCAGCTCACCAAGAGAAAGTCGGACCATGGCCAACGAAAGCGTCGCGGGATCTTCCCCAGCCGGCACGAGCGTCCTTCTTGCCACCGTAGGCAACAAGGTCCGCAACATGCGCAAAGACAAAGGGATGACCCTGGCGAAGCTCTCCGAAGTCACCGGCCTCAGCCCGGCGATCGTAAGCCAGATCGAACGCGGCCTGGCCAATCCGTCCTTCACCACCCTGGCGCAGCTGGCGCACGGCCTGGACATCCCCGTGGGAAAGTTCTTCATCGGACAGGAAGAAACCAGGTCGCCCGTGGTCCGCAAGGCCGAGCGGCGAAACCTCAAAGGCGTGACCAAGAAATCTGTGGGTGAGGCGGTCTATGAACTGCTCACCCCGGACCTCAACGGCGCGCTGGAGGCACAATGGATCGTGAGTCCGCCAGGCCACGACACCAGCGCCACACCTTTCCGCCACAGCGGCGAGGAATTCGGCATTATTCTCTCCGGCCGGAAAGACATCTTCCTGGACGGCGAGTGCTACACCCTGGAAGAAGGCGATTCGATCACCTTCTCCTCGGATACGCCGCATTGGTACAAGAACAGCTACGAAGAGGTCTGCGTAGCGATCTGGGTTAACGCACCTCACGCGTGGTGATCGGCCC
Organism: Arthrobacter sp. NPDC058130; assembly: GCF_042884475.1. NCBI lineage: Bacteria > Bacillati > Actinomycetota > Actinomycetes > Micrococcales > Micrococcaceae > Arthrobacter > Arthrobacter sp. NPDC058130. Next base: position 252,077 of record NZ_JBHVTV010000004.1, read on the forward strand.
GCTCTAGCCGCCGTCGCCATTCTCCGGCCCGGGCACGCCAGTGTCCGCCGGAACCCTTTCCATACCCTGCAGCAAGGTCCGCAACGGGCCGCGCTGCGTCATACCCTCTGCCGGGTGGATTTCGCGGTCAGCGTCGCTGCGCGCTCCCCCGGAGCACCGTCTTCTACCTCACCGGCCGCCGCGCAAAGAGGCACGTCTCCAACGGCACGCCCCCAACCACACTGCGGCCGAAATAAGTAAGGATCCCCATGAACCCGTCTTCAGCCACGTCGTCGCTGGAACTCAGCACCACCACGGCGGACCTCACCGCCCCCGTCATCTCCCGCTCCGACGTCCTGGTGGTCGGCGGTGGCCCCGCCGGTGTGGCCGCCGCCGTCACGGCAGCCCGCTCGGGCGCTTCGGTCACGCTGCTGGAACGCTACTCCTCCCTGGGCGGCCTCGCCTCCGGCGGCATGGTCCTGGTGCTCGATGACATGATCAACGGCCAGGAAATCACTGTCACGGGCATCGTCTCCGAATACGTCGAGCGCCTGCAGAAGCTCGGCCTGGCGATCGTCCCGCCGGCGGATGACCGCAAGACCTCCGAGGAACTGTGGAACAAGTGGGGCCGCTACGGCACCTTCGACTTCCACTCCCACACCACCCCCAAGCCGGTCTGCTACGCCGCCGCCTTCGACCCGGACGGCTGGAAGCGTGTCTCCAACGACCTCGTCCGCGAGGCCGGCGTCAACCTCCGCCTGCACTCCTGGTTCTCCCGTCCCATCGTGGACAACGGCGTGATGAAGGGCGTCATCTGCGAGACCAAGTCCGGCCCGCAGGCCTACATGGCGGACATCGTTATCGACACCACCGGCGACATCGACGTCGCCTCCCGGGCCGGCGCGAGCTACGTCAAGGACAGCTACCTCACCACCCTCGTCTTCCGCCTGGGCAACGTCGACACCAACGCCGCCGAGGCCTTCGAACAGGCCAACCCCAAGGAAGCCCGCGCCATCAACCGCAAGATCAAGCGCCTCCTCGGCGGCGCCTGGGAGCTGTGGTGGCTCAAGACCCCGATCGACGGCGTCGTCTGGTGCAACGCACCCCACATGACCGGCTTCGACGGCGTCGACCCCGCGGACATGACCGCCGCCGAGTTCGCCGCCCGTGACCGCATCACCGAGGCCGTGGACTACGTCCGCGCCAACCTGCCCGGCTTCGAGAACTGCTACATGCTCGACGTCGCGTCCCAGATGGGCGTCCGGCAGACCCGCCTGCTCGAGGGCGAGTACGTCATGACCAAGGACGACGTCACCTCCCGCCGCCACTTCGCCGACACCGTGGCCCGCGGCCGCGACTACTACTACCCCTTCCGCTCGCTGCTGCCCAAGGAAGTGGACCAGCTCCTCGTCGCCGGCCGCCACTACTCCGCCACCCCCGAGGCGCAGAAGATGTCCCGCGAGATCCCGCCCTGCATGGCCATGGGCCAGGCCGTCGGCGTCGCCGCCGCGCTGGCGATCCAGAACGGCACCCTCGTCCGCGACGTCTCCGCGCTGGACATCCAGCAGGGCATGCGCCGGCACGGCGCTGACCCGGGCGACGTCCCGTCGTCGAACGCCTCCCTCGACGTGGATGCGGTGGTGGGGGCATGAGCACCGTTATCGAGGACCTGCTGGCAGGCAGGGCAACAGGTACGACGGCGGTGCCCGCACCTGAACTTGCCGGCACCCCGCTCCCGCTCGATGGCATCAAGATCGTGGACTTCACCCAGGTGTTCATGGGCCCGTCCTGCACCCAGCTGCTGGGCGACTACGGCGCGGACATCATCAAGGTGGAGCGCCCGGGCGCCGGGGACATCTCCCGCAACTCCTTCCCGGACAAGGACGGCCAGGACAACCCGATCTTCCTGTCCATCAACCGGAACAAGCGCAGCATCTCCGTGGACACCCGCACCGAGGACGGCAAGGACGTGCTCCGCCGCCTGCTTGCCGACGCCGACGTGGTGGTCAGCAACTTCCGCTCCGGCGTGATGGAGCGGATGGGCTTCGGCTACGAGGACCTCAAGGAGCAGAACCCGGGCATCATCTGGGCCTCCGGCACGGGCTTCGGCCCCGAGGGCCCCTACTCGCACAAGGGCGGCCAGGACGCGATCGCGCAGGCATACTCCGGTGTGATGTGGCGGCGCGAGTCGGACGACGTCAAGCCGTCCATCTACCCCACCACGCTGTGCGACTACATCACGGGCATGCACCTCATGCAGGGCATCCTGCTGGCGCTCCGCACCCGGGAAACCTCCGGCGTCGGGCAGAAGGTGGAGGTGACCATGTACGACTCCATGCTGCACTTGCAGATGCAGGAGGCGTGCATGCAGCTCAACCGCGGCTACGAGGTCAACTGGGGCGCCATGCCGCTCAGCGGCGTCTTTGAAACCACCGACGGCGCCGTGTGCATGGTGGGCGGCTTCACCCCGGACCCGCTGCTGCGCATTTCCGAGGCCCTGGGCCTGGACGAGGACCTCACGCTCCGGCCCGAGTTCGCCAACCTGGAGCAGCAGTTCGAGAACAAGCCGGCGCTGCAGGCGATCTTCCGCGAGCGCATTGCAACCAACACCACTGAGTACTGGACCTTCCGGCTCGAAGAACAGGGGTTGCTCAACGCCCCGGTCCACACCCTGGAGCAGACCCTGGCCGACGCGCAGACCCACGCCAACGGCATGATCGTCGAGGCAGAACACCCCGGCGTCGGCACCGTGAAAATGCTCAACGCGCCCATCCGGCTCTCCGCCACCCCGCCCAGCATCCGCCGGGTGGCCCCGCGGCTGGGCGAACACAACGTGGAGGTGCTGCTGGAGAACGGGTTCGACGCCGAGACCATCGAGCGCCTGCAGCAGTTGGGGGTGCTCCGGTGACCGCCGTGTCAGCATTGCCGGCAGGAACGGCTCCGGCGGCGGTGGACCAGGTCACCCTGACCATCGAGAACCACGTCGCCACGGTGGTCATCGACCGCCAGCACGTGCTCAACGCCGTCGACGGCGGCGCCCAGGCCCGGCTCAACGAGATCTGGGACCAGCTCGAAGCGGATCCGGAGGTCCGCGCCGTCGTCATCACCGGCGCCGGCACCCGCGCCTTTTGCGTCGGCGCGGACATGTCCGCCTCCGCCGTGGACAAGACCGGCCTCGAGTACTGGGCCGGCCTGGACCCGAACGGCTTCGGCGGGCTCAGCCTGCGCACCAGCCTGGACATCCCGGTGATCGCCCGGGTCAACGGCTACGCCCTGGGCGGCGGCATGGAAATCGTGCTCGGCGCGGACATCGTCGTCGCCGCGGACACGGCCCGCTTCGGGCTGACGGAACCCCGCGTCGGGCGTTTGGCGCTCGACGGCGGCATCCACCAGCTGGTGCGCCGGATCCCGTACACCCTGGCGATGGGCATGCTCCTCACCGGCCGGAAGGCCGAGGCCGCAGAGATGCAGTCCATGGGCCTGGTCAACGAAGTGGTCCCCGCGGAGGAGCTCGACGCCGCGGTGCAGCGCTGGGTGGACCAGATCCTCGCCTGTGCCCCCACTTCCGTCCGGGCTGTCAAGCAGATGGTCACTCAGACCGCGCACCTGACCGCTGCCGAGGCCCGCGGGCTCCGGCTCCCGGCCCTCATGGCGGCGCTGGACAGCGCGGACTCCGCCGAGGGCGTCCGCGCCTTCCAGGAGAAGCGCCCGCCGGTCTGGCCGGGCCATTAAAGAGATCGCCGCTAGCGGTCCACCGCCTTCGGGCGGGCTGATGTTCGGGCAGCTGACCAACAGCTGCCCGAAGACCAACAAGAGCTTAAGGAGAAACCAATGCAGGAGTCACTGACACCCGGTGTGTGGGGCGTCGTCGCCACACCCTTCCAGGGCAGCGCCCTGGACATCGACACGGACAGCCTGGCCGGACTCGTGGGCTACTACGAGTCGATCGGCGCCACGGGGCTCACGGTCCTGGGCGTGTTCGGCGAGGCCGCGGCCCTGACCGCAGCCGAACGCGGCCTGGTCCTGGAAGTGGTGGTGGAGGAAACGCGCCTGCCCCTCGTGGTGGGAGTGACCTCCCTCTACACCGGCACGGCCGTCGAGGAAATCCGGGCCATCCAGGCCGCCGCCGGCGATCGGCTGGCCGCCGTCATGGTGCAGGCCAACTCCGCCAACCCGGCGGTGGTCATCGCACACCTGAACGCCATCCACCGCTCCACCGGCGCCGACGTCGTGCTGCAGGACTACCCGCTGGCCAGCGGCGTCAGCATCAGCACCGAGGCACTGATCTCCGTGGTCCGCGCCTGCAGCTTCGTCACCGCGGTCAAGGCCGAGGCCCCGCCCACATCCGTGGCGATCGGACAGCTCACAGCAGCCCTGGACGTCTCCGTCTTCGGCGGCCTCGGCGGGCAGGGCCTGCTGGATGAACTCATGGCAGGCGCTTCCGGCGCCATGACCGGGTTCTCCTATCCCGAGGCGCTCATCGCCTGCGTGCGGGCCTGGCAGCGCGAGGGCTATGAGGCCGCCCGCGACGCTCTCCTGCCCTACCTGCCGCTGATCAACTTCGAGCAGCAGGCCAAAATCGCGCTGGCTATCCGCAAGGAATGCCTGCACCAGCGCGGACTGATCGCCGACCCCGGCGTCCGGCCCCCGGCCGCATCGTTCCCGGAGGCTCTCCGGCCGGGCCTGCGGGCCCACCTCACCGAAGCCGCCGAGGCCCTTGGCCCGAGCCCGGCCGTCGCCTTCACCACGGCGGGGAGGAACTGATGGACCTCGGAATCAGCGGCAAGACCGCTTTTGTGGCCGCCTCCACCGGCGGACTCGGCCTCGCCGTCGCCCGGGCCCTGGCGGCCGAAGGCGTGCGGGTGGCCATCACCGGCCGGCGCCAGGTCCTCGCCAAGGAGATCGTCGCCGAACTGACGGACGCCTATGGGCCGGGCGCCGTCGCCGTCGAGGCAGACCTGAGCACGGCGGAAGGCGTGGCCGCCGCCGTCGAACAGACAGTGGCGGAACTCGGGCCCATCGACATCCTGGTCCTCAACGGTCCCGGACCGAAGCCCGGCGCTGCCGCCACGCTCGGCGCCGATGACATCGCCGCGGCGTTCGAACAACTGGTCAAGCCGCACCACGCCCTGGTTTCACACATCCTGCCCGGCATGCGGGAACGGCGCTGGGGACGGATCCTCGCCGTCGGCTCGAGCGGCGTCGTGGCACCGCTGCCCAACCTGGCCGTCTCCAACACCGGCCGCGCGGCACTGGCCGGCTACCTCAAGACCCTCGCCGCCGAGGTGGCCCTGGACGCCGTCACGGTCAACATGCTCCTTCCCGGTCGCATCGCGACGGACCGGGTGGCGGAACTGGACCAGGCCGCCGCCAAGCGGCGCGGAACCACCCCCGAGGAAATCCAGCTCGAATCCCGCAAGACCATCCCCGCCCGCCGCTACGGCGAACCCGAGGAATTCGGCGCCGCCGCCGCGTTTCTCTGCAGCGCCCCGGCCTCGTACATCACCGGCGTGGCACTGCGCTGCGACGGCGGCCTGATCCGCGGGCTGTAACCGTCCCTCTGAACAGCGGCCGCCGCACGCCCCCTGCTCCGACTCTCCCGAAGGAACACCCCATGACTTCCACCGTCACAGACCTCTCCACTGTCACCGAGACCCCCACCGAGACCCCAACCGAGCGCGACCTCATCACCGCCCGGCACCTCATCAACGGCCAATGGCTCGGCGAGGCCGACACCGAGCGGATGAACCCGGCCCGCCCCGGCGAGCTCGCTGCCCTCTCCCCCAGCGGAACCGCGGCCGACGTCGACGCCGCGATCAGCGCCGCCACCGCAGCCCAGCCGGCCTGGGCCGCCATGCCCGCCCCGGCCCGCGGCGCCATCCTCATGGCCGCAGGCGACCTCCTCCTGGACCGCCAGGCCGCCATCGCCGGCGACCTCGTCCGCGAAGAGGGCAAGACCCTCGCCGAGGCCAAGGGCGAGGTCAAGCGCGCCTCCGACGTGCTGCGCTTCTTCGGCTCGCTCGGCTGGGCCGCCACCGGCGAGGTCCTGCCTAGCGGCCTGCCGGACACCACCATCACCACCCGCCGCGAGCCGCTCGGCGTCGTCGGGCTCATCACGCCGTGGAACTTCCCCATCGCCATCCCGGCCTGGAAGTCCGCCCCCGCGCTGATCAGCGGCAATGCCGTGGTCATCAAGCCCGCCGAGCTCACGCCGCTCTCCGCCACGCACCTGGCCCGCGCCCTGCAGGACGCCGGGCTGCCCGCCGGCGTGTTCAACGTGGTCCACGGCAAGGGCCGCGTGGTGGGCGACGCCCTGGCCCGCGATCCGCGCATCGCCGGGCTGTCCTTCACCGGCTCCACCAAGGTGGGGCTCGGACTGCAGGAGATCCTGAACGGCCGCCGCGCCCGGGTGCAGCTGGAAATGGGCGGCAAGAACGGCGTGCTGGTCCTGGACGACGCCGATCCGCGCAAGGCCGCGCAGGTGGTGGCCGCCGGCGCCTTCGGCCTGACCGGCCAGGCCTGCACCGCAACCTCCCGCGTCTACGTCACGCCCGGCGTCCGCGAGGACTTCCTGGCCGCCCTCACCGAGGAAGCCGCCGCCTACACCCCTGGTGACGGACTCGGCCGTGACGGAGTGGACGCCGCCCGCATGGGCGCCGTCGTGAGCAGCCAGCAGTTCGAGCAGAACCAGGCCGCGGTGCGCACCGCCGTCGAACGCGGCGCCACGCTGCTGCACGGTGAGTACGACGGCGGCACGGACGCCGGGTTCCGCTTCCCGGCCGCCGTCCTCACGGACCTGCCCTTCGATGACGCCGCCGTGACCGAGGAGATCTTCGGACCCGTGGTGGCCGTCCTCGAGGTCCCGGACTATGAGGCCGGACTCGCCGCGATTAACGATTCCCGCTACGGCCTCACCGCCGGCATCTGCACCGACTCGCTGGCGTTCGCCACGGACTTCGCGGCCCGCGCCCAGGCCGGCGTCATCAAGGTCAACCGTCCGACGGCGGGCCTGGACCTGAACGTGCCGTTCGGCGGCGTGAAGGACTCCTCCACCAACACGTTCCGCGAACAGGGGAAGTCCGCGCTGGACTTCTTCACGTGGGGCAAGACCGTCTACACGGGCGTGTAGCCTGCCATGACGTACGTGATCGCGCAGCCCTGTGTGGATGTGAAGGACAAGGCCTGCATCGACGAATGCCCGGTGGACTGCATCTATGAGGGCGAACGCTCGCTCTACATCCACCCGTCCGAATGTGTGGACTGCGGCGCCTGCGACCCCGTGTGCCCGGTCGAGGCGATCTACTACTCGGACGATGTCCCGGATGAGTGGACCGATTACGTGCGTGCCAACGTGGAGTTCTTCGAGGAGCTGGGGTCACCGCTTGGTGCCTCAGCCCTCGGAAACCTGCACCGCGACCATCCTGTGGTGGCGGCGGCGCCGGCAACGGCAGGCGCCGCCGGCTGACCCTGTCCGCTGACCCTGTGACTTATGGCTCTAGTCGCTGGCCCTCTGCCTGAGGAGCATCACAAGGGTCAGGATTGTGCCCGGCCAGGGGCATCCTCCTCCCCGACGACAAACCCGACCTGCAAGAAGGACTGCCATGTCGGTGGCTTGGATTCGTGCATCATCCGGCCGGTTCACGGCCGCATTCGCCGCCGTCGCGCTCACCATGGCGCTGGGCGGCTGCAGCCCCGGGCCGGAACCGCCGACGCCGCAGGTGTCGCCGGAATCGGGCTACCGGAGCATGCTTGAAGACTTCAGCAGGAGATTGCTCGACCGCGGCGCCCCGGCCGTGCTCATCCAGATCCGGGTGGGCGCGGACGAGTGGTCCGCGGCGTACGGCGTACGGAACCTGGAGAGCCGTCCCCGGGCCGAGATTACGGACCCCGTCCACGTCGGCGGGATCACCAAATCCATGGTGGCCGTCTGCGTCCTGAAACTGGCCGAGGAAGGCCTGCTGCAGCTGGACGCGCCGGTCAGCACGTACCTGCCGGAGTTCAACAAGGTAACGCACCCGCCAGGACCTGTCACCGTCCGCCAGCTGCTGCAGCATCGCTCCGGTATGCCATCCGTGGACGGGCCGTTGTTCGATCCCGCCACCGTGCGGGAGGCCCTCACCACCAAAGTGAGCCTGGAAGACCTGCTGGCCATGGCGGGCCGGATTTCCTGGCAGGCGAAGCTGGCCCAGGGATTTGAGTACTCCAACTCGAACTACATTGCCCTGGCCCTGATCGTCGAGCGCCTCAGCGGCCGGCGGATCGGTGAGGTGATCAGCACCGACATCATTGAGCCGCTCGGATTGACCGAAACCAAAATGACGGCGGCCGGGCCCGCGCCGTCATCCATGGTCCACGGCTACATCGCACTGGATTCCAAACAACTCGACGTCACCTACCCGGCCGCACAGATCGACAACGCCGCCGGGGGCATGGTGTCCTCCGTGGCGGACGTCAATACGTTCTACCGCGCCCTGCTGCAAAACCGGCTGCTCAAGCCGGAGACCATCACGCAAATGGAGAGCCCGCTCTACGCCCGGTACGGGCTCGGGGTGGTCCGCTGGAACGACCTCTGCACGAACAACTTCTACTACGGCCATCCCGGCGACGTGCCCGGCTACGGCACCATCACCATGACCAGCGCGGACGGAACCCGGCAGCTCACCATGGCCGTGGCCTACCCGCCCCATCCGCTCCAGCCCGGGGACACCCGTATCCTGCACCAAATGGAATCCGTCGCGGAGGACACCCTCAACGCCACTTGCCAGACCGGGCCGACAGGGCCGCTGAACAATGCCGCAGGCAGTCCGGGCAATGCCGCAGGCAGTCCAGGCGGTCCGGGCTGACCACGCGCCGGTCTCCGTGACAATCTCCGTGACACTTTGGCAAAAGTCACTGCGACAATGGGCAGATGACAGCCATCATCCTCGTCTGGAACCCCGACGAATGGAACGATTGGACCTACCCGGCCGTCCTGGGGGAGGTCGCCGAAACCGGCCGGTTCCTGATCGATTGGGAAGTGGGCGGCGGGGCAGACTTTGCCGCATCCGGCACGGAGGTGTGGCTCGTGCTTCAGGGCCGCCATGGGCGCGGCCTGATCGGCCATGGCGTGATCGTCTCGGAGCGGCCGGCGCCCCGCCTTCAACCGCCGGAGACCGCGAGCGCCGCACCGGCCGGTTCCCCGCTCTACGTCCGTGTGGCCTTCGACGCCCTCCTGCCCGCCGGGGACCAGATCCAGCCCGGCATCCTCGAGGAGTCCGTCCCCGGCCCAGACTGGGAAGCGCTGCCGGGCCCCGCGCTGGCCGTCGACCCCTCCGCCGAATCCCTGTTGCGCGCCCTCTGGAGCGAGTTCGGCCCCCCACCGGGGGCCGAACCCACCCAGCCCGTGCCCGGCACCGTCCCGGCGGCGGCGGTCAGCCGCGTCGAGGTCAACCGGTATGAGCACAGCCCGGACGCGCACCGGGCCTGCATCGCCCATCACGGGACCAGCTGCGCCGCGTGCGGGTTCTCCTTCGAAATCGCCTACGGGGACATCGGCAAGGACTTCATTCCGGTCCATCACCTGGTCCCGGTGTCACAACTTGGCGGCACCTATGAGCTGGATCCTGTCACGGACCTCGTACCGCTCTGCGCCAACTGCCACGCCATGGCACACCTCGGAGTGACCACGCCGCGCACCGTCGCGGAGCTGCGCCGGGCCATGGCCGCCGCCGGATACCTGACCGGGCAGACGCTGACCTCGAACGAACTCCAGGCCCAGCGGGACGCGCGGCGGATCCTCAACCAGCACTAGGCGCAGCGCCAGTATTAACGGCAGAGCCAGCACTAACAGCAGGTCCGTTCTCAGGTGGACCACACCTCCCGAAACTTGCCGCTGCGGTCCGGCCGGGGCGGCTCGTCGGCAAACCTGACGTCGACGCCGGCGGCGCCCTGCGCCGCGAAGAACGCGGCCAGGCGCTCCCCCACGTCCGACCGCACGGCCGCCGTCCCGACGTCGAGCCAGAGCTCGAGCCGCACGGTGAGCGACCTCGGCCCGGTGCGGATCGCCTGGAACCGGCGGACGCCGTCGGTCTCCTCGATCACCGTGCCCAGCGCCAACGGCAGCACCGTCACCACTTCCCCGTCCAACCCTGCCCCGTCCAACCCTGCCCCGTCCACAACTGACCGGTCGGTGGCAGCGAAGGTGAGCACGTCGCCGCTGCGGCCTTCGACGCGCAGCACGGGAAACGGGCTGCCGCACCTGCACGGGTCGGCAGCCAGTTGCACACGGTCGCCCAGGTTGTAGCGGATCAGCGGCTGGACCCGGTTGGCCAGGTTGGTCACCAGCACCGTGTGGGAAAGTTCCCCGGCCGGCACGGGCCGGAAGGCCTCGTCCACCGGCTCCACGATGTTCCAGTCCGCGTTGACGTGCAACAGCCCCTGCCGGCAGCGGCTGGTCAGGGCAAGCGCCTCAGAGGCAAGGTAGCGCACGCTGACCCGGCAACCGAAGGCGGCCTCGATGTCCGCCTCGCCGCCGGCTGCCAGGCCTTCCCCGGAAGCGACCCCCAGCAGCGGCTGGATCCGGAGCCGTCCCTGCCTCTGTTCGGCGGCCAGTTGCACCATGGCGCTCGGATAGCCGTAGAGCACGGTCGGCTGGAAGTCGTTGAGCTCGGCCACGAGTTCCGGGAGCGGGCGGAGCACGGAGAACACGCGGACCCGGCGGGCGATCCGGGGGCTGCGCCGCCGCGTGGCTTCGGTCAGTACGACGCCGGCAAAGTGGTCCCCGTCAGCGATCAGCGCCGCGGCCCGCAGCCCCCGGCGCAGGAGGGCCCGCGCCTCCGCTGCCGTCAGCAGGGTCCGCCGTTCGCGGATCGGGCCAAGGAGGCTCGCCACCAGTTGGGAGGTCCGGTCGTGGACCAGGACCGCGGGTTCCCCGGTGGAACCCGACGTCGTCACCACGAGGTACTGTCCGCGATAGAAGCCGCCGATGCGCGAGGGGTCATCGAGCAGGTCTTCCTTCAGCCCGGCGAGCGTGATGTGGGGGTCGGTCACCCAGTCGTCGAAGTTTTCCATGAGCTCGCGTTTGCCCACCGGGGGCAACTCCCTGAGACCGCTGGCCACATCCGTAACTGTGTCCGGGACGTCGCGGTACAGCCTGCGGTAGTAGGGCGAGGAGGACCGTGCACACTCGACGAGCACCCCGAGCCGGTCGCGTTGCCGGCGGGCGATCGCATCCTGGCCGGCCCGCCCGGCCCGCCAGATGTCCCACGCGATTGCCATCCCGGTCTTGCCTGTCTTGCCGGTCATCCCGGCTCGGATGCGCATCCCGCATCACCCTTTCGAAGGTGCATACTCCAGACGCACCCGCTCCCACGCTGGCACGCCGCCGGCCGCCCCAACAGGGGCTTTAGGCACGCGGCGGCACTTGGGCGTATTCCCTGACACTGTCGAATTGCTGGACTTCCCGGCAGGCAGCACCACAGACTGTGTACAACAGCTGGCTGGGCGGCGTGCGAATTGCTTGCCTCCGGGCCGGCCGTGGACTACCAGCAGCATCGTTTGGGGCTTTGCTAATTGCCTTTTCCGCCGCCGTGAAGGGATCTGGTTATGCCGGACTTGTCGTTTCTCTACCCGCTCATTTCGATCATTATCGGGGCGGTCGCCATCGTCGGCGTCATCTGGATAGCGACAAAACTGATGTGGAAGGTGGCCGAACCGAACGAGGCCCTCATCATCTCCGGGTTGACGCGTGGCACGCTGGAAACCCGGGAGGGAATGGACTTCAAGATCGTCACAGGCAAGGGAGCCCTGGTGCTGCCCGGCCTACAGACGGTGCGGCCGCTCTCCCTAACGCTGAATGAAACCGAGCTCAAGGTCTCCTGCGTGACCTCCCAAGGAATCCAGGTGATTGTCGACGGCGTGGTCATCTACAAGATCGGCGATGCCCCGCCGTTCATTGCCAACGCCGCGCGGCGCTTCCTGGGCCAGCAGCCCAAGATGGAAAGCCAGGTGTACAACGTCTTCGAAGGCCACCTGCGCTCGATCATCGGCAGCATGACGGTGGAGGAAATCATCCGCGAGCGCGACAAGCTGGCCTCCCAGGTCCGCAGCGCCAGCGGCGTCGAAATGGAGAAGCTCGGCCTGGTGGTCGATTCCCTGCAGATCAAGGACCTCCAGGACCCCACGGGCTACATCCAGAACATCGCCAAGCCCCACATTGCCATGGTCAAGATGGAGGCCCGCATCGCCGAGGCCACCCGGAACCGCGAGGCCGCGGAAAAGGAAGCGGAGGCCGAGGCCCTGATTGCCGACGCCCGAAGCGTATCCGCGATCCGGCAGTCCGTGGCGCTGGCCAATGCCGAGCGCGCCAAGGCGAACGCGGCCCAGGCCGGCCCGCTGGCGGACGCGACGGCGCGCCAGCAGGTGGTGGTCCAGGAAACCGAAGTGGCCAAGCTGGAGGCAGACCGGGAGGAACAGAAGCTGCAGACCACCGTCCGCAAGCCTGCCGACGCGAGGGCCTATGCCAAGCGCACCGATGCCGAGGGCCAGAAATCGGCGGACATCAGCGCGGCCGAGGCGCTGGCCCGGCGCACCGAGCTCGAGGCCACGGCCAACGCCCGCCGGACTGAGGTGCAGGCCCAGGCAAACGCGACGGCGGCAGCGGCGGCAGCCGGCGCCACCAAGGTCACCGGTGAGGCCGAGGCAGCCGCCACGAAGGCGCGCGGCGATGCCGCCGCCTCCGCCATCAAGGCCAAGGCCCTGGCCGAGGCGGAAGGCATCAAGGCCCGCGCCGAAGCCCTCGGAGCCAACCAGGACGCTGTCATCGCCCAGCAGCTCGCCGAGAACATGCCGGCGATCGTGGCGGCGGCCGCCGAGCCGTTTGCGCACGTCGGCCAGATGACCGTCCTCAACGGCGGCGACGGGGTCAACCGGATGATTGGCGGGGTTTTGGCACAGGTGGGCGACTACCTTCCGGCGCTCTCCACCGCACTCAAGAACACCCGGAGCGCCGCCAAACGGGACGGCAAAGCCCCGGGAACTCCGGAGGCGTAGGGGGGCGGGTATTCCTGCACATGTACAAGGATTCTGATGCACAAGGATCATGACCGGAGCCTGACCGGGAAGATCGGACGCGTGACGGGACGGATCGGCCCGGACACCATCGGCGAGGTCATGCTGCCCGTCCGCGGCGGAACCAGCGCTTTCCATGCGCACCCGTTCGACAAGAGCAGCGTCTTTGCCGTGGGCGAGCAGGTCCTGGTCATCTATTTTGAGCCGCCGCAGACCGTCTTCGTGGACGAACTTCCGGACATCCTCAGGCCCGGCTGACCTCTGGACGATAGGAGGCGACCGGCGTATTCTGAAGTTCCGTAGCCTCTGGAGGTATTTCAGATGGAAGGCAATATGCGCGCGCGTGGCGGTCCGGCTGTGAGGGTATCGATGGTTTCCAGCCATCGTTCCCTTTTCCCGGTCGGCAACTGGCCCGATCCGCTATAGCTCGTCTTTCGTCATGCCGTCCGGCACCGCTGCTTGCTCGGGTTTGCGCCGTGAACGCATGGCCGCGGTCAACTACGCCCTCCTGACGCTTGCCGGCTAGTTCCTGGCACTTCCTCTCGTTGGAGCGCGCGCTCCCGCCCTCGTGCTCCTGCCCTCTTGACGGTTTCCGGCTGAGCGCGCCCACCTGTTAACCCAGTCTTCCCCTACCGGCCACGCCCGCTCCCCCGCGCCGCAAACCGCCGCCCGCACCGTGGAGGGGTGAGGATCGCAATCGTCGCCGAATCATTCCTGCCGCTCATGAACGGGGTCACCCACTCCATCCTGCGCGTGCTGGAGCACCTGCAGGAGCGCGGGGACGAGGTGCTGGTGGTCGCGCCATCCACGCAGGACACGGACGCACCGGACGAGGTCTACGGCGCCCACGTCCATCGGCTCCCGTCGGTCCCGCTGGCCGGCTATGCGAACGTGCGCGTGGCGATGGGCGGTGTGTATCGGGTCAAGCGAATCCTTGCCGATTACGCGCCCGACGTCGTCCACCTCGCGTCCCCGTTCGTGCTCGGCTGGCGGGCAGCGCAGGCCGCGCACCAGCTCGGAATCCCCACGGTGGCCATCTATCAGACCGAGGTCCCCGGCTACGCGGGACGCTACGGCGTCCCGTTCCTGGAGAACTGGGCCTGGAACCGGGTGGACCAGATCCACCTCTTGGCCTCGCGCACCCTGGCCCCGTCCACTTTCGCGCTCAACCAGCTCCGCGGCCGCGGCATTCCGCGCGTGGACATGTGGCGGCGCGGCGTGGACACGCAACGGTTCAACCCCGCCAAGCGCGACGCCGGCTGGCGGGGTTCCGTGGCGCCCGGCGGCGAGCGCCTCATCGGCTACGTGGGCCGGCTGGCGGCCGAGAAGCAGGTGGAGGACCTGGCGGTGCTGGCGGATGTCCCCGGGACCCGGCTGGTGATCGTGGGCGACGGGCCCCAGCGGGCCGCCCTGGAGGCTGCCCTGCCGCAGGCGGTCTTCACCGGGTTCCTAGGCGGCGACGACCTCGCCCGGGTGGTGGCATCCTTCGATCTGTTCGTCCATCCCGGCGAGTTCGAGACCTTTTGCCAGACCATCCAGGAGGCCATGGCGTCCGGCGTTCCGGTGGTGGCCACGGGCCGCGGGGGGCCTCTGGACCTCGTGGAGAATTCGCGGACCGGCTGGCTGTACGAGCCCGGCGACCTCGCCGCGCTCCGCGCCCGGGTGACGGACCTGATGGGCGACGACGCCAAGCGCCGCGCGTTCGCCGCGGCCGCGCACGCCTCGGTCCAAGGCCGGACGTGGTCCGCCCTCGGCGCCGAACTCGTTGCCCACTACAAGGCCGTGATGAGTGAGCCCGCCGTCGGCCCCTCCCCCCTCGTTGCCCTATCACTTACAGCTGCCAAACAGGGGTTTTAAGCACCAGAGGTGATAGCGCAACGGGAGGTTTGGTCCTCCCTGCGGCCCCGGAACCCGCCTTGAACCCCGCCTTGAACCCGCCCTTGACCCGACCGCCCCCGTGTTTGGCACCGCAGCTACCCTCAGGACGCTTATGATTTCGGGATGGGAGGGTCCTAAATGTCTTGTTGGTGGTCTCAGGTTCGCACGGCGGTGGCCGGGTGAGCGCGCCGTCGTACCCGGAGAAAGCCTCCGGCACGGTCTCGGGCAAGGTCTCGGGCAAGGTCTCGGGCACGGTACCGGGCTACGGGGACCTGGTGGAATCCAGCCCCGACGCCCTGCTGGTAGTGGCCGAGGACGGCACCATCAGGATGGTCAACGCCGCCGCGGAGCGCATGTTCGGGTACGCCCGTGCGGAGCTCGTGGGCTCAGACCACCGCATTCTCCTGGCCGAGGGCTACCGGAACGGTCTCCAGCGGCTGTTCTTCAACCTCCGCCGCGACGCGCACCTCCACGGAGCGCCCGACGTCGACGCTGACGCCGCTGACGCTGACACTGCTCCCGTCGAAGCCTACGGGCTGCGGCGGGACGGCACGGAGTTCCAGGCCGAAGTGGCCGGTTCCATCTTCATCACAGGTACAGTCAACGCTGCAGTCACAGGTACAGCCACCGGCGAAGGCACTGGTCATGGCACTGGTCATGGCACTGTGAGCATGATCGCCGCGGTGCGGGACACCTCGCACCGGCCGGAGAACGACGACAGCCTCCGCGAGGCCATGTCGCTGCTGAGCGCGACCCTCGAATCCACTGCCGACGGCATCCTGGTGGTCAGCAGCGCGGGCGAGATCGCCGGCGTCAACAATCAGTTCCTCACCATGTGGGGCATCCCGCGGGAAATGCTCGCCACCGGGGACGACGAGGCCGTCATGGGCTTCGTCCTCGACCAGTTGCGGGATCCGGCCAAGTTCGTCGAGAAGGTCGAGGCCCTCTACGCCGATCCTGCTGCGGAAAGCCACGACAACCTGGAATTCCGCGACGGCCGGACCTTTGAACGCTATTCCCGTCCGCAGAAAGTCGCGGACCAGGTGGTCGGGCGGGTGTGGAGCTTCCGCGACGTGACCGCGGCCAAGGTGGCGCAGGACCGGATCACCCGGGCCATGGCGGACCTCGCAGAGCAGTCCGCCCAGCTCACGGCCCTGGCATTCCGGGATGGCTTGACCGGCCTGTCCAACCGCCAGCTGTTCAACGACCGCCTCGCCAGCGCCCTCGCAGGCCCGCGCGGCACCGCCGTGGACGTCCTGCTCCTGGACCTGGACGACTTCAAGGAAGTCAACGACATCCTGGGCCACCATGCCGGGGACCAGATGCTCATCGAGGTCGGCCGGCGGCTCCGCGCGTGCGTCCGGCCGAACGACGTCGTGGCCCGGCTGGGCGGCGACGAATTCGTGGTGCTCCTGGTCAACTCGCCGGAGCCCGAGACCGTCGCCGCCCGGATCGTCGATTCGCTGCGCGTCCCGGTCTGGATCGACGGCACCATGCTGCGGCCCAGCCTCAGCCTGGGCGTCGCGTCGATCAACGGCGACGCCGTGGACGCCTCCGAGCTCCTGCGCCGCGCCGACGTCGCGATGTACGCCGCCAAGTCCGCCGGCAAGAACCGGTACATGCGTTTCCGGCCGGAGATGATGAAGACCCTAGTGGACCGCAACGACCTCGAGGCCGGCCTGCGGCTCGCCGTGGACAACGGACAGATCGCCGTGCACTACCAGCCGATCGTCTCCGCCGTCCGCGGCACCGTGACCAAGGTCGAGGCCCTGGCCCGCTGGGTCCGCGACGGCGTCCTGGTCCCGCCCCAGCACTTCATTCCGGCGGCGGAACGCAGCGGCCTCATTGTCGAAATCGGCACCGAGGTGCTGCTGCGCGGCTGCACCGAGCTCAAGCCCTGGCTGCTGGAGGACGCCTCCCGGTCCCTGGCCGTGAACGTCTCCGGCGTCCAGCTGCAGCACGGGGACTTCGCCGAACTGGTCCTGGCGGTGACGGAATCCTGCGGCGTGGACCCGCGCCAGCTGGTCCTGGAGGTGACGGAGAGCGTCTTTTTCGACGACGACTGCCACGTGATCCAGCAACTGACGAGCCTGCGCACGGCAGGCGTCCTGGTGGCGCTGGATGACTTCGGCACCGGATTCTCTTCGCTGGGACGCCTGCAGGGCCTGCCGGTGGACACCCTGAAGATCGATCAGTCGTTCGTGGCCATGATCAACACCGGCACGGAGCAGCTGCCCATCCTGAACGCCATGGTCGGCATGGCCCACGGACTGGGGCTGACGGTCACGGCAGAGGGCGTGGAAACCGCGGCCCAGGCCGGCTACCTGATGAATCTGGACTGTGATTCCCTGCAGGGCTTCCTGTTTTCGGGCCCGCAGCCGGAGACGGCGCTCCAGCCGGCGCTGGACCGGGCGGCCCGGGCAATCGCCGCGCTGCGCGGTGACCGGGTGCCCGGCAACCGGTGACCCGCAAAGTTCCGGGGCGGATGTGCTGGACAGCCGGCCGAAGGACCCTATGATTCAGGAAACGCATTGATCCAGGCGTCTCGGCCGGGACCATCATCGCTCTATGAACTTCCGTCGCTTGGGGGCCGGTATCGTCGTGGGAACTGGATTTGGTGAAGACCTGCTGGAACAGGGTCCTGATGCGTTTCTGCTGCTGACCGCGGACGGGACCATCGCCTTCGTGAATTCGGCGGCGGAACGGCTGTTCGGCTACTCCCGCCAGGATCTCCTCGGCGTCCCGCACACCATCCTGCTCTCCGAGGAATCCCGCGGCGGCTTCCTCCGGGTCTTTGGCCGCCTGGGCCGCAAGAGCCGGGCCGGAAGCCGGCCGTTTGCCGCCGTCGGACTGCACCGGGACGGCACGGAACTCGCCCTTGAGATCACGTGCTCGCTGGTGATCGTCGACGGCGGCACCGCCATGGCGGTGGCCGTCCGCGACGCCGAGCACCGCAACGACGCCGATTCCGGCCGGCGGCTGGCCGTCTCCCTCCTGGATGCCACTCTGGAAACGACGTCGGACGGAATCGTGGTGGTCTCCAGCGAGGGCCTCATCACCGGGATCAACGACCAGTACCTGAAATTGTGGGGCATGCCGCCGGAGCTGGTCGCGGCCGAGGACCCCAACGCGCTGGTGCGGTTCATCGCGGACCAGCTGGTGGACCCCGACTACTTCCTGGAAAAGGTCTCGGCGCTCTATGCGGACAGCCTGCTGCAGAGCCACGACGTCCTGGAGTTCGCCGACGGCCGCACCGTGGAGCTGTACTCGCGCCCGCAGAAAGTGGCGGATACCATTGTGGGACGGATCTGGAACTTCCGCGACATCACCTCGCGCCGGCGCGCCCAGGACCAGGCCCGCCGCGCCATGGAGGAACTGGCCGAGCAGGCCGGCAAGCTCAAGGAACTGGCCTTCCAGGACCCGCTCACGGGACTGGCCAACCGGATGCTCTTCAACGAACGGGCCGCCGCGGCACTGCTCACCCCGGACCCGGTGCACGTGCTGCTCCTTGACCTCGACGACTTCAAGGAAGTCAACGACGTCCTGGGCCATCACGCCGGCGACGAGATGCTGGTGGAAATCTCCCGCCGGCTGCAGAACTGCGTGGGCCCGCACGGCACCGTCGCCCGGCTGGGCGGGGACGAGTTCGTCGTCCTGCTGGTCGGCTGCCGGGACGCCGATACCGTGGCCCAGCGCGTGGTCAGCACCCTGAACGCCCCGGTTTCCATCGAGGGAACGCTCATGCGGCCCGGCCTGAGCCTGGGCGTGGCATCGCGCGACGCCGGCACGGAGACGTCCTCGGAGCTGCTGCGGCAGGCGGACCTGGCCATGTACGCGGCCAAGGAGGCCGGCAAGAACTGCTACGTGCACTTCCAGCCCGAGATGCTGGCCGCGCTGCTGGAGCGAACCCAGCTCACGGCCGGGCTGCGGCGGGCGGTGGAGCTGGGGCAGATCAAGGTCCACTACCAGCCCGTCATCTCCAGCGACCGGCTCGGCGTGGTGCAGTTCGAGGCCCTGGCCCGCTGGGAATGGGAAGGCGCGCTGATCCCGCCGGACGATTTCATCGAGACCGCCGAACGCAGCGGCCTGATCCGCGAAATCGGGGCCGAGGTGCTGCGGCGCAGCTGCACCGAGCTGGCCCCGTGGCTGGCCGAGGACCTGTTCCGGAGCCTGGCCGTCAACGTCTCCGGCGTGCAGCTGCAGCACCGTGACTTCGCCGAGCGCGTCCTGGACATTGCGGCCTGGAGCGGGGTGGACCCGCACCAGCTGGTCCTGGAGGTGACCGAGAGCGTGTTCTTCGACGCCCACTCGCACGTCATCGGCCAGCTCGAGACCCTGCGCGAGGCCGGCATCCGGGTGGCCCTGGACGACTTCGGGACCGGCTATTCCTCGTTGGGCCGCCTGCAGGACCTGCCGGTGGACGTGGTGAAGATCGACAAATCCTTCGTGTCCATGCTGCAGACCGGCATCGAAAAGCTGCCCATCCTGACCTCGATGATCCACATGGCCCACAGCCTGGGCCTGAAGGTCACGGCCGAGGGCATCGAGACGCCCGCCCAGGCCCGCTACCTGATGGACCACGGCTGCGATGCCCTGCAGGGCTTCCTGTTCTCCCGCGCGGAGCCCGCGGCTGCCAGGCAGCAGGCCGTCCGGAACTCGGATGCCGCCATCGCCGAGCTCGAGGGCGTCCCGCTGCTCGGGTGAGGCGGCTCCGCGCGTGCGTGCGGCGCCGGGTCCGAGCGACGTCGTGGCCCGGCTGCATTGCTGGCCTGGCGGCAGACTGCCATTCTTGGTGAATCCGCACATCCGACAGCGAACGAAAGGAAGAGACGATGCCGCTCTATCTGTCGAAGTTCAGCTACACACCGGAGACCTGGGCGAGGCTGATGAGCAACCCCGAGGACCGCGGAAAGGCCGCCCAGGCGTACATCGAATCGGTCGGAGGAAAACTCCATGGATTCTGGTACGCATTCGGCGCCCACGACGGCTATAACTTGTGGGAGGCTCCCGACAACGTGTCCATGGCCGCAGTTGCATTGGCGATCAGCGGAGGAGGCGCACTCAGCTCTTTCGAAACGACAGTGCTCCTGACCGTCGACGAAACGATGGAAGCCCTGCGGAAGGCCGAACAGATTAAGTACCGGCCGCCCGGCACCTGAGATTCCACGCGGACTTGCACCATGGGCCGGGCCGCACTGCATCGCGCTCCTGGCCGCTGGCATCGCGTCCAGCGTCTCCGAAAGCGGTCCGGAAACTCGTGTCCGCGCCCCCTCCAAGTTTTCCATAGGGCCGTGTCAGCACCATGGGGCCTTATCGCGAACTCAATGTGGAGGCACGAACCATGGATGCACGCTCACCCCTGATTTCCGGCCCAGTCCTGAGCCGCCGCCAGTTCGGACTGATCGTGGGCGGCGGCGCCTTCCTGGTGGTGGCAGGCGCCACGTACGGCGCCGTCTCCGGAAGCGGCCCACAGTCCGCCACACAACTGGATACTGCCTTTGGCCTCCTGTCGGTCACCCGGGCCGGCCGCCTGGCCCGGCTGAACGCGCAGGGCGTCCAGGCCTTCCGGTCCATCGAAAGCGCAGCCGCCCTGCTCGACGATCCCGGAGCTGTGGCCGCCGGTGCGAACAGGGCCGTCACGGGCAGTTTCCAGCGGGCCGCGAGCCCGACGAACCCTCCGGCAACCTCCCATGACCACGACCATGACCACGAGGGCGCACCCCCGGAGGATCCCAACTGGCCCCAGCCGCTCAACCTGACCTGGGGCGATGTGATCCTCCTTGAAGTTGAACTCCACAACTCCGGCCAGGAACCCGTGCTCTTCAGCCCCGGCCAGCTGCGCCTGAAGCTGCTGCCGTCCGGAACCACCGTCACTCCCCAGGACTTCGACCGCGGCCTGGGCTCGGTGGAACCCGGGGCCGCAGAGCATTTCTGGATCAGCTACCTGGCTCCCCATGACGCCCTCGCCATGGAACTGGAGTTTTCAGAACCCGAACACGACGGCACGGCCACCCTCCCCCTCCCGCTTCTTACGGTTAGTCAGGTGAAGTCATGAGCCCGCTGGACATCCACATCAATGACGGATTCCTGCCCATGGTGGACGGATCCCGCGTCTACCACCGGGGGTTCGGCGACCGGCGGACGCTGGTGAACGACCCGAAGCCCAGCCTGGCGATTAGCCCCAGGGTGTTCCTGCGCAACGGGTCGGTGGTGGCGAGCCGCACCTACCCCCTGAAGGCTGCCATTCCCCCGCTCGGGCGTCCGGCACCTGCCGCCAAGGACCCTGCCAACCCCGGGGAATTCCTGGTCCGCCGCGCCTTCTGGGCCAGCTTCTTCCCGGAGCGGACGCTGATCGCCGAAACCGGCAGCACCATCAGCATCCGTGTCACCAACCACCTGGCGCAGGAGCACGCGCTGCAGTTCCTCAACGCGGGAGCGGGGAACAGCCACGTCGGTACGGGCGTGATCCGGCCCGGCCAGACCAAGACCCTGGAATTCAAGGCCCCCAAGGCGGGCACCTACCTGTACTGCGATCCTGGCGCCGACCCGGCCGATCCGACCGCTGACCCGGTCCAGCGCGTCCTGGGCCTTTTTGGCGCCTTGCTGGTGACCGATCCGGCGTCGCCGTGGCTCTCCATGCCCAACGGGCCGGAATTCGAACGCCAGTGGCTGTGGATGCTCCACAACGTTGACCCCGTATGGGCCGGCATCGCGTCGCGCAACGGAACGGTGGATCCGGACAGGACACCGGTGTATCCGCGGTTTTTCACGCTCAACGGCCGCAGCGGCTTTCAATCGCTGGCCGCGTCCACTGACGAGGCGCTGAACCGGGTGCGGGACGAGGACTCACTGATGTCAGGCTCGCCCCGGCAGAGCGACGTCCGCAATTTCAGCCTGAGCGCCGCGGCGGGAACTGTGAGGACCGGCCAGCTGATGCGCTTCCTCAACGCCGGCGTGGTCCACCACCAGCTCCACTTCCACGGAAACCACGTCTGGACCGTCAACCGTAACGGGAGCACGTTTCCGCGTACCGGCGGAAAAGTTGACGCTGACGGTCACGTGGTGCTGCAGCAGTGGGAGGACGTCGTCGAAATGCACCCGCTGGATCGCAAGGACTCCATGCTTCCGTTGCGTCGGCCGCCGGAGGTTATCGATCAGGTGTGGAACGCCCGGAAAGAGGACTGGGACTACCCGATGCACTACCACGCCGAGCCCTCCCAGGTAGCGAGGGGCGGCATGTATCCCGGCGGGCTGGTTGGCCACTGGACCGTAGCCGCGCCCCCGCCCGGCGCCGCCGGCGAGGCGCACGAACAGTTCCGCACCCAGGTCGATTTCAGCTCCCACCAAATGCACGAGGGAAGCCCCGAAACCGAGTTCCGCCTAACCCCGGACGTGGAACACGAGTTCAAGTTCTTCAACCGCAAAATGACGTTCGACGACGGCGGCGAGTTCGAGATCTGGACCTTCGAGACCGAGAACTCCGGACAGATCTTCCCCGCGCCTCTGATCCGCCTCACCGAAGGGCAGCTGTTCCACGGCACCGTCCACCCGGGCAAGAAGGTCCACACCATCCACTGGCACGGCATCGAGCCGGATCCACGCAACGACGGCGTCGGCCACACCTCTTTCGAGGTCTCGGGAAGCTACACCTACCAGTGGCGGGCGGAACGCGGGCAGCCCGGCAACCCAAACGTGGGCGCATCCGGAACGTACTTCTATCACTGCCACGTCAACACCACCCTGCACGTACAAATGGGCATGTTCGGTCCGCTGATCATCGACCCCCTGGTCCACCCGGACTTTCCGGTGGCCAAAGGCGCCAGGCGGGCCTTCGTTGACGGGCCGGAGTACGACATCGACACCGAGACCCTCCTGGTTCCCTACTCCGTCGACCCCCGCTGGCATCTCCTCAACCACGCCGCCGGGCTCTCGGGCGAAGACGTGGGGCTGGACAAGTTCATCCCCAAGCACTTCTACCTTTTGGGCGGGGAGATAGCCCGTGCCCCGAAAGTCGAGGGCCCCACCGCGCTTACCCGCATCCGGGCCAGGGTGGCAGGAGGTGCCGCCAAACCCACCCTGCTGCGTCTGCTGAACGCCAACTATTTCCCGGTCAACGTGCGCTTCACCGATTCCGCAGGCAAGCCGGTGGCCATGGCCGAACTCATCTCGCACGACGGACGGCCGTTCCGGGACACCTCCAACCCCACCGGACCGGCACGGCCTATTTCGTCCACGGGCCCGCTGCGGTCCAGCCTGATCAATTTCGGCGCCGCGGAACGCTTCGACATGCTGCTTCGCCCGCCGGCACCTGGCACGTTCTGGCTCACCGTGGACCTGCTGGACTGGATCACCCAGAAGGTCCTCTTCACCCGGAAGATTCCAGTCGTCGCCGGCTAGGTCGTCGGCCCAGCTCCCCGGCGGGCGTACCGCCGACCCGGCGCACCGCTGCCGCGGCAGCTCGGCGTGCCGGGCAGCCGGCTGGTGCCGACACATTTAGTCCCGGCATGATGCCCGTCACGTTCGGGGAGCCCGCACCGACTATGATTCAGTCAGCGCAGCGCGCCTTGTTCTCCGCAAGGCGCCCGCTATCCGTATTCATTGCCTGGGGGGCTGACAAAAATCGTGGAAACTGGATTCGCACAACAATTGCTGGAGTACAGCCCGGACGCGCTGCTGCTGGTCGGTCCGGACGGGTCCATTTCCTTCCTCAATGCGGCGGCGGAGCGGCTCTTCGGCTACTCCCGGGCGCAGCTCCTGGGGGCGGACCACAGCATGCTCCTGGCCGAGGCCTCGCGGGAGGACTTCCACGGCGTCCTGGCCGGGCTCGGCAAGGCAGCAAACCCCGGCCAACCAGCAAACTCCGGCGCCCCGTTTACCGGCTCGGGCCGCCGCGCCAACGGCACCGAACTCCCGGTCGAAATCACGTGCGCGCTGGTCCCCGCCCCGGCGGGAGCGGCCGACGCCGGAACCTCCGTGGCGCTCTCGATCCGCGGCGCCGCCCCGGCCCCCGCCGCGGTCCCCGCCGGAGCCCCCGCCGGAGCCCCCGCTGCGGCCCCCTTGGGCGCCGGCAGCGCCGGCCCTTCCCTCGGCGGCGAGGTCCGCCGTCGTGATTCTGGTTCCGGTTCCGCAGGAACATCCGGCTCCGCGGCAGCTGCCCCTTCCGCGGCGTTTGCCGAGCACGACGACGAACTCAGGGCCGGCTCCCTCCGCGACCCGCTGACGGCGCTGCCCAACGGCCCGCTCTTCAACGAGCGGGTCGCCGCGGCCCTGCGCCGCCCGGATCCCGCCGACATCCTGCTGCTAAACCTCGATGACTTCAGGCACCTCAATGACGTGCTGGGACGCTCGGCAGCCGATGAGCTGCTGGTGGAGGTGGCGAGCAGGCTGCGCAACTGCGTGCGGCCGCATGACACCGTGGCCCGGCTGGGCGGCGACGAATTCGCGGTGCTGCTGACCGAATGCCTCAACGCGGACGCGGTGGCCAAGCGGATCGCCGAGGCCCTCTACGCACCCCTGCGCGTGGGCGGCTCCATGGTCCGGCCCGGCGTGAGCATGGGCCTGGCGTCCAGGTCCGGGCAGACGCTGGACGGGGCGGAACTGCTGCGCCAGGCCGACGCCGCCATGACCGCGGCCAAGGCCGCCGGAAAGAACACCTGGCTGCGGTTCCGGCCGGAGATGCTCAGCACGCCGGCGCACAAGGCCGAGGGCGAGACCGGGCTCCGGCGCGCCGTCGAACTGGGGCAGATCTCGGTGCACTACCAGCCCGTGGTGTCCCCCGGCATCGGCTCGGTGGTCCAGTTCGAGGCCTTCGCCCGCTGGGAACGGCACGGCCGGCTGGTGCCGCCCAACCAGTTCCTGCCCGTGGCCGAGCAGAGCGGGCTCATCCGCGAGATCGGCGACGAGGTCCTGCGCCGCGCCTGCGCCGAGATCCGCCCGTGGCTCGCCGGCGATACCGCGTACAGCGTGGCCGTGAACGTCTCGGGGCTGCAGTTCCAGCACCGGGATTTCGCGGTGGACGTGCTCGCGATCGCCGCGTCCACCGGCGTCGACCCGCGCCAGCTCACGCTTGAGCTGACCGAAAGCGTGTTCTTCGACGCGTCCTCGGACGTGCTGGGCCAGCTGCGGCAGCTGCGCGCGGCCGGAGTCCGGATTGCCATGGACGACTTCGGCACCGGATATTCCACGCTCGGCCGGCTCCAGGAACTGCCGCTGGACAACGTCAAGATAGACCGCTCCTTCGTGGCCATGATCAAGACCGGCCAGGAACAGCTCCCGTTCTTCGCCACCATGATCAACGCCGCGCAGGACCTCGGCCTGAAGGTCACGGCCGAGGGCATCGAGACCCCGGAACAGGCCAAGTACCTGATGGAGCGCGGCTGCGACTCGCTGCAGGGCTACCTGTTCGCCAAGCCGGCCCCGGCCAGCCACCTTGCCGGGACCATGGGGAGCGCCCTGAACGCCTTGGACAGGGTCGACGCCGCGCGGTGACCCTGCCGTCACCCGCCGTCGACGCCGTCGCACCCCGCCGTCGCCGCCGCACCCTATCGATGCGGCACCCCGCCGTCGCCGCCGTCGCACCCCGCCGTTGCCGCACCCCGCCATTGGACGCAAACGGCCGCTAAGCAGCATGGCTTAGCGGCCGTTCTTGGCCAATCGTTGGACCGGACCTAGCGCTTTTCGCAGGCGATGCCGTCGTTGTCGCGGTCGAGGTCGTATTCGCCCCAGTGCCGCGCGCCGCCGTCGTTGTAGCTGTACACGGTGTTGTTGACGCGGAAGTTGGTGACCGGCTTTCCGCTGGTCTTGTCCCGGGCACCGGCGCGGCCGACGCCGTGCGGGTAGACCTTGTTGAGCTCCGTGCAGTTCTTGTACGACTTCGGCGCCGCGGCAGAGGCCGGCACGGCTGTGGAGCTCAGAACGACGGCGGTGCCCGCCAGGGTTGCGATAATCAGTTTCTTCAGGCGCACGGTCGAGAGCACTCCCCCAAATAGAAGCCCTCAGCCGCGTGTCGGAGAGGGGCAGGAAAATGCTAACCCACGATTTCGCCGCAGCTGGTGAGGCGCACGTGGTGAGGCTCAGGCGGTCAGGCTCAGGTGCGGCCCGCCCCGTGACTTACAGCCGGCGGTCCAGCTTGTCGAGGTCCTGGGCCACCATGGCCTCGCTGCGCTGCCACAGGGCCTTGGCGAGGCCGGCGTCGTAGGCTTGCTTGTTGGCCTTGGAGAGCGTCCGCTTGGCGTAGTAGGCGCCGGAGATCCAGTCGTGGCCCGGCGTGGCGTTGGCGAGCCACACGAGGGTGTCGGCGCCCTGGTCGGGGGTCAGCATGAAGCGCTTGAGGAAGGACTTGTAGGCCAGGCGCATGGGGCTGGTGGAGTCCGCCGCGAAGTTGGTGGCGACGCCGCCGGGGTGGAACGCCGCCGTCGAGATTCCCTCCGTGTTGTAGCGGTTATGCAGCTCAGTGGTGAAGAGGATGTTGGCGAGCTTCGCATTGCCGTAAGCGCGGTTGGTCGAGTAGCTGCGGGCCGCGTCGAGGTCGTCGATGTCCAGCTTGCCGAAGAGCGAATTTGCGACGCTCGAGGTGTTGATGACGGTGGCCTGGCTGGCGGAGAGGACGTCGATCAGCCCGGTGGTGAGCAGGAACGGGGCCAGGTGGTTGACCTGGAAGGTCGTCTCGTGGCCGTCCACGGTGAGCTCGCGGGGTCCCATGATGCCGCCGGCGTTGTTCGCCAGCACATCGATCTGCGGGTACTTTTCCTTCAGCTGCGCGGCCAGGGTGCGAACCTGGGCAAGGTCGGCGAAGTCGCTGACAAAGTAGTCGGCGCCGATTTCGTTCGCGATGGCCTCGGTCTTCTGCGCGGAACGCCCGACGACGACCACCCGGTCCCCGTGCTTCGCGAAGGTCCGAGCGGCGGACGCGCCGATCCCGTCGCTGGCTCCGGTGATGACGATAGTGCGCTCGGGCATTGAGGTGTCCTTAGAACGAAAGCGGTGGGCTGGTTTTTGGAATCCAGCCCCGTCGAATACTAACGAGCGCACCCGGGAGAACGTTCCACCGCGCCCGGGAGTTTCCCGGGAGTCTGCTGGGAATCTGGGGCCTGGGGTCCGGGGCTAAGAACCCGAGGCTCAGATTCCGCGGCTCAGAATCCGGGGCTCAGATGCGCAGCGGCGGCCGCAGGCTCAGCGCCGAGCCGGCGTTGAGCAGCTTAGGGCCGATCCCCAACATCTCCTCGGTGGTTCGCAGCAGCGAGTAGTGGCTGTAGGAACCCTGGATAACGGTGCCGGGGACCACGGACGGTGCCACCACAAAATTGGGCGCCGGTGTATCTTCGTCGAAGACCACGAATATCGCGGTGCGTCCTCCTTGGTAGCTGGGGCTGGCCAGGATGACGGGCAGCCACTGGGAAAGCCAGGTGTCACCCGTGGCCACACTACAGTCGTGCATGTCGTTGCAGACGTTTGGCACCATCATGGCGAAGTTCGGCAGCGTGTTGTTGGCCAGATCCCTCGCAAGATTCCCAGAACTCACCGTGCCCATGGGGACGTTGTTGGTGGCACAGGCCGCCCGGTCCCCCGGTCCTTGGTAATAGATTTCGGGGTTGTGCCGCTCCGCATACAACCCTGATGCGGTCAGCCGGCAATTCGATGGCATGTCTTCCAGATAGCTCTTCTGTGTCTGCCCGGTTGCCCTGACCTGCCGGAAGATGTTGTCGGCGGTAATCGGTGGCAGTCCGCTCGGGTTCGAATCGGACGTGACGCCCTGGGTGCTGCCCGAGGTCATGGCCAGATAGCTCGGTAGGGACGGCAGACCCAAGCCGGCATCACTCCACGTGGACACCGAGGCGCACTGGTTCGCGGTTCGCGTCATGTACGGCGCACTCGCGTTCCCGATCACCTGCGAGTAGGTCTTGTTTTCGAAGAGGATCCAGATGACGTGGTCATAAGTCGCTGGCGGGGTCGCCGTCTTGCCGCACGGGTTGGCCGGCGGCGGCGGGGGCGGTGGTGGCGGCGGTGGGGGAGGCGGCGGCGGTATGGCGTTCGTGGTGACGGTCAGTCGGGGGCGCTGTGCAACGGTTGGCGCTTCCCTCGAGCTGTAGATGACACCGTCTGAGGACGTGTTGCTGATGCGGAAGGAATACGTGCCGTTGCCCTTGATGACGCTGGTCAGGTCAAACTCCACGAACGTGTTGTCCGCTACCGCCCCGCGGGAAGCCACTACGGTCGGTTCGGCGACCGGCGCATTGTTGAATGTCAGTGCGGTTTCGCTCCAGGTGTTGTTCAGCACCCTGCGGACCTGGCCGCCCGAGTTGGACGGATCAGTCGCGAACAGCCGCAGTTTGGCGCTCGTCACGGTGCTTCCCGTGGTCCCTGTCACCGTGAACCGGATGAATATCGTCTCGACCGGCGAGTTGTCGGCCTTCATGCTCGTTGCCTTGCCGAAGTTGATCGTGGGACTGTCACGCTTCACCACAGCATCCGCCGACGCCGAGAAGGTCAGCGTGGCCGCTTCCGCGGGGGCTCCGACGACGGAAACTCCGGCCGCGGCGAGCACAAAGGCTACCGCTGCCGACACCCGCCTCCACCGCCTCGTGCTCCGGGGCAGCAGCCGTTGACCGGCTTCGTGCTTACCTGAGGCGAATCTAGATCCGGGGCTCATCGTGGGTCCTATCTAGTCCGCCTGGTAGGGTCTCAAACCCTAGCCTGCGACTACACGTGCCTCAATGGGCGGCCTCGGTTCCCGCAGGTTTTCCGAAGGTCGCCTCGCACCGCTGCATCCATATGTGGTGCACGGTCGGGGATTGGGTGTCAGCGCCAGTCGTCGATCACGTAAGCGTCCGGGTGGCTGTAGCCGGGCTCGTTGGGCCGGTGCATGGTCACGCCCTGCAACCCGGTACGGAAACCGCGGGCAACCATGCGTTGATAAGCGTCCGGACGGCCCAGGTTCATCCCGGCGTCCAGCTGACCGAGTCCGCGCTCGGCGGCCAGTTGCTCGCAGGCGTCGAGCAGCCGTTCGAATCTGTCACCGGCCTCCCGGCCGGGGCGTACGGCGCCGAACTTGACGAAGCACACATCCGCGCCGGCCTCCGATCCCGGTCCGCAGTGGCACACGGCCAGCCCGTCGAGCCCCGACTCGCCCGGCAGCAACACAGTGTCTCCAAGGTCCTGCGCGTGCGCGGCCAAAATCTCTCGTTCCAGGTCCAGACCCTCGTACACGGCATCGGTCAGGGCGCGACAGGCATTGAGATAGTCGGGACGCTCGACGGCGGACAGCCCGCCATACGTCACCAGGGCGGGCACCGAGTTACGGGCCGCGACCTGCTTTCGCATGACGGCGGTCAGGAACCGGGGCCAGAAACCGTACCGGCGGTAGAGCTCAAGGTGTTTAGGACTGTGCGAGAAGGTGAACAGGCCGAGGTGGCTATTCCCCCAGGACTCGAAGCAGTCCATGATCGGCTCCATCAGGCTTTTGCCGACGCCGTGGTCCCACAGGTCCGGCCGCACGGTCAATGGACCGAAGAATCCGACGCTGCCCCAGTTGGTGGCGAAGTTCGATCCGGCGAGCTCGCCGTCGACTGTCGCGGCGAAGGCGGCGTGCGGATCTGCGGCAAAACGAGTGCGTACATAGTCGGCGGATCCGAACGGATCGGGGACGCCGAGGAACGTCCCGAATGCCACCCTTACGATCTCGTCAGCGCGATCGAGGTCCGCCTCGCGCAGCGGTCGGACCGACACCGGTCCCCCGCCACTTGTTGGCCCGGTTTCCTGAGTGGTCATGAGTCTCTCTCCGTCCACGACTTTTTCTTGCATCCGACCACCGGACGCAACCCCGGGAAGTGAATCCGAAGCCCGGTATGGGTGATGGCCCGGATCGACCGGGGGCAGGCATATCTAGTGGCCTGCCCCCGGTCCTTTCCGAAGGTCCAAACGCTGCTGAACCGGGGCGTCTATATTCGCGGACTAAACAGGGCCGGCGCCCTTGGCGTTGTGACGATTTCGGCTTCGTCCGAGCTCACCAGTATGCGAGCACCGCCGCCGCCACCGCCACCGTCGTCAGTGAGAACATCGCTAATTGCGTCCCAAGCGCGACCGGCACGGTTGGCCGCTTCCCATATACCCGACACACTGAACGCGACCACGTCAAATCCAGGGTTCGGTGTTCGTGAAACCACGAGATCTGGTGTCTTGCCCTCTGTTGCTGATAGTGCTGTTTGACCGTGCATCATCGCACGGAGTCGATCTCCCTGGCGGGATTCGACAGGTTCAGATGTAAAAGGACCGGGCGCGTCTGCAACCGGTTTAAAAGAAATCTTGCTCATTTTCTCTCCGTTGATCCCCAGATTCGGAGTTGATTAACAAACGCGGAATTATAAACTCCGCGATAAGCGATATTCCACTGCAGAGTCAAAGTTCACCGCGGGAATAATCAGTACACTTGCGTATTCTCGGCAGGTCAGACTCGGAGTTATGCCCCCATCATCGACTTACACACGACATCGTCCTCGCAGGCGACACGAAAGTCAACGGGACTTTTGGCACGGTTGCGTGACCGGGAGGACGGTCCAGATACTTGATTCTTGCAGCGCTGGGTGGCCACTGGGGGGTCCGTTTGCCCAGATCGATGTGGCCGCCGGTCGCCGGGCCTGGACCTGAGCCTGGGCCGCCGCCTCCCGAGCGGCATTCGGTTCTCGACCCAGCAACGATGTTCAAGGAAGGTTTGTGGTGGTTATGATTCGGTCATGCCGAACCCGCGATTGTCCCTCGCCCTAGAACGAATTGGCCCTGGAGACTGGGAGATATTTGAAAAGTTTGCGTCGGAGTTCCTAGCGGTCGAATATCCAGACCTGCGGACAATGGCAGCTCCGAACGGAGACAAGGGCAGAGACGCCGAAATATTCACGATTGACGGTGTGCCAAAAGTTGCATTTCAGTACTCAGTCACGGCGAGTTGGAAAACAAAAATTACGGCTACGCTGGACACCCTCAAGGAAAATTTTCCTTCAGTCAGCACCATGATCTACACGACCAACCAGGTGATTGGTCCGGCTGCGGATGCACTCAGGGAAGAGTCCCGACGTGATCGGAACATAACCATAGATATCCGCGACCGGTCGTGGTTTGTGGACCGTGAGCTGTCCTATCCTCAACGCCGTGTGGCAAGTGAAGAGCTGGCCAGGAGATTTGTTGACCCGATCCTGTCCAAACGCGGGGTCATCGACAGAACATCGACCCTGACAGCGGGCGAAAGTAAGGTCGCGGTACTGCACTTGGCACTCGACAGCGAAGATCAGGCAACCGATCAGAGCCTGACCAAGAGCTGCTTCGATTCGTTGGTCTTGGCGGCGCTTCACGATTCGAGCACCGACAATAGACTCAGCCTGAGCGAGATCCAAGACGGAGTCGCCCTCCGCATGCCCGTGGGGAAGCGAGGGCAAATCGATGCGCTGACCCTGAGCGCGTTGAACCGGCTATCTCGGAAGGGACCCGTTAAGCAACACAAATCAGCGTCCTTGTCTGAGGACACCTACCATCTCAGTTTTGAGGAGGCCAAAAGGATAAATGATCAGACAGCCAGGTTCCTTCTTGATGAAGCTGTTCTAGATGCTGAACTCGTTGTGGCGGTTCGAGCCCTCGAAGTACCGAAGGAACTGAGCGCGGCGCAGCTGACAGAGATTTCTCGGGAGCTACGAACTGCATTGGACGAAACACTTTTGGAACGAGGTGAGTCTTTTGCCGAAGCTGTGCAAACAGGAGAACCGTTCCAGCTCAGTCCTGTAGCCATAGCGGACAAGATTACAGCAGACGGAGGCATCAACGAGCTCAGTTCTGATGCCGCGGCCGCAGCCATAATGCACGTATTGGAGCAGCCTTCGCCTCAAACACAGTCCCATCTCCGGCGACTAGCTGACGCATACACGCTTTTCGCGTTCCTGAAACAAACGCCGGACGTCCAGAAAGTCATGCTCAACGTCTTCAGCGAGGGCGACATATGGATGGACACCACCGCGATCCTGCCGCTAATCGGGGAGAGCCTGGTAGACGATCCGGAAGAGCGCCACTTTACAATTTTGATGCGAGCAGCGGTAGATGCTGGGCTGGTTCTATACGTAACTGAAGGCGTCGTCGAAGAGGTTGAAAGACACCTCAACCTGGCCGTTGCCTATGGCCACAACAGAACGTCGGCTTGGACGGGAAGGGTCCCCTTCCTCTACTCGGCCTTCGTGCTATCGGGCCGGCCAGAGCATGAATTCCTGGACTGGCAAAGGGACATCTGTGGACGCGAACAACCATTGCAGGATGTCAGCGACTACCTTGCCGATGAATTCTCTATCGAGACCAAAAATCTCCTTGAGTACTCCGATGCCGCATCGATCGAACTTCGGGGCGCAGTTCAGGAACTATGGAATGAGACTCACGAGAGAAGGCGTCAACGAGGTGACTACGGAGCCGATCAAGGGACGCGGTCACGCCTGATTGCCCACGACGTTGAAAACTCTGTCGGCGTCATCGAGTACCGACGGACGACTGGACCATCACCCATGGGCTACCTTGCTTGGTGGCTGACGTTCGATGGAACAGCAATGAAAATGAAGGACCACCTCCGGGAGCGCCTAGGCCCTAACGCCCCTCCGTCGCCCGTATTGAGTCCGGATTTCCTCACTCAGTTGCTTCGCTTAGGCCCCCTTCGCACTGCTATCGAGCAGGATCTGAGGGTGCAACTACCCCTACTCACGGACATGAGCGTCAACCACTACGCTCCGCAGGCTCTGCTCGATCTGGCAAGAGAAACCAGGGAAAAGTCGTCGAGTCAGAATGAACGCGTGGTGCGTCGCGAAGTCCGGGACGCCGTGAACCGTGCACGACAGTTGATGGGACCAGCGGCGGTAGGCGGCGTTCGAGCAATGGAGGATCGAATTTCAGCCTCCATCAAACGTCAATCACCCGAATGAATCCGGCCGGCGACGGCGGCAGCGGTGCCGGCCGTGGGTGGCCGGCTGCTCCTGTTTTGTGGGTTAAATGCGGGAGGACCCCCAACCTGTGGTTGGGGGTCCTCGACCTGAATGGTGTTCCGGCGGTGACCTACTCTCCCACACCCTCCCGGGTGCAG
>NZ_JBHVTV010000005.1:0-247985 GCF_042884475.1 Arthrobacter sp. NPDC058130
ATTAAACCCCCCCCCGCCCCAACCCCCTGTGTATTTGGTTGGGGTGGGGGGTTTTTTTTTTAAAAGCCCCCCCAACCGGCGCGGGGGCCCCCCCCCCGGGCCCACCCCGGCTCCTTTTCTGCTAGCGGCAGACTTGCTCAGGCCCTAAGGAAAGGTGCTCAGGCCACTTCCACTTCCGGCGGAAGCATGAGTCCCGCGCCGGGGATGGCGTTGAGCAGCGCCTTCGTGTACTCGCGCTGCGGCGACTCGAAGACGTCGTCCGTTGACCCCGTCTCCACCAGCTTGCCCTTCTCCATTACGCACACGTGGTCCGCGATCTGCCGGACCACCGCGAGGTCGTGCGTGATGAACAGGTAGGTCAGGCCGAGCCGGGACTGCAGTTCGGCGAGCAGGTTCAGCACCTGGGCCTGCACCAGCACATCCAGTGCCGACACGGCCTCGTCGCAGATGATCACTTCGGGATCCAGTGCCAGGGCGCGGGCGATCGCGACACGCTGGCGCTGGCCGCCGGAGAGCTCATTCGGGTACCGCTGCATGGTGGACTGCGGCAGCGCCACCTGGTCCAGCAGTTCCCGGACTTTCTTCTCGCGGCTGGCCTTGTCCCCGATCTTGTGGGTCCGCAGCGGCTCCTCGATGGTCCTGTAGATGTTGTACATCGGGTCCAGGGAACCGTACGGGTCCTGGAAGATCGGCTGTACCCGGCGCCGGAAGGCGAAGATCTCCTTGCTGTTCAGCGTGGAGGTGTCCACGCCGTCGAAGATGATCTTGCCGGAGGTCGGCGTCAGGAGGTTCAGCACCATCTGGGCCACCGTGGACTTGCCGGAGCCCGACTCCCCCACGATCGCCGTCGTGGTTCCGCGCCTGACGCTGAAGGAGACGTCGTCGACGGCGGTGAAGTCCGTGGACTTGCCCAGGCCCGAGCGCAGCTTGAAGACCTTCCTGAGGTTCTGGATCTGCAGGACGTCGTCGGTCTTGGACGGTTCAACCACGCCGGTCTCGCTCGGGGCGAGCATGTCGTCAGTCTCCACGCCCAGTTCCTTGGCGGCCTGGATGCGCCGGGACGCCAGCGACGGCGCCGAGGCCACCAGCCGCTGGGTGTAAGGGTGCTGCGGGTTCTGCAGCAGCTCCAGCGAAGGCCCGGACTCGACAACCTGGCCGCGGTACATGACCACCACCTGGTCGGCGCGCTCGGCGGCGAGGCCGAGGTCGTGGGTGATCAGCAGCACCGCGGTGCCCAGTTCCGTGGTCATCTTGTCCAGGTGATCGAGGATCTGGCGCTGCACGGTGACATCGAGCGCCGACGTCGGCTCGTCCGCGATGAGCAGGCGCGGCTGGCAGGAGAGCCCGATCGCGATCAGCGCGCGCTGGCGCATGCCGCCGGAGAACTCGTGCGGGTACTGCTTGGCGCGGCTGGCGGCATCCGGCAGCCCGGCTTGGGACAGGACCTTTGCGACGTCGTCGGGGCCGCTCGGCAGGCCGTTGGCCTTCAGTGTCTCGCGAACCTGGTCGCCGATTTTCCACACCGGGTTGAGGTTGGACATCGGGTCCTGCGGAACCATGCCGATGCTGTTGCCGCGGAGGTCAATCATCCGCTTTTCGCTGGTGTTGGAGATGTCCTCGCCGTCGAACAGGATCTGGCCCGCAGTGACGCGGCCATTGCCCGGCAGCAGGCCGATGGCCGCCAGTGCGGTGGTGGACTTGCCGGAGCCTGACTCGCCCACAATCGCGACGGTTTCGCCCGGCATGATGGTGAGGTGGGCGTTGCGGACGGCGTTGACCTGGCCGTTGCTGGTGGTGAAACCAATGGCGAGGTCCTTGATTTCCAGCAGCGGGCGCTCGATTGCGTACTCCGCCTCCTGGAATCCAACAGAGGCGCTCATGGTGTCCCCTTTCATCGCTTGCGCGCTTTGGGATCGAGGGCATCACGCAGGGCGTCGCCCAGCATGATGAAGCTCAGGACGGTGATGGACAGGGCGATGGCCGGGTAGAGCAGCGGCATCGGGTTGGACCGCAGAGAGGCCTGCGCCGCCTGGATGTCGTTACCCCAGGACATGACGCTGGGCGGCAGCCCGATGCCGAGGAAGGACAGCGTGGATTCGGCCACGATGAACGTGCCCAGGGAGATGGTGGCCACGACGATGATCGGAGCCAGCGAGTTCGGCAGGACGTGGCGCATGAGCGCACTGAACTTCGAGACGCCCAGCGACCGGGCGGCCGTGACAAAGTCGGCGTTCCGGACTTCGATGACGGCGCCGCGGGTGATGCGCGAGATCTGCGGCCAGCCGAAGACCACCAGGATGAGCACCAGCGTCCACACCGTGCGGTTGGCACGGAACATCGGCAGCTGCATGAGCACGATCGCGCCCAGGATCAGGGGCAGGGCGAAGAAGATGTCATTGATGCGGGCCAGGACCGAATCGATCCAGCCGCCGTAATAGCCGGCAACTGCGCCCATGATGCCGCCGATCAGGAGCACGCCGATGGTGGTGAAGAGGCCCACGGTTACCGAGGACCGTGTACCGAAGATGACGCGGGCGTAGACGTCGCAGCCCTGCTGGGTGAAGCCCAGCGGGTGGCCCGCGGCGGGGCCGGCATCGGAGTTGGCCAGCTGGCACGCCTCCGACGTCGGGTCGATCGGCGAGAAGAGTCCCGGGAAGAGGGAGACTGCCACGACCACCAGGATCAGGAACGCGGAAATGAGGAAGAGCGGCTGCCGGCGCAGGTTCTTCCAGGCTTCGCCCCACAGGCTCAGCGGTGCGGCTTCGTCCTTGACCCGGTCCGTCGCCAGGAGCGGGGTCTCGGAGACATCGGCCACGAAGTGCTCGATCCGGCGGCCCGGACGAGTGGCAACGGCGTGACGTGCGGTGGTGTTCTCAGGAGTCATAGCGGATCCTCGGGTCAAGCCAGGCGTAAAGCAGGTCAACGAGCAGGTTGGACAGGCAGTAGATCAGCACCAGGACGGTGACAATCGAGACCACGGTGGGGCCTTCGCCGGATAGGACGGCCCGGTAGAGCCGGTTGCCCACGCCAGGGACGTTGAAAATGCCTTCCGTGACGATCGCGCCACCCATGAGGGCGCCGAGGTCGGCACCCAGGAAGGTGATGACGGGAATCAGGGAGTTGCGCAGGATGTGGACGCGGACCACCCGGAACCGGGACAGGCCCTTGGCCGTGGCGGTGCGGACGTAGTCGGCGTTCATGTTTTCGATGACGGACGTGCGGGTCAGCCGCAAGACGTAGGCGAAAGATCCCAGTCCGAGCACGATCGCCGGCAGGATGAGGTCCTGGACGGTCGCGGCCGAGCTGACGGTCGGTTTGGCCCAGCCGAGCTGGACGCCGATGGTGAACTGCAGCAGGAAGCCCAAGACGAAGATCGGGATGCCGATCACGATCAGGGAAGCGACCAGGACCGTGGCGTCAAAGAACTTGCCCTTGCGCAGGCCTGCGATGAGGCCGAAGACGATGCCGAAGACAGCTTCAAAGATCAGGGCCATGATGGCCAGCCGCGCCGTGACGGGGAAGACCTCGCCGAGCACGGTCGCGATGGGGCGTCCGGAGAAGTCCTGGCCGAGGTCGAACGTGAAGATGCTCTTGAGGTAGAGCAGGTATTGCATCCAGAACGGCTGGTCCAGGTGGTACTGCATACGCAGCTTGGCTGCCACGGCCTCGTTCACCGGCTTGTCGCCGAACAGTGCCACGATGGGGTCCCCGGGCAGGCTGAAGACCAGGAAGTAGACCAGCAGTGTTGCGCCCAGGAAGACGGGAATCAGTTGCAGGAAACGCTTGAGGATGTATGTCGACATCAGCGAGTCACACCCTCGTTGGCAAGCATCCTGTCCAGGGATGCGGCGGAGTTGTTCATCAAAGAACCTTTTCACTATGGATGCAGGCCGGCGCCGGTTCACTCACGGCGGCAGGGCTGCGAAAAGTTCGCCCGAAGTGCCGGGCATCAAGAAAATAAAATGGCGGGAAAACACGACGACGGCGGAGGCCCCAATAAGGGCGGCCCCCGCCGTCGCTTAGTTGTTACTTACCGGTGACGTTGTAGTACAGCGGGACGCCGTCCCAGCCGTAGTCAACGTTGGTGACCTTGTCGCTCCAGCCGCCCTGGGCAACCTGGTACCACAGGGGGATGGCCGGCAGGTCCGTCAGGAGGATCTCCTGGGCCTTGTTCATGGCCTTGTTGCCGTCGCTGACCGACGCGGCGTTCAGGCCGTCGGAGATGGCCTTGTCGAATGCCGGGTTGGCGTAGTTAGCGTCGTTGGAGCCGGCACCGGTCTTGTAGATCGGGCCGAGGAAGTTGTACAGCGACGGGTAGTCTGCCTGCCAGCCGGCACGGATGGAGCCGGTGAGGGTCTTGGCGGTAGCGTCGTTGCGGGCTTCCTTGAAGGTGGCGTACGGCTTGCCTTCAACCTTGATGCCAAGCGTGTTCTTGAGCTGGTTGACCACTGCTTCAACCCAGGCCTTGTGTCCGCCCTTGTCGGCGTTGTAGGCAATGGTGAACGTCTCGTTGGCGTCCCACTTCTGGATTGCGTCGGCCTTGGCCCAGGCTTCCTTGGCCTTGGTGGCGTCGAACTTGAGGTTATCGGCACCGGCGATCGCGTCGCTGTAGCCGTCAAGCACGGGAGCCGTGAAGTCCTTGGCCGGCTGGCGGGCGCCGCTGAAGATCACCTTGGTGATCTCGTCGCGGTTGATGGCCATGGAGATCGCCTGGCGGCGGAGCTTGCCGGCCTCGCCGCTCCACTCCGGGAGGTATTCCGGGATGGCGATGGTCTGGTTGCCGGCGTACGGCTTGTTGATGGTGCGGTCGCCGAGGTCAGACTTGAAGTTCTTCAGCGCGCTGGTGGGGATGGTCTGCAGGATGTCCAGGTTGTTGGACAGCAGGTCCTGGTAGGCGGCGTCGTCGTTCTGGAAGATCTTGAAGGTCACGCCGGCGTTCTTGGCCTTGCGAGGGCCGTTGTAGTCCGGGTTCGGAACGAGCTGGATCTGCACGTTGTGCTGCCAGCCGCCGTCCGCGAGCTTGTACGGGCCGTTGCCGACTGGCTTCTCGCCGAAGCCCTTCGGGTCCTTCAGCGCGCCGGAGGGGACCGGAACAAACGCGGTGTAGCCCAGGCGAAGCGGCCAGTCAGATTCCGGCTGCTTCAGTTCGACGGTGAACGTCTGGTCGTCAACGACCTTCAGGCCGGACATGGTCTCCACGGTGGAGCCTTCTGCGCTGGCTTCGTCGTAGCCCTTGATGCTTTCGAAGAATCCGCCGCTGAGCTGGGCGTTCTTGGCTGCGGCGCCGAAGTTCCAGGAATCAACGAAGGTCTTGGCCGTGATGGCCTCGCCGTTCGTGAATTTCTGGTCCTTCTTGACCTTGATGGTGAAGTGCTGGCCGTCCTTGCCCTCGATGGACTCGGCGAGTTCGTTGACCGGCTTGCCGCTGGGGTCGTAGCTGACCAGGCCCGCGAAGATCATGTCGATGACCTTGCCGCCGCCGACCTCGTTGGTGTCGGCCGGCATGAGGGGACGCTGGGGTTCGGAGCCATCGGCGAGGATCACTTTGCTGGTGTCGCCGCCGGTACTGCCGCTACCGGTTGCGGAGCCGCTGGCACCGCATCCGGTCAGGGCGAGGGCGGCGATAGCCACCATGCCCAGTGCTTTGGAAGTGCGCGAAAAACGCATTCCGCCTCCTATGAGTTGTGGGAGTTCGTGAGGGAAAAACTTATGCTTCCCCGTAAGCAGGCACAGGGGTATCCCCTGTGACGTGGCCTACATATGGAAGTAGCCTAGCCCTTAAGTGTCCAAATGTTGGAACTCCGTTGCCAAACCGTGATCCGACAATCTCATGACGACATACGTCAAACGCAGAGTATTTCAAGTCACACGCTACTGGCTGGTAGTATACGCCCGCGTGTGATCCCGGTTACCCTCAATTAACTGGAATCCGCGCCCTGGACGGGCGTCAGGGCCCTGCGCGGGTCCCGGCGCGAGGACCCCGCCAGGGCCCCGCGCAGAACCCGCCGGAGGTCCCGTCAGCTGGCCCCGGAAAGTAGCTGCGCGCGGAGTTCGCGGCGCTCCCGCTGCTTGTCCGGGTCCGGCAGCGGAACGGCCGCCAGGAGCCGCTGGGTGTAGGGCTCCTGCGGGTTGCGGAGGATCTGGTCACGGGTCCCCTGCTCCACGATCCTGCCGCGCTGCATGACGCAGATCCGATCCGCGAGCACGTCCACCACCGCGAGGTCATGGGTGACGAACAGGCAGGCGAACCCCAGTTCCTTCTGCAGGTTCTGGAAGAGATCGAGCACCCTGGCCTGTACCGAGACATCGAGGGCGGAGGTGGGTTCGTCGGCGACCATCAGCTTCGGTTTGAGCGAGAGGGCACGGGCGATCCCCACGCGCTGCTTCTGCCCGCCGGAGAGCTCGTGCGGGTAGCGGTTGCGGTAGTCCCGCGGGAGCTCCACCTGGTCCAGGAGCGCCTCGATCCGCTGCTGCAGTTCCGCCCCCTTCGCGACCCCGGACAGGTACATCGGCTCCCCGATGCTTTCCCCGATGGGCAGCCTGGGGTTCAGGGACGACGACGGGTCCTGGAACACCATGCCGACGTGCCGGCGCATTTCCTGGAGCTGGCGGCCGTTCTTCTTGGCGGCGGAAATGTCCTGGCCGACGACCTTCATGGTGCCTGCCGCCACCGGGAGCAGGCCCACCGCGGCCCGGCCGATCGTGGTCTTGCCCGACCCCGACTCGCCGACGAGGCCCACCACCTGTCCGGGATAGATGACCAGGTTGGCACCTTCCACGGCCCGGAAGGCCGGCACCCGTCCCTGCTTCGGGTACTCGATGGCGACGTCGCTGAGCTCCAGGACCGGTTCGCCCTTCGGCTTGACCGCCTCGGCCATTGCCAGGGCGGCGGCGTTCTCCCGCTCCCGCCGGATCAGCTCGTCTTCCGGGATGGATTGGATCTCGGCGTGGGTTGCGGCGGCGAGGGCGGCGGTGACGTCCACGTCCGCCGCGGACTCCGAGCCGCCCTGGCCCAGGTGCGGGACTGCGGCCAGCAGGGCCTGGGTGTATTCGTGCTGCGGGTTGTGGAAGATCTGGGCTGCGGTCCCAGTCTCCACGATGAGGCCCTTGCGCATGACGGCGATTCGGTCGGCGAGGTCGGCCACCACCCCCATGTCATGGGTGATGAGCACAATGGCGCTGTCCAGTTTGTTCCTCAGGTTGCGCATGAGGTCAAGGATTTCGGCCTGGACTGTCACATCCAGGGCCGTGGTGGGCTCATCGGCAATGAGCAGCTTGGGGTCGCAGGAGAGCGACTGCGCGATCATGGCGCGCTGGCGCTGGCCGCCGGAAAGCTGGTGCGGGTAGGAGCGGAAGGCCTTCTCCGGATCGGGCAGTTCTACAAGTTCCAGCATGCGCAGGGCACGGAGTTTGGCTTCCTCCGGCGAAACCTCGTTGTGCAGGCGCACAGTTTCCACGATCTGCGCCCCGACGGTGTAGACCGGGTTCAGGGCCGTCATGGGTTCCTGGAAGATCACCGCGACGTCCTTGCCGCGCACGGCACGGATATTGGAGGCGTTGCTCCCCAGCAGTTCCCGGCCGGCGAGCTTGACACTTCCCCTCACACGGCTGTTGCTGGGCAGCAGGCCCAGCAGCGCCATGGAACTTGCGCTTTTTCCGGACCCGGACTCCCCCACGATGGCGAGCACTTCACCGGCCCGGACTTCGTAGTTGAGTCCGATCGCGGCCGGAACCCATTTCTTGTCCACGCCGAAATCCACGCAGAGGTCCCGGACCTCCAGGACGGCGTCGCCTTTGCCAGGCGCAGGTGCCGCCGGCGGATCGAGTGTGATGAAGTCAGTCATGATGGGCTATCCTTCCGCCCGGGCCGCCGGTGCACCGGGGATTAGTGCTGCGGCTCGGAATACTGAATTATTGGGGGCATGAGCTCTGCGCCGCATGCCGGAAATGTTGAAGTCTTCAAAGCACGAACGAACAAATGGTTCGCGTGGCTGTCCTGGGCGGTGGCCTGCTTCGGCGTCGTGGCTACGGTCGTCATGGCAGGTCCGGCGGCGCTGGCGGGCATCGCACCGCTGGCCTTCGTTGCCTTCATGGGCTGGCAGCTGTTCTGGATGCCGTCGGTGGTGGTCGCTGACGCCGGGGTCACCCTGGAAAATCCGTTCCGCTCCATCGAGGTCCCGTGGGCCGCGCTGGTGCACGTCGATACCCGCTTCGCGCTGACCCTGGTCACCGCGGAGAAAAGCTACACGTCCTGGGCAGCGCCTGCCCCAGGCATCTGGGGCGGCCGCCATGCCCGCCCGGAAGACCTTCGCGGCCTCCCGGCAACCACGTACGGCCCCGGCAAGTCGGTCCGTCCCGGCGACCTGAAGACCACTGACTCCGGCCAGGCCGCCCTGCTGGTGCGGGCCCGGTGGCATGAGCTGGTGGAGGGCGGGAAGCTCGACGCCGACGCCTCCAGCGCCGCCGTGACCGTCACCGTCCGCTGGGTGGCGATCGGCGCCGTCGTACTGCTCCTCGCGGCCAGCTACCTGGCGGTGACCGCCAGGTAGCACGGTCCTGCACGGGGCCGGCATCTTAGTGGCCCTTTGATCCATCGGCCGGAGGCCCGGGCCGGAATCCCTCGTAGCCAGGATCCTCGGGCCTGCTTTCCTCAGACCCAGTCCCGTCGAGGGTCGTGACAGCACCTGCCTGCACCGCGGGTCCTGCAACGGCCCTCGCCTTTTTGGCATTGAACTTCTTCTGCCGCGGGTCAAAGGCGTCCCGCAGGCCGTCGCCGATGAAGTTGATGCTGAGGCAGATGAGCACGATGAACATGCCGGGGAACCAGAACAGCCAGGGCCGGGTGGAGAAGGCCTGCTGGTTCTGCGAGATGAGCAGGCCCAGGGACGTGTCCGGCGCCTTGACACCGACGCCGAGGTAGCTCAGCGCCGTTTCGGTCAGGATTGCCGCGGACATGGTCAGGGTGACGTTCACGATCAGCACACCGACGGCGTTGGGCAGGATGTGCTTGAAGATGATCCTGGCGTTGCTGGCACCGGAAATCCGGGCCGCATCCACGAACTCGCGTTCGCGCAGGGACAGGAATTCTCCCCGCATCAGGCGGGCCAGGGCGACCCAGCTGATCAGGCCCAGGAAAATTCCGAGGGCCAGGACGCCGTTGGTGCTGGCGAAGGACGCGAACCAGCTTCCCTGGTCCCGGCGGCCGGCGAGCTGCGCCATGACGGCGGCCAGCAGGAGGGCCGGAATGATGATGATGACATCGGTGAGGCGCATCAGGATGGCCTCGGCCCAGCCCCGGAAGTATCCCGAGATGGCCCCGACCACCACGCCGATCAGGCCGGCGATGAGGCCGATCACGATCATGATGGTGATGGACTGCTGCGCGCCGCGCATGGTCATGGCGAAGAGGTCGCGGCCGATCCGGTCCTGGCCGAACGGGTGTTCGCCCCAGGCCAGCGGCCACAGCGACGAGGTCGGAGCGCCGTCGTTGACCAGGGGTGAGACCTGCTCGTGGGTGTACTTCCACCAACCCGGGATGCCGAGGTAGCCCACCGAGGTGAAGGCCACGATGAAGATGAGGGAGAACACCACCAGGCCGATGATGGCGCCGGAGTGCCCAAGGAACCGCTTCCGGACGATCTGGCCCTGGCTGAGGCCCTTGGCCTCGATGACAGGCTCGATGCCTGCGGCGGGGGGTGTCCGGGAGGCGTCTTCGGCCATGATGACTTCCTGCTGGCTTGGCTGGCTCATGCTTTTACCCTTACACGCGGATCCAGTGCGGAGTAGGCGAGGTCCGCGATGAGGTTGAAGACCATGGCCGTGATGGCCACGCAGATGAAGACCCCCATGACTGGGTTGGGATCGACGTGGGAGATCCCGTCCAGGAAGAGGAAGCCCATGCCGCGGACCGAGAACACGGTCTCGGTGATGACGGCACCGCCGATCAGCGCTCCGATGTCGAAGGCCACGATCGTCGCGATCGGGATCAGCGCGTTGCGGAAGGCGTGGCGCATGACGACGGTCCGCTCGCTCAGGCCCTTGGCCCGGGCCGTGCGGATGTAGTCCATGTTCATGATTTCCAGCATCGACGCCCTGGTAAACCGCGTGTAGCTGGCCAGTGAAATGAGGATCAGGGCCAGGGTGGGCAGGATCAGGTGGGTGAAGGAGTCAAGGCCCAGGACCCAGAAGTCGCCGTCGATGTTCGGCGTGTTGGCACCGATCGTGGCGATCGGCCGGCCGCGCACACGGCTGTTGTTGAAGTAGGTGGGCCAGGCCTGCATGTAACGGTCCAGCAGGATCAGGAAGCCGACCAGGAACGAGGTGATTCCCGCGGCCCGCATGGACTGCCCGCGGTCGTAGCCGCCCACGAGGTAGCCGATGCCCATCCCGATCAGGACGAAGGCGACAGCCAGGAGCACGATCATAATGAACGTGGCCTCGTTGAGCAGGGGCTGGAGGACAAAGTACAGTACGACGCCGACGCCGACGGCGATGAGTGCCGACTGCAGGGCCTTGCGGTTTTTCAGTCCGGCGGAGAGCAGGGTCACGGCGAAGGCGATGCCTGTACCGGCAATGGCGATGACCACAGGGCCCAGGCCCGGCGTCTTGAACCATTCTGTGGCGGAGAAGTAGATGAGCACCGCCGCGACGAAAGCGAAGGCGACCGCGCCGGCCAGCAACCGGCGTCGCATCGCTCCGCCCACTGCCACGGCTGTCACTGCG
Organism: Arthrobacter sp. NPDC058130; assembly: GCF_042884475.1. Classification (NCBI taxonomy): domain Bacteria; kingdom Bacillati; phylum Actinomycetota; class Actinomycetes; order Micrococcales; family Micrococcaceae; genus Arthrobacter; species Arthrobacter sp. NPDC058130. Next base: position 10,723 of record NZ_JBHVTV010000005.1, read on the forward strand.
CCGACGACGACGCCGATGCCGAGGGCCGTGGTCAGCGGCACGTCGGGGTTTCTCAGGAAGTTGTTGAAGCCGATGGCGCCGAATTCCTTGAGCAGGACGGCGACCCAGAAAATCGGCAGGGAGAAGAACAGGAAGGCCATGAAGGTGACGCCGTAGTCCAAGGTGCTGTACTGCCGCAGGGCGGTGACGATGCCCAGGGTAATGCCGATCAGGATGGCGAGGACGGTGGCCGCGGTGACCAGGGTCAGGGTCTGGACGAGCGCGAAGCCGAGGGCCTCGGTGACGGGCTGGCCGGCGATGTTTTTTCCGAGGTCACAGGAATTGGCAAACGGGATGAGGCACTGGACCGCTCCGCCGAACCACTTGAAATACCGCAGCGGGGCAGGGGTGTCCAGCTGCAGGAGCTCGATCCTCGAGTCGATGAGCTGTTGCTTCTGCGGCGAGTTGTTGGCGCGGAATTCCTCCAGGGGATCGCCGGACGCCGCTGTCAGGAGATACACGAAGTAGGACGCACCGAGAAGAATGAGGGCGGCAGTCACAAGCCGCCGGAAGATGTAGGTCACCATTGGATAGAACCTCGGAATTCGGGCCCAGGGATTGCCCGGACCGGTCGCGGAGTTTGGCCGGTTCCCGCCGATGTGGCGGCGGGGCCACGGCATCGCCAGGATATCGCCAGAAAGGCGTCGGGACCGAAGAGCTGTGGTCCCGACGCCTTTCCAGCAGTGTTACTTAGGGTCGCGGGCTACTTCTGCGCCCATTCCCAGAAGTTCCACCAAACGCCGGTCTGGTTCGGCATGTACTTCACACCGGTGACGCGGTCGCTGTAAGCGTCCACGCCAACCGACTGGAACAGCGGAAGGCCATAGGCAGAATCCCAGATCTTCTTGTCGATCTGCGCGACGAGGCCGTCCTGCTTGCTCTTGTCGGTGGTGACAATCAGTTCGTCCATCAGCTTGTCGGCTTCGGGATCGCTGAACTGGTTGAAGTTGGAGTCGTTGCCGGACTTGAAGATCTGCGGAACGCCGGACACGCCGACGCCGGAGTTGCTCCAGCCAAAGATGGTGGCATCGTAGCTGCCGTTACCGAGGGCCTTGCCCCAGTCAGACTTGCCGAGGCCGCCGTCGACGATCTTGAAGCCGGCCTTGGTGGCGGACTCGCTGATCAGGGAGTAGGCGTCAACACGGTTGGGGTTGTCCTTGTTGTACATGATGCGAACTTCGGGGGTGGCACCGTTGAGGAGCTTCTTGGCGCCCTCGATGTCCACACCCTGGTAGGCGGAAGAGCCGTTGTTCTTGACGGAGTCCGCGTACGGAGCCTGGTCCGGCACGAACAGCTGGGAGTCAAGCGGTGCAGCCTTCGGATCCAGCTTCTTGACGATCTTGTCGACGATGTCCGTGCGCGGGACGGCCTTCATGAACGCCTCACGGACGTTCTTGTCGGCAAACGGGCCCGAGTAGTTCAGGTCGATGTGGTCGTAGGCAAGCTGGTTTCCGACGTCGACCGTCACGCCCTGGCTTTCGAGGGCCTTGAGCTGTTCCACGGTGTCGGCGGATGCCTGCGGGGCGATGATGTCCGCTTCGCCGTTCTTCAGTGCCTGGACCTGCGCGGGTGCCTCACCGATGTAGCGGACCGTGATTTCGTCCAGCTGGGCTTCCGGACCCCACTTGTAGTCCTTGTTCCTGACCATGGTCAGGGACTGGTCCTGGTTGATGCTCTTGACGATGAAGGGGCCGTTGGAGAGGTAGAGGCTCGGATCGGCCGGCAGGGTTTTGGTGTCAAAGCCGGTGTTCCACATGTCCGCCATGGCCTTCAGCTGCGCGTTGGCCGGCTTCGGGGCCTTGGAGTCGCCGCGGGGCATGCCCTTGAGCAGGTCGATGAACGCCTTGGTGTCGGCCAGGCCAGCCTTCTTGGCGAGGACGTGGGCCGGGATGTCGATGCCGGGGCCGCCGATGGCGATTTCCCAGTCGGCGAACGGCTTGGAGTACTTCAGCGTCATGCTGCGGCCGTCGTCGCCGAGTTCCGGGAAGTCGGTGAGGCCAATACCAGTGGGGTCACCGGCGTAGGAGAAGTAGGACGTTCCGGTCTTGGCTTCCGCATCAGCGTCGTTGTAGTAGCCGGAGAAAGCGGCCCACTGCAGCACAAGGTCGGCAGCAGTGACGGGCGTTCCGTCTGACCACTTCACGCCGTCGTTGATGGTGTATTTGACCGTCAGCGGATCGTCAGAGACCTTTTCCATCTTGCCGAACTTCTCGTTGCGGACAACATTGAGCTTGTTGTCGATGTAGAAGAAGCCCGAGTGGGTGGCGTAACTGATCTTTGAGTTAATGTCAGTGTTTCCGTCAGCCGTGTTCGGGTTGAACGTGTTGAACGCGTTGACCTCTACTACGGTTGCCGATCCGCCTTGCTTGCTTGCTGCGGCCGCAGTGGTCGGGGTTGTCCCGCCGCTGTTGCCTGCGCAGGCGCTGAGGGCGATGGCAGCTGCTGCCGCCACGCCCACTGCTTTGGAAATACGACCCAAGCGCATTCCGCCTCCTTGTTTCTGTGGTGTGGGTGAGACCGGCGCCTAAGGCGCCAGACAGACGTCCACACTCCCCCAGCGGCAGTGTGGCCCGTCTCACATGGCATGAAGCGTAATCCCCAAATGCCACTCGGAGCCACCAAAGTTGACTCACTGTAAAGTTCGTTACCGAGCTGCAACATTGGGCAAGTTCCGCAAGACCAGCTTTCCACAAAAACGTTGACGGTTGCGTAACAAAAAGATAAAAGAACCGGGCACAGGAAAGGGCCCCGATCCGAAAATCGGGACCCTCCAGTTAATCCTTAATTACTTGGCTGAATTACCGCTCCGCCGGGCGGGGGGACGTCAGACGTTGAAGCGGAATTCGACCACATCGCCATCGGCCATGACGTATTCCTTGCCTTCGATCCTGACCTTGCCGCGGGCCTTCGCCTCGGCCATGGAGCCGGCCTCGATGAGGTCGTCGAACGAGACGACCTCGGCCTTGATGAAGCCGCGCTGGAAATCGGAGTGGATCACGCCGGCCGCCTGCGGGGCGGTGTCGCCCTGGCGGATGGTCCACGCGCGGGTTTCCTTGGGGCCGGCCGTGAGGTAGGTCTGCAGCCCGAGGGTGTGGAAGCCGACGCGGGCCAACTGGTCCAGCCCGGATTCATCCTGGCCGTTCATTTCCAGCATTTCACGGGCTTCCGCCTCGTCGAGCTCCACCAGGTCGGACTCGAGCTTGGCGTCCAGGAAGATGGCGTCCGCCGGGGCCACGAGGGCACGCAGTTCAGCCTGCTTCTCCGGGCTGCCGAGGATTCCCTCGTCGGCGTTGAAGACGTAGATGAAGGGCTTGGCCGTCAGCAGGCCGAGTTCCTTGAGGTGCTCCATCTCCAGCTTGTCGCTCTTGATGGAGGAGAAAATCGTGTCGCCGCGTTCCAGCACGGCCTGCGCCGCGAGGATGGCTGCCAGCTCGGCCGCCTCCCGCTTCTTGATCTTTACTTCTTTTTCGATCCTGGGGATGGCTTTTTCGATCGTCTGCAGATCGGCCAGGATCAGCTCGGTGTTGATCGTCTCCATGTCGGAGCTGGGATCGACCTTGCCGTCGACGTGGATGACGTCCGGGTCATCGAACACGCGGACAACCTGCGCAATGGCCTCGGCCTCGCGGATGTTGGCGAGGAACTGGTTGCCCAGGCCTTCACCCTCGGAGGCGCCCTTGACGATGCCGGCGATGTCCACGAAGGACACGGCGGCGGGCAGCAGGCGCGCGGAGCCGAAGATGCCGGCCAGCTTTTCGAGCCGGGCATCCGGCAGGTTCACGACGCCTATGTTGGGCTCGATCGTGGCGAACGGGTAGTTCGCCGCGAGGACCTGGTTGCGGGTCAGTGCGTTGAAAAGGGTTGATTTGCCGACGTTGGGCAGTCCGACGATGCCAATAGTAAGTGCCACGAGCATATATTCTACCCGCACCCGCGGGAGATCCTTGCTGCGGCCGGCGCGGAGGGCGGCGCGCAGGGGACATTCCGGGCGCGCCGGTCGGCGCGCCCGTCGGGGCGCCGGTCGGGGCGCCGGGGGCGCAGTTCCTCGACGTCGGTCCTTGCGTGTTCGGGGTGCTCCCGGGCGTCGAAGCCAAAACTGTCACAGGGGCATGTCACAGTGAAGCCATGGATGCTTTTGCACTGATTCTCGCCCTGCTCATGTTGCTCACGGGCGCCGTTGCCGGCGCCGCCACGGTCTATGTCCTGCTCCGCCGGCAAAATGCGGCCGTGGAACACGACTTCGACGCCGTATCGGCCCGGCTGTCCGAGGTCAGCGCCCAGTTCGCCGCTGCCGACGCCGAGAGGCGCCTTCTCGCGGCCCAGAACAGGGAGCTCGGCGAGTCCCGGAACCAGGACGGCAGTGTGCTCCGTGCGCTGGCTCCGGTGGCGGAGAAACTTACGGCGGTGCAGCAGCAGGTGTCCCTGCTCGAACGCGACCGGCTGGAGCAGTACGGGCAGCTCGCCCAGCAGCTGCAGGAGGCCCGGCTGTCCGACGAGCAGCTTCTGCGCTCCACCCATGCCCTGGAGTCTGCCCTGCGCTCCAACAGCGCCCGCGGGCAGTGGGGCGAGGTCCAGCTGCGCCGGGTGGTCGAGGCGGCCGGCATGCTGCGGCATGTGGATTTCAACGAACAGGTCCACAGCGGGCAGGCCCACGGCGCCGGCCCGGACGGCAGTCTGCGGCCCGACCTCGTAGTGCAGCTGCCGGGCGACAAGCAGCTCGTTGTCGACGCGAAGGTTCCCCTGGCGTCATATCTGGCCGCCCAGGAGCTTGGCGCTGCACAGGCGGGCCAGCAGGCCACCCAGCTGCCCGGCAGCCAGCAGGTGCACCTCGCCGCCCATGCCAAGGCCCTTAAAGCCCACGTGGACGCCCTGGGCAACAAGAAATACTGGGACATCCCGGGCAACTCGCCGGAGCTGGTGGTCTGCTTCCTGCCGGCGGAGTCCATTCTGGCCGCCGCCCTCTCGGCGGACCCGGCACTGCTGGATTACGCGCTGTCCAAGAACGTGGTCCTGGCCTCTCCCGGCACCTTGCTGGCGGTGCTCAAATCGGTGGCTTTCACGTGGCGTCAGGACGTGCTGACGGACAGCGCCCGGGAACTCTTCGAGCTCGCGCGGCAGCTCTACGACCGGATGGGCACCCTCGGCGAGAACGTCACCAAGCTGGGGTCCTCGCTGAAGACCTCGGTGGAGCGGTACAACTCGATGGTCGGGACCCTGGAGGCCCGCGTCCTGCCCACGGCGAGGAAGCTCAACGCCCTGGAAGCCGCCGGCCTGGCCACTCCCCCGGCCGTCGAGGTGACGCCGCGGGCGGTCGCAGCCCCGGAGCTGCAGCCCCGTGACGAGTCCGAAGAGTCCGCGGCCTAGGGCAATCCGGCGCCCCGGCCTGTCCTGTTCCTAGGACTGGTCGGGGCCCAAGACTGCCCCGAACTTTCCTGTTCCTAGGACTGTCCTGCGCCTAAGACTGGTCGGGGCGGGTGCCGCGGCCGCCAAGGGCGCGGGTGACGTCGCCGGCCTGCTTCAGGGTGGCCCGGAGCTCCTTCGGCAGGGAGAACAGGAGGTCTTCCTCCGCGGTGACGACTTCCTCGACCGATCCGTAGCCATAGTCGGCCAGGAGCCGTAGCACGTCCTTGACGAGCACCTCTGGGACGGACGCCCCGGAGGTCACGCCCACGGTGGCCACGCCTTCGAACCAGGTCTCGTCGACCTCGTTGGCGAAGTCCACCCGGTAGGAGGCCTTCGCGCCGTATTCCAGGGCGACCTCCACGAGGCGGACGGAGTTCGAAGAGTTGGCGGAGCCCACCACGATCACGAGGTCCGCCTGGGGGGATATCTTCTTGATGGCCACCTGGCGGTTGGTGGTGGCGTAGCAGATGTCGTCGCTGGGCGGATCCTGCAGGGTGGGGAAGCGCTCTTTGAGGAGCCGGACAGTCTCCATGGTTTCGTCCACGCTGAGGGTGGTCTGCGACAGCCAGATGACCTTCTCCGGGTCGCGGACCGTGACCTTGTCCACCTCGTGCGGGCCGTTGATGATCTGGATGTGTTCGGGGGCTTCGCCGGCGGTGCCTTCCACTTCCTCATGGCCGTCGTGGCCGATCAGCAGGATGTCGAAGTCGTCCTTGGCGAACCGGACGGCTTCGCGGTGCACCTTGGTGACCAGCGGGCAGGTCGCGTCAATGGTGCGCAGGCCGCGGTCCTCGGCGGACTGGACAACGGCGGGCGAGACTCCGTGCGCGGAAAAGATCACGAGGGCGCCCTCGGGGACCTCGTCGGTTTCATCGACGAAGATGGCCCCCTTCTCCTCAAGGGAACTGACCACGTGGACGTTGTGCACGATCTGTTTGCGGACGTAGACCGGCGGGCCGTAGTGCTCCAGGGCTTTTTCCACCGCGATGACTGCCCGGTCAACGCCGGCACAGTAGCCGCGCGGGGCCGCCAGCAGCACCTTTTTCGGTCCGGCAACGGGGGCCGCTGCCAGGACGTCTTCCGGTGAACGCCGTCGGCGCGGAACGGATGGCATCGGAACGGAAACAGCGGTGGTGGTCATGCTCCCATGCTACCGGTGTTCAATGTTGGCCCGTTTGCGGCCCCCGACAACGCGGACAGCAAGTCCGGTGACCAGCAGGGCACCGCCTGCCAGGGCGGTAGCGGCGATCCACTGGCCGAAGCTGGCCGAGGACGCCGCTACAAACTCGTTCTTGAAGAGCTCCGCCACATCGTTGCCGCTCGAGGTCCCGGCGACGACGGCGCCGGCGGCATCGCTGGCCAGCTTCCATGCCCCGGCAAGCACCAGGGCGCCAACGCCCATGCCGACCAGGACGGTCCACCGGCGCCGGGCCGCAACAAAGGCCAGGACGAAAGCGATGGCTGCGCCGACGGCAACGGCGTACCCCATCGGGGCGTAGACGGTGACGCGTTCGATCCACTGCCGCTGGTCGGACTGCCCGATATGGATCAGCACCTGTCCGGGGGCCTCCAGCGGAAGGGTGGTCGCATCGGCAACCTGCTTGGCCACGAGCCCGGCAAGCGGTGCGACATCCAGGGTGAGCGACGAGGTGCCTTCGACCTCCGGCGGCAGCGTGTTGGGGTCGGCGAACGTGAGGCGGTGGCTCTTGCGCAGGGTTTCAGCCCAGGCCTCGGGGTAGCCGGGCAGTCCCGTAAGTGACTGCGCCGCATTGTCCAGGACCGGGCGGGCCAGCTCCGTGAAGGCTTCTGGGATGCCGGCGCTGGAGGCCACACCGGCGACGGCGGCCCTGGCCAGCCGCTGTTGGAACGCCGGGTCCTTGCCCAGCGGCGCGGTCAGCGCCACGAAGCCGTCTTCCTGGACGATGTTCCGGTCCACCCACATGGCTGGAACGGCGACGGCAGCCATCACGAGCCCGATGAGGACAGCGGCGGCGGAGACAAAAGTGCGCAAAGGATTCCTAGGAGGTTGATGGCGTCCCTCCCATCCTAGGGCGGGCCCGGGCGCGGCCATAAAGTCGGCCCCCGGTGGTAGAGCTATGGATAGAGTTGAAAGAGACAACTTCCGGCTGCCGGCCGGCACCCACCCGCAGCAGTGAGGGCCGCCGGCAGTCCCCCTCTAATCAGGGCACGCAGCAAAGGACACGCACGCATATGCACAGGGCGCTCCACAAGGCACTCCAGACGGCACTCCCGGCCATGGGGCCCACGCATGCTTGAGGACGCGGCGGCGGCCACGACGCTACCGGCCACCGCAGCTGAAACCAGTCCGGACAACCCCTGGCCTTTGCAGTTGCTGTCCCAGAAGCTCAAGATGCATATCGACCGCGCTCCCTCGGCATGGATTGAGGGGCAAGTGATCGAACTCAACCGGCGCGGCAGCAACGCCTACCTGACGCTGCGGGACATCGACGCCGAAATCTCGCTGCCAGCCTCGGTCTGGACCACCGTGCTGGACCGCCAGGCCGCTCCGCTGGAACGCGGTTCCCGGGTTGTCGCACTGATCAAGGCCGAGTTTTGGCTCAAGACGGGCCGCCTGAACATGTCCGTGAAGGACATCCGGCCCGTGGGGCTCGGCGACCTCCTCGCGCGGATCGAGCGGCTGCGCCAGGCCCTCGCCGCCGAAGGGCTCTTTGCCGATTCCCGCAAGAAACGGCTTCCCCTGCTCCCGCACCGGATCGGCCTGATCACGGGCCGGGACTCTGACGCCAAGAAGGATGTGCTGCGCAACGCCGCCCTCCGCTGGCCGGCCGTCGAATTCGAGATCCGCGAGGTCGCGGTCCAGGGCAACACCGCCGTAGCCCAGATGGTCGCGGCATTGCGGGAGCTTGACGCCCATCCCGTCGTCGATGTCATCGTCATTGCCCGCGGCGGAGGCGCGCTCGAGGACCTGTTGCCGTTCAGCAGCGAAGAGCTCATCCGGGCCGTCTCGGACGCTTCGACCCCCGTGGTGAGCGCGATCGGGCACGAAGCGGACCGGCCCATCCTCGACGACGTCGCAGACCTCAGGGCTTCGACGCCCACCGACGCCGCGAAGAGGATCGTGCCGGATGTCGCGGAGGAGCTTGTTCGGGTCCGGCAGGCCCGGGATCAGCTCCGGCGCGGGGTCACCCGGCTCGTCGAGCGTGAGGGCGACCGGCTGGCATCTTTGCGCTCCCGCCCAGTGCTGCTCTCGCCGGAGGTCATGATCACCCACCGCCACGACGACATCGAACGACTCAAGGGCCGCTCGCACTCGGCCATCAGCACCGCCGTCGTGCGGGCCGCGGACCAGCTGGTCCATCTCAAGGCGCAGGTGCGCGCGCTCTCGCCGCAGAAGACGCTGGATCGCGGCTACGCCGTGGTGCAGCTCGCCGACGCCGGTACGGCCGCTGCGACGCACCAGGACGTGGTGCGTCAGCCCTCGCAGGCGCCCGCCGGCACGGACCTCACCGTGCGGGTGGCAGGCGGCCGGTTCACCGCCCAATCCACCGGCGGCCAGGAACCTGCCGACGACTAACCCCAGCGCACGAACATGGCCATACGGCCACCCTTCGGCGCCAACGAACAGCACCCCCGCGGCGGAAACCGCGCCAACCAACGCGACACCCAACGCGACAACCCAAGGAGCACCACATGGCAGCAGAATCGACACCGAACGCCGACATCGAGGCCCTCAGCTACGAGGACGCCCGCGAGCAGCTGGTCGCCGTCGTGGGCAAGCTGGAGGCCGGCGGCGCCAGCCTGGAGGAATCGCTCGCGCTATGGGAGCGCGGCGAGGCACTGGCCAAGCGCTGCGAACAGTGGCTGGAAGGCGCCCGCAAGCGGCTCGCCGCGGCCCGGGACCAGGCCGCGGACAAGAGCTAGGCGACGAACTCCGCCGCGGCGTGCCGGTTCCCTCCGTATTAGGAGCGCTCGACCAGATCCCGTTCCAGATCGACGTCGAACTCCGGATCCGGCCACTGCAGCTTCAGTCCTTCCAGGGCGTCCAGCATCAGGTGCTGCACCGCGATGCGGGCGTACCACTTCTTGTTGGCCGGCACGACGTACCAGGGCGCGATGTCAGTGGCCGTCTTCTCGAACACCTTCTGGTACGCATCCATGTAGTCGCTCCAGAAGGCGCGCTCCTTGAGGTCGGTGCTGCTGTACTTCCACACCTTGGTTTCGTCATCCAGCCGGGCGAGCAGCCGGTCCTTCTGCTCGTCCCGGCTGATGTGGAGCATGACCTTGACCACCGTGGTCCCGGCTGCCGCTTGCCTTGCCTCGAATTCGTTGATGGCGTTGTAGCGCCGCTCCAGTTCCTCGGGGCTTGCCCAGCGGTGGACCCGGTGAATCAGGACGTCCTCGTAATGCGAGCGGTCAAAAACGCCCACCATGCCGGCCGCCGGCACTGCCTTCTCGATCCGCCAGAGGAAATCGTAGGATTTCTCCTCCGGGGTCGGCGCCTTGAAGGACTTGAGCTGGACACCCTGCGGGTCCATCTGGCCCATTACGTGCTTGACGATCCCGCCCTTGCCTGCAGTATCCATCGCCTGCAGGACGAGCAGGACGCGCTTGGTGCCGCCGAACCGGGATTCGGCGAAAAGCTGCTCCTGCAGGGTGGTCAGCTTGCCATCGAGTTCTGCCAGGAGCGCCTCGCCGTCGGATTTCCCGCCCGGGTAGCCCGGGGTGGAGTCCGGGTCGCAGTCCTTCAGCTTGAATTTATTTCCGACGAGCAGCGTCTCGGCGGGGTGCCGCTCGAACATCACAGCATCTGTCATGGAAAGCCTCTTTCCAGTTTCGTGCAGCCGCTGCGCGGGCGAATCCCCGAACTCCGCTGCTGACCGAAGCCTAGTTCCCCTTATACCGGCTCAGGAAGTCCGCCATACGGTTGATTGCTTCCTCGAGGTCCTTGACGTTTGGCAGGGTCACCATCCGGAAGTGGTCCGGCCGGACCCAGTTGAACGCCCGCCCATGGGAGAGCAGGATCTTCTGTTCGCGGAGCAGGTCCAGGACGAATTTCTCGTCGTCGCGGATGTGATAGACCTCGGGGTCCAGCTTCGGGAACAGATACATGGCCCCGCGGGCCTGCTGCGTGCTGACGCCTGGGATGGCGTTGAGCATGTCGTAGGCCTTGTTCCGCTGCTCGAGGAGGCGTCCGCCGGGCAGGATCAGGTCGTTGATGCTCTGGTAGCCGCCCAGGGCAGTCTGGATCGCGTGCTGGGCCGGCACATTGGCGCAGAGGCGCATGTTGGCCAGCAGGTTGATGCCCTCGAGGTAGTCCGCGGCGTCCTTCTTCGGCCCGGAGATGGCCATCCAGCCGGCCCGGAACCCGCACACCCGGTAGGCCTTGGAGAGCCCGCTGAAGGTCAGGCACAGGACGTCGTCGCCGGTGAGCGCGGCGAGGTTTACGTGCACCGCGTCTTCGTAGAGGATCTTCTCGTAGATTTCGTCGGCGAAGAGCACGAGGCCGTGTTTCTCGGCGAGGGCAACGATCTTCTTCAGCGTGGCTTCCGGATATACCGCGCCCGTGGGGTTGTTCGGGTTGATGATCACGATGCCCTTGGTGCGCGGGGTGATCTTCGCTTCCATGTCCTCGAGGTCGGGCTGCCAGCCGGTTTCCTCGTCACAGAGGTAGTGCACCGGCTTGCCGCCGGCCAGGGCAACCGAGGCCGTCCACAGCGGGTAGTCCGGGGTGGGGATCAGGACCTCGTCGCCGCCGTCGAGCAGGGCCATGAGGGACATCGTGATCAGTTCGCTGACACCGTTGCCGAGATAGATGTCATCCACGTGGATGTTCTGGATCCCGCGGGTCTGGTAGTACTGCGAGACGGCGGTGCGGGCCGAGAAGATGCCGCGCGAGTCGCTGTAGCCCTGGGCATGCGGCAGGTGGCGGATCATGTCCACCAGGATGGCATCCGGCGCTTCAAACCCGAACGGGGCCGGGTTGCCGATGTTCAGTTTGAGGATCCGGTGGCCCTCCGCCTCCATCTGCTGGGCGGCCTGAAGAATCGGTCCACGGATGTCGTAAAGGACATTATGAAGCTTGGTGGACTGCTTGAATTCTGCCATCCATCAAATATGCCATATGGCGGATGTACTTCCGCTGAGACATGACTCACACGCGGACCCGGCAGTAACAACAACGAACGCCGGTGTCCGGGCTGTGGGCCCGAGCACCGGCGTCGATGGCAGCCAGTCGACGGCACTCAGCCGGCGGCAGTCAGAGGTTGCTACTGCTTGACGATGCCCTTCTCCTTCAGCCACGCGTCCGCGGCATCCTTCGGGTTCTGCTTCTGGTCGCCGCTCACAGCACGGTTGAGGTTGATGAGGTCTTCGGTGGTGAGGACCTTGGACACGCCGTTGAGGGCTTCCTTCGCCTTGTCCGTCATCTTGGCCGTGTTGTACAGCGGCAGCACCTGCTGGGCGATGAAGTTGTTCTTCGGATCCTCCAGCACCACGAGGTCGTTGTCCGGGATGGAGGGGGTGGTGGTGTAGATGTCCGCGACCTGGACCTGGTCCGAGAGTAGCGCCTTGAGCGTGACGGCGCCGCCGCCGTCGCTGAAGGGTTCAAGCTTCTTCGGCACGCAGTTGTAGTTCTTCGCCAGCCCGGGCAACCCATAGGCGCGCTCGGCAAAGGTCGCCGGGGCGCCAATCACGAGTTCGCTGCACACTTTCGCCATGTCTTCGATGGACTTCAGCTGGTGCTTCTCGGCGGTGGCCTTGGTGACCACCATGGCGTCCTTGTCCTCGGCCTTGGAGGCGTCCAGCACGGCCAGGCCCTGCGGGAGCTTGGCCGGGAGGGCCTTTGCGATGTCCTCGGCGGAGACCTCGGTGGCGTCCTTGTTTACGTACAGCAGAAGGTTGCCGCTGTAGTCCGGAACTACGTCCACCGATCCGTCCTGGACTGCCTTCAGGTAGACCTCGCGCGAGCCGATGTTCGGCTTGGTGCTGGCCGTGACGCCCGCGGCGTTCAGGGCACCGGCGTAGACCTCCGCAAGGATCTGGCTCTCCGGGAAATCGGCGGAGCCAATCACCAGGGCGCCGCCGGCACCGGAGGCCGCGCCGCTGCTGGCCGGGGCCGAGCTGAGCGGGTTGGATGAGCCTCCGCAGGCGGACAGTGCCAGGGCCAAGCCCACGCCGGCGGCCAGGCCGCCGAATGCGCGCCTGCCGAGGCCTCGTTGGCGGGATTCGTTCATGACGTACCTCCTTGAACAGCAGTCTCCGTGTACACGGAGTCTGTGAGATCAACCGCAGCCTGCTGGATGCGGTTTGGCTGGGACGAGGCGCCCCGTGACAGGAACAGCCTCTGAATAAGGGCAAGGACAAGGTCGACGGCGATAGCGAGGGCCGCGATCAGCAGGGAGCCGCCCAGCATCTGCGGGAAATCGGAAAGCACCAGCCCGTCGAACAGGTAGCGGCCCAGGCCGCCCAGGTTGATGTAGGCGACCACGGAGACGGTCGCGATCACCTGCAGCACCCCGGTCCGGAAGCCGCCGTACATCACGGGCAGCGCGTTGGGGAATTCCGCCCGGAACAGGACCTGCCATTCGGTCATGCCCATGGCGCGGGCGGCGTCCACCACATTGCGGTCCACGCTCGAGATCCCGGCGTAGGTGCCGGCCAGCAGGGGCGGCACCGTGAGGATCACGAGGGCCCAGATCGGCGGCATCAGCCCGATGCCAGCGAGCAAGACGAAAAGGGTCAGCAGGCCGAGGGTGGGCAGGGCACGCAGCGCGCCGGCGAGCGCCACGATGGCAACCCGCCCGCGGCCGGTGTGGCCCACAAACAGTCCTACCGGGATGGCGATCGCCATGGCGATCACCATCACCAGGCCCGTATAGAACAGGTGCTCGGCCAGCCGCACCGGGATTCCGGCGCTGCCGGACCAGTTCGCCGGATCAGTGAGCCAGGCAAAGGTGTCCGTGACGACGTTGCTCATGCGTCTGCCCCTCCGGTCTTGGGGCGGGAAAGCCGCATCGCCGCGGCGGCAGCGCCAGTCTTGTCCTGGCCGGCACCCGAATCGGCACCGGCGCCCGTGGCCGCCGCTGCCCTGGTCCAGGGCGTCAGCAGGCGTTCGAGCAGGACCAGGACGGAGTCCATCAGCAGCGCGAGGATAAGGATGGCGATGATGCCCACCACCACTTCGGTGACGAAATCGCGTTGCAGGCCCGAGGTGAAGAGCATTCCGAGGTTGCCGATGCCGAGCAGCGCCGCGACGCTGACCAGCGAGATGTTGCTGACCGAGACCACCCGCAGCCCGGCGAACATGACCGGCAAGGACAGCGGCAGGTCGATCTGCATGAACCGGGCGAAGGGTTTGAAACCCATGGCGACGGCGGCCTGCCGCAGGTCCTCATCCACGGAGTCAAAGGCATCCAGCGCGGCCCGCACCAGCAGGGCGACCGCGTAGATGGTCAGGGCCACAACCACATTGACGGGATCCAGGATCCGGGTTCCGAGGATGGTCGGAAGGATGATGAAAAGCGCCAGGGACGGGATCGTATAGAGCAGCGAGGAGCCTGTAAGCACCGTGGACCGAAGCCCCCTGTTCTGCCGGGCGAGCTGGGCCAGCGGGACGGCAATGAGGATCCCGAACACCATCGGCAGGATGGCCAGCACGAGGTGCTGGCCGGCGAGGCTGAAGACCTCCGCGCTGTTGGCCAGGAACCACTGCATCAGAGCCCACCGTGCCGGATGCTGCGATCAGACTCGATCACGGCGAGGACTTCGGCTGCCGCGATGACTCCGGCCACCCGGCCGTCGTCGTCCACGGCGACGCCAAGGCCCGACGGCGAGGACAGGGCCGCGTCCAGGGCCCGGCGGAGCGTGTCCCCCTTGCGGAACAGGGAGCCGCCGGGAACCATCGCCGGCCCGGCCCCGGTGACACTGCCGGGCCCGGCCCAGCCAAGGGGGCGCAACGCGTCGTCGACCATCAGCTGCCATTCATCCGAGCTCCCCTCCTGCTGGAGCTGTTCGAGGGTGACTGTCCGGACGGGGTGGATGGTGACGCCGTCGGAGGGGCTGAACGCCAGGTGCCGGAACCCGCGGTCGCGGCCCACGAAGGCGGCCACGAACTCGTTTGCCGGAGCCCGCAGGATCTCCGCCGGGGCGGCGTATTGCGCCAGCTTGCCGCCGACGGCGAAGACGGCCACTTTGTCGCCCAGGACGGTTGCCTCGTCGATGTCGTGGGTGACGAAGACGATCGTCTTTGCCAGGTCATGCTGGAGCCGGAGCAGCTCTTTCTGGAGCTCATCGCGGACCACCGGGTCCACGGCGCTGAAGGGCTCGTCCATGAGCAGCACCGGAGGATCGGCCGCGAGTGCCCGGGCCACCCCGACGCGCTGCTGCTGGCCGCCCGAGAGCTGGGACGGGTACCGCTTCCCGAGCGAGGAGGCCAGCCCGACGACGTCGAGCAGTTCCTGGGCGCGCTTGCGGGCTTCGGTTTTGGAGACCCCGTTCAGCCGGGGAACGGTGGCGATGTTGTCCAGCACGGAGCGGTGCGGCATCAGCCCGGAGGACTGCATCACATAGCCCATGGAGCGCCGCAGCTGCGCGGCGGGGACCGAGGTGACGTCGGCCCCGTCGACGGTGATGATGCCGGAGGTGGGCTCCACCATGCGGTTAATCATCCGCAGGGAGGTGGTCTTGCCGCAACCGGAGGGTCCCACGAACACGGTGATGGCGCCCTTGTCGATGGACATGGTCAGCCCGTCGACGGCGGCCTGGCCATCCTGGTACTGCTTCGTGACGTTCTGGAACTCGATCATGGCTTCGGCCATTTCCGGGCTTACCTTACTGTTGGCGGCAACATCGACGGGGACCAGCCAACTTCATCAGTTTGCTGGCCATAAAGCAGTTAGCACTTAGACTAACCAGCACTCATGACATTGTCAGCGGCGCCGCGGCTCCCAAAAGGCTTCGGAAGCACAACGATTCCGGATGGGTGGCGCGCCGGAAATGCCTCCGGCGCGCCTCCCGTACCGCTGGGGCAGCGCGGGGTTAGCCTCAGCGGGGCCGCTGCCGGCCGTTCCTGGCCCCACTCTTGCCATTGCCGTGGCCGCTCTTGCCGCCGTTCTTGCCACTGCCGTGCCCCGGCCCGTTGTCGTGGTTTTCCCGTTCGGCCGCCCGCTGGCTCTTGCCCGCCACCGCGATCTTCTGGTGCCATTCTCGCTGGTAGGCCCGCCGGGCGGCAGCGTCATGGCGGCGGGCCAGGGCGGCGAGTTCGCGCTGCAGCTTCAGGTAGCTGGCCCAGCGGCGGCCATCCAGGACCCCGTCGGCGAGCGCGGCCTGGACGGCACAGCCGGGCTCCTTCCCGTGCGCGCAGTCGGAGAAACGGCAGTTGCCGAAGAGTTCTTCGAGGTCGCCGAACATCTCCTCCATGCCGTCCTCGGCGTCGAAGATCCCGAAGCCGCGGACTCCCGGGGTGTCCATCAGGACGGCACCGCCGGGCAGCGGAACCAGTTCGCGGGAGGTGGTGGTGTGCCTGCCCTTGCCGTCGCCCGCGCGGACCGCGCCCGTTTCCTGGGCTGCGACGCCGGCGAGCGCATTGATGAGGGTGGACTTGCCGGCGCCCGATGGCCCCAGCAGCACCAGAGTGCCGCCGGGCGGCAGGTGGCCCAGGACTTCGTCCAGGCCGTCGCCGTACTCGGCGGAGGTGGTGACGACGTCGACGCCGGCCGCCTGGCGCACGACCGTCCCCACGACGTCGTCCGCCAGGTCCGCGAGGTCCGCCTTCGTGATGATCACGAGCGGTTTGGCACCCGAGTCCCACGCCGCGACCAGCGTCCGTTCGAGCCGGTTGTGGGTGAGCGGGCGATCCACCGGAACAACGATCCCGACGACGTCCATGTTGGCGCCAAGGACCTGCGCCTCGGAGGAGGACTCGAAGGCACGCTTGCGGCTCAGCTCCGAGTGGCGTGGCAGGATGCCGACGATCGCGGGCTCCCCCGCCGCGTTTGAACCCAGCCAGACCCAGTCCCCGGTGGCGGGAAGGTCCCCGCCCCGGGGGTAGGGCAGATGGGCGGTCTGGTCGCCGTCGGCCACCAGGACAAGGTTGCGGTCCACCCGGATGACGCGGCCCGGGCGGTGGCCTCCCGGCACGGGGTGGGCCGCGAACTGTTCCGCGGTGCCGGCCGTGTAGCCATAACGGACAGGGCCGGCGGGGCTGTCCTCGTTGGGGGATCTCCCAGGGGAGGAATCGGTGCGCTGGGCGCTGGGGGCGCCCTGGGATGCAGCATGAATGATCAACGAAAACCCTTTGATGAGGCCCCGTGGTGCGGCGCAGATGCGCTGCGGCGGCGTGTGCCGCCGGTGCGTGAAAACTAGCGCTGAATGGCTAGGCCGCGCCGTAGGACGGGGCAGGAGTAATGACCTGGCTTGAATCGGTGCGCTGAGCGTTCAGAAATATCGCATTCATAGCTTCCACCTCCCCATCGTTTGCCGGCCAAGTGAGGCCTGCCCTGCTGTATGCCCGGCTAATCCCGTCTGCGGACTGCACTGGCGTCCACCGCCCGGCGGTTTCTACAGAATAGCCAAGGCGCCCGCGCCTGGCCAGCAATTCAGCCGGAAAGTTTTCCGTTCAGCGGCCTCTCGCGGTACAGGCGCAGTCCGGCGTCCACCAGCGAGACCCTGTTCAGCTCCGCCACCTGGTCCAGCGGAATCCAGGCAGCGTGGGTGGTGCTGCCGTTCACCTCGTGGCGCAGTTCCCCGCCCGTGACCGTCGCCTCGTAGACGAGCCGGAGCGACTGGAAGTCCCGCTCACCGCCGTCGAGCCGGACCTCCGAAGGCCAGTGCCCGACGTCGATCCCCAGCATCACGCCGACCTCGGCGTCGTAGCCGGTTTCCTCGTGGATCTCGCGGCGGCATCCGTCCACCGGGTGTTCGGCCAGGTCCAGGCCGCCGCCGGGCAGCGTCCAGCCTTCGCGGCCGTCCTGCTTCCAGTACGCCAGGAGGATCTCGGCGTCACGGATGATGACGGCGTAGGCGGCGGGCCGGGTGTCGAATTGCATGCTCATCCCTCCAGCGTAGTAGCCGGAGGAATCCCTCCGGCTACTCCTGTTCCGCCACCAGCTGGAGCACGCCGAAGATGGGCTCCTGCTCCAGGACGCGGACATCTGTGATGTCTGCGGCGGCGAGCGCCGTGCGGAACGATTCCTGCAGCCGGGGCACGTTCATGCCGAGCCCGCTGCCCAGGATGACCGGGCCTTCGATGCCGAGCTGCCTTACGGTCTGGGCGGCCAGATCGGCGAGATCGCGCCCGGCCTGGCCTATGAGGGCCTGGCTCGGCGCGTGGCCTGCGTCTGCGGCCTCCACCACGAGGCGGGCCTGCTGGGCCCAGAAGCGGCGTCCGGTGGCGGTCGAGTGGAACAGTGCGATCAGCTTGTTCGGGTGGTCCGCGCCGCAGGATGCCAGCAGGGCGGTGGTGAGTTCGTCAGGTTCCAGTCCCTGGTTCATCCGCCGCAGGCTGTGGCGCACGGCCTCCCGGCCCAGCCAATAACCGCTGCCCTCATCGCCCAGCAGGTAGCCCCATCCCCCGGCCCGGGCTTCCTCGCCACGGCCGTTCCGGCCCCACGCGGCTGAACCGGTGCCGGCGATCACGGCGACGCCGGTGCTGGCGCCCCCCGCGGCGAGCAGCAGCCGGGAGTCATGGACCACCGTGATCCGGGCACCGGGCACGTGGGGGGCAATCAGTGCCGCGAGGGCCGCGGCGTCGTCGTCGGTGTCAATGCCGCCGGCCCCGGCGTAGACCTGGGCTACCTCTCCCCCGCCGATCCTGCCGAACAGTTCCGCCAGGTTGCGGGCCGCCTCCTCGGGGCTGACGTTCTGGACGTTGGAGCTGCCCACTGATTCGTCGGCCACAGGGGCGCCGTTCTCGAATCGGACGCCCCGGGTCTTGGTGCCGCCGATGTCCAGTCCGATCACGGCACCCGTCGTCGCCGCGTCGGATGGCATGGTGGAAGATGGAACGGAGTCCGCCGCCGGCGGCATGTCAGTGTTAGTCACTCGAACAGGTTACTGAATCGCTGCAAGGAGCCCGCAATGCCCCACGATCTTTTCGGCACAACCGTCATCGCGGCGCCCATGGCCGGAGGAACCTCCACGCCGGCCTTTGTCGAGGCCGTGCACCGCGCCGGCGGGCTTGGCTTCCTGGCGGCCGGCTACAAGAGCGTGGCGGCCATGCAGGCGGACATCCGCGCCACCCGGGAGTCCGGGACCCGGTTCGGCATGAATGTCTTCGTCCCGGATCCCGGCCAGCTGCCGCCGTCCGCAGCGGTGCTGGCGGAACTCGAGGACTACCGGCTGCAGTTACGGGCCGACGCCCGGCGCTACGGCGTGGAGCTCCCGCAGCTTCGGCTCGACGACGATGACGAGTGGCAGGGAAAGATCGATGCCCTGCTGGCGGACCCCGTGGAACTGGTCAGTTTCGCCTTCGGCCTCCCGGGCCCCGACGTCGTCCGCGCCCTGCAGCAGGCGGGCTCGGCGGTGCTTGCCACTGTCACCACCACGGACGAGGCCCGGCAGGCGGCAGACCAGGGTGTGGACGCCCTCGTGGTGCAGCACACGAGCGCCGGCGGCCACAGCGCGGCGTTCCTTCCGGCGTTGGGATTGCAGGTCGGAGGGTCCCAGCCAGGCGGGATACCGGCCGGCGGGACACAGGCAGGCGGCACGACGGCGGAGCTGGTCGCGGAGGTGCGGTCCGCCGTCGGCCTCCCGCTGGTGGCCGCGGGTGGCATCATGGATGCAGCCGGGCTGGACGCCGTGCTGCGCGCGGGCGCGGTTGCGGCCCAGCTGGGCACCGCTTTCCTCCGGACGGACGAAGCCGGCGCCCGGCAGCTGCACAAGGATGCCCTGGCGGATCCGCATTTCACCCGGACCCGGCTGACACGCGCCTTTACCGGCAGGCAGGCCCGGTCCCTGGAGAACGAATTCGTCCGCGACCACCCCGAAGCGCCGGAATGCTACCCGGCTATCCACCACCTGACGGCGCCCATCCGGGCCGCGGCCGCCGCGGCCGGAGACGCGGAGCGCCTGAACCTGTGGGCCGGCACGGGCTGGCAGAAGGCCCAGCCCGGGCCCGTGGCCGGCGTCGTGCGCGGGCTGCTCGCCGGCCGCTGATTCCCCGGTGGGGACGTCCCTCCCGCGACAGCACCCGCCCGCGACAGAAACCCGAAGTCGCCGGAAGCGTGCGAAACCGCGGTTTTTTTACGGCGATTTCGCAGCCTTCCGGCGGCTTCGGCGTACCACGTCGCGCCGGCTCAGCTTCCCGAGCGTTCGCGCACGAAGCCTGCCAGGAGCGCCGGCCCGTCGCGCAGCACGAGTTCGCGGAACAAGCGCACGGAATCGGGCTCGGCATCGGGTCCCCCGCGGCGCTCCCGCCAGGCCAGGCCGATCTCGCGGAATGCCAGGGCCGAATCCAGGGGAATCTCCACCCACCCGGGCCCGCCGTGGTCGGCTCCGGTCCCGGGTGACGGGTCCTGCCGCCCCGGTGCGGAGCCGCCGGGCGGCAGGATGCTGACGCCGAGCCCGGCCGAGACGAGCCCGCGGACGGTGTGTGAGTCCTGGCTCTCGAAGGCAATGCGAGGACGGAATCCCGCCTCCCGGAACAACGCATCGGTCAGCGAGCGCATGCCGTAGCCGGAACCCATCGCCACGAACGGCTCCTGCCGGATCTCGGCAACCCGGACCCGACGGCGGCCGGCCAGGGGATGGCGGTCGTGCACCACCAGGCGCAGCGGTTCCCGGTACAGCGCGGCCGAACTGATGGTCCTGCTTGGTGTGGCCACGGGCGCGGTAAGGGCCAGGTCCGCGGAACCGGCGGCCAGTTCCGCCAGGCAGCCGTCCCGTGCGCCCTGGCTGAGGTCAAACGCGGTCTGCGGGTGCCGGCTCCGGAACGCGCTGATGAGCAGCGGCAGCGTCGCCTCCCCGAAGGTGTGCTGGAAGGACACGGCGATCCGGCCGCGGACCACTTCGGATTCGTGCCGGACAAGGTCCAGTCCCGTCTGGAATTCGCCCAGGGCGGCGTCAATATGGGGCAGGAGCGCCTTCGCGGCCGGCGTCAGCCGCACGCCGCGGCCGTCCCGTACCAACAGTTCGGTCCCCACGATGGCGCTGGCACGCGCAATTGCGCGGCTCACTGTCGACTGCGGCACCCCCAGCAGCTCGGCCGTCTCGGTAATGTGCTCCGTCCGCCCGAGTTCTGCCAGCAGCGGCAGGAGGGGCAGCAACTGCACGAGCTGCTTGTGCTCAATGTCCATGGGCCCTCCGCGCATCGTTCCATATTTGCTATCTATCCTATGAAAATCATGCATTGGAAGCATCCCTTGGGCAGGCTCTAGCCTGAGGGTATGCCACGTTTTTCCGCACCCCCCGGCGCCGGCCCCAGTCCTGCGGGCAAGATCGCGGCCAATCCCGCAGCTGGCGCTGCCGCGTGGGCCGGGCATCCGAAAGGCTCCGCGGCCTACCGCCGGATTCTCGCCGGGCTTGCCTTCGCCGGCGTCGCGACGTTCGCCCAGCTCTACTCCACCCAGGCGGTGCTGCCCCTCCTGGCGACGGACCTCAAGGTCTCGGCGGCCGAGGCCGCGCTGACGATCTCCCTGGCGACAGTGGGGCTGGCTCTGACCGTACTCCCGTGGTCCTTCCTGGCCGACCGCATCGGCCGCGTCCGGGCGATGATGTGGGGTATCTCGACGGCCACCATCCTGGGCCTGCTGGTCCCCCTGGCCCCCAGCTTCCCCGCGCTGCTCTGCCTGAGGATGCTGGAGGGAATGGCCCTCGGCGGGATCCCCGCCATCGCGATCGCCTACCTCAATGAAGAGGTCAACAAGGCCCACGCCGCCCTCGCGGCCGGGAGCTATGTCGCCGGGACCACGTTGGGCGGCCTCGCCGGCCGGCTGGTCGCCGGACCTGTCGGCGAACTGTGGGGATGGCGGGCCGCCGCCCTGGCCGTCTCGGTCCTGGCCACCGGCGCGGCTGTCCTGTTCCTCATTCTTGTCCCGCGGGCGCAGGGATTCACCGCCGCGGCGGCCGCCGGCTTCCGCGGTGCCATGTCCACCCTGGCCGGGCATGCCCGCAATCCCCGGCTGCTGGCCCTCTACGTCCAGGCGTTCCTGCTCATGGGCGGTTTCGTGGCCGTCTACAACTACCTCGGTTTCCGGCTGTCCGGGGAACCGTTCAGCCTGCCGGCCACCGCGATCAGCCTGATCTTCCTGGCCTACCTCTCCGGAACCGTATCGGCCCGCTGGGCAGCGGGGCTGACCTCGCGGTTCGGCCGGCGCACTGTCCTGATCGCCGGCACTGCATTGATGGCCGGCGGACTCGCCCTGACGCTCACGCAGCTGCTGGTCCTGATCCTGGTGGGATTGCTGCTGTTCACCGGCGGCTTCTTCGCGGCCCACAGCATCGGTTCAGGCTGGACCGGAGTGATCGCCACGACGGGCCGCGCGCAGGCCGCCTCGCTCTACAACCTCGCCTACTACCTCGGCTCCAGCGTGCTCGGCTGGGCCGGCGGCCTGATCTTCCAGGGACTCGGCTGGACGGCCCTTGCCCTGACGGTCATCGGACTGGCCGGCGCGACGGCGGCAATCACCGCCGTCGCGCATCCCGCGGCGTCAGCAGCCGGGCCAGCCGCCACCGGACCTGCGGTGCCTGCCGCCGGCACGGCGGCGGGCACCGGCAAGGCCGCAGTGTCCGGTTAGGCATCAGGCCGGCGGGCTACCGGCTCGCCTCGATCGCCTGCACAAGATCGGCGACGATGTCGGCCGGATCCTCCAACCCCACCGAAATCCGCAGCAGGCTGGCGTGCGGCTTGGCCGAGGCTTCGACCGGCCGGTGGGTCAGGCCCGCCGGGTGCTGGATGAGGGTATCGATCCCGCCGAGGGAGACGGCGTGCGTGATCATGCCGACGGCGGCAGGGATCCGTTCGGCGTGCTCGGCGCTGGCGAGCTCAAAGGCCATGAGGGAACCCGGCCCGGACATCTGCGTGCCGACGAGTCCCTGCGGATCGCACTCAGCCAGTCCCGGGTAGTAGACCCGCTTCACGAGCCCGTGTCCGGCCAGGGCAACCGCGACCTTTTCGGCGCTGGCCTGCTGGGCGCGGACCCGGACGGGGAGCGTCGCCAGGCCGCGGTGCAGCAGGTAGGCCGGCCACGGGGTCAGGATTCCACCGGTCACGGCCCGGATCTGACGCAGGCGCACGGCCCACTGAGGGCCGGCGGCCACCACGCCGCCCATCGCATCACCGTGGCCGCCCAGGAACTTCGTGGCGCTGTGCAGCACCATGGCGGCACCATGGCTGAACGGCTGCTGCAGCACCGGGCTGGCGAAGGTGTTGTCGACCAGGAGCGGCACGCCGTCCGCGTCGGCGGCCACCCGGGCCATGTCCACGAGCTCGAGGGTCGGGTTGGCCGGCGTCTCCAGGATCACCAGGCCGGTGTCCGGCCGGAGCGCTTCGCGGACGCCCTCCGGCGTCGTAAAGGTGACCCCGTTGCCGAGGACCCCGGAGGCGAGCAGGTAGTCGCTGCCGCCGTAGAGAGGCCGCACGGCGACCACATGCTTCTTGCCCGCCGCCACCACCGCGAGGAGCACGGCACTGAGCGCCGCCATGCCGGTGGCAAAGGCGACCGACTCCGGCGTGCCTTCCAGGACGGCGACGCCTTCCTCGAAGCGTGCCACGGTGGGGTTCCACAGCCGCTGGTAGACGGTGCTGTGGCCCTCGGCATGCGACCCGCCGGTGGCCATGTGCTCGTAGGCCAGGCCGCCGTCGTGCACAGACGGCAGCGGTGCCGTCGTGGACAGATCGATGGGCACCGCGTGCACGCCCAGTTCCGTCAGCCCGTTTCGGCCTGCGTGGACCGCCAGTGAATCTTGAGAGAGCACCCTAACTCCTTACGAATATTCGCCATTGAATTCCGCAAGTATCTGGCAATAATTCGAGCTTTTGTAGGGGTTCTGAATGGAACTGTCGGATAGTGCCGTTTATGATGAACGGACAACCCTACAAGGAGGATCCGTGAGCAGCAGTGCGAAGAATGTTCGGCCGGGAGCCAGCGAGCCGCTGGACGCGATCGACGAGCGCCTGCTCGCTGCCCTCGTCGCGGACGCCCGCATCTCGAACAAGCAGCTGGCAGAACTCGTGGGGATCGCGCCGTCGACCGCGCTGATGCGCACCCGCGCCCTGTCCGAGCGCGGGATCATCGAAGGTTTCGAGGCCAACCTAAGCCTGTCCGCGATCGGGCGCTCGGTCCAGGCGCTCATTGCGGTCCGGCTCCGGGCCCACGACCGCGAGCAGATCGACCGTTTCACCGCCCGGGTGCCCAAGCTTCCGGCGGTGCTCTCGACGTTCCACACATCCGGGTCGGTGGACTACCTCCTGCACATCGCCGTGGCCACCACCGAGGACCTGCGGGACTGGGTGCTGGACAACCTGGCCACCGACCCCGTGGTGGGCCACACGGAGACCACGCTGGTCTTCGACCACATCCAGGGCAACCACGGCCCGCTGCCGTAAGCAGCCGGCCGGTGCACCAGGGCCGTCGGCGTACCAGGGCCGTCAGCCCGGGACACTCTGGCGTACTAGGCCTGCCGGCGCAGCGCGGTCCGCAGCGTAATGGCCGCCAGCGCCAGCCCGGCGGCAGCGCACACCGTGACAAAACCGGCGACGGCGGCCTGCAGCCCCACGACCCCGGCGGCCAGCCCCAGGCCGATCACCGGCAAGGCGCTGCCGAGGTAGGTGATGACGTAGACGGTGCTGATGATCTGCGCATGCCGGGCGGCCTCCACCTTGCCGGCGACATCGTTGAAGACGGTCCGGAAGGCCACGCCCTGCCCCACGCCGGCCGTGATGCTGGCCAGGATCAGCAGCCACGGGCTGCTCCAGGCGGCCGCGGCGGCGATCAGCAGGACTGAGACGCCCAGGACTGCCAGGCCGGCGGGGACGGCAAAGCGCCCCCGGATGGCCAGCAGCTGGCTCAGGGCTGAGGAGCCCAAAGTCAGCCCGGCCAGCAGGCCGATCAGCGGCCGGGAGTCGGCGTGCACGATCTGGGCGAAATAGCCGGGCGCGAGCGAGAGGCAGAAGCCGAAGACCGTAAAGCTCAGGAAGCCCACGGAGGAGGCCAGCCAGAAGGCGCCGCGCGCGTCGCTGGAGACCGACGGCCGCCGCGGCGCCAGGACGCGCAGCGGCTGGGGACCGGCATGCAGGCTTATGGCGGGCCGCGCCTTGAGAAGGTACAGGGGCACCAGCACGGCGGCGAGGACGACGGAGTGCACGTAGTACGGCGTCGACGTCGGGCCCGGCAGGACGGAAAGCATGCCGCCGATCGCAGGGCCGGCGGCAACTCCCCCGGCCGAGGCCAGGAGCGTGAAGCGGGACGCCCACTCGGGCCGGCTGGGCAGGAGTTCGCGCAGTGCAGCCGAGCTGGCGCCCGTGGCGAGCGCTACCGCGATGCCCTGCAGGGCGCGGCCGGCGCAGAGCGCCACGAGACTGCCCGCGGTGGCGAAGACAAAGCCGCCGGCCAGGCCCACCAGGACGGCCAGTACGAGGGCGGCGCGGCGTCCGATGTGGTCGGACCAGTGACCGGCCAGGACCAGGGTGGCCACGAGCGCAAGGACGTAGGCCGAGAACGCCACGGTGACGTCGAGCGCCGTGATCCCCAGTTTTGCCTGCAGCAGGGGGTACAGCGGCGTCGCCAGGTTCGCGCCCACGAGCAGCGTGAAGATCACTACTCCGGCCATCACGAGCCGTGCGGTGGTGGAAGCGTCCCAGCCCCAGCGGTCAGCTGTGGCCGGGCGCATGCGGAGTTCACTGAAGACTGTCATGTCCGTGCCCTTGCAAAGTGCAGGGCCAGGCTTTCCCTGTTGTGGGGGAACCGCCTGGCCCGGTCGAAGATTGGTACCTACAGAATGCGGCATCAATGACCTTCACAGCCAAATTTTGTGCCAAAATTGAGCAAAACAGTCATTCTCTGGCTGTTGAAGTGAACCGGAGTGATGACTTGAACAGTCTGGACCCGACCGACCTGAAGATCCTGCTGGAGCTGATCCGCGATCCGCGGATCCAGATCGGCGAGCTCAGTGATGTCCTGGGCATTGCGCGGAACACTGCCCAGTCGCGCGTGCGGCGCATGCTGCGGTCGGGCCTGCTGCACGACGGCGGCCGCGAAATCGACCTGGAGGCGGTGGGGTACGACGTCGTCGCGTTCGTGACGATCGAGGTCAACCACCGCGAGCTCGACGGCGTCGTAGGGGCCCTGCGGCTGATCGCCCAGGTCCTGGAAGTCCATGAGATCTCCGGACGCGGCGACGTCTGGTGCCGCGTGGTGGCGACGGATACGCACAACCTCCAGGCGGCCCTCCGCTCCATCCTTCGGATCAAGGGAGTCATCCGCACCGAGACTGTGCTGGCGCTGCACACCCATATCCCCTACCGAACCGAGCCGCTGATCAGCCGGCTCGCCCAGGGCAACGCGCTGGCGCCTGGCCGGTCGGCCCCGCGCCGGGCCGGTTCCGCCGAACCCCAGGTGAACGAAGGATAATGTCCCGGTGACTATCATCGACAACGCGGTCTACGTGGACGGCATCCGCAGCGCCGAGCCGCGGAACCTCGAGCAGACGTTCGAGACCCTCACCGAGCGCGGAGGAATGGCCTGGATTGGCCTCTACCGGCCCACACCCGACGAAATGGCGGCCGTGGCGGCGGAATTCGGCCTGCACGGGCTGGCGGTGGAGGACGCGATTTCTGCGCATCAGCGGCCCAAGCTGGAACGCTACGACGACAACCTGTTCACGGTGCTCCGGCCCGCCCGGTATTTGGACGAGACCGAGACGGTGGAGTTCGGCGAACTGCACATCTTCACGGGCCGGAACTTCGTGGTCACCGTCCGGCATGCCGAGACGAAAGTGGTGGGCCAGGTCCGGCACAGGATGGAGTCCCGCCCCGACCTGCTCCGCCACGGCCCCGAGGCGGTCCTGTATGCGCTCATGGACCAGGTGGTGGATGATTACGTTCCTGTGGTGGCAGGTCTGGAAAACGACATCGACGAGATCGAGGACCAGCTCTTCAGCGGCGACCCCCAGGTATCCCGGCGAATCTACGAACTCGCCCGGGAAGTCATCCATTTCCAGCGCGCCATCCACCCGCTCCCGGCGATGATGCAACAGCTCCGGCGGGGCTTCGAAAAGTACCAGGTGGACACGGAACTGCAGCACAGCCTCCGCGACGTCGAGGACCACGTGGAGCGGCTCATTTCACGTGCCGATTCCTTCCGTGACCTCCTGCAGAACGCGCTCACGCTCGATGGAACCCTGACCGCCAACCGGCAGAACGAAGCGAGCGCGCAACAAAACGAACAGGTCAAAAAGATCTCGTCCTGGGCCGCGATCTTCTTCGCGCCCACCTTCGTGGCCAGCCTTTACGGCATGAACTTCGACCACATGCCGGAGCTGCACTGGACATTGGGCTACCCGATGGCAATCGTGCTCATGGCCGCCACGGCAACGCTCATGTACGCCATCTTCAAGCGGAAGGGCTGGCTATAGCCGGAAGCGCCGGCTCTAGCCGGAAGTGCGGCGATCCCGGACCTGGACCATGAGCCGCCGGAACGCGAGGATAAAGACGACCTCGATCAGCACCATAAGCCCGAGCAGCAACCACTTGCCGCTTTCGATGAAAGCGATGGCGCCGATCAGGACCAGAATGCTTCCCAGCGCGAGGGAGTAAACGGCAAATCCGAGGGCAACCCGGGCGCTGCGGACGCCGGTCCGGAAGCCGAAGCCCTGCGGTTCCCCGCCGGGATAGCCGGCAACCCGGTCCGGGCCGGCGGGCTTGAGCCTGCCGAACTCCTCCCACGGGTCGCGATCCTGCTTCTGGTCGGTCATGCTTCCATTATCTCGCGGACCCGGACGGTCGCACCGCTCTGACTGGTGCACTGTGACAATTTTTCGGAGTGGAAAACGAGGGGCCCGGACCACTGGTCCGGGCCCCTCGTTACCGGCCTGTTGAACTACTTGTTGTGGCCGTGCCCGCGCGAGTCGCCGCGCCCGCTGGAGCCTTCGTGCCCGTCGGAGTCGTCGTGCCCATTGGACTTGCCGGCGTGTTCGCTTCCGCGGCCGGCCCACGCGGCACGGTGTTCGGCGGCGTTGGCCTGGCCGGCGGCGCGGTGCTCTTCGGCGTTCTGGTGTGCCCATCCGCTGTTGCCGTTGGATGCGTGGGACCCGTCGGCTTTCGGCGCGTCAGCCGCATCCTGCCCATCATCTTCGGAAGGCGCCGGGGCTGCCGGGGCAGGGGCAGCCGGTGCCGGGGCGGCAGGGGACTCCGGAGCAGCCGGGGCAGGAGCCGGGGCAGCGGGCCCCTGCTCGTTCGCACCCTGGTCATCCGTACTCTGATCGTCCGAACCTTGGTCATCCGAACCCTGATCGTAGGCACCCTGATCGTCCGCACTCTGATCGTCCGATCCTTGGGTATCCGAACCCTGGTCACCTTGGTCATCCGCGTCCTGATCGGCTGTACCCTGGTCATCCGACCCCTGGTCGTCCGCGTCCTGGTCGTCCGACTCAGCCGGATCACCCGTCTCGGCCGATTCCTGGTCGCTGGATTCCCGGTCGCCCGCTCCTGGCGTCTCCGACTCGGCCGGATCGTCCGGCTCAGAGGTCGCGGTGCCCGACGACGTCGTGGTCGATGTCGGTTCAGTCGGGAGGTCGCTGGTCGCGGTGGCGGCCGTCGCGCCGGCGCCCCCGGTAACAACGACGGAGGCCACTACTACGGCCTTGCCTGTGGTGCCCAGCGCACTGAGCCATCCGATGATTCCTGCCATGGGAGAGTCCTTTCAAAGCGGATAGTGAGACCGATGCCGTCCCCCCGTCGGCAACCAGCGCCACGTTACCGCTCGGAAACCCCCATTTGTGGCCCGCAAGCCGTATCCGCCGCATCCTGAGCCAATGCTGAGCAAACACTGAGCCACTGTTCACTTGCGCGTTGAATTAGGCGGCGCGGACGTCAATCTCGCCGGGTTCCGCGCCATCGCCGCCGAAGACCAGCTGCCGGTTGGCGATTTTCTCGGCGAAGAACCGGTCGTGGCTGACCACGACGACTGCCCCGGGGAAGTGAAGCAGTGCCCGTTCCATCACCTGGGTGCTGGACATGTCCAGGTGGTTGGTGGGCTCGTCGAGGAGCAGCACCGAGGCCCCGGACAGCAGGCACTGCGCCATGGCGACGCGTGCTTTCTGCCCGCCGGAGAGGTTCCCGATCTTCTGCTTGAGGTCGGCCTCGGAGAACTGGAACATCGCGAGGAACCTGTTGACAGACTTTTTCGTGGCGCTGAACGCCAGGCTGTCCGGCAGCGCGTTGACCGCGTGCGAAACGGTATCGTCGTCGTCGAGCTCTTCCAGCATTTTGTTGTACGAAACAAAACCCGGGCCCTTAGCCCAGACCACATCCCCGGAATCTGTCGGTTCCTCGCCGGCCAGCACCTTCAGCAGCGTTGACTTGCCACTGCCATTGGAGCCCAGGACAACAATCCTGTTGCCACGGCGGATCTCAAAGCTCAGGTCCTCGAACAGCACCTTGTCGCCATAGGACTTGCCCAGCCCTTCGACCCGGCAGAGGACATCTTTCACGTGCAGGCCGCCGTAGATCTCCGTGACGATCTGGTCCACGGGCCTGGGCGTGCGGGCTTTCTTGATCTTGGCCAGCTGGGTCCCCAGCCCGCGGCCGGCGGCCTTTGCTGCCTCGCGGCGGTCGGCGATGCCCTCCGCTTCAAAGGCCAGGAGCTCGGACTCGTGGACGAACTGCGCTTCGAGCGTCTTGAGCCGGAACTGCTTCTGGACTACGTACTCGGCGAAGTTTCCCGGGTATTCGTGCAGATGGAAGTTTTCCACCTCGATGATCCGGTTGACCACGGCATCGAGGAACTTCCGGTCGTGCGAGACGATGATCGCGGCACCGCGGAAGTCGCGGAACCAGCTCTCCAGCCATTCGACGCCGGCGACGTCGAGGTAGTTGGTGGGTTCGTCCAGGAGCAGGACGTCCGGACCCTCCAACAGGATCTTGGCCAGGGCGGCGCGGTTGCGCCACCCGCCGGAGAGTTCGTCAATCGCGCACGTGCGGTGGGTCTCGCTGAACCCCAGCGTGGTCAGGACGGTGTCGATGCGCCGTTTGTAGTCCCATCCGTCGAGACGGTCCATGTCCTCGAACAGCTCGGCCTGGCGGCTGATCAGCCGGTCCAGCTCTGCTTCGGCGGGGTCTGCCGCAATGGCCGCGTCGATGGCCGCCAACTCGGCCTCGGCAGCCCTGATCTCAACGAACAGGCCGTCAAGGACCTCAAGGATGGACAGCTCGCCGTCCAGCTCGGAAAACTGGGAGAAGTACCCCACCCTGGTCCCCTGCTCCACAGTGACCGTCCCGGAATCCGGCGAGACCTGGTCCAGGATGAGCTTGAGGATGGAGGTCTTCCCGGAGCCGTTCTTGCCGATCAGGCCGACGCGGTCCCCGGCTTCGAGCCGGAAGAACGCCTCGCGGAGGATCTGTGTGTTCTCGAAACGGACAGCGACGTCGTGGAGCCGGATCAGGCTCACTGCTGCGCGAGACGGTTGCGGACGATTTCGCTAACGGCCTTGCCGTCAAAACGCCCGGCCACCGTGGCGGTGACGGGCTTCATCACTGCCCCCAGCTGACGCATGGAAAGCTCGACGCCGTCGGCTTTGAGCGCCGCGATAGTCTCGTCCACGATCTGCTCGACTTCGGCTGCGGTGAGCGGCTTGGGCAGGTAGGCCTCGATCACCTCGGCCTCGGCGATCTCGGCGGCGGCACGCTCGGCTTCACCGGCTTCGGTGTAGATGCGGGCTGTGTCGCGGCGCTTCGCGGCTTCCTTTTGCAGGAGGGCGGTCACCTGTGCGTCGTCCAGCACGATGGGCGTCTTGCCGGATTTCTCGCGGGTTTCGATCTCGCCCAGGACGTTGCGCACAGTGGTGAGGGCTACCTTGTTGCGGTCCTTCATGTGGGCCACGACGTCGGCGTGCAGGCGTTCTTTCAGGGTGGTCATAGTTCTCCTCGTGTTACTAACAAGGCTAGCGGCAGAACCCGTTGGCACCGATCGCGGAGATAATCCGCTGGGCGTCCTCATCCGAAACAGCCGGGAGGTCCCCGCCGCTGAACTCCGCCTTTGCCGCGGCGATGAGCTGTTCGGCCGGCGCCAGCCCCAAGAGGCGGCCGCACAGGCTGCGGGCCTTATCGACTGCCTGGTCGCTTGGCAGGCGGGGGTTGATCCCGGCGAGCGCGGCCAGAAGCGCTTCCTGCTGGGCCGGGTTAGGTTTGGGAAGCGACGCCGACAGGGCGGTGGATGGCCCGGGGTTCGACGACGCGGACGGCTCGGCGTTTGGCGAGGCGGAGCAGGCGGTCAGCAGAAGCGTCAGCAGGGCGAGCGTGATCGCGGTGGTGGTCTTCATGGATCGAGGCCCTGTCTGAACTGGATTCTGCGCTGGATGTCTGTACGGGATGTCGGCTGCTGGATTCGCCGGCTTAACCGTCATCGTTTCTTGCCACTCAGAGCTACGCCGGCGCGGCCACGGCGCCGATCACGTATGCACACACCATCTCATGAAAACTCTCCTGGTTCGTACCCGTAGAGGCCGGCACGGAAGTGCCCTTGGGCCGTTCCAAATACCCAGGGAACGGCGTAGCGTGACCCTCGTCACGTTCGGTTGAGGAATCGCATCGGCCCTTCGCTCCGAAAGAGGAACCCCCCATGGATCGCCGGACATTTCTCACTGCAGTTTTGGCTGCCCCGGCCGCGGCCGGGGCTAGTTTCGCAACCTCGGGGCCGGCACCGGCCCCATTCGCACCATCCACTACCCGTGCGGCCCTCTCCTCGCCCCGGGCTCTCAAGGGGGCGGCCCACGGCGGCGATGATGCGCTGGCACTGAGACAGATCCGAAGTCTTAACGCCAGCTGGTACTACGCCTGGTCATCCGCCTATACGGTCACGACCAGTCCGGCCTTTATCCCAATGGTGTGGAGCGGCAATGCTTTGCTTCAAAAGGACGCCCTGGGAGACGTTTACCGTCAACTTCCCGCGACAAGGACCAAACACCTGCTCGCCTTCAACGAGCCGGACCACTCCGGTCAGTCCAACATGTCTGTCGATGAGGCCATCCGGCTGTGGCCCCACCTTCAGTCGACGGGACTGCGGCTGGGATCTCCGGCCACCGTCAGCGTCACCAGCCCGTGGCTGGAACAGTTCATGGCCCGGGCCAGGCAGGCGAACCTCCGCGTCGATTTCATGACAATGCACTCCTACGGCTCGCCGAACCCGGAGAGTTTCCTCGCGAAGGTCTGGTATTTGCATCACAGGTATAGGCGGCCGGTCTGGGTGACGGAATTTGCCGTGGCCGACTGGTCGGCAACCCCGGCACGCCCGTCCAGGTACACCACCCGGGAGGTCGGCTATTTCATGCAGGCCGCGGTCGCCGGCATGCGCCTGATGCCCTTCGTCGAACGGTTTGCCTGGAAATCCAGGGAACCCTCGGACCCGGCCATGGGCCCGTCCGCCCTCTACAAAACGAATGGCCAGCTGACGTCAATCGGGAGGCTGTACGCCTCGCTTTGATTTCCCCGCAAAAATTCAAGCCGTTGAGGGGAGGCTACTTGTCGAAAGTTGTCTGCGCGGGGACGCCGCCGTCGGCTGCGAGCACAGAAGGCACGCCGCATTGCCTGTCGCCTCCCACTGCCTGCTCCCCGGCTTAGGCTGGTCACATGCCGCCAACGCCTGCCCCGAGTCCGGCCCCGGTTGATGTCCTCGTTCACTCAAGTCCGGCCGAGTGGTGGCAGATCGTTGCCGCGCTTGCGCCGGTGGCGGTCCTCATAGCGGCAGCCGTCGGAGCCTTCATGGCCTGGCGCACACTCCGCCAGAAGGCCGTGGCTGACGACCGGGCCGAGTGGTGGAAACGGACACAATGGGCACTGGACCGCGCCCTGGATCAGGATCCGGACATCAAGGCCTTGGGGCTGGCAGCGCTGGGTGTGCTTGCCCGCAGCGAGTTGGCACGGAACGAGGAGCTCGAGCTCCTCGATATCGCATGGAAGTCCGTGAACGGGGTTGAGGAAAATGCGGGCAGCTGGCAGCCCGCGAGGCCAGCGGCCTTCGCGGCTTCCGTGGAATCCGGTGACAACCTGGGAAACAATGAAGGCACGGATTCCCGGCGGGAACGAGGAAGGCAGGCCATGAGCACGGACGCATCGGGGCAAAAGAACGGCCCTGTTCCGCGACATATCACCGTAAAAGATTCCAACTCCACGATCGCCTCGCAGCACCGGGTTCAGGTCGCCGCCGCCAGGCTGCGCGTCACTCTCGATGAGCGCCTTGGTCGGCCGACGCCGGCCCAGACGAAGGCCCTTGCCAAGGAAGAGCTCTAGCCGCCGCTAGCCCTGTCCCGGGCCGCAAACAGTAAGGGCATCTTCCCGGCAACACCTGGTCGGGTCTGTCAGGCGAGTCTAAGGACCAGGATGATGGCCGCGCACACGCACTTTGCGCCGCATTCGGGGCACAGGTACCCGGCCGCCGTCTGGTCGTCGGCCCAGAAGGCGGGAATGGTGGCCATCTGCGCGAATCCGGCCCGCTCCAACATCCCCAGGGAGGATTGGTGTGGATCGGCCGAAACCCATGACGCGGTCACAACATAGCGGCAGCCGCTGGCCTTCAGAAAGTCGACGCTGGCTGCGAGCATTTTCGTGCCGAGGCCCATCCCGCGGGCTGCCCGGGCCACGACAATGGACTTCAATTCGCCGACCCGGTGCCCGTCCAAGCCGGCCTCGACGCCGGCCCGGCTCAGGCGGTCCTGCAGCGCATTGACTTCTTTGCGGCCCAGGAGGCGGCCCGTGGCCGCCCCAAGGAGCTGTCCGGGCCGGTTGCGGGCCCGGACGAGGACTCCCCCGCGGTCTGCCGTGAGTTCCTCGAGGTCAGAAGGGCGGATGAAACCAGAGCCGAGGTATTCGTTCAGAAGCGCTGCCGTTTCGGTGGCCACGGCGGGCCCGGGCGCACCCACGTGAAGGTTGACGTTCGACGCCGTGGGGGTCCTGATCGCGGTGGTTGTCATATTTGCTCCTCGGTTGACGGGTGGCGGGATTTCAGTGGAATGGTTCCGTCATGACGATGCCTGCTTCCGGGTTGGATTGTTCCGGTGAAGCGCCGGACATTGGATTTCAAGGACTCCAGGTCCGCCAGGTCCTCGTCTGCGGGTTCGGCCCGGTCGATAATGAGCGTCTGCACCATGTGACCCAGGTCGGCCCGAGTGATGATGCACAGGGTGGCGTCCACTGTCAGCGTCCCTTTGAACCCGGGCGCTTCCAGGCTCGTCAGCGGCACAATCCATGAGCCGTCGTCCTGTGTGATGGGCCAGCCGGCATCCAGTTGCCAGTCATCGTCAGCCCGGCCCAGGAACGTCGAGTGGCGGGGCAGCACCAGCGACCAGGGCGGCCGGTGCGGCGGATTCGTCATGGCCGGCCCGTCTTCAGCCGACCCGTTGGCTTGGACGACTCTCGACCAGTCAGGGGTCAACTGGAAGGCGGGGCCTCCATCCATCCTGATATCCCAGTAGCCGCCCGTGAAGTACCGGAATGTGCCCCGGTCCCCCTCCGGACCCGAATAGATCTGAAAGTCGGTGGCGAAGCTGCCGGCGAGGAATGCCGGGTCGGCGCCGGCCATGAGGCGTATGAGCTGCCTGTGGTTCGGGATCATCGCCACTCTCCCCCAAGAGTACGGAAGCTGCCGGCAATGGCCGCGGCTTTGCGCTAACCTAACACGCGAAGTTCGCCCCGGAGCCCGCTTCCTGGAGAAAGTTTTTGTCGCCATATTCGGTCGCGGGGCTGACACATGACACTAAGCATGCTTATGGTAGTAATGCGCGAACGGATGGCCTGCAACTGCGGGCCGCATGGCAGAGGGTCCTTGGGGGACCCTCTTCGTGTATCTGGGAGGAACCGCTGGCCCAAGCCGCACCCATGGCGCCCCATGAGATGACTGGCAGAAAGTCCGTGACCGGAAGGGGCTGAGGCGCCTGAAAACACCACCTAAGAATCCCCGAAAATTGTGGAGCTAAGGAGATTCGAACTCCTGACCTCTTCGATGCGAACGAAGCGCTCTACCAACTGAGCTATAGCCCCGAAGCAACGCCGGTCCTGAGGGAACGGCGCTGCCGGTGTCCCTAGGCTACAAACTATCTGCGCTGTTTTCCAGCCAGCCCCGGAATGTCACGTTGCCGTGTCGCGCGTCCGGCACCAGATTCAGCCCCTCGCCCAGATAGCGGCCCATCGCACCGGGCAGCGGCAGGCGCACCAGATGACCCTTCACGCCCGTGACCCGCTTCCACTCGCGGGCAAAGTCGGCCATGTCCTTAGATTCGGGGCCGCAGAAGTTCAGCACCCGGTGCGGCGGGGCGCGGTGCTGAAACCGGTGCCGGCTCCAGTGCGGTCTCCAGGAGCATCGCGGCCAAGTCAGCCGGCGACACGGGCTGGAACCGGCTGCCCCTCACCACGGGGATGATGCGAATCTTCGAGCCGGCGCCGAACATCATCGCGAGCAACGAATGAAACTGGGTGGCACGGAGCACCACAGTCTGAAACCCGGACAGCTCGTAGACGTGTTCCTTGGCAGCTTTCGACCGGTAAAACGCCGCGCTGCTGCGATCGCAGTTCACGATCGACAGCATGACGGCCCTGGCCGCCCCCGCATCTTGGGCGGCGGCCAGAAGACGCGCGCCGCCGTCGGCGAAGTTCTTCCGCGCCGTCCCGGAGCGTCCCTCCAGGCAATCGATCACGACGTCGGCGCCGGCCACGGCGGCCGCGACCCCCTCCCCCGTCGTCGCGTCCGCGCGGAAGTATTCAGCGCCCCCCGACGCTGCCGGCGGCGCCTGGCGACGGCGGGTTGCGGCTCAGGACCGCCACGGAGTGCCCGGCGCCGAGAGCCCGGCGTACGACCTCGCGGCCCACTTGGCCTGTTCCGCCGGCGGCGCAGATCCTTGTCATGACCCGAGGCTACCGCAACGAACCGTGCCGGCACGTTGCGGGGAAATAAAAACCCCGGGCAGCCATCGCTGGCTGCCCGGGGCGGGAACTTCGCAAAGAACGGCCCGGATCAGGCACGGCGCCGCTGGAGGACATCGTCCAGGTTGCTCAAGGCGCTCTGGGCCTTGGTGAGCTGCCTTGTCCCGGAGTCGTCGGCGGTCCCCGGATCGGACGCGGCCGGCCGTGCGGAGGCCTGCTTCAGCGACGGCTTCCCAACGGCTTTCGGTGCCTCCGGGAGGTCAAGGGGCATGGGGGCTGCTCGTTCGGCCTTCGGCGCTTCGACGTACGTGGGCTTGGGAACGTCAACGGGCTCCCAGCTGGAAACCTCCGCAGCTGCCGCCGTTTCGGCTGCCGGAGCGGCCGCGGTATCCCCCGAGGCTGCTGCCTCGGCGAGGGCGGCCTGCCGGAGCTCCAGCGCGGTCAGCGGCTTCGGCGCGGGTTTCTGTGTGGCGGGGGCCGCCTCGGCGTCGAACAGAGGGCTTTCCGGCCGTATGCCCGGACGTTCAGCCGGAAGGGCGGGGATCTGCTCGGGCCGTGAGGGCCGAGCGGCGGTGCGCTCCGGGCCGCCCATGGCTGCGCGGAACGCGGCGTTCATTTTCCGCCGTCGGTCACGGACAGCGAGACGGCGGAGCAGCGCGACGGCGGCGACCGTGCCCAGCAGGGCCGTCACCGGCAGCCAGCCTGACCCCACCCCGAAAAGCCGAAGGGCCCCGGACACCACTCCTGTGAGCAGAAACAGCAGGCCGGCCAGCGCCAGCACCAGCCGCCCCCAGCGAATCCTGAATGCCGGAGAGGCCCCGGCAAATGGTGTCGCCCCTCGCGGTGCGCCGCTGCTGACCCCGGGCCCAGCGGAGCCGGAGGCCGGTTCTGCGCGGTGGGTGCTGATCATGGGTTTCTCCTGCTGCGCCGCCATTTTCAAAACCTTCCCCGCATGTGGATCTGCTGGTTCCATGTCAATGACGTCCGCCAGGAATTCGCCCGCAGGCTGCAGCTGGTGGCGCCCGTTCCTCAGAACGTAAGGCGCCACCCACACGATCCAGAGCGCAACAGCAATGACAAGTATCACCGAGCTGCTAAGAGGGAAGTCCACACTCAAAACCGTATGAGGTATATGGGGTGCTGCCCCGCATTGTCAGGGGTGTGTCGCGCGCGCCGCGGCAGCTGGCCGCCGTCGGGAGTCTTGGCTGGTCAGGCGGCCATCACGGTTCAGGCCTGCCGGGTCCTCAGCCACCGTGAAAGCAGGCCTTCCGGCACTTCTTCCGCCGTGAGCGCGAAGGTACGGTGGTCGGCCCATTCACCATTGATGTGCAGGAACCTGGGCCGGAAACCCTCATCGCGGAACCCCAGTTTCTCCACCACCCGCAGGCTCGGCGCGTTCTCCGGCCTGATGTTGATCTCCATGCGGTGCAGGCCCAGGGTGCCGAAGCAGTAGTCCGTTGCCATGGCCACGGCGGTCGGGGCAATCCCGCGGCCGGCCCGCTCCTTGTCGACCCAGTAGCCAAGCGTCGCCATCATGGCCGAACCCCACACGATCGAAGAGACAGTCAGCTGCCCTACGATCACCGGCGCCTGGTGACCCGGCGTCCATTCAGCGATCACGAAGGGCAGGGCCGTGGCCTGCGCGGCCTGGGCCTTGAGGGAACGGACCATCTGCCGGTAATCCGGCAGCCCGCCGCCGGGGACGGGGTTTGATGCCTCCCAGGGGGCCAGCCATTCGCAGTTGCGGGACCGAAGTTCTGTCCACTCCTTGCGGTCCCGGTACCGGATCGGGCGCAACACAATGTCGCCACTCTCCAGAGTCACCGGCCAGTTGAAGCTGCCCCCCACGGGAGTTACTTGGCGAGGCTGGGGGCGAGGCTGGACGCGAAGCCGGGCAGCCATTCGCGCAGGCCCGGGCCGAGGTCATCGCTGTCGCAGGCGAGCTGGACACAGGCCTTGAGGTAGCTGAGCTTGTCGCCGGTGTCGTAGCGGCGGCCGCGGAAGACGACGCCATACACGCCGTAGCCTTCGCCGGTGCCGGCCGAAAGTTCCTGCAGCGCGTCCGTGAGCTGGATTTCTCCGCCGCGTCCGGGCGGGGTGCGCTCGAGGACTTCAAAGACGGCCGGGTGCAGCACATAGCGGCCGATCACGGCCAGGTTGGACGGTGCGTCCTCGACGTCGGGTTTCTCCACGAGCTGATTGATGCGGACGTAGTCTTCACCGCCGATCGCCTCGACGTCGGCGCAGCCGTAGGCACTGATCTGGGACGGGTCGACCTCGATCAGTGCGACCACCGACCCGCCGGTCTTGGCCTGGACTTCAATCATGGTGCTGAGGAGCTCGTCGCGGGCGTCAATGAGGTCATCGCCCAACAGGACGGCGAACGGCTCCTGACCGACGTGCTGCTTGGCCCGGAGGACAGCGTGGCCAAGGCCCATGGGATCGCCCTGGCGGACGTAGTGGATGTCGCCGAGGTTGCTGGCAGCCTGGACGGACTCGAGCTTGGCCGTGTCGCCCTTCGCCTTCAGGGTGGACTCCAGCGCCGGAACCCGGTCGAAGTGGTCCTCCAACGCCCGCTTGTTACGGCCCGTGATCATCAGGATGTCGTTCAGGCCGACATTCACGGCCTCCTCAACGACGTACTGGATGGCCGGCTTGTCAACGACAGGCAGCATTTCCTTGGGCATGGCCTTCGTGGCTGGAAGAAACCTGGTACCAAGGCCCGCGGCGGGGATGACGGCCTTACGAACAGAAGCGTGGGGTGTATTCACTCGACTAATCTAACGGAGGGACCAATCATTGCGTAATTATAATTCGAACCGCCCGGCCGGCCCTCCCCCGGTGCGTCGCGGCCGCAAGAGGCAGAGGACGGGCCAGCATGGCGTCAAAAGAGGAAATACGCTCCAGCCACCGGGCGAAGCGTTCCGCACTTCCGCTGGCCGCACTCGATGCCGCCGCATCCGGTATCGCCCGCCATGGGCTCCAGTGGGCCTCCGGGCTGGCCGGCGGCCGTCAGGGCACCTTCGCGGCATACCTGGGCGTGGGCACCGAACCGCCCACGCTGCCACTGCTGTCGGCCCTGACCGACGCCGGACACCGCGTGCTGCTTCCGGTGTGCGAACCCGCACTTGAGCTCAGCTGGGTGTACTGGACCCCGCAGTCCGGGTTTGTCCGCAGCAGGTTCGCCCCCATCCAGGAACCCGTCGGGGAGCGCCACAGCACCGCCGTCATGCGGGCCGCTACCGCAATCATCCTGCCGGCCACCGCCGTGGACTTCTCGGGAAACCGCATCGGGCAAGGCGGCGGCTACTACGACAAGTTCCTTGCCTCCCTGGCCGCCCTGACCCCCTCGCCTTCAGGGGCGGGCGACGCCGCGTCCGACGCCGAAGCGCTGCCGACTGCCGCCGTCGTCTATGACACGGAGGTGCTGCCCGCGGACAGCATCCCCGCCGAGTCGTTCGACCGTAAGGTCGACGCTGCGCTGACCCCGGGCGGGATCATCCGGCTCGGCTGATACCGGCCGGCGGATAGGGGTTCCGGCCAAGGTGATAGAATTGGCACTCAGGCCCTGCGACTGCTAAGCACGGACCCTGTCGGTAGGCATACCGACGTGGTCCCGGCTCGACAGCACGGGACCTGCTCGTTTGTCCCAGAGGAGGATTTACAGTGCCCACGTATGCATATGCCTGCAAGGACTGCAGCCACGCCTTCGAGATCGTGCAGTCGTTCAGCGATAGCTCCCTGACGTCCTGCCCCGAGTGCCAAGGCACGCTGCGCAAGAAGTTCAACAGTGTCGGCGTAGTGTTCAAGGGCTCCGGCTTCTACCGGAACGATTCCCGCGACACCAAGGGCAGCACGGTTTCCGCTGCTCCCGCAGCACCCGCGGCCACCCCAGCGCCGGCCCCCGCGGCCTAAGGGGCACCCGCGCACAGGCCCCCGCGGCTTAGCGGGCACCCACCGGCTCGGCGCCGCTGTCAGTTGGACCCCCGCTGGCCAAGCCTGCGTAATCCCTTGGCCCGCCTGCAATTGTCCACATAGGCCAATCCGTGGTTCCCGCCACTATCCGGGGATCCGTAGCGTGGCTGCATGGCTCTTTCCCTCAGTGCGCTATCTCCCCCGTCGTTCTGGTCGCCGTGCGCGGCCTCGGCCGGATTTCCCTACGCGACTGCGCCCGGGCGTTCTTTCGCGCGGTCCCAGCGAAGTCCCGGCGAGGGCTCCGGACGCTGGAACCGCACCGGGATCCGCGTGTCCGGCCTCCCGCCGGCCAGGTTATCGGCGCCCGGCCGACCCAGTCGGAGCCGGAACGGGCCCGGCAAGCCCCGCAAGCCGCGAACGCCCCGCGGCCGTCCATCGCCGCGCCGCCTGCGCGGCTGGCTGGACCGGAACCGGCGGCTCCTAGCCGCGCTCCTGTTCTGCGTCCCCGCCGGCCTCACCGTCCAGCAACTCACGCCCGCGCCCGCCGACACCGTCATGGCTTTCGCGGCGGCGGCGGATCTTCCCGCGGGCAAGACTCTGGAACCCGGCGATGTCAGCAGGGTCAGAGTACCGCCCGGGCTCGTCCCGGCCGGCAGCCCCGGCAGCGAAACTTCGTTCGAGGGGAAACAGCTGGCCGCACCGCTGCGCCACGGCCAGCTCCTCACTGACGCCCAGGTTCTCGGCCCCGGCCTGCTCGCCGGAAGCCCGCCCGGCTCCGCTGCGGTGCCGCTGAGGATGGCGGACCCTGCAGCCATCCAGCTGGTCTCCCCCGGGCAGCTCGTCAACGTTGTGCTCACCGGCGGCAACGGCTTTGAACAACCCGCCGAAAGCCAAACCCTTGCCGAAGCCGTCCCGGTGCTCTGGACCTCAGCGCAGGGCGGCAGCGCAGGGCCGTGGCCAGCCACGGCGGAGACTGAGGGGCTGGTGGTTGTAGCGGCGTCGGCCGACCAGGCACGAAGGCTGGCGGGCGCATCTACCCAAGGCAAGCTGTTTTTCGTGCTTGTGGCAGCCGCGCCGGGCTAGGGCAGGTGGCGACTTGGGCCCGCCGGTTCGGCGGCTACGCCGGGCCAGTACCCGGGCTGGCGCCGTCCCAGAGCCCTGCCGGCGCCGTCAAAGCCCGCAGGCTCCCCGGCGCCGGTCAGCGCTTCTCCAGCCGGTTCCTACCCCCAGTGCGGCGGCTTCTGCTCCTGGAGCCATGCGTCGTGATCGTAGTTGTCAGGCTGGTCGCCCCAGCGACGGGGATCGTCTTCCGCCGCCTTGTTCGGCAGCACGCCCCCGGGGACGGTGGCCTGCGCCTCCGCACGGCGGGCCGTATCCGTGGCCGTTTCCGTGGCCGTTTCCTGCTCCGGTCCGGCGCCGGTCGATTCGCCCGGCTTCGGCTCGGAGGTGCCGCCCGCGTCGCCCTCGTTGGCGCCGGTGTTGATCTGGATGTCGCCGTCCGCACTCATGCCGCCGGCCTCCTTACTGCCTGTACTGTCAGTTGTTCCTGTTGCTGGCCCCTGGCGGCCGAAATCCAGCCCTGAAGTTTCATGGCCCCCGAAGGTGCGTTCCGCGAATTCGGCCGCCAGATGGTTCTCCGCGGCGCGCGCCTCGTCAATCGCCAGGTGCTCGATGTCGTCATCGAAGAACCCCTGCGATGTCCGCAGCCGGCTGGACGCGGCAGGCTTCTCCAACCCGAGGTAACCGCCAATCCGGTCGGCGCAGGCCGAGGGGTCGGTAAAGACCTCTATGGTCCATAGTGGCATGTACCGCCAGCCAAGGCGCTCCAAAAGCTGCGGCCGGAGCCTGCTCCGCTCCCGGACGCTCATCCGCCGGTAGTGGCCCGTGCCGTCCGACTCGATCGCCACCGGGCGGGGAATTTCCGCATCGTCCTGGCCGATCGTGGTCATCGGGTCGGCGGCGGCCACCATGTTGAGGACCCCGTCGTACTGGTGCCAGACCCGCGCCCCGCGTGCCCGGAGCCTGTCGCCCAGGTCGGCCACGAGCGGGTCGGCGCCGAGCGCCTGCTCGCTGGCCGCGGCCCGGGAAGCGGGGCTGCCGAGATCGGAATTGCCGGCGATCTCACGGTCCAGCAGTTCGTAGAAGTCCACGGCGCCGTGGCTGAGGCGGCTGACATCGAGGTCTTCGGGACGGAAGCAACTGAGCACGTGCAGCGACCGGCGTGCACGCGTCATCGCCAGGGCGAATTTGGCGCGCCCCCCGTCGACGGAGAGCGGCCCGAGGCTGTGGAGGGTGCGCCCGTGCGGGGTGCGGCCATAGCCCGGGGAGAATATGACGTGGTCGCGGACCAGACCCTGCGCCCGTTCCAGATCCACGACGCGGAAGGACTCGTCCCCGGCCGTGAAGAAGCTGCCGAGCATGGGATAGTTGGGCAGCTGCGCCCTGATGGCCTCGCCGATCCGGGCGGCGTGGCGAAGGCTGCCGGTCACCACGGCCAGCGAGGTCCGCGGCCGGAGCCGGGCGTGCTCGAAGACGAGTTCCACCGCGCGGTTCACCTCGGCCACAACCGATTCGACGCCGTCGTGGTCCGCGCTGGGCAGCCCGGTGCCGTCGGGCAGGTACTCCACGCTGAGGGAGCGGTCAAGTCCCGTGGCGGCTTGCCCTTCGGGGAGCCGGGTGAGTTCCCCGGCATAATAACCCTTGCTGAGCTGTCGCACCAGGTCTTCATCGACCGCCCGGTAAACGGTCCTCAGCTTCCGGACGGGAAGCACCGCAGCGAGTGCCCCGTAAGAGCTCTCGACGCTCTGGTAGGAGCTCTCCCCGGCGGCGAGCCGTTCGACACCGACGGTGAAGGTTCGGGGGCTGGCGATCTGTTCATCACCGAAGGCGATCACCTGCCGGGACCGGGCGATGGCCGGGAGGACGGCCTGCAGCGAGGTCGTCTCCGCGTCCAGGATCACCACGGCGTCGAAGGTTTGCTCGATCGGCAGGAGACCGGTCATGAGGTATGGGCTGACGGACCACACGGGTACGAGCGTGGGCAGGAGTTCCTGCGCCTGGCCGCTCAGGGCTGCCAGGGTCACCCGGCCGTCCTTCAGCAGGCTGCGCAGCAGCTCGGCCTGGCGGGGGTACTCCGTGATTGCCGTGCGCCAGCGTTCGGAGAGGTTCCACCGCAGCCGGGCGGCGCCGCTGGCGATATGGGCGTTGTCCGCGAGACGGTACTCGGCCTCAAGCTGGCGCAGGGCGTCGCCGTCGGACATGGCGAGGTAGTCATCGCCGCTGATCATGGCTTCCAGGGCCGACTGCCACCAGGCCAGCTCCAGTTCGGCGGTCACCGATTCCTCCGGAACCTCGCGCTCGGCGAGGTCGGCGAGGAGCTCGCCCAGGCCGTGCTCGCGCATGCTCTCGACAAGCAGGGTACGTTCCGGCAGGGTTTCCAGGGTCGCGGTGTCGGCGACAAGCCGCTGCACCCGGGCCAGGAGTTCGTCGTAGGGCGCGCGGTCCAGGTCGCCGCCGGCGGCGGTGTGCCTGACCGCCTGGCCGAGTTCGTCCAGTTCCGATGCCAGCTCGCGGTACAGGCCGGTGATTTCGCCGAGTCCGGACGGTACGGCCGGGTGCCGCTGGGTGGTGGCGTAGCCGGCCCAGGCGGCGCGCTGCTCCTGGACGAGGACCAGGGAACTGTGCAGGTCAGCGATGTGCACGCCGGGCCGGACGTATTCCTTCGCCACCCGGCGCAGGCGGGAGCGCTGCATCGACGGCATTTCGATCCCCCGCTCCCGGCGCCAGGCGGAGGACGCCGTGGCGGAGATGAGGTCGTGGACGGGCCGGTCGAAAATGTCGGGCGTGAACTTGTCCAGGCTTTCGCGCACGGCCACCAGCAGTTCGATCTGCTCGCCCCATTCGGCGAACGTCCCGCCGAGGCGGATCTCCGCGTGTTCGGCCACCGCGTCCATGCGGCCGCGCAGCAGGGGCAGTCTCTCCGCTACGGTCTTGGCAACGTTCTGCGCTTCCTGCGTCTCCTTGCGCGTGAGCAGACGCGCGCCGTGCCAGGGGCTGGTGGTCGACGCGCGGCTGAAGCTGCCGAGCTCGGCGGCGCGGCGGAGCCGGCCGGCGAGTTCCTCGCGGTCCCGGATGTTGTCCAGCACGCTGCGCTTGAGCCGGACCGTCGTGGCCGGCGCCGGCTGGATGGAGGTCAGCTCCGCCAGCGACTGCATGGCCTCATACGGCGAGCAGCCCCAGCGGGCCCGGACATTGTGCAGCGAGGCGACGTGGTCCATCAGGGCGTGGCGGTGCCCGGTCAGCGTGGCGTGCAGGTTGCTCAGTTGCGGCTCGAGCGACTTCTCGTTGCGGACGATCGCCCGGACCAGCTGGCCCTTGAGCTGCAGCGGGCTGGCGTTGCCGGCCAGCTGCAAGAGCACCGAATCCAGGCCGAGGCCGTCCAGCTGCGCGGAGATCTCGGTGAGGCTGGCCCGCCTGTCGCCCACCACCAGGACGGACTTGCCCCCGTCCACGAGGGCGCCGATGGTATTGATGACCGTCTGGGTCTGGCCGGTGCCCGGCGGGCTGCTGACCACCAGCGAGTCGCCCGCGCGGACGGCATCGATCACATACTGCTGGTCCGTGTCGGCATCGAGCAGCAAAAGTTCCTCGGCGGGGTCCCGCTCATCCGTGCTGGGGAAGCGGCCGGGCTCAAGCACGGGCACCTCGACCCGTTCACCGGAACCGGACCGTGCCAGGGCGGTGACGAGGGGGTTGTTCTGGTTGATCCACGGATCGTCCAGGTTCCCGGAGAGGTCGGCAAACGTGGAGACCAGCAGGTTGTGCTCGACCTCGGCGCCGTGAATCGGCTGGACCAGGGTGCCCAGGCGGTCCAGGACGGGCTGGGGGTCATAACGGGCCGTGCTGTAGGCCATCCGCGTCACCGCGTTGACGTCAAAGACAATCCCGTGGACCGACTTGAGGTGCCGGACCAGGGCGGGGTTGATCTGGGCCTGTTCGGTGAGCTGCAGTTCGTAGTCGTCCTCGCCGGGGCGCACTGTGAGGGAGATGGCGGTGAGCATGACGGGGGCGGAGATCCGTTGCGGCTTGCCCCCGACGGCGGACGTCCAGACTACCGTTCCGGCGGAGAAATACCCGGCGTCGATGCCGCGGTCGTTGGACAGTTCGAAGATTTTGGAGCGCAGGTTGCGCGATGCCCTGGCCGCGATAATGTACTGCTGGCGGTCGCGGATCAGGGTGGAGAGCCGGGTGCGCCGGCCGGCCATCAGCTGGGCAAGCCCCGACGGATGGGCGTTTGTCAGGTCAATGGAGCCTTCGGGCGTCTTGGTGAAGCGCAGCATGGTGTCTGCTCCGGTGACGGGCTTGAGCCCCGACAGCCATTTCCTG
Source organism: Arthrobacter sp. NPDC058130 (assembly GCF_042884475.1). NCBI lineage: Bacteria > Bacillati > Actinomycetota > Actinomycetes > Micrococcales > Micrococcaceae > Arthrobacter > Arthrobacter sp. NPDC058130. The sequence goes on from NZ_JBHVTV010000005.1 coordinate 55,508, forward strand.
AACTCCTCGGAGCCCTCGGGGTGGCCTTGACCAACTGACACTGCTGCCTTCTTTTCTGTGCTCGACTTCTCTGGACCCGACATCTCTGGGCCGGGCATCCTTATGCCGGACCGTGGCGGGCTCGACTCTAGCGCGTTCGTCGTATCAACGCTCGTCTGTGTCACGTCCGCGCTTTCCCAGGCCACGTTGTGTGTGCTCTCGGTTGTCTGGCTCGCGCGGGACGCCTTGGACCATACCGGCATGCTTTCGAGAGTAGCCCGAAACCCCCGCACGTGCGGGGCCGCAACACTGGGGCGGCCAAAATTCAGCCTGAATTGCCCGGAATAACCCGAATTGCCAGCAACAAAATGAAATGGCCGGCCTCGAAAGGCCGGCCATTCATAATGCTATTCCCACTCGATTGTTCCCGGCGGCTTGCTGGTCACATCCAGCACCACGCGGTTCACGCCATCCACCTCGTTGGTGATCCGGTTGGAGATCCGGGCCAGGAGGTCGTAGGGCAACCGCGACCAGTCGGCGGTCATGGCGTCCTCGGAGGACACGGGGCGAAGGACAATCGGGTGTCCGTAGGTGCGGCCGTCGCCCATGACTCCGACGCTGCGGACATCGGCCAGCAGCACCACGGGCATCTGCCACACCTCGTTGTCCAAGCCGGCCGCCGTCAGCTCGGCGCGGGCAATGGCGTCGGCCTTGCGGAGCAGGTCCAGGCGTTCCTTGGTGACGTCGCCGACGATCCGGATGCCGAGGCCCGGGCCGGGGAACGGCTGGCGGCCGACGATTTCCTGCGGCAGGCCCAGCTGGGCACCGACCGCGCGCACCTCGTCCTTGAACAGGGCGCGCAAGGGTTCCACGAGCTCAAACTGCAGGTCCTCGGGGAGCCCACCCACGTTGTGGTGGCTCTTGATGTTGGCCGCACCTTCGCCGCCGCCGGATTCGACGACGTCGGGGTACAGGGTGCCCTGGACGAGGAACTTGATCTTTTCGCCGTGCGCCGCTGCCTCGGCGATGATCGCCAGTTCGGCTTCCTCGAACGCGCGGATGAATTCGCGGCCGATGATCTTGCGCTTCGTCTCGGGATCGCTGACGCCGGCGAGGGCGCTCAGGAAGCGCTCCTGCTCGTTGGCGACGTAGAGCTTGACGCCGGTAGCGGCTACGAAGTCGCGTTCGACCTGTTCGGCCTCGCCCTCGCGCAGCAGTCCGTGGTCCACGAACACGCAGGTCAGCTGGTCGCCGACGGCCCGCTGGACCAAGGCTGCGGCCACTGCGGAGTCGACGCCGCCGGAAAGGCCGCAAATGACCCGGGCGTCGCCGATCTGCTCGCGGATGCGCTGGACCTGCTCCTCAAGGATGTTGCCCGCGGTCCAGTTCGGTTCCAGCTTTGCACCCTTGAACAGGAAGTTCTCCAGAACCTGCTGGCCGTAGGCGGAGTGCTTCACCTCGGGGTGCCACTGCACGCCGTAGAGGCATTTCTCTTCGTTCGCGAAGGCTGCCACCTCGGCGCCGGCCGTGGTCGCGAGAACTTCAAAGCCCTCGGGCGCCTCGTGGACAGAGTCGCCGTGGCTCATCCAGGTGCTCTGGCTCTGCGGCATGCCGGCCAGGATGGACCGGCTCTCGCCGAGGACGGTGGTCTCGGTGGAGCCGTACTCGCGCAGGCCGGTCTTGTCGACCTTGCCGCCGAGCGCGTTCGCCATGGCCTGGAAGCCGTAGCAGATGCCGAAGACCGGAACACCGGCTTCGAAGAGGTCGGCGCCGACGCCGGGGGCGCCGTCGGCGTAGACGCTCGAGGGGCCGCCCGAGAGGATGATCGCGGCGGGGTTCTTGGCCAGCAGCTGCTCGGTGCTGTACGTATGCGGAACCACTTCCGAATACACATTCGCTTCCCGGACGCGGCGGGCAATCAGCTGCGCGTACTGGGCACCGTAGTCAACAACCAGAACCGGCCTGTGGGACGTCTGGGATGAAGTGGGAGTAGTCACCCCACTAGCCTACTTTGCGCCGCTGCCCGCCCGCACATTGAGAAGCCCGTGCGGGCCCCGAATTCGGGGTCGGGGTAAGCGAACTCACACGCACGACGGCGGCTGCCGCCGCCGTCGCACGGTCCCCCGCCCACGATGCTGGGGCTCAGTAGCGCTGGGGCGCCTGCGGGTTGGCCGCGAGTTCGGCCTCGACCTCGGCGTGGAACTTCTTCTCGACGAAGAAGGACAGGAACGGCACGACGCCGCCCAGGGCCATGACCACGAGCTTGCTGAACGGCCAGCGCATGAGGGACCACAGCCGGAAGTTGGAGATCAGGTACACGACGTACATCCAGCCGTGCACGATCAGGACCGTGACGGAGAGGTTGACGCCGCCGATCACCCCTGCCGGCTCGGCGTCGGCGAACCCGAAGCCGAACGGCTGGCCGGTGATGGCGTCGGTGCCGCCGGCGAACAGGTACTGCCCGAAGCCGTACCGGGCGACCAGCTCGGCGCAGAGCAGGAGCAGCATCGAACCTGTCAGGTAGGCAAGAACCTTGTAGAACTTCAGGGCGGACCGGATTTGGGCCTCGGTGCCGCCGAAGCGGCGCTTCTTGCCGGCTGTCCCCGTGCCGTTGGTTGACTGCGGCTGGATGGCGGGCTGGGGCTCGATCATGATTGCACTCTCGGGTCTGAGGGGTAAGGGGCTGTGGGTTGCGGGTCTGCGGGATTCGGGTCCGCGGGCCGTTCGGCCGGGGGCTGCGGGCCGGCCAGCTGGCCGGTGGTGGGCTGTTCGGCCGGGGACTCTTCGGCAGCGGTGCCGGGGTCGTGGCTGACCGCTTGGCCGGCCGCTTCCCCGGCCAGTTCCTCGTCGAGCGCATCTTCGAGGTCCCGGCGGTAGTCGTCCTTGACGAGCCGCCACCAGATGAACAGTGCGAAGCCGGCAAAGACCACCCATTCCACGGAATAGAAGAGGTTCAGCCAGTTGACCTGCTGCGCGGGCGGCTGCGGGCCGATCCGGAGGGGCTTGACGTCGCCGCCGGCAGCCAGGGGCCCGACGTCGGTCCCGCCGGCCAGCTCAGTGGTCGCGGCGACAAAGCCCGGGTAGCTGCTGACGTTCCAGTCGTTGATGAGTTCGGCGACCGAGACGGCGCTGGCGCGGCCGGGGCCCGGGTCGGTTTGCGGCAGCGGGGACTCGGACGGCAACAGCCGTCCGGTCAGTTCGATGGTGCCCGACGGCGGCGCTACGGCGTCCGCCGGGTCCGCGACCCAGCCGCGCGCGACCGGAATCCAGGTCTGCGGTGTGGCCCCGCTGCCCAACAGGGCCGGGGCGTCCTTGACGGCGAACGCCGAGACAATCCAATAGCCTTTCGCCCCGCCGTTGAGCCGGCCGGGCACGAGGACCTGTTTCTGGGGGTCGTAGCTGCCGGTAGCGGAGACCATCTGGTCGGCCACCGATCCGGGGAAGAACCCTCCCGGCTGCAGGACCGAGGTGAGCCGCCGCGTTTCCTCCGTGGTGGTGGAGACCGGGGCTTCCGCCTGCGTTGAACGGCCAAACTGCCACTGGCTGAGCAGCACAAACACCCCGGAAATGGCGATCGCGAACACGAGTCCTGCGATCCAGCGGGGTTTGAGGGCAGTTTTCAGCACCTCTTAAAGGTACTTCGTCCCCGTGTAGAACAACGAAACGGACCTCAGCATAGAGTGGGGCACCCGGGTCCCAGCGTGGCGACGGAGTCGACACGAAAGGGCCTGCCCCAATCTCTAGTGGTCGAAGAACACCAGGCTGGAATTGATGAGTTCGGCGATCACTTCGGCGTCGTAGGCGCGGCGGAGCGACTCGCGGAAGGACTCCTTCGACAGTGAGCGGGCCAGCGTCGCGAGCACTTCGAGGTGATCGGAAAAGGAGCTTGCCGGGGTGGCGATGAGCAGGATCACGGTGGCCGGGCCGTCGGCCGCGCCAAAGTCGAGCGCCCTGCCGTACTTGGTGATGCCGACCGCGATGGAGGTCTGGGAGACAAGTTCGCTGCGGGCGTGTGGCAGTCCGACGCCGCCGGGCAGGCCGGTGGCGAGCTGGTGTTCCCTGGCGTTGACCTGCTTGAGGAAGCCCTCAAGATCGGCAATCCGTCCGGCCGCATGCATGCGTTCCGCGAGCTGGGAAGTGGCGTCGAGCTTGTCCGCGGCATCCATTTCGAGGATCACCATGCCGGGTGTGGTGAGCTCGGCGTCGTACCGGTCCAGTGGTTCCGCCAAGAGATGTCCCTTCGAAGTGGCGTCAGTGCCCGCCGGCCGGCAGTCCAATGACTAACGATGTAGTCCGCACTGCCGGCCGGCGCTGCGGCTCAGCGCAGGGGCACGATGTCCTCGACGCCCAGCCGTGCGGCATCGGCGGATTCGTCGTCCGGCTGCTGCTGGCTCAGGCGCTCGGCATCGACCCGGGCCAGATAGTGCTTGATTTCGCTCTCGCGCTGCGCATCACTCCAGCCGAGAACGTCTCCGATCAGTTTAGCGACTACAGGGGCGGCGGACACACCCCGGTCCCACGCCTCAATCGAAATGCGGGTGCGGCGGGTCAGGACGTCCTGGACATGGCGGGCGCCCTCATGGCTGGCCGCGTAGACGGCTTCGGCGGCCAGGTAGTCATCCGCGCCGGGCAGCGGTTCGGCCAGTTCCGGGTTGCCGGCGATCAGTGCCAGCACCTCCGGGGCCATGGCGCCGTAGCGGTTGAGCAGGTGTTCGATCCGGGCCACGTGGACGCCGGTCTCCTCGGCCATCCGGTTCCGCTGGTTCCACGCGGCCTTGAAACCGCTCGCCCCCAGCAGCGGAATGGACTCCGTGCAGCTGGCCGGGACGCGCTCGTCCATGCTGCGCGTTGCTTCGTCGACGGCGTCCTTGGCCATGACCCGGTAGGTGGTCCATTTCCCGCCGGCCACCACCACGAGCCCCGGCACCGGGTGGGCCACCACGTGTTCCCGGGAGAGTTTCGCGGTGGAATCGCTTTCCCCGGCCAGCAGCGGACGCAGCCCCGCGTAGACGCCCTCGACGTCCTCGCGGGTCAGGGGGCGCTTGAGGACCTTGTTGACGTGCTCCAGCAGGTAGTCGATGTCCTTGCTGGACGCGGCCGGGTGGGCCTTGTCGAGGTGCCAGTCGGTGTCCGTGGTCCCGATGATCCAGTGCCGGCCCCACGGGATGACGAACAGGACGGATTTCTCGGTCCGCAGGATCAGCCCAACGGTGGACTGGATCCGGTCACGGGGCACCACGAGGTGGATTCCCTTGGAGGCCCGCACTTTGAGCTGCCCGCGGTCCGTCACCATGGCCTGGGTCTCGTCGGTCCAGACTCCGGTGGCGTTGATGACCTGCTTGGCCCGGATGTTGAAGCTGGACCCGTCCTCGTGGTTGACCACCTTGGCGCCGACAACCCGCTCGCCTTCGCGCACGAAGTCGACCACCGCCATCTGGTTGACCGCGTGGGCGCCGTAGTGCGCCGCGGTCCGGACGAGGTTGGCGACATACTTGGCGTCGTCCACTTGCCCGTCGTAGTAGCGGATGGACCCCACGAAGGCGTCGTCCTTGAGGCTGGGCGCGGCGCGCAGGGTTCCGCGCCGGGTCAGGTGCTTGTGGAAGGGGACGCCGCGGCTGTGCCCGCCGGTGATGGACATCGCGTCGTAGAGCGCGATGCCGGCGCCGATGTAGGGCCGTTCCAGGAACGGCTTGTGCAGCGGGTAGAGGAACGGGACCGGCCGGGCCAGGTGCGGTGCCAGCACGGTGAGAATGAGGCCGCGCTCGTGGAGGGCCTCTTTGACCAGGGCGAAGTCGAGCATTTCGAGGTACCGGAGGCCGCCGTGGATAAGCTTCGAGGAACGCGACGACGTCCCCGCGGCCCAGTCGTTGGCCTCCACGATGCCTACGCTGAGCCCGCGGGTGACGGCGTCCAGTGCGGCGCCGGCTCCCACAATGCCGCCGCCCACGATCAGGATGTCGAGCTCTTTACCCGGGGCTGCGCTGCCCCTGAGCACAGTGATTGATGCCTCGCGTTCCGCGGGCCCCAGGGCACCTCCGGCCACGGCAGAACCGCCGGGAAAACTGTTCATGTCACGCCTCCATCCGGGTCAAACCTCGTTAGGGCACCAGACTACGTCCAAGTTTCCCGGATGGGCAGGGCCGAACAACCGCCAGCTTGGGGTTCAGTTCCCGGCGTAGGGCGAGACGACGACGTCGACGCGCTGGAATTCCTTCAGGTCCGAATAGCCGGTGGTTGCCATGGAACGGCGCAGCGCACCGATCAGGTTGGAGGTGCCGTCGGTGTGGTGGCCGGGTCCGAACAGGACCTCCTCGAGCGGTCCGACCGTGCCCACGTTGACCCTGTCGCCGCGGGGCAGCTCGAGGTGGTGGGCTTCCTGGCCCCAGTGCCAGCCCTTGCCGGGGGCTTCGTCGGCGCGGGCCAGGGCGCTGCCCAGCATTACAGCGTCGGCGCCCATGGCGATGGCCTTGACGATGTCACCGGAGGATCCCATGCCGCCGTCGGCGATCACGTGGACGTAGCGTCCGCCGGACTCGTCCATGTAGTCGCGGCGCGCTGCGGCGACGTCGGAGATGGCGGAAGCCATCGGCGAGTGGATGCCCAGGGCGCGGCGGGTGGTGGTGGTGGCGCCGCCGCCGAAGCCGACCAGCACGCCAGCGGCACCGGTGCGCATCAGGTGCAGGGCCGGGGTGTAGCCCGCCGCTCCGCCAACGATCACGGGGACGTCGAGTTCGTAGATGAACTGCTTGAGGTTCAGCGGCTCATGGTCCTTGGAGACGTGCTCCGCCGAGACGGTGGTGCCGCGGATGACGAAGATGTCCACGCCGGCGGCCACCACGGTCTTGTAGTGTTCCTGCGTGCGCTGCGGGGTCAGTGAGCCGGCCACGGTGACGCCGGCGGCGCGGATCTCGGCGAGCCGCGAGGTGATCAGCTCGGGCTGGATCGGCGCCTGGTAGAGCTCCTGCATGCGACGGGTGACGGCGGGGCTGTTCGTCTCGTCCGCCAGGCCGGCGATTTCGTCCAGCACGGACTGCGGGTTTTCGTACCGGGTCCACAGGCCTTCGAGGTCGAGCACGCCGAGACCGCCGAGGCGGCCCAGGGCGATGACGGTCTCCGGCGACATGGCCGAATCCATCGGCGCCGCGATGACAGGCATGTCGAACTTGTAGGCATCGATCTGCCAGGAGACGGAGACGTCCTTGGGGTCACGGGTGCGTCGGTTGGGGACGATCGCAATGTCATCCAGGGAGTAGGCACGACGCCCACGCTTGCCTCGGCCAATCTCAATCTCGTAAGTCACTGCTCTAGGTTATCCCAGCGCGCGGTTTCCTCCGCGTCCGGGACGCTCAGCTGGGACTCGAACATCCGGAAGTAGCGGCCGCGGCGCGCCACGAGTTCCCTATGGGTGCCCTGTTCGACGATCCGGCCGTCCTCCAGCATGTAGACGACGTCAGCCTTCTCGATCGTGGCGAGCCGGTGGCTGATGGCGATGATGGTGCTGCTGCGGTCGGCGAAAAGCCGGGTGAAGATCCGGTGCTCCGCCAGCGCATCGATGGCCGACGTCGGCTCGTCCATCACCATGAACGTGGCGCCGCGGTAGAAGTTCCGCGCCATTGCCAGGCGCTGCCACTGCCCGCCGGACAGGCCGGACCCCTTCCGCCCGCGCGGATCCTCCATCCAGTTGCTGACATGGTTGTCCAGGCCGTTGGGCAGCTTGTTGAGGAACTCCAGGGCCTCAGCATCCGCGGCGGATCGGCGGATCCGTCGGTCGTCGCGCGGCGAATCGACGTCGCCGAAGAAAATGTTCTCCGCCGCGGTGGCGAATTCGTACTTCAGGAACTCCTGGCTGAGCACCGCCAGGTGCCGGTGCCAGGACGTGACGTCGACGGCGGCGAGGTCGACGCCGTCGAGCATCACCCGCCCGGAATCGGGCCGGTACAACCCTGCCAGGATGCGGATCAGGGTGGACTTCCCGGCACCGTTCTCCCCCACGATCGCGATGTGCTGTCCCTGCCTGATGGTCAGCGAAATGCCCCGGATCACTTCCAGATCGCTGCCGGTGTAGGTGAAGCGGATGTCCCGCAGTTCCACCGTCTCCGGCGCCTGCAGCAGGGGCGGGGCGTGGTCCGAGTGCACGGGCAGCGCCATGAACAGCTCGTAGTCCTTGAGGTTGGCCAGGTCCTCGTCGATCGAGCTGAGCGAGGAGACGAGGTTGTTGGCGGTGGAGAGGGCGCGGCTGACGATCTGCTGGACGTAGAGGAACTGCCCCACAGGCTGGGCCCGGGCGATGATCTGGCCCACCACCCAGATCAGGGAAACCACCTCGGCGCCGTACTGCAGGGCATCCGCCGCGAGCTGTTTGGGAATGTAGCGTTTCTGGAAGTCCAGCCGGCGCTTTTCGTCGGCGTCGCGCAGCCGTGAGCGCAGCCCCATCAGGTGGCCGACGATCCCGTACAGCCGCATCTCGGCGATGTGCTGCGGGCGCAGGAGGTTGGTCTCGATCATCCTGCGTTGCCGGCGCGAATCGACCTGGGTGTTCCAGTGGGCGATCTGTTCGCGGGAGAGCTTGAACTGCAGGTAGACGCTTGGCACGATCGCGACCAGGACGATCGCGGCAATCCACCAGCTGACCAGCAGCAGCGCACCGATGGCCAGGAACACGGACACCAGCTGGGTGAAGATCGCCGCGATCCGGTCCAGCACCCGGGCGTAGGAATCGGAGAAGCGTTTGGCCCGGTCGTACAGGTCCACTGTCTCCTTGTCGTCATAGCGCCAGAAATCCAGGGTCAGGAAGCGCTCGTACATGAGGTCCCCGACGATCGCGCCGACCCGGAAGCTCATCAGTTGCTGGATGTAGCGGTCCAGGCTGCTGAACGATCCCCAGAAAAGCCCGAGTGCCGCGGTGATGATGACGTAGATGATGGCCTGCCCACCGGCGGCGGCGTCGCCCGCGTAGGCGGCAGCCAGCGCCGTGGTGGTCAGGGCGGCAAAGTACGTCGTGACGAGCGGCAGGAGGGCAGAGATCAGCGAGCCAAGGACCTTCATGACGACGGCGGCCGGCGAGGCGCGGAAGCTCACCCGCAGCACCTGGGCCACGGCGCGGGCGTAGGGCTTGAGCGCGAGCTTGCGTTTGGGCTCACGTGCCGGCAGGAGTTCGGACATGCCTCCAGCCTAGTTCCGGGATCCGGGCCCGGTGCGGGCGGCGGCCCGGGCGGCGGTCCGCCGGGAACGGCCGGGCGCCGGCGCGGGAGCCGGCCCGCCCCCACAAACGGCTGAGCCCGCCGAAACTGTGGTTTCAGCGGGCTCACCCGTTCAGGCGGAGGCGGTCTTAGCGCGAACCGTAGTTCGGGGCTTCGACCGTCATCTGGATGTCATGCGGGTGCGATTCCTTGAGCCCGGCCGCGGTGATGCGGACGAACTTGCCGCGCGCCTTGAGCTCGGGGATGGTCGGGGCGCCGGTGTAGAACATGGTCTGGCGGAGGCCGCCGACCAGCTGGTACGCCACGGAGGACAACGGCCCGCGGTAGGCGACCCGGCCCTCGATGCCCTCGGGGATGAGTTTGTCATCCCCGGAGACGTCGGCCTGGAAATAGCGGTCCTTGGAATAGGAGGTGTTCTTGCCGCGGGTCTGCATGGCGCCGAGGGAGCCCATGCCGCGGTAGCTCTTGAACTGCTTGCCGTTGACGAAGATCAGGTCGCCCGGTGATTCGTCGCAGCCGGCCAGGAGGGAGCCGAGCATCACGGTGTCGGCGCCGGCGACGAGCGCCTTGCCGATGTCGCCGGAGTACTGCAGGCCGCCGTCGGCGATCAGCGGAACGCCGGCCGGGATGGCCGCCTTCGCGGACTCGTAGATGGCGGTGATCTGCGGGACGCCGACGCCGGCCACCACGCGGGTGGTGCAGATGGACCCGGGACCGACGCCGACTTTGATGCCGTCGGCACCGGCGTCGATCAGGGCCTGGGCGCCTTCACGGGTGGCGGCCTGGCCGCCGATGATGTCCACGTGCGCGGCCACGGGATCGGACTTGAGCCGGCGGATCATCTCCAGCACGCCCTGGGAGTGGCCATTGGCGGTGTCCACGAAGAGGGCGTCCACGCCGGCGTCGATGAGCGTCATGGCGCGCTCCCAGCCGTCGCCGAAGAAGCCGATCGCCGCGCCGACGCGCAGGCGGCCTTCCTCGTCCTTGGTGGCGAGCGGGTACTGCTCGGCCTTGGTGAAGTCCTTGGTGGTGATCAGGCCCTTGAGCCGGCCCTGCTCGTCAACGAGGGGGAGCTTCTCGATCTTGTTGGTGGCCAGCTTGTGCGAGGCTTCCTCGCGGCTGATGCCGACGTGTCCGGTGACCAGCGGCATCTTGGTCATGACGTCGCTGACCAGCCGGAGCGGGAAATCGGATTCGGGCACGAAGCGGGTGTCGCGGTTGGTGACGATGCCCAGGAGCCGGTTGCCCTCGTCCACGACCGGGAGGCCGGACACGCGGTAGCGGGCGCAGATGTCATCCAACTCGGCCAGGGTGGCCTCGGGGCCGATGGTCAGCGGGTTGGTGATCATGCCGGATTCGCTGCGCTTGACCCGGTCCACCTGGTCGGCCTGGTCGGCGATCGAGAGGTTGCGGTGCACGACGCCGAGACCGCCCTGGCGGGCCATAGCGATGGCCATCCGGGACTCCGTGACGGTATCCATCGCGGCGGACAGCAGCGGGGTCTGGACCGTGATGCGCTTGGAAATGCGGGAGGACGTGTCCGCTTCCGAGGGGATCACGTCCGTATGGCCGGGCAGGAGCAGGACGTCGTCGTACGTCAGGCCGATGAGGGCGAAGGGATTGTGTTCGGGCTGGGTCATGAGTGCGCCTCTTACCTTGGGTTACGGGGTTCACGGGTAGGGGTTGCAACTGATGACCAGCCCGTCATTACGGGTCTGGCCTGTGCAGAAGGTCATGCTGAAGGCCGTGCAGAAGTATTGAATAAATAGTAGAACCTTGGCGGCGATAGCCATATTCCGGGGCAGTAATGTGGGCGCGAATGTGAGCAGTCCCATGCCCGGACGGCTCCCGCACTCTGCTCCCCCGCACGGCGGGACTGGCCTATTTCCAGTCGGTGGCGGCGAGCAGCCGCTTTTCGAACATGGGGATCATGGTCTGCACATACGTCTTGGTCAGGTGGTTGTCGTCCTTGTAGACGTACACGTTGCCGACCACCGCGGGGCAGGTCCCGTCGGCGCAGATGAAATCGCTCATGTCCATGAGGTACAGCCGGGGCACCTGGCCGCGGTAGGCATCAAGTGGCGAGGCGTCCGCGAGGGATTCCTGGACCGGCACGTTGCATTCCGTGGCGTCCTCGCCATTCTTCTGGACGCACTCGGGCATGTTGATGTTGAAGCGGGGGTTGTCGCGGATGCCCACCACGTCCATGCCGGCGTCGGTGAAGGGTTTGATGCCCTCAAGGTACTGCGGCACTTCGGTCTCGAACGGCGCGTCCTTGTGCGTCAGGGACGCAACCGTGAAAACGGCGTCGGGGCGGTGGTCCAGGACGTACTGGGTGCTGGCCCTGTTGAACGCGTTGCAGTCCGCGTCCCGGTCCGGGGATTCCCCGCCGAAGCGGCAGTTGCCCTTCAGGAGCGTGACCACTTCCCAGTCGTGGCTCTTCGCGATGGGTCCGAGCGCCGCCATGTACTGCTGGGCATGCGAGTCACCGAGCACCACGATCCGCTTCTTGACCTTTTCCGGCTTGTTGTTCTGCAGGCAGCCCTGCAGCAGCGGATCGCTGGTGGTGTTTTCGTCCGTGCACAGGCCGTCGATGTCGGCCCACTCGTTCTTCATCGCCGCCGGCGCGGGGATGATCTTCGCCTCCGGCGTGGGCTTGCCGGCGTTTTCCGGCGCCAGGGCGGCCGCACCGGGGGTCAGCTCCCTGGGCTGGGAGGCCGCCTCGGCCTCGTCGGCCACGAGCTGGCTCTGCCACACCGAGACCGGACCGGCCATCAAGGCACCGCAGGCGGCAATCACGACGGCGGTACGCCAGGCGCGGCGCTTGGGCCAGTGCCATTCGCGCAGGGGCTTCTCAACGAAGCGGGTGGTGAGCACGGCCAGAACGACGGACGTGGCCACGATGCACAGCCCCTGGAACAGGTTTGGTGCGGTGATGCCGGCCCCCGCCAGGGCCAGGACCAGCAGCGGCCAGTGCCAGAGGTAGAGCGCATAGGAGTTGTCCCCCAATGCCACCAGGGGTTTCCAGGTCAGGAAGCGGTCGACGCCGAGACGGCTGCCGCTCTGACCGGCGGTGATGATCGCGGCGGCGGCCAGCGTGGGCCACAGCGCGATGTATCCGGGGAACGAACGGTCCACGGTCAGCAGCAGCCCGCAGGAGAGCATGGCCACCAGGCCGGCCCAGCCCAGCACGACGCGCAGGATCCTGCCCGGCTTCAGGTATGGCAGGGCCAGGGCCAGCAGCGATCCGAGGGCGAACTCCCAGAGCCGGGCGCCGGTGTCGAAGTAGGCGTGGGCCTGGTTGGTGGCGGTCTGCTGGATCGAGTACGCGAGGGACACGGCGAAGACGGCGCCGAAGGCCGCAGCCAGCAGCGACCGGTACCGCAGCAGGACGTGGTCCTGGCCGGTCCGGCGCTGGAACAGGCTGCGGAGCAGGCGGGAAAGAAGGGCCGCGCCGGCAAACACGAGCGGCCAGAGCACGAACACCTGGCCCTGGATCGAGAGCGACCAGAAGTGCTGCAGCGGGCTCGCACCCGAATGGTCCTGGGCGTAATAGTCGACGGCGGTGTCCGCCAGGAGCCAGTTCTGCCGGTACAGCAGGGAGGCCCAGGCCTGGCCAAGGACGTCGGGCCAGCGGCTTTGCGGCAGGATGGCCCAGGTGCCGGCGAGGACGCCCAGAACCACCACGACGACGGCGGGCAGGAGGCGCTTGAGCAGATGCAGCCAGTGGTGCAGCAGCCGGAGCGGCGCTCCGCTTTCGACCTTGCGCGTGAAGCTCAGCGTCATCAGGAATGCCGAAATGAGCAGGAAGATGTCCACGCCGCCGGAGACCCGGCCCAGCCACACGTGGTAGGTGACGACCATGAGCACCGCGAGGGCGCGCAGGCCCTGGACCTCGGGGCGGTACCCTGTTTTCCGGCTCGTCGGGGAACCCGCATCCGCTGTTGGCGGGGTGGCTGTGGTTCGCGCGTATGACACTACTAACCCTTCAGACCGGCTTCCAAAACATCAACGTTACCGAAACGTAACTTTCTTGGCCAATTGCCGGGCCCCGCGAGGGACTTCCGGTGTCCCTGCTGGGAGCTTCACGCGCCCGGCCCGCGGAGCATTCTCAGGGCACACCGACGGCGTCGGCAGCGGCGCGGAAGCTAGTCTGGGACGAGTCTGAGGAGGCCGTCAAGTGATCGTGCAACTGCGCATTTGTGTCCCGGGTGAGTTGTCCGGAGTTGTTGTCGAAAGTTGTACAAGTCATGTCGGCGTCTCGGAAGTCGCGCTGGCCAAGGGTGCCTCCGTCATGCCGCCCGGGGACGTTATCGAGGTCCTGCTGGCACGCGAATCGGTGGAGGGGCTCGTCGAGAAGCTCCACGCCCTCGATGTCCAGCGGCGGGGATCAATTTTGGTCATCGAACCGGACCTGGTGCTCTCGGACCGGTCCGACCGGGCGGAGGCGGAGGCGCCTGGTGAGGGCGCGGACGCCGTGATCTGGGACGAGGTGTCGCGGCAGACCGGCGAAGATTCGCGCCTGGTCCGGCGCCAGCGGCGGCTCGGACGCGACGCGGCCGTGGCCCTCGGCGTCGGCTTTCCCGTCGCGATGCTGGCAGCGGCCCTGACCGCCTGGCTGTCGGTGCCGCTCGGGCTCTTTCCCAGTGACGCGCTGGACCGCGGTTCAGCGGTTGAATTCATCTACCACCCGGGCCCGTATTCCCTGATCGTCGCCGTGCTGGCCGGAATAGCCGGGATGCTCTCGGTCATCAGCCGGCGCTCGGCAGCGCTGATCGGGGTGTTCATTTCGGTCACCACGGTTCCGGCGGCGGGGTTTGTGGCCGTGGCACTGGTCCTGGGCGAGTACCAGAAGGCCGCCGGCTCCGCCCTGCAGCTGTTCCTGAACCTGCTGGGAATCGTGGTGGCCGCCGTCGGGGTCCTCATCTTCTACCGGCTGGTGACCAAGCGGCTGCCGCCGGACGCCGCGATGCGGCTGCGGCGCAAAGCGGACCGTTCACGGCGCTGACTGCCGGCGCTGCTGGCGGCGCGGACGCCCTGTCAGCCACCCAGCCAGCCCTGTCAGCCTGCCGGGCAAGGAGCGGTACGGTCCTTGCCCGGCGCTCCACAAGGTCCTTACCCGGCTTTCCAGCCGGTTGCTGCCATGAATTCGGTCTCAAAGTACGGAGCGAGGCTCTCCATATAGGTCCGGGTGACATGGTTGTCATCCTTGTAGACCATCACGTTGCCGATCACGGCCGGGCAGACATCGTCCGGGCAGAAGAACCGGCTGAAGTCGAGGAACTTGGTGTCCGGCAACTGCCCGGCCACGGCTGCATCGGGCGACGCAGCCTGATAGTTCTCCGCAGTGGCCGATCCGCAGGCGGCGTAGTTGTCGGGATTCTTTTCGAGGCACGCGGGGACGGCCTCGTGCATGCGCGGGGTGTCCCGCAGCGCGACAACGGGGATGCCGGCGTCGTTGATGGACTTGATCGGCGGAACCCACCCCGGGTCCATGAATTCGGCGTTGCCCCGACCGGGGTCAGTCCGGGTGCTGGTCGTCACCACGACATCCGGCTTCATCTCGAGCACCTTCTTCAGGGTGTCCTTGTTGAAGTCCAGGCACCCCTCCGAGAGCCCCGCGGCCGGGCCGACCGTCACCGGGCAGTAGCCCTTGGTGATGGCTTCCACCCGCCAGCCGTACTTCTCGGCCATCGCCAGGATAGGGGTCGCCCAGACGTGGGCATGGGAGTTGCCGATGATCAGCACGGTCTTGGCGGCATGTTCCTTGCCGTTGTTGCAGACGTTCGTGAGCTGTTTCTCATCCGCAGTGCAGCCGCCCGCGTACTGGGGCCATTCTTCGGCGGCCGTGGCCAGCGTGGGAAGGAGCGGTGCGGATTTGTCAGCGCCATCGACGTAGGCAGGGTCCAGCGACCGGGCACCCGGATTATTGGCCCAGGCCTGGCTCGAGGCGGCCGCCATGGCGTAGTTGATCTGAAGCTGCCAGCCCGCGAGCGGCACGGCCGCGATTGTCACGGCCGCTGCGATGGCCAGGAAGGCACGACGCCGGCGCACCTCCGGCCACTTCCACTGCCGCCAGGGTTTCTCAACGAAGCGGGTGGTGAGGTAGGCGAGCACCATCGAAACTGTGACGATGACGGCGCCCGTGATCGGGCCCGCATGGTCCCTGTCCGTCGCGGCAAGGGCGATGACCAGGACCGGCCAGTGCCACAGGTACAGGGCGTAGGAGATGTCGCCCAGGCCGACCAAAGGCTTCGAGCTGAGGATCCGGTCGACGCCGAACTTGCTGCCCGACTGGCCGGCGGCAATGACGCATGCCGCCGCAAGGGTGGGCCAGAGTGCCACATAGCCGGGGAAGGACGCCTGGACATTGAGCAGGAGGCCGCAGCTGAGCATGGCCACGATGCCCAGCCAACCGAGGGCCAGGCGCCAGCCCCGGGGAAGCCGCAGGCCGGGCAAGGCCAGGGCCACCAGGGTGCCCAGCGCAAACTCCCACAGCCGGGCCCAGGTATCGAAGTACGCCTCGGTCTGGGCCGTCAGGGTGAAAACGATTGAGTAGGCCAGGGAGACAACGAAGATCAGGGCGAAGATGTAGCACAGCAGCACGCGGTAGCGGAGCCTGAAGCGCCTGGCGAGGAGTGCCGCCCCTGCGAAGATGAGCGGCCAGAGGATGAAGATCTGTCCCTGGATCGAGAGGGACCAGAAGTGCTGGAAGGGGCTGGCCTGGCTGTGGTCCGAGGCGTAGTAGTTCGTGGCCTGGGACTGCAGGAGCCAGTTCTCGGCGTAGAACAGGGAGGCCCAGCCCTGGTTGATGACTTCCAGCCAGCGGGTCCGGGGCAGGAACAGGATGCTCGCGGCGAGGACTGCCACGAGGACAGTGACGGCGGCCGGGACGAGGCGCCGGAAAAGGTGCAGCCAGTGCTTGAGGAGGGCCATGGGCCGGCTCTGCTCGAAACGGCCGACGAACTGCAGCGTCATCAGGAAGGCCGAGATCAAAAGGAACACGTCCACGCCGCCCGAGACCCGGCCCAGCCAGATGTGGTAACTCATGACCATCAGGACGGCCAGGGACCGGAGTCCTTGGATTTCGGGCCTGAACGTGGATTTTCGGCCGGCCTTGCGGTCGGCGCTTGGGCCGGCCCTGTGCGCGGCACTGTGGCGGGCAGGCAGGGGCAAGGTTCTTTGCTGTGTCATAGAACAACCCCTCAACCAGATAACCAAAGCGTCCATGTTACCAAAACGTAATTTTCATAGCCAATCGTCGCGGCGGCCACAGATCTCCATTGAGGCATGCCAAGGTGTGAATTTCCAGTGAATCCGATGCGGAGAGGCGGCGCGGGTGAAGATGCCAGGCCGATTTGGGGGCGATTCGGGGGCCGATTCGTGGGGCAATCCTGGGCAGACGCCGGGCAAAAAAGAACGGCCCGGCAATAATGCCGGGCCGTCCCTGTACGCGGGCGGAGCTTAGTGCTTGTGCCCTGCGTGCTCGTTTTCGTCAGCCGGCTTCTCCACCACGAGGGTTTCCGTGGTGAGGACCAGCGCCGCGATGGAGGCCGCGTTGCGCAGAGCCGCACGCGTCACCTTGACGGGGTCGATCACGCCGGCGCCGATCAGGTCTTCGTACTCGCCGGACTTGGCGTTGAAGCCCTGGTTCACGGCGGATTCGGCGACCTTGGCAACTACAACGTAGCCGTCGAAGCCGGCGTTCTGGGCGATCCAGCGCAGCGGCTGGGTCAGGGCCCGGCGGACGATGCCGACGGCGGCAGCCGCGTCACCTTCGAGGGCCTGGACCGCAGCGTCCTCGTCGAGCGCCTTCAGCGCGTGGATGAGGGCGGAACCGCCGCCGGCCACGATGCCTTCTTCGAGGGCAGCGCGGGTCGAGGACACGGCGTCTTCGATGCGGTGCTTCTTTTCCTTCAGCTCAACCTCGGTGGCAGCGCCGACCTTGATCACGCCGATGCCGCCGGCCAGCTTGGCCAGGCGTTCCTGCAGCTTTTCCTTGTCCCAGTCCGAATCGGTGCGGGTCAGCTCGGCGCGCAGCTGCGCAACCCGGGCTGCGACGTCCTCGGCCGAACCGGCGCCGTCGACGATCGTGGTGTTGTCCTTGGTGACTGTGATGCGGCGTGCGGTGCCGAGCACCTCGAGGCCAACGGTGTCCAGGCTCAGGCCCAGCTCCGGGGAGACAACCTGCGCACCCGTGAGGGTCGCGATGTCCTGCAGCATGGCCTTGCGGCGGTCACCGAAGCCCGGAGCCTTGACGGCGACGACGTTCAGCGTGCCGCGGATGCGGTTGACGATCAGCGTGGACAGGGCCTCGCCCTCGACGTCCTCGGCGATGATGAAGAGCGGCTTGGAGCTCTGCAACGCCTTCTCCAGCAGCGGCAGGAAGTCCTGCACCGAGGAGATCTTGCCCTGGTTGATCAGGATCAGGGCGTCCTCGAGGACTGCCTCCTGGCGTTCCGCGTCCGTGACGAAGTACGGGGACAGGTAGCCTTTGTCGAACTGCATGCCCTCGGTGAGGACCAGTTCGGTCTGCGTGGTGGAGGATTCCTCGATGGTGATCACACCATCCTTGCCGACCTTGCCGAACGCCTCGGCCAGGAGCTCGCCGACCTCGTCGCTCTGGGCGGAGATGGCGGCAACGTTGGCAACCTGCGTGCCTTCGACGGGGCGCGCGTTCTCCAGCAGGCGGGCGGCGACGGCCTCGACCGAAACCTCAATGCCTCGCTTGATCTCGCCCGGCGCGGCGCCTGCAGCCACGTTGCGCAGGCCCTCCTTGACCAGGGCCTGGGCCAGGACAGTGGCGGTGGTGGTGCCGTCACCGGCAACATCGTTGGTCTTGGTGGCGACCTCCTTGGCAAGCTGCGCGCCAAGGTTCTCGTAGGGGTCGTCCAGCTCGACTTCACGGGCGATCGTCACGCCGTCGTTGGTGATCGTGGGGGCGCCCCACTTCTTGTCCAGTACGACGTTGCGGCCGCGCGGGCCCAGCGTGACCTTGACGGTGTTGGCGAGCTTATCGATGCCGGCTTCAAGCGACCGGCGGGCAGCGTCGTCAAACGCAAGCTGCTTTGCCATGGTTTTGTCCTTTCAAGACAGAACCCCGCGCAACTGATCCGTTCATTGCGAAGGATCGGCTGCGCGGGGGTCCAAGAGAGTTACTTTACGACGATCGCCAGAACGTCGCGGGCGGAGAGCACGAGGTACTCGGTGCCGCCGGTCTTGACTTCGGTTCCACCGTACTTGGAGTAAATGACGACGTCGCCGACGGCGACGTCAACGGGAACGCGGTTGCCGTTGTCATCGAAGCGGCCGGGGCCTACAGCAACAACTTCGCCTTCCTGCGGCTTCTCCTGTGCGGAGTCCGGGATAACCAGGCCGGAAGCCGTGGTCTGCTCGGCTTCGAGCGGGCGGACAACAATACGATCCTCAAGAGGCTTAATAGAGACCGACACTCGGACCTCTCCTTTTCGTCAGCAAATTCGTGGACTATGAAGCGGTGATGCCATGGCGCACAGACCGTCGTCGCGGTGCCGGCAGCGTGCCTGGCGGAACGCGCTTCATGTGTTAGCACCCTCCTAGGGAGAGTGCTAATGACGACTCTATGTAAATGATTAGCACTCGGTCAAGGTGAGTGCCAGAAATTCGTTGCGGGTGAACATGTTTCCCCGCGGGACATGCCCATTCTTCGCCCCGGCCCGGGGACACCTAGGCATCATGCTCATCGCTGGCGCAGGGCCATGGACATGCGCATTGCGTCCGAGCTGCCAGGCGGGACATGCCCATTCCTGGCCACCGGGCCACGGGCTGTCCAGCGGAACATGCCCATTCCTGGCCACCGGGCCACGGGCTGTCCAGCGGGACATGCCCATTCTTCGCTGCAGCCCGTGGACACTTAGGCATCATGCTCATTGTTGGCGCCTGGCCAAGGACATGTGCAACCACCGCCGGGCACCCAGCGGGACATGTCCATTCCTGGTGTCGAGAAGTGGGCATGTCCACCAGGGGATGCGCGTAAAACACCATCCCGCGAACGGCGTGAACCAGCGGGAGCCTACTGGCCGGCGAGGTCTTCGAAGTCCACGTCCTCGCCGTCGTCTGAGTCTGTGTCCTGGCCCTCGTCGTTACGGTGCCGGTACATCAGCATGGCGCCGGCGGCCGCGAGGAGCACGCCCGCGACAAGGACGATGATGCCGCCGAGCCGGGCCCCGGCATAGGTGTCGCGGATGGCCCGCGCCTCGTCCGTGGCGTCCTGGACATTCTTGCCGCCAACGGAATACACGGTCGCGTTGAAGGAATCGAGGAAGAAGATGATCACCAGCAAGGCGATGCAGACGACGGCGACCACGGCACCGGCGATCAGAGCAGGCCGGGCGTAGCGGGCCAGTCCCTGGGGGCTCCGGCGCACCTGCCCGTCGTCGTATCCGGCCGGATCCTGCCCGGCTGTGTCCTCTGAGATGCTCTCGCCTGCGCCGCTGTCTTCCATGCCGTCAAGCCTAGTCCCCGTGGTCCGGTCACAGGGTGCCCGCGGAGCTCAACTACGCTGGATGGCATGACTGACGCACCGCAGGAAAATATTGCCCCGATCCTCACCCCCGAGGGTTGGGAGCTGCTGGCGTCGCTGGGCCCGTACCGCGAGGATGAGGCCTTCCGGCTGACTGCGTCGCTGCGCAAGGCCGGCCACTCCCCCGAGCTCGTCTCGGCCGTCCTCACGCAGTCCCGGCTGCGGACCAAGGCCGAGGCCAAATTCGGCGAGTTCGCCCGGCAAATGATCTTCACCAAGGCCGGCCTGGAGCAGGCCACCCGGCTCACGGTCGCAGCGCGGCACGCGCAGCGGTTCGCCGAGGCCGGGATCGGCCACGTCGCTGATCTCGGCTGCGGACTGGGGGCCGATGCGATGGCCCTGGCGTCCCTGGACCTGGTGGTCACCGCGGTGGAGATGGACGAGGCCACGGCCGCCTGCGCCACCATGAACCTGATCCCGTTCCGCAATGCCACGGTGGTCCATTCGGATGCCACCGCAGTGCCGCTTGACGGCGTCGACGGCGTCTGGCTCGACCCGGCCCGCCGCACCACCTCCACGTCGGGAACTAAACGGATCTGGGATCCGGAGGATTTCTCGCCTCCCCTGTCCTTCGTGGAGTCGCTGGCCGGTTCCGGCCGCGCCGTCGGCGTGAAGATGGGGCCGGGCATGCCGCATGATTCCGTGCCCCCGGGTTGCGAGGCGCAGTGGGTTTCCGTCGGCGGGGACGTGACCGAAGTGGCCCTGTGGTTCAACGCCGTGCGGCGACCCGGGGTGCGGCGCGCGGCGCTCCTGCTCGGCCCGCAGGGTGCTGCCGAACTGACCAGCGACGAGGACTTCGACGGCGGCCCGGCGGCACCCGTGGGACCCGTGGAGGGGTATCTGTACGAGCCCGACGGCGCGGTCATCCGCGCCGGGCTGGTGGCCGACGTCGCCCTCCAGCTGGGCGGACACCTCGTGGACGAGCACATCGCCTACATCTGCGCCCCGGACCTGCGCGATACACCGTTCGCCAAGGCCTACAAGGTCCTGGAGGTGATGCCGTTCAACGTCAAGGCCCTCAAGTCCTGGGTCAAGGACCAAGGAATCGGCGTCCTGGACATCAAGAAGCGCGGCACCGCCGTCACCCCGGAGGAACTGCGCAAGCAACTCCTGCCCGGCGGGAAACCGGCCGGCTCCAAGGCCAAGGGCAAAAAATCAGCCACCCTGGTCCTCACCAGGATCGGCGAGGACCGGGTGGCCATCTCGGTGGAGCCCGTCTAACCTACTGGGCCCGCATGAAGTCCTCGGCTGCCTTGATCTGCTCGTCGGTGGGACGGATCCCGGTGTAGAGCACGAACTGCTCCAGTGCCTGGATTGTGGCCACCTCGGCTCCGGTGATCACACTCTTGCCGGCCGCGCGGGCGGCCTTGATGAGCGGCGTCTCGGCCGGGAGGGCGACGACGTCGAACACCACCTTCGCGGCGTCGATCGCCTCCTGCGGGAAGGACAGCGACTCGGCGTCCGGTCCGCCGGCCATGCCGACCGGTGTGACGTTGATGATCAGGTCGGCCGTCCCCGTGCCGGACTTGGCGGAGCCCAGTTCCGCGCTCCAGGCGAACCCGTACAGGTCGGCCAGGGCGCGCCCGGACTCTTCGTTGCGGGCCACGACGGTCACGTCCTTGAAGCCGGCATCGCGCAGCGCGGCCACGGTGGCCTTGGCCATGCCGCCGGAGCCCAGGACCAGCACCGAGTAGTCCGTGGGGACGGCGTTGCGCTGCAGGAGCTGCTCGATTGCCGTGTAGTCGGTGTTGTAGGCCGTGAGCCGGCCGGCGTCGTTGACGATCGTGTTGACCGAATCGATGGCCTTGGCCGAGGGGTCCATGACGTCCACGAGGGCGATCACGTCCTCCTTATAGGGCATGGACACCGCGCAGCCGCGGATGCCAAGGCCGCGCACGCCGGCGATCGCCTGGGCGAGGTCTGTGGGGGCGAAGGCCTTGTAGATCCAGTTCAGGCCCAGCTGTTCGTACAGGTGGTTGTGGAAGCGCGTCCCGTTGTTGCTGGGCCGGGCCGAGAGCGAGATACACAGGGTCATGTCTTTGTTCAGAATGGGCACAGCTCCATTAAACGCCAGGACGGGTCCTGTCCCCCGGCCGCCACGCGAACCGTCGCTGGCCAGCCGCGTTTGTGAACACACTCACGCATCAGCGGTAACTTTCGCACAGTCCCGGGGTTGCCCCTGCACTAGACTTGGACCACCCGTAGCCCTGCCGGCCCTCCCGGCCGGCGCCCCGGTGTAGGAATGGCATGTGACACCGCCGGTGGCACGTCCAGGGGCGCGTCCGAGGGTGTTTGCCGGCGCATGTCCCATCAGGACCACGGCCAGTGACAGCAAAAGAGTGAAGGGACCACATGAAGATCGAGTTCGCTTCATCCAAGCAGTCGACTTTGGGCGTGGAATGGGAGCTGGCGCTCGTCGACGCCGAGACCGGTGAACTGGCCTCCGTGGCGAACCAGGTGCTCCGCGAAGTCGCTGCCCGGCATCCCGAACTCAATGAAGACGACGAGCACCCGCACATCAAACAGGAGCTGCTGCTGAACACGGTGGAGCTCGTCACGGGCATCTGCACCACCGTCGCCGAAGCCAAAGCGGACCTGAACAGCTCGCTCGCGGCCGTCAGGGATGTTACCGATCCCATGGGCGTGGAAGTCTTCTGCGCCGGCAGCCACCCCTTCAGCCCGCCGCAGCTGCAGCCCGTCACGGACAAAGAACGCTACGCCAAGCTCATTGACCGGACCCAGTGGTGGGGCCGGCAGATGGTCATCTACGGCGTCCACGTTCACGTCGGACTGGACAGCCGGGACAAGGTCCTGCCGGTGCTGGACGGCCTGGTCAACTACTTCCCGCACTTCCAGGCGCTCTCCGCATCCAGCCCCTTCTGGGGCGGCGAGGACACCGGCTATGCCTCGCACCGTGCCCTCATGTTCCAGCAACTGCCCACCGCGGGGCTTCCCTTCCAGTTCGCCAGCTGGGAGGACTACGAGTCCTACGTGCAGGACATGTTCACCACCGGTGTGATCGACACGCTCTCCGAGATCCGCTGGGACATCCGTCCCGTCCCGGCCCTCGGCACCATCGAGATGCGCATCTGCGACGGCCTGGCGACCTTGGAGGACGTCGGAGCCATCGCCGCCTTGACGCAGTGCCTCGTCGACGAATTTTCCACCACGCTGGAGAACGGCGGCACCATCCCCACCATGCCGCCGTGGCATGTCCAGGAAAACAAGTGGCGCGCGGCCCGGTACGGCCTGGACGCGATCATCATCCTCGACGCCGAAGGCAACGAGCAGCTCGTCACGGAGCACCTGCGCGAGACACTCAAGCGGCTTGAGCCTGTCGCGGCGAAGCTGGGCTGCAGCGCCGAGCTGGCCGACGTCGAGAAGATCATCCAGCGCGGCGCCGGCTACCAGCGGCAGCGCCGGGTCGCCGCCGAGCACGGCGGGGACCTGCGCGCCGTCGTGCTGGATCTGGTCAAGCAGATGCGCCAGGGGCCGGACGCCTAGCTCCGGAGCGCGCCCGCCTCCCCGGAGGCGGACCCGGCTTCCGGCAGTCCCAGTTGGAGACCGGGCTCAGGCGGAGACCGTCGTGACCGGCATCGAGGAGTCCGGGGCAAACCCGATCCCGCTCGGTTGCACGCCGGCCATCACCAGTTGCGCCCCGAGCGCTGCCACCATGGCGCCGTTGTCCGTGCACAGCGGCAGCGGCGGCACCGTCAGCCGGATCCCGGCGGCCCTGCAGCGTTGTTCAGTGAGCTGGCGCAGCCGCGAGTTCGCGGCGACGCCCCCACCCAGGAGGACCTCGGTGATGCCGTTTTCGCGGCAGGCCAGCACCGCCTTGGCGGTAATGACGTCCACCACGGCTTCCTGGAACGCCGCGGCGATGTCCGCGACGGGAACGGTTTCGCCGCTGGCCTCGAACTGCTCCACGCAGCGGGCGACGGCGGTCTTGAGCCCGCTGAAGGACCAGTCGTAGCGGTGCGGTCCTGGTTCCTCGGCGGTCCCCATGTACTTGGGCTGGGTCAGGCCGCGCGGGAACCGGATGGCCTTCGCGTTGCCGGTGCGCGCGAGCTTGTCGATGGCCGGGCCGCCCGGGTAGCCCAGGCCCAGGAGCCGCGCCACCTTGTCGTAGGCCTCGCCGGCGGCATCGTCGATCGTGGAACCGAGCAGCTCGACGTCGTCCGTGATGCTCCGGATCCGCAGGATCTCGGTGTGGCCGCCGGACACCAGCAACGCGCCCATATTGTCCGGCAGGGTTCCCAGCGCCTCCGGCGCCTGCTGAGACGGCTCGCCTGACGGCGTCGGGGATTGCGGCGACGTAATACCGGACGGAGTCATTGTGGCGGCGCCGTTCTGAAGAAGCCCGACGCCGACATGCGCCACCAGGTGGTTGATGGCGTAGAGCGGTTTGCCGGTGGCGACGGCGAGCGCCTTGGCCGCGCACACCCCCACCATCAGGGCCCCCGCCAGGCCCGGCCCGGAGGTGACGGCAATTGCGTCGATGTTCGCCAGGGACACGTCCGCCTCCGCGAGCGCCTCCTCAAGGGTGGGGACGAAGGCGTCGAGGTGGGCGCGGGAGGCGATCTCAGGAATCACGCCGCCGAAGCGGACGTGCTCGTCCATGGAGGACGAGACGGTGTTCGTCAGCAGGGCGGTCCCCCGGACGATGCCGACGCCGGTTTCGTCGCAGGAAGACTCGATGCCGAGCACGAGCGGCTGGGTGCGGTTCAAGGGCGGCCTGCTTCCTCTGGCTGGGGGCGGAGCGGTTGCAGCTGGAGCCGCATGATCAGTGCGTCGACGCCGTCGCGGTAGTAGCGGGGCCGGATGTGGATCTGTTCGAAGCCGAAGCGCCGGTAGAGCTGCTGGGCCCGGGGGTTGTCCGCCCTGACCTCCAGCAGCACGTCCTGGGCGCGGCGGCGTCGGCTTTCCATGATCAGCTCGGTGAGCAGCGCCGAGCCGATGCCCTTGCCTTCCTGCTCGGGCACCACGGCGATGGTCTGGACGTCCGAGATCGGTTCGATGCACATGAGCCCGGCGTAGCCCACGATCCCACCGCGGATCTCGGCCACGAGGTAACGGCGGGTATCGGTCTGCGCCAGCTCGTCGTGGAACATCTGCAGCGGCCAGGCATCCACGGGAAACAGCCGGCGCTCCAGTTCGTGGACGGCGGGGATGTCCGCGGCGTCCATGTCGCGCAGGGTGACGCCGCCGGGCAGCCTGAGCGGTGTGCTGTGCTCCGCGCTCACAGGGCACGCTTCCGGGGTCCGGGCACCTGGGCGTCAGACTCGCGCAAGTACAAAGGAGTGGAGTCCAGGAGCTGTTCGCCCGCGGCGAGCCGGGCCAAGGCGAACTGGCCCAGGGAGAGGGCCTCCGGCTGCCGGGTGCTGAATTCGGGGACCGCCTTGACGACGTCGGAGTAGATTCCGGCCCCGGCACCGTAGACAGGCAGATCCGGCAGGTCCGCGGCGAAGCCCACATGCGGGCCGTCGGCCAGGTGCGGCAGCTGGGCATCGGAGAAGGTGTACCGGGCCCAGTACACTTCCTTGCGGCGGGCATCGGTGGCCACAATGAACTCCGCGGCCGAGTCGGTGGATTCGGCAACTTCCAGGGCGATCGCGTCCAGGCTCATGACCCCGTACAGCGGCTTGCCCCAGACAAAGGCGAGCGTGCGGGCGGTGACGATCCCGGAGCGCAGCCCCGTGAACGGGCCGGGACCCACGCCGGTGACAATTGCGTCGACGTCGCTCCCGCTGACGCCGGCCTCGGCCAGGAGCGCGTCGATCCCCGGGGCCAGAACCTCCGCGTGGGTGCGGGTGTCCGCGGTGGCGAAGCTGGCGAGCACGGATTCCGGCGCGTCATCGGAGACCAGCGCGGCGCTGGCGACGGCCGAAGTGTCGATGGCGAGGATGAGCATCAGGAGTTCCGTTCCGGGGTCTGGGGCGCGGTGAAAGTCTCGACACCGGGCAGGCTGGCGGGCCCGACGCCGGGCACCGACGGGGCTTCGGCCCAGCGCGGGCCGAAGCCGCGGATCACGACGGACCGCGGTTCGTCGTCGTCGTCCGTGTCAAAGTCCAGCACGCCGGGAAGGGCTGAGGGATCGGCGGCCGCATGGGGTGCCCCGGCTGGGCGGGTCACGGGGGGCATGCCTCCGGTGCCGCCGCGGGGGCGGTGCAGTTCCACCTCGAGCCGGCTATCGCTCAGGTGTTCAACCCGGCCGCGGCCCCACTCGACCACCGTCACGGCGCTGTCCATGGTGTTTTCAAGATCGATGTCATCGATTTCAGCGGCAGACTCCAGCCGGTAGGCGTCCACATGTACCAGGTCCGGACCGCCCGGCCGGGGCCCGCCAGGCAGATTGGGGTGGATGCGCACCAGGACAAAGGTCGGCGAAATGATGCCTGACCGCACGCCCAGCCCCTCCCCAAGGCCCTGCGTGAAGGTGGTCTTCCCGGCACCGAGTTCGCCGGTCAGGACCAGCAGGTCGCCCGGCTCCAGGACGGCGCCCAGGGCTGCGGCGAGCGCGTGCGTCTCCGCCGCCGTCCGGACCTCAAGCCTCCATTCCCACGCGGGCCCGCTCACGGCCGCTCTTCGCCGGTGGAGGGCTCTTCGTGAAGGTAGCGGCGCGGCACCCGGGGGCTGATCCGGGTGACGATCTCGTAGTTGTTGGTGCCGGCGGCCCGGGCCCAGTCATCGGCCGTGGGTCCGCCGTCGGCGCCATCGCCGAACAGCACTGCCTCGGCCCCAAGGACGCTCGGGCCTCCGGACGCCACGTGGCGCGGTCCGAGGTCGATCACCATCTGGTCCATCGCAATCCGCCCCACCACCGGATAGTTCACGCCCTCGACCCGCACCGGGCCGCCGGTGGCGATGCGCGGCACGCCGTCGGCGTAGCCCAGCGGGATGAGCCCGAGCGTGCTGACGCCGTCGGTGTGGTAGTTCAGCCCGTAGGAAACGCCCTGCCCGGCGGGCACGTCCTTGCAGTGCGACACCACCGTGCGGACGGTCATGGCCGGGCGCAGCCCGAGCTCGGCCGGGCGTTGTCCTTCAAAGGGGGACAGCCCGTACAGGCCCAGCCCCACGCGGACCAGGTCAAAATGGGTGTCCGGCCGGGAAAGCGTGGCCGGGGTGTTGGCCAGGTGGCGGACCTCGGGGTCCACGCCGGCGTCCTGGGCGATGGCGAGGACCTGCCGGAACGCGGCGAGCTGCTCATCGGTTTCGGGCCGTTCGGGTTCATCGGCGACGGCGAGATGGGAGAAGATCCCCACGACGCGGAGCAGGCCCTGGTCCTGGTGTTCCATGGCCTCGCCCACCAGGCTGTCCCAGGCGTCGAGCGTGGCGCCGTTGCGGCCGAGCCCGGTGTCGACCTTCAGGTGGACGCGGGCGGGCCGTTCCTGCTCGCGGGCGGCGGCGACAATCCGGTCCAGTTCCCAGCCTGAGCAGCCGATGTCGATCCCGGCGGCTACCGCGGCGGCGAAGTTGCTGTCCGGGGTATGCAGCCAGGCCAGCAGCGGCGCCTCGATCCCGGCGGCGCGCAGTGCGAGGGCCTCGGAAATGTGGGCGACGCCCAGCCAGCTGGCACCTGCGCCGAGGGCGGCCCTGGCCACCTGGACTGCGCCGTGCCCGTAGGCGTCGGCCTTGACCACGGCCATGACCTGCGCGGGTGATGCCACCGCGGCGAGGTGGCGGACGTTGTGCCGGATGGCGTCGAGATCGATTACGGCCGAGCGTTCCTCAGCGCGGGCAGGCACAGCCGCCGAATCGGGCAGGAGTTCGCCTGTTGATGCTTGGTAAGTCACTTAACGATTCTAGGCGCGGCGCCGCAGGCCGAATAATCCGCGGCCCCGTCCACCACTGGACATGCCCTCCCTCCCCGCGGGACATGCCCATTCTTCACACCAACCATGGGGCACAACGGGTACCTGCCCACGCCCCGGCCCCGGCGGAAGTCATGTCCAGTGGTGGTGACGGGAACCCCAAGGAACCCGCACCCCCGCCAGAGCAGGCGCAACGCGGGACATGCCCATTCTTCACACCAACCATGGGGCATAACGGGTGTCTGCCCACGCCACGGCCCCGGCGGAGGACATGTCCAGTGGTGGTGACAGGAACCCCAAGGAACCCGCACCCCGCCAGAGCAGGCGCAACGCGGGACATGCCCATTCTTCACACCAGCCACAGGGCACAACGGGTACCTGCCCACGCCACGGCACGAGCGGAGGACATGTCCAGTGGTCGCGGGAAACCCGAGGAGCCGTCCGACCCGCCAGCGCAAGGCGCCCCCGCGAAGCCAGCCGCCCCGGCGCAGCTACGCGTCGGACAGGTGCGCGATGGTCGCCGTCGCGCGCCGCTGCGCCCCGGGCGGAACATCGCGCACGATGTCCTCCAGGAAGCGGTAGCGGCGCAGCCATTGACTGCCCTGCCGTTCCTTCCGGGCGTTGGCCCGCTGCCACCAGTCGGCAATGTCCCCCCAGCCGGGTGCGGCAAGTGAGCCGCCAACCTCCTGCACGGCCAGGGCGGCACACAGATTGGCGAAGCGGAGCCGGTCTCCCAGCGGCCAGCCGGCCAGGGATCCGACAATGAACGCCGCACCGAAGCAGTCGCCGGCACCGGTGGGGTCGTAGGCCCGGACCGGCAGGGACGGGACCCACTCCTCCTCCCCGGTCTCCGAATCGACGGCCATGGACCCTTGGGCGCCGAGTGTGACCACCGCTACCGGGACCCTGTCCGCGAGCGAATACAACGCGGACCACGGGTCGTCGCGGCCAGTGAAGTTCATGGCTTCATGCTGGTTCGGCATGAAGGCGTGGAAGTACCGCAGGTTGTCCAGCCGGGACGAGGACCACGCGCCGGTGGGGTCCCAGCCGACGTCGCCGAACAGCCGGACGCCGTTCTTCTGCGCGTCGATGGCCCACGGTTCGAGTTCCTCCCCCAACTCGGCGACGGCTGCGAGCGCCGGCGGCGGACATCCGACCAGCTCGCTGGAGGACACGGGGGCCGGGTGCCCGTGCGTCACCATGGACCGGTCCTTCTCCACGCTCAAGGACACCGTGACGGGCGAATGCCAGCCCGGCACACGCCGTGAGAGCGACAGGTCCACGTGCTCCTGGGCGGCCAGGATCTTCCAGTTGTAGTCGCCGTAGCCGTCGTCGCCGAACACGGCGGCCAGGCCGGTCCGCAGTCCCAGCCGGGCCGCGGCGATCGCCTGGTTGGCGACACCCCCGGGGCAGCTGCCCATCCCGTCGCTCCAGATTTCCGTCCCGGGCTCGGGCGCGTGCGGCAGTCCGGTGAAGATGATGTCCTGGAACACGGTGCCGGTCAGGAGCAGGTCGAACCCGTCCGCGGCGGGGCTGCGGACGGCAGACAGCGGGTCAAAGCGCCGCGTCGGGTTCGCGTCCATATACGGCACACTACGCTGTACCTCCGTCGAGGGAAACCGCGGGAAGCGGGACCCTGACCAGCGGGGAATAGACTGTCCGCATGCGGCTCACGATCGCCGGCGGGGGCGGGTTCCGGGTCCCCCTGGTCTACCGGGCGCTCTCTGCCGGCCCTTTCGCGGGACTGGTGCGGGAGCTGGTGCTCTACGACGTCGACCGTGCCAGGCTGGCGGCTATCGAGGCGGTCCTGGCCTCCGTTGCCCGGCAAGGGCCGCCGGGTTCCGGCCCCCAGGTCCGGGCCGTTTCCTCCCTCCCGGAGGCCCTCGACGGCGCCGACATGGTCTTCGCCGCGATCCGGCCCGGCGGCACCGCCGGGCGGACCGCCGACGAACGGGTTGCCCTGGACCTCGGACTCCTGGGCCAGGAAACCACCGGCCCCGGCGGCATCTCCTACGCCCTCCGGTCCATTCCGCCAATGCTGCATCTCGCCGAGGAAATGCGCAGCCGCTGCCCTGAGGCCTGGCTGCTGAACTTCACCAACCCGGCCGGCATAGTCACCCAGGCCCTCGTCCCGGTGCTCGGGCAGCGGGTGATCGGGATTTGCGACTCGGCCAGCGGGCTGGTGCACCGCGCGGCGCGGGCTGCCGGCGTCACGCTGGCAGAGGGCACGCTCGACGGCGTGGGCTACTACGGCCTGAACCACCTCGGCTGGCTGTACCGGCTCGATTCCGGAGGCCGGGACGCCCTCCCGGGGCTGCTCGCAAACCCTGCGGCGCTGGCGGGATTCGAGGAGGGTCGCTTGTTCCCGCCGGAGCTGCTGGCTGGCCTTGGCTGCCTGCCCAACGAGTACCTGTTCTACTACTACTGCACCGCTCGAGCGGTCGCCGGCATGCGTGGTGCGGACCTGACCCGCGGGGAATCCATCGCCCGGCAGCAGGCCGAACTCTATCCCCGGCTGGCTGCCGCCGGACCGGACGCGTTCGCCCTCTGGGACGCGGCCCGCCTGTCCCGCGAGGAGGGCTATCTCGCGGAAGCCCGCGCCTCGGGCGAACACCGTGACGAGACCGACCTCGCAGGCGGCGGCTATGAGCGGGTGGCCTTGGCGGCCATGCGCGCCCTGTCCGGAGGCGGCGCGGCCGACCTGATCCTCAACACGGTCAACGACCGCAATACCGCCACCACCGGCGCCGCTGGCCCGGCACGCGCACCGGAAACGGGTGCCGCCGGGTCCGCGACACCGGCGGTGGCTCCGGTCGCTCCCGCAGTCCCGGCAGTCCCGGCCGTCCCGGGACTGCCGGGGGACGCCGTCGTCGAAGTTCCGTGCAGGGTGACGCCCGACGGCGCCGCGCCGTTGCCGCAGGATCGTCCCGGACCGGCGCAATTGGAGCTGATGCGGCGGGTCAAGGACGTCGAGCGGTTCGTCGTGGAGGCGGCGACCACGGGTCGGCGGGAGGCAGCACTTGCCGCGTTCGCCAGGCATCCGCTCGTCGATTCGGCAGACCTTGCCGGCAAGCTGCTCGCCGGCTATGAGGCCTCGTTCCCGGAACTGGGCCGGCTCTGGCACGGCCGGCTGTGACGACTCGGAGTTGACGGGCCCGCGGGCAGCGGGCCAGTCCCCTACAGCTTCCGGTACATCACGTGCAGTCCCACGTAGCCCAGCTCGGGGTGGTTGAACGCCTCGGGGATGGTCGCGAGCACCTCGAAGCCCATGGACTTCCAGGCGGCAACGGCCCGGACATTGCTTTCCACGACGGCGTTGAACTGCATGGCCCGGAAGCCGGCGTCGCGCGCGGCCTCGAGTGAATAGGCGCAGAGGGCCCGGGCCAGTCCGCGGCCAGCCTGGGCGGGATGGACCATGTAGCCGGCGTTGGCGACATGGCTGCCGCCGCCGCCCTGGTTGGGGTGCAGTTCGCCGGTGCCAAGGACGGCCCCCTCGGTCCGGTCGCCGCCGCCACGGCCACCAGCACCGCCGCCGTCGCCGTCATCTGGCCCGGCGTCGACCGCGACGAAGGTCTGCCCCGGCGCCTGCTTGAACCAGCGCCCGCGGGCCTCGTCCTCGGTGATGTCCCGGTCCCACGTAAAAGTCTCCCCGGCCCGGATGACCGGTTCCAGGATCGCCCAGATACCCGGCCAGTCCTCCGGGCGGGCCCCACGGATTTTCCACCCGGCTGCAGCTTCAGGTTTTGTTGTTGCGCTCACAGCGGCCACGGTAGCAGCACGGTCACGGAAGCGGTTCGGTTTTGGTCAAGGAACCGATCCGTGAACCGGCCGGCACTTCAGGAGTAGTGTTTTATCGAAACGCAGTTTGCAAAGGAAATTTTGCAAAGGAAGTGCACTCAGCACAGAAAATGCACTCCGCACAGGAAAGGGGAACCGTGTCGCTGATCCGCCGCGTCGCTTTCCTTTCCCTGCACACTTCGCCCATGGAGCAGCCCGGCTCCGGCGACGCCGGGGGAATGAACGTGTACGTTCGGGCGCTGGCGGCGGCGCTGGCCGAGACCGGCGTGGAAGTGGAGATCTTCACCCGGTCCACCTCGGCCTCGCAGCCCGCCGTCGAACACCCGTCCTCGGGTGTGTGCGTGCACAACGTCCTCGCCGGCCCGCCCCGGAAGCTGCCCAAGGAGGAGCTCCCCGGACTGCTGCACAGCATGGTCGCCGAGATCGACCGCATCCGGCACCTCCAGCCGCACGGCCGGTATGACGTCGTCCATTCCCACTACTGGGTGTCCGGGGTGGCCGGGCTGGAGCTCGCGGAACTGTGGCGGCTGCCCCTCGTGCACACCATGCACACGATGGCCAAGGTCAAGAACCAGCTCCTGGAGTCCGGCGAGCAGCCTGAGCCGCGGCGGCGCGAGGACGGCGAGCATCGGATTGTCGACGGCGCCACGCGGCTGATCGCCAATACCGGCACCGAGGCGGCCGAGCTGGTCTCGCACTACGACGCCGACATCGACCGCATCGACGTCGCCCCGCCGGGCGTGGACCTGGCCGTGTTCACGCCGGCTTTCAGGAATCGCGCCAGGGTCCAGCACGGCATCGCCCCGGGCAAGTTCCATCTGCTGTTCGCAGGCCGGATCCAGCGGCTCAAGGGCCCGCAGGTCCTGATCAAGGCTGCCGCGCTCCTGCGTTCCCGGCGCCCGGACATCGATTTGCAGCTGACCATCCTGGGGGCCGTCAGCGGCGCCAAGGACTTCAACCTCAAGTCGCTCATCAGCGCCGCCGGAATGGACGACGTCGCCACCCACCATCCGCCGGTCAACGCCCCGGAGCTTGCTGGCTGGTACCGGTCGGCCGACGTCGTGGTGATGCCCTCCTACAGCGAGTCCTTCGGCCTGGTGGCCCTGGAGGCGCAGGCCTGCGGCACGCCGGTCCTCGCCACGAAGGTGGGCGGCCTCTCCCGCGCCGTGCAGGACGGGCGCACGGGGATGCTGATCGAGGGCCACAAGGCCGGCGACTGGGCGGACGCCCTGGAAGCGCTCTTCGACGACACCCAAACGCGCACCGACATGGGGCGCGCCGCCGCGATCCACGCCCAGGACTTCGGCTGGCAGCGCACCGCCGCGATAACGCTGGAGAGCTACCACACCGCCGTAAGCCAGTATTTTGGAAGCCTGACCATGCCGGTGGGCCACACGCCCTGAACCGGACCACGCCCAAGCCCGCGCCGGCAACACCGGACCGGAGCAACCGCCGAAGCCACGAGCCGAAGGACAACGATGTCTGAGACCACCACTGCCGGGAACAACGTGCCCAGCGACCTGGAAATTGCCCAGCGGGTCATCATGAAGCCGATCGTGGAAATTGCCGCGGCCGCCGGCATTAACCCGGAGGCGCTGGAACTCTACGGACCCTACAAAGCCAAGATCGACCCCGCGAAGCTGACTCGCGTGCCGGGCATCACCGAGGGAGCCCCGGCTCCCGCCGCCGAGCGTGCTCCCGGCAAGGTCGTGCTGGTCTCGGCCATGTCCCCCACCCCCGCGGGCGAGGGCAAGTCCACCACGACGGTCGGCCTCGCCGATTCCCTGGCCCGGGCCGGGCACAAGGTGATGATCGCGCTGCGCGAACCCTCCCTCGGACCCATCCTGGGCATGAAGGGCGGCGCCACCGGCGGCGGCTACTCCCAGGTGCTGCCGATGGACCAGATCAACCTGCACTTCACCGGCGACTTCCACGCCATCACGTCAGCGAACAACGCCCTCATGGCCCTTGTGGACAACCACATCTTCCAAGGCAACGAGCTCAACATCGACCCCCGCCGGATGACCTTCAAGCGGGTCCTGGACATGAACGACCGGTCGCTCCGGGAGGTCGTGATCGGCCTCGGCGGCCCCGCCCAGGGCACGCCGCGGCAGGACGGCTTCGACATCACGGTGGCCTCGGAAATCATGGCGGTGTTCTGCCTCGCCACGGACCTCAACGATCTGCGCGAACGGCTGGGCCGGATCACGTTCGGCTACACCTACGACCGCCAGCCCGTCACCGTGGCCGACCTCGGCGTCCAGGGCGCCCTGACCATGCTGCTCAAAGACGCCCTCAAGCCCAACCTCGTGCAGACCATCGCCGGCACCCCGGCCCTTGTGCACGGCGGACCTTTCGCCAACATCGCCCACGGCTGCAACTCCCTCATCGCGACCCAGACGGCCCGCAGCCTTGCGGACATCGTTGTCACCGAGGCAGGCTTCGGCGCGGACCTCGGTGCCGAAAAGTACATGGACATCAAGGCACGGATAGCCGACGTCGCCCCGTCCGCCGTCGTCCTCGTGGCCACCGTCCGGGCGCTCAAGATGCACGGCGGCGTGCCGAAGGACCGGCTCACGGAACCCAACGTGGAAGCCATCGCCGCCGGCGTCACCAACCTGCAGCGCCACATCCGCAACGTCGAGAAGTTCGGCATCGTCCCGGTGGTGGCGATCAACAAATTCGGCACGGACACCGCCGCGGAACTGGACTGGCTCCTCGAGTGGTGCTCCACGGAAGGCGTCCAGGCTGCGGTGGCCGATGTCTGGGGCCGCGGCGGGGGCGGCGACGGCGGGGACGAGCTCGCGGCGAAGGTAGCGGCCGCGATCGACACCCAGCACAGCTTCCGGCACCTGTACCCGCTGGACATGTCCGTTGAGGACAAGATCCGGACCATCGTGCAGGAGGTCTACGGCGCCGACGGCGTGGACTTCTCGGTGCCCGCGCTCAAACGGCTCGCGGAGATCGAGAAGAACGGCTGGTCCGGGATGCCGGTGTGCATGGCGAAGACGCAGTACTCCTTCAGCGACGACGCCACCCGGCTCGGCGCCCCCAAGGGCTTCACCATCCACGTCCGGGACCTGATTCCCAAGACCGGGGCCGGCTTCATCGTGGCCCTCACCGGCGCGGTGATGACCATGCCCGGCCTGCCCAAGATCCCGGCGGCCATGCGGATGGACGTCGACGACGCCGGCAACCCCGTCGGCCTCTTCTAGCCCCACCCCGCCCCGCCCCTCCCCACCCCTTTAAAACACCCCTCCCCCTGACACCCGTTGCGCTGTCACTTTTAGCTGCCATTCGGCCCTCTGAGCAGCCACAACTGACAGGGCAACGGGAGGGTGTGGATAACTTCGGCAGCTTGCGCGGGTTCGGACAAGAATGGGCCGCATGCGCCCATCTGCACCGCTGCCGCTCCGTCTCTCCGCCGCACCCTTCACCGTCTACGAGGCCCGGGCCGCGAGCCTGAGCGCGGCCCGGCTCCGGTCCTCCGACCTCAGCACGGCGGGCCGGCTGCTCTACCTGCCCGCCGGCTGGGACTTCGAGCTCCGCGGTCTGTCCCGCGCTCTCTCGGCCGCGACGCCGGGTGCCTGGATTTCGCACGTCACGGCTGCAGTCCTACTCGGGCTGTGGCTCCCGTCGTGGTTTCGCGGCTGCCGGGAACTGCATTTGAGCAAGCCCAAAGTTCTCCCGCCGGTCCGGCGACAGGGCGTAGTCGGCCATACGGTCCTAGCCTTCGACGACGAGGTCATGGACTGGGACGGCATCCGCATTTCCACCCCGGCCCGGACGTGGCTGGACCTGGCCCGCCTGCTGCCGCTCGAGGACCTGGTAGCGGTGGGCGACCAGCTGCTCCGCCAACCGCGCCCTGGCCTGGAGGAACGTGTGGAGCCGTGGGCCACCGTTCCCGACCTGAAGGCGATGCTGCAGCGGCACCCGAAGCTGCAGGGCATTGTGAAAGCGCGGCTGGCGGCGGAACTGATCCGCCCGGGCGCCGATTCCGCCCCCGAGACTTTCCTGCGCCTGGCGCTGACCGCGGCCGGTCTGCCGGAGCCGGAGCTTCAGCTGCGGATCACAGCGGAGGATCCGTTCTCGCCGGCCGCGGACCTCGGCTACCGGGCGCAGCGGGTCGCCATCCAGTACGACGGCGGCCACCACCTCACGCGCGAGCAGCAGTCCCGCGACAACCGGCGCGACGAAACGTTCAACGCTGCGGGCTGGCGCTATTTCAAGTTCAACGCCGACGACCTGGCCGATGACTTTCGCGGCGCGGTGCGCAGGGTCAGCGCCGCCCTGCACGCCCGTTAAATACCAGTTGCCCTATCACTTGCAGCGGCCAAACCAGGGGTTTGGGGACCGTAAGTGATAGGGCAACCAGAGCGGGCGGGGCGGGTTTAGCGCTCCAAGTCGCCGCGGATGAAGGCCTCGACCTTTTCACGGGCGAGGTCGTCGTTGAACTGCTCCGGCGGGGACTTCATGAAGTAGCTCGACGCCGAGACCAGCGGGCCGCCGATGCCGCGGTCCAGGCCGATCTTGGCGGCGCGGATGGCGTCGATGATCACGCCGGCGGAGTTGGGCGAGTCCCACACTTCGAGCTTGTATTCCAGGGACACCGGGGCGTCGCCGAAGTTGCGGCCCTCGAGGCGGACGAAGGCCCACTTGCGGTCATCGAGCCACTGGACGTAGTCCGACGGGCCGATGTGGACGTCCTTGGCGGCGAGCTCGGCCTCAACGTTGGAGGTGACGGCCTGGGTCTTGGAGATCTTCTTGGACTCGAGGCGGTCGCGTTCGAGCATGTTCTTGAAGTCCATGTTGCCGCCGACGTTCAGCTGGTACGTGCGGTCCAAGGTGACGCCGCGGTCCTCGAACAGCTTGGCCATGACGCGGTGCGTGATGGTGGCGCCGATCTGGCTCTTGATGTCGTCGCCCACGATCGGCACGCCCGCGTTGGTGAACTTGTCCGCCCACTCCTTGGTGCCGGCCAGGAACACCGGCAGGGCGTTGACGAACGCCACGCCGGCGTCGATTGCGCACTGGGCGTAGAACTCGGCGGCTTCCTGCGAGCCGACCGGCAGGTAGCAGACCATGACGTCAACCTTGGCGTCCTTGAGGGCCTGGACGACGTCGACCGGCTCCTCCGGGGACTGCTCGATGGTCTCGAGGTAGTACCTGCCAAGGCCGTCCAGGGTGTGGCCGCGCTGGACGGTGACACCGGACGGCGGGACGTCGGCGATCTTGATGGTGTTGTTTTCGCTGGCCAGGATGGCGGCGGACAGGTCTTGGCCCACCTTCTTGCCGTCGACGTCGAACGCGGCTACGAACTGGACGTCGCCGACGTGGTACTGGCCGAACTCCACGTGCATCAGGCCCGGAATCGTGGCCTTGGGGTCGGCATCCTTGTAGTACTGGACGCCTTGGACCAGTGAAGCGGCGCAGTTACCTACGCCGACGATTGCAACACGAATCGGATGTGAAGACACGGAACTCCTTTTGAGAACAAGGGTAGCCCGCGCGGCCGCACCCTGTTGTACTGCATCAGTTGTGCGGGCGGCAGGCGGACACGGCGCCGCTAGGCGCCCTTAGTAGTCTAGTCAACACCGCCGGGGCCGCGGTTGTTCCCGGCCGGCCCCGGCGTTCTGTGACAGGTGCGGGGTCCGGCTACTTCTGGGCCCACAGGTTGATGTCGGATTCGACGGCGAACTCGTCGATCGCGTCCAGCTCGTCGGCCGTGAAATCCAGGTTCTGGACGGCGGCCAGGGTGTCCTCGAGCTGCCGGACGCTGGATGCGCCGACCAGTGCGGACGTGACGGACGAGCCCTTGCGCTGCTCGCGCAGGATCCAGGCGATGGCCAGCTGCGCCAGCGTCTGCCCGCGGCCCTCGGCGATCCGGTTGAGCCCGCGCACGCGGCTCAGCTTGTCCTCGGTGATCATGGATTCGCCGAGGGACTTGTGCTGCGCGGCGCGGGAGTCGGCCGGGATGCCCTGCAGGTAGCGGTCGGTGAGCATGCCCTGCGCCAGCGGCGAGAACGCGATGGACCCTGCGCCCACCTGCTCCAGGGCTTCGTAGAGGTTGGGGCTGCCGTTCTCGGTCCAGCGGTTGAGCATGGAGTAGCTGGGCTGGTGGATCAGCAGCGGGGTGCCGAGTTCCTTCAGGATCCGGGCCGCTTCGAGGGTCTGTTCCGGGGTGTAGGAGGAGATGCCGGCGTAGAGCGCCTTGCCGGAGCGCACCGCCTGATCCAGGGCGCCCATGGTCTCTTCCAGCGGCGTTTCGGGGTCCGGGCGGTGGCTGTAGAAGATGTCCACGTAGTCCAGGCCCATCCGGCCCAGCGACTGGTCCAGGCTGGCCAGCAGGTACTTGCGGGACCCGAAGTTGCCATAGGGGCCCGGCCACATGTCGTAGCCGGCCTTGGTGGAGATGATCAGTTCGTCGCGGTACGGGGCGAAGTCGTCCTTGAAGTGGCGGCCGAAGTTGGTCTCGGCGCTGCCGTAGGGCGGGCCATAGTTGTTGGCGAGGTCGAAGTGGGTGACGCCCAGGTCGAAGGCGCGGCGCAGGATGGCGCGCTGGACCTCGAACGGCTTGTCATCGCCGAAGTTGTGCCACAGGCCCAGGGAGATGGCCGGAAGTTTCAGGCCGCTGCGCCCCACGCGGCGGTAGGGCATGGAGTCGTAGCGGGTGTCAGCTGCCAAATATGTCATACGTCATATCCTGCCCTAGTCGAATACTTATTCGGAAACGATTGCGGCACTGTGGCCGGGGAGGTCGAGGTGGCCCGCCGCTACGGCTTCGGGCCGCACGGCGTCGTCGGTGGCCAGCAGCACGGCGGTGCCGCGGACGGCGACCCGGCGCGGTTCCGCGGAGAAGTTCATCGCCACCTGGACCCGGCCGCGCCGCAGCACCAGCCAGCCCTCATCCTCGCTGAAGTCCACCCCGGTGCCCTCGAAGCCGGGTTCCGTCAGGTCCGGCGTGGCGCGGCGCAGCGCGATCAGCGCCCGGTACAGCTCCAGGAGCCGGGCGTGGTCCCCCTCGGAGGCCTCGGCCCAGTTGAGTTTGGACCGGGTGAACGTCTCCGGATCCTGCGGATCGGGGACGACGGCGGGGTCCCAGCCCATGCGCTCGAACTCCCGGATCCGGCCCTCGGCCGTGGCCTTGCCAAGCTCCGGCTCCGGGTGGGAGGTGAAGAACTGCCACGGCGTCGTCGCGCCGTATTCCTCGCCCATGAACAGCATTGGCGTGAACGGCGACGTCAGGGTGGCGACGGCGGCGAGCGCGAGCTGGCCGTAGCCCAGGGTCTGGGACAGCCTGTCCCCCGTGGCCCGGTTGCCGATCTGGTCGTGGTTCTGGCTGCACACCACCAGGGCGGCGGGATGGACCAGCGCGCTGTTGATAGGCCGGCCGTGGTGGCGGGCGCGGAAGCTGGAGTAGCTGCCGTCGTGGAAGAACCCGCGCTGCAGGACCTTGGCCAACGCCTCCAGCGAGTCGAAGTCGGCGTAGTAGCCGGTGCTCTCGCCGCTGACATTGACGTGGACGGCGTGGTGGAAGTCGTCGCTCCACTGCCCGGCCAGCCCGTAGCCATTCGTGTCCCGCGGGTAGAGCAGGCGCGGGTTGTTCAGGTCCGATTCCGCGATCATGGTGGCCGGCCGTCCGGTCTCCGCACAGATGTGGTCCGCGAGGGCGCCGAAGTCCTCCAGCAGGTGCACGGCGCGCT
The DNA here is from genome assembly GCF_042884475.1 of Arthrobacter sp. NPDC058130. Taxonomy (NCBI): domain Bacteria; kingdom Bacillati; phylum Actinomycetota; class Actinomycetes; order Micrococcales; family Micrococcaceae; genus Arthrobacter; species Arthrobacter sp. NPDC058130. Next base: position 94,560 of record NZ_JBHVTV010000005.1, read on the forward strand.
CGTCCTTGAAGGCGTGCACGGCATCCAGCCGCAGGCCGTCCACGTGGTAGTCCCGCAGCCACATCGCGGCGTTGTCCAGGATGTAGCGGCGGACCTCGTCCGATTCCGGCCCGTCCAGGTTGACGGAGTCGCCCCAGGTGTTGCCCTCCCCCGATTTCAGGTATGGCCCGAACCGGGAAAGGTAGTTGCCGCTGGGGCCAAGGTGGTTGTAGACCACGTCCTGGATGACGCCCAGGCCCGCTGCGTGGGCCGCGTCCACGAACCGCTGGTACGCGGCGGGCCCGCCGTAGCCTTCGTGCACGGCGTACCAGAGTACGCCGTCGTACCCCCAGTTGTGGGTGCCGTTGAACCCGTTGACCGGCAGCAGCTCCACGAAGTCGATGCCGAGGTCCGCCAGGTACGGCAGCTTCCCGGCGGCGGCGTCCAGTGTCCCCTCGGGCGTGAACGTGCCCACGTGGAGTTCGTAGATGACGGCGCCCTTGAGCTCCCGTCCTGCCCACTGGGCGTCGGCCCACTGGTGGTGTCCGGCGTCGAACGTGCGGGAGAGCGCATGGACGCCCGCGGGCTGGCGCCGGGACCGCGGGTCCGGCAGCGGTATGGGGTCCCCGTCCACCAGGTAGCCGTAGTCCACGTCCCCGGCGGCGGGCGCCCCGGCAGCAGTCCACCAGCCCCCGCGCTCGGGGCTGAGCCGGTTCATGGGGTACTCCTGGCCGCCGGCGAGCAGGGTGACGGTGCCCGCTTCCGGCGCCCAGAGATCAAAGCGTGCGCTTCCGTGTGCAGGCGTGTTCATGTCCGTCCCCTATCGGTGGTTGAGTACGTGCTTCCGGGCCGTCCTCTAGGCGGTTGGCACCAGGAGGGCAACGGGGTAATCCCGCAGGATCTCCCCCACCGCGACGGTGCCCGGACCGTGCGTGCTTCCTGTCAGTTCGTCGGCCATGGCCGCGGCGAGCTGAATGGTCGTGTCCTGCCATCCGCCGCGCTGCTCCAGGCCGCGCGGCAGCCGGGTGGCGAGCGTCAGCGCGCCCGGGGCGCCGGCCGTTCCGCGGTCAAAGGCGAGCAGGTGCGCGGCGGCGGCGCCGGTGGCCGTGACCGGCGTGTACCCGGTAAACAGCTCAGGCCGGTCCCGCCGCAGTCGCAGGGCCCGGGAGGTGACGAGGAGTTTCGCTGCCTCGTCCAGGAACGACGCCGGCCGCTCGCCGGCGTCGAGCGCGGCCAGGGCTTGCCGGCGGGCGCCGAAGTCGAACGGCCGCCGGTTGTCCGGATCGGTCAGCGAGCGGTCCCAGAACTCGGTGCCCTGGTACACGTCCGGCACCCCGGGCATGGTGAGCTGCACGAGCTTGGCGCCGAGCGAGTTGATGGCACCGTAGGGCTCCAGCAGGGCCACGAGGGACTCCAGCTCCGCCGTCACCTCCGGGGTGTCGAAGGCGGCGTCGACGGCGGCCGCAAGTTTCGCCTCGAAGGCCTCGTCGGGATCGATCCAGCTGGTCGAGTTCCCGGCCTCGCGGGCTGCTTTTTGCGCATAGGACTGCAACCGGCCGCGGTCCGCTGGCCAGACCCCGGCGACGGCCTGCCACAGCAGGTTGGCCAGCGGCCCGTCCGGCAGCGGCGCGAGTTTCTGCAGCCGCTGCAGGGCGGCCTGCCATTCCGGTGCCAGCTCGGCTAGGACCGAGATCCGGGCGCGGGTGTCCTCGCTGCGCTTGGTGTCGTGGGTGCTGAGCGCCGTCATGGACAGCGGCAGCTCGGCCTGGCGGCGGGCCATCCGGGCGTGGAATTCCTCCGGCGCCACGGCAAACTCCGTGGGGTCCGCCCCGACCTCGGTCAGGGTGCCCAGGCGGGTGTAGCGGAAGAACGCGGTGTCCTCCACGCCCTTGGCCATGACCATCCCGGACGTCTGCTGGAAGCGGATCGCCAGCTCCTCCCCGGCGTCGGGACCAGCACCGAGCAGGAGCGGAAGGAGCACGCCGACGGCGTCTTCCAGTTCGGGGCGACGGCGGACAGCGAGTTCGCAGGCCTCCTTGAGGACGTCTGCACCCTCCGGCAGGTAGCTGCGGTAGACCGGGAACGCGGCGATGATCTCGGACAATGCGTCAGCCGCCGCGTCCTGGGCCAGCCCTGCTGCGGCCGGGACCAGGCGTGCCAGCCGGAGCATTTCCGCGTGCAGGATCCCGTCCGTGATCCGCCGCTTGGTGCCTCGGATCATCTCCTCGTAGTCGGCGGCGCCGCCTCGCAGTTCGGCGTCGAGCGCGTCGAGAGGGCCCTGGCCGGCGGCGTCGACGAACACCCGGTCCACGTCCGCAAGGGCGTCGTAGCCGGTGGTGCCCTCGCACTCAAAGCCGGCCGGCAGGGTTTCGCCCGGTTCCAGGATCTTCTCAATCAACAGGTAGCTGCCGCCCGTGACCTCGCGCAGCCGGTGCAGGTATCCCTCCGGATCGGCGAGGCCGTCCGGGTGGTCAATCCGCAGCCCGTCGACGAGCCCTTCCCGGAACCACCGCACAACTTCCGCGTGGGCCTCATCGAAGACCTCGGGAAGCTCCACCCGGATTCCGGCCAGGCTGTTGACGGCGAAGAATCGCCGGTAGTTCAGGTCCGTGTCCGCCCGGCGCCAGCCGACCAGCTCGTAGTGCTGCCGGTCGTGGACCTCGCGCGGGTCATCGGCACAGGAGTCACCTGCGGTGTAGGTGCCTTCGGCGAGCGGAAAGCGGTGGTCGTAGTAGCGCAGCTCCCCGTCCTTGATCTGGAGTGCGTCCACATCCGAGTCCGCGCCCAGCACCGGAATCCGCACGCGGCCGCCGCCAAAGTCCCAGTCGACGTCGAACGCCTGTGCGTAGCGGGACTGCTGCCCCTCCTTCAGGAGGGACCACCACCACGGGTTCTGCACCGGTGTAGCGACGCCGACATGGTTGGGCACGATATCGACCAGCACGCCCATGCCGGCTTCCCGCGCGGCGGCCGAAACCGCCAGCAGCCCGTCCGCGCCGCCCCGGTCCGGATCAATGGCGGAGGGATCGGTGACGTCGTAGCCATGGTCCGAACCCCGCTCTGCCGTGAGGATCGGCGACAGGTAGATCCAGTCCACCCCCAGGGATTTCAGGTACGGCACCGTCTGCGCGGCGTCCTGCAGCGTGAAGCCCGGGCGGATCTGCAGCCGGTACGTCGAGACGGGCGTCCTCATGAAGCCGGGCCCTTTTTGGACCGCGGCTTCTTGGCGGACTTCGAGTTCGAGGCCTGGGAACGCTTGCCCGGGGCGCGCTTCGCAGGTTCCGGCGCAGGCTCAGGCGCGGCCGCCGGCTCGGGTTCCGGCGCAGCCTCAGCCTCGGGCGCTGGCTCGGGTGCAGGCTCAGCCTCAGGCTCGGCCGCTGGCTCGGGTGCAGGCTCACCAGGTGCTTCCTCGGCGGGCGCCTCAGCCTCGGCAGGAGCGGCAGCAGAGGCCGGAACCTCGGTAACCTCGGCCACTGGCTCAGCCGGCGTGACGGGGGCCGCTTCGGCGGGAGCCTCGGCCCTGGCGGCCAGGGACGCGGCGGCAGAGTAGTCCACCTCCACCTCCGGGCCCGAGTAGGCGCGAAGCACCACAAGGGACTTCGCCGCCAGCTTCAGGACGCTCCCGGCCTTGAGCGGCTCGCCTGTGTCCGCCGTGTCGGCGGTGTCGACGAGCAGGTCCCAGAACGGCGTGTATTCCTCGGAAGGGAGCAGGAAGTCGACATTGTCGTCGTGGGCGTTGAACGCCACCAGGAAACTGTCGTCGGTGATACGGCGTCCGCGCGAATCCTGTTCCTGGATGCCGTGGCCGTTGTAGAACACACCGATGGTCCGGCCGAATCCGCTGTCCCAGTCCTCCGGGTCCATTTCCTTGCCGTCGGTATTGAGCCAGACGATATCCGGCAGCTTCTCGCCCTCGCCGCGGCGTACCGGGCGGCCGTCGAAGAAGCGGCTGCGCCGGAAGGTGGGGTGGTCGCGGCGGATCTTGTTGACCACGGCCGTGAACTCCACGAGCGGAAGGTCCATGTCGTCCCAGTGCACCCAGCTGAGTTCGGAGTCCTGGCAGTACGTGTTGTTGTTGCCGCGCTGCGTTCGGCCCATCTCGTCGCCGTGCAGAAGCATCGGGACGCCCTGCGAGAGCAGGAGCGTGGCGATGAAGTTGCGCTGCTGGCGGGCGCGCAGCGTCAGCACGGCGTCGTCCTCGGTTTCGCCTTCCGCGCCGCAGTTCCAGGAGCGGTTGTGCGATTCGCCGTCGTTGTTGCCTTCGCCGTTGGCTTCGTTGTGCTTCTCGTTGTAGGACACGAGGTCGCGCAAGGTGAAGCCGTCGTGGGCGGTGACGAAGTTGATGGACGCCACCGGACGCCGGGCGGAGCTCTCGTAGAGGTCGGCCGAACCGGTCAGGCGCGATGCGAATTCGCCGAGCGTGGACGGTTCGCCGCGCCAGAAGTCACGGACGGTGTCGCGGTATTTGCCGTTCCACTCCGTCCACTGCGGCGGGAAGTTGCCCACCTGGTAGCCGCCGGGACCCACGTCCCACGGCTCGGCAATCAGCTTGACCTGCGAGACGATCGGATCCTGCTGGATCAGTTCGAAGAAGGTGGAGAGCTTGTCGACGTCGTAGAACTCCCGGGCCAGGGTGGAGGCGAGGTCGAAGCGGAACCCGTCCACGTGCATTTCCGTGACCCAGTAGCGCAGGGAGTCCATGAGCAGCTGGAGGGAGTGCGGGTGCCGGACGTTCAGCGAGTTGCCGGTGCCGGTGTAGTCCATGTAGTGCTTCAGGTCATCGTCCACCAGCCGGTAGTAGGCGGCGTTGTCGATGCCCTTGAAGGACAGGGTGGGGCCCAGGTGGTTGCCCTCGGCGGTGTGGTTGTAGACCACGTCCAGGATCACTTCCATGCCGGCCTTGTGCAGGTCCCGGACCATGGCCTTGAATTCCTGCACCTGGTGCCCGACGTCCCCGGATGAGCTGTACGTGTTTTGCGGGGCGAAGAAGCCGATCGTGTTGTAGCCCCAGTAGTTGTTGAGGCCCTTCTCCACGAGGGTGCCGTCGTTGACGAACTGGTGCACTGGCATCAATTCCACCGCGGTCACGCCGAGTTTCTTGAGATGCTCCACGACGGCGGGATGCGCCACGCCCGCGTACGTGCCGCGCTGCTCCTCGGGGACTTCCGGGTGCAGCTGGGTCAGGCCCTTGACGTGGGCTTCATAGATGACGGACTCGTGGTACGGGATGCGCAGCTGGCGGTCGCCGTCCCAGTCGAAGAAGGGGTTGATGACCACGCCGTGCATGGTGTGCGGAGCCGAGTCGGCGTCATTGCGGGACGAGGGGTCGCCGAAGTTGTAGGAAAACAGTGCCGGGTCCCAGTCGATCTCGCCCTGGATGGCCTTGGCATACGGGTCCATCAGCAGCTTGCTGGCATTGAACCGGTTGCCCTTGTCCGGCTCGTACTCTCCGTGGACGCGGTAGCCGTACTTCTGGCCGGGCTGGATCTGCGGCAGGTAGCAGTGCCACACGTAGCCGTCCACCTCGGTCAGTTCGATCCGGGTTTCGGACAGGTCGTCAGCCAGGAGGCACAGTTCCACCCGTTCGGCGCGTTCGCTGAACAGGGCAAAGTTGGTTCCAGTGCCGTCAAAAGTGGCTCCCAGCGGGTAAGCCGTTCCGGGCCAGACTTCCATGTGTACTCCTCGTGCGTGACGAATATTCTCTAGACAGACTACTTGTAAGTAAGATTAGTATTTGTTCGGGCGCACTGAGCGCGCCCGTTTATTACAGCTCCCGCATCACCGCCGGCACCGCACGGGCGATGGCCGTTGCTGTCACCGGCCCCCCACGCGAGGCCCGGACTCCGGCGCGGCCGTGGACGCTGGCTGCCATCGCCCCGATCGCCGCCCACCTGGCGTCGGGATCGATGCCATGTTCTCCGAAGCGCCCGACGTCGGCACCCAGCTGTGCGAGCAACGCACCGATCACTCCCGCCAGGACGTCGCCGCTGCCCGCCGTGGCAATCCAGGGCGTGCCTTCGGCCTGGCTATAGAAGTCCTGATAAGGAGAGGCCACGAGGGTCGTGGCGCCCTTGAGCAGCACCGTGGCTTCGGTCAGGCCGGCGGCGCGCCGCACCGCACTCAGCGTGGATGCCTCCACCGCGGAGCGGTCCAAGGCGACCCCGAGGCGGTGCAGCAAAGCAGACAGTTCGCCGGCGTGGGGTGTCAGGATCACCTGCGGGGCCAGCACATCGGGCAGGGCGGGCAGTGCCCCGGCGTCGGCGATTGTCGGCAGGCCCGAGTCTGCGGCGTCGCGGGCGCGCTGCAGCTGCTGCTCATCGGAGCCATCCAGCCCGGAGCCCACAAGCCAGGCCTGAACGTGGGTGTCGGCCACGGTTCCGGTGCTGCACACGACCTCGGGGCAGGCCTGCCGGACCAGGTCGGCGACGTCTGGCGGACCCAGATAGCGCACCATGCCGACGCCGGCGGCCAGGGCGCCCCTGCAGGCCAGCACCGCGGCGCCGGGATAGGCGGCGGTGCCTGCAACCACCCCCAGCACCCCCCGGGAGTACTTGTGCGCCCGCCGCTCCGGCCGTGGCAGCAGTGCGGATAGGTCTCCGGCCTCAAGCCGGCGCACGGCCGGCCATGGCAGCGCTCCTTCGATGCCGATCGGAATGACCTGCACGCGGCCGGCGAAGTCCGCTCCGGGGTCCGCGAGCAGGCCGGCCTTGGCCGCACCAAACGTGACCGTCATGTCCGCCGCCAGGACCGGCGCGTGCACCTCCCCCGTGTCCGCGTCGACGCCGCTGGGGATGTCGCAGGCCACCACCCAGGGGGAACGGGAGCCCGGCCGGGAGCGTCCCAGCGCCGCGACCAGCTCCGCGGCCGGGCCCCGCAGCCCGCCGCGCGCTCCGGTCCCGAGAACCGCGTCGATCACGACGTCGGCGCCGCCGGCCAGCGCGGCGAGTTCGGCCACATTGTCCCCGTCGAGGACGACGGCGTGCCCGCCGGCCTTCCGGAACGCCGCCAGTCCGGCGTCGTGGGCGGCGCCGGCGGCGAGCACCGCCGTCGTCCGCATGCCGCGGCCGGCCAGCAGCGCGGCGGCGAAAAGCCCGTCTCCACCGTTGTTGCCCTTGCCCGCCAGCACTGCCACGCTGGAGCCGTAAAGCCGCTGCCGGCGGCCGCGCAGTCCGTTGACGACGGCGTTGGCGAGGCCGTACGCTGCCCGCTGCATGAGAACAGCGCCCGCACCGGAGTCCAGTGCGTCGTCGAGAAATGGCTTCTCGGCGTCGCGTACCTGGGTTCCGGTGTAGGCGCTGATCATGGTTTCAGTCCATTCGCGGTCGCTGGGGAATGCCTGGCGCTTGGGCCGGTGCTGCGGGAACGGCCGGCTCAGCCTTCGGCGAGCACCGTCGCGGTGGCGATCCCGCCGTCGTGGCTCATGGACAGGTGCCAGCGCTTGACGCCCTTCGACTCTGCCACGGCGAGCACCGTGCCCTTGACCTGGATGGTGGGCCCGTTCTGGTCCAGCCCGATCCAGCAGTCCTGCCAGTTCATGCCGGCCGGCGCCCCGAGGACCTTGGCCACGGCTTCCTTCGCCGCGAACCGTGCGGCGAGGGAGCGGGTGTTCAGTTCCCGCTCTGCAGGAACGAACAACCTGTCCCGCAGCCCGGGGGTGCGCTCGAGTTGCCGCCCGAACCGTTCAATGTCTACGACGTCCACGCCTATGCCAACGATCATGGCGTTATTCTACGGTCACGCTCTTGGCCAGGTTGCGTGGCTGGTCCACGTCGTACCCCTTGGCCGAGGCGAGTTCGAGGGCGAAGATCTGCAGCGGAACCGTGGCGAGCAGCGGCGCCAGGAGCGTGGGGGTCTCCGGGATGTAGAAGACGTGCTCGGCGTACGCCTTGACGGCCTCGTCGCCTTCTTCTGCGATCACGATCGTCTTGGCGCCCCGGGCACGGACTTCCTGGATGTTGGAGACGACCTTGGCGTGCAGCGAGTCGCGGCCGCGCGGGGAGGGGACCACCACGAACACCGGCTGGCCATCCTCGATCAGCGCGATGGGGCCGTGCTTGAGTTCGCCGGCGGCGAAGCCCTCCGCGTGGATGTAGGCGAGCTCCTTGAGCTTGAGCGCGCCCTCCATCGCGACGGGGAACCCGACGTGGCGGCCCAGGAACAGCACGGACTTGGCGTCAGCCATGGACTGGCCGAGTTCCTTGATCTGGGCGGCGTTGTCGAGGACGTGCTGGATCTTGGCCGGGATCTTGCCGAGGTCGGCCAGGATGTCCTTGATCTCGCCCTGGAACTTGTTGCCGCGCAGCTGTGCCAAATAAAGGCCCAGCAGGTAGGCGGCCGTGATCTGGGCCAGGAACGCCTTGGTCGAGGCCACCGCGATTTCGGGTCCGGCGTGCGTGTACAGCACGGCGTCTGATTCGCGCGGGATGGTGGATCCGTTGGTGTTGCAGATCGAGACCGTCTTGGCGCCCTGTTCCTTGGCGTAGCGGACGGCCATGAGGGTGTCCATGGTCTCGCCGGACTGGGAGATGGAGACAATCAGTGTGTTCTCGTCCACGATCGGATCCCGGTAGCGGAACTCGTGCGAGAGCTCGACCTCGGTGGGGATCCGGCACCAGTGCTCGATGGCGTATTTCGCCACCTGTCCGGCGTAGGCGGAGGTGCCGCAGGCCAGGACGATGATCTTGTTGACGTTCTTGAGCAGCTGCGGATCGACACGGAGCTCGTCGAGGGTCAGCTTCCCGTGGATGTCGGAGCGGCCCAGCAGGGTCTGCAGCACGGCGTCCGGCTGGTCGTGGATTTCCTTTTCCATGAAGGAGGGGAAGCCGCCCTTTTCCGCGGAGGCCGGGTCCCAGCTGACGTGGTACTCCTTGCCCTCGGCGGGAGCGCCGTAGAAGTCCGTGATCTCCACGGCGTCGGCGGTGATAGTGACGATCTGGTCCTGGCCGAGTTCCACGGCGCGCCGGGTGTAGTCGATGAAGCCGGAGACGTCGGAGCCGAGGAAGTTCTCACCCTCGCCGAGGCCGACGACCAGCGGGGAGTTGCGGCGGGCTGCGACCACAACGTCCGGCTGGTCGGCATGGACGGCGAGGAGCGTGAAGGCGCCTTCGAGCCGCTGGCAGGCAAGCTGCATGGCCCGGGTCAGGCCGCCGTTGGCCGCGTCACCGCCGAGCTGGTTGCGGTAGATGTCGCCCAGGAGGGCTGCGGCTACCTCTGTGTCGGTCTCGGAGGCAAAGATGACGCCCTTGCGCAGGAGCTCCAGCTTGAGTTCGGCAAAGTTCTCGATGATGCCGTTGTGGATCAGGGCCAGCTTGCCATCGTCGGCCAGGTGCGGGTGCGCGTTCTGGTCCGTCGGGCCGCCGTGCGTTGCCCAGCGCGTGTGGCCGATACCCGTCAGGGAATCCGGCAACGGCTTGGTCTCCAGCTCGCTGATGAGGTTGCTCAGCTTGCCCGACTTCTTCCGGGAAGAAATAGTGCCGTCGGCAACCACTGCAATGCCCGCGGAGTCATAGCCGCGGTACTCCAAGCGCCGCAATCCTTCAAGGACAACGTCCAAGGCATTGTGTCCAGCATTTACCCGGCCATCTGAGTGGCCCACATATCCAACGATTCCACACATGGTCATAAGCCTAGCGGGTTTCCCGGAGGGAGGCCGTCGGACGGCGGCGCGCCGACGCCGCGGCGGGCGGCTGCGGCGGGCCCGGGCGCGGGGTTGCGGCGGGGCCCACTCGGGCTCCCACCGGCCCGTCCATTTCGCTCTCGGCGCCGTGAAGGGCAGAATCTCTAGGGTGACTTTGCAACGCAATGAAGCGAACGGGGAAGGTGTCTCACCGTTCGTGGAGCTGGATCGGCAGACCTGGTCCCGGCTCGCTGCCCAGATGGAGCAGCCTCTTAATGAAGAGGACGTGTTCCGTCTTCGCGGCCTCGGGGACCCCCTCGACATCAAGGAAGTGCGCGAGGTCTACCTGCCCCTGTCCCGGCTCCTGCACCTCTACGTCGAAGCCGCAGGGCAACTGCACGCAGCCACCACCACTTTCCTCGGTGAGAGTACCCAGCGCACGCCGTTCGTGATCGGCGTCGCCGGTTCGGTGGCCGTCGGCAAGTCCACCATCGCCCGTGTCCTGCGGGAAATGCTTCGGCGCTGGCCGGGCACCCCCAACGTGGAGCTCATCACCACGGATGGATTCCTGTACCCCCTGGCCGAGCTCAAGCGCCGGCAATTGCTGGAGCGCAAGGGCTTTCCGGAGTCGTACGACCGCCGGGCCCTGCTGCGGTTCGTGAGCGAGATCAAGAGCGGCGCCGAAGAGGTCCGCGCCCCCTGGTATTCCCACGTCACCTACGACATCGTCCCCGGCAGGGAAGTGGTGGTGCGCCGGCCGGATGTGCTGATCGTCGAGGGCCTGAACGTGCTGGCGCCGGCCCGGCCGCGGCAGGACGGCCGGCAGGGCCTTGCCCTGAGTGACTTCTTCGACTTCTCCATCTACGTCGACGCGAAAACCTCGTACATCGAGGAGTGGTACGTGGACCGGTTCCGCAAACTGCGGAGCACGGCCTTCGCCCAGCCGGAATCGTACTTCCACCGGTACGCAACCCTCTCTGATGACGAGGCCGAACAGACCGCGCGTGAGATCTGGAAGCGCATCAACGAGCCCAACCTCGAGGAAAACGTCCTCCCGACCCGGGGACGAGCGCAGCTGGTGTTGACCAAGGAAGCGGACCATTCCATCCGGCGGATGCTACTGAGGAAGGTCTAGCACAGATGTGCTACGACGGCGGGAACGAAGAGTTGGGACGGCCGGCGGCCGGCCAGGGTTCGCCCAGCCGCCGGGCGTTCAGCCGCCTCCTGCTGGCGGGCACCGGCCTCGCAGCTCTGTCCGCCTGCACCCCGGCCCAGCCCTACACGCCATCCGGCACACCGGGACCGACGCCCACGCCGGGCATCGGCAGTGCGACGCCCACAGCCGCCGCGACGGCGTCGAACCCGCCAGTTCCGGCAAGCGCGGCCGCGCAGCCTTCCACACAGCCCGCGCCACAGTCGCCCGGGACGGCGTCGGCTATTCCGCCGTCGGCGGCACACCCTCCTTCGGCCGCGGCGCCGGGGCCGCAGCATTCACTCTCGGACCCCACCAGCCCCTGGGTGATCGTCAACAAGCACCGGCCGCTCTCCCCTGCCACGTTTGTGCCGCCGGATCTGGTCCGGCCGACCCTCCGGCTGGCCACCTCCGGCGAGGCGGCCTTGCTGAACAGCACGACGGCGGCCGCGGCGGAAAAGATGTTCGCGGCGGCGGCAGCCGAGGGCGTCATCATCACCCTGGCCAGCGGGTACCGTTCCTTCACGACGCAGAGGACAACCTACGGCAGTTACGTGAATTCCCGGGGGCGGGCCGAGGCTGACACTGCCTCCGCGCGGCCGGGCTACTCCGAGCACCAGACGGGCTGGGCGTTCGACATTGGGGATGGCAGCGGCGCAGACGCTTTCACCCCACAGTTCAAGGACCGGCCGGCGGCGATCTGGGCCAAGGCGAACGCCCACCGCTTCGGCTTCGTGGTCCGCTACCCGTGGATGCTGCACGAAATCACCGGCTACTTCTACGAGCCGTGGCATCTGCGCTTCATCGGCATCGAGGCGGCAACGGACATGTCCACGCGCGGCATCGGTACGCTCGAGGAGTACTTCGGCCTGGAAGCCGCCCCGGCCTATCTGTAGGGCCTATCTGCAGGGCGCATGCCCTCGCGATCGTAAGTCCGCGCGGATTTCCCCACCTTTGCCCCCACTACGCCTGGACACGCCGGCACAATCAGCGGACACGCCGCCGGACACGCGCGTAGGTGGGGAAACCCTGCGGGACCGGCCGCAATGACCGGGCCTAAGGCACCAAAAGCTGACCCCGCTCCGGGCCGACTGCTGCAGGCTGGCTATTGCAGTGAAGGGCTATTCGAGGACGCTGGCTATTCGGGGACGAGTTCCAGGGCCAGTTCGGTCCGGACCACTTGGGCCAGCCGCTCCGCGACACCCTGGGCGGTTTCGTGGTCTGAGGCCTCCACCATCACGCGGACGACCGGTTCGGTGCCGGAGGGACGCAACAGGACGCGTCCGGTGTCGCCGAGCTCGGATTCGGCCACAGAGACTGCCGCAGCGACTGCTTCATCGCCCTTCACCCGCGTACGGTCGACGCCCTTGACGTTGATGAGGACCTGGGGAAGTTTGGTCATCACCGTGGACAGTTCCTTGAGCGGGCGCCCGGTGAGGGCCACTTGCGCGGCGATCTGCAGGCCGGTCAGCACGCCGTCGCCGGTGGTGGCGTGGTCGGCAAAAATCACGTGCCCGGACTGCTCGCCGCCAAGGCTGAAGCCGCCGTTGCGCATTTCCTCGAGGACGTAGCGGTCCCCCACCCCGGTTTCACGCAGGTTGATCCCGGCGTCGCGCAGGGCGAGCTTCAGGCCGAGGTTGCTCATCACAGTGGCCACCAGGACATCGTCCTTGAGCTTTCCGGAGGCCTTGAGGGCTATGGCCAGGATGGCCATGATCTGGTCGCCGTCCACCTCGTTGCCTTCGTGGTCCACGGCGAGGCAACGGTCGGCGTCGCCGTCGTGGGCAATCCCCAGGTCCGCCCCGTGGTCCAGGACGGCGCGCTTGAGCGGGCCCAGGTGGGTGGAGCCGACGCCTTCGTTGATATTGAGCCCGTCCGGCTCGGCGCCAATGACCACCACGTTGGCGCCGGCGTCCTTGAACACCTGCGGGGAACAGCCGCTGGCTGCACCGTGCGCGCAGTCGAGCACCACCTTCAGGCCGTCCAAGCGGTGCGGGAGCGTCCCGAGCAGGTGCACGATGTAGCGGTCCTCGGCGTCGGAGAAGCGCTGGATCCGCCCCACCTCGCCGCCGACGGGCCGGAAGGGTTCCTTGTCGAGCTGCTCTTCGATGGCGTCCTCGACGTCGTCGGGCAGCTTCTGGCCGCCGCGGGCGAAGAATTTGATCCCGTTGTCCGGCGCGGGGTTGTGGGAGGCGGAGATCATGACGCCGAAGTCGGCGTCGAGGTCCGCCACGAGGTAGGCGGCGGCCGGGGTGGGGAGAACGCCGGCGTCGTAGACGTCGATTCCCGAGCTTGAGAGGCCCGCTTCCACGGCGGCAGCGAGGAACTCGCCGCTGGCCCGGGGGTCGCGTGCGACCACTGCGATCGGCCGCTTTCCGGTCGTGTTGCGGTCATGGCCAAGTACGACGGCGGCGGCCTGAGCCAGCTGCAATGCGAGCTCGGCGGTCAGCAACCCGTTCGCCAGGCCACGGACTCCGTCGGTTCCAAATAATCTAGACATCGGACCAAGTTTAGTCGATGGACGGAGCAAGTCTGGCTTTAATGGCGAAAGCCCGCCCCGCCGAGTGGCGGAACGGGCTTTCGTGCAAGCGCAAAAAGCGCTTGAAAGCGAATTAACGCTTCGAGTACTGCTGAGCCTTGCGGGCCTTCTTGAGACCGGCCTTCTTACGCTCGATGACGCGGGCGTCGCGGCGCAGGTAACCGGCCTTCTTCAGGGTGGCGCGGTTGTTCTCGGCGTCGATCTCGTTCAGCGAACGGGCGATGCCGAGGCGCAGGGCACCGGCCTGGCCGGAGATGCCGCCACCGTGGATGCGGGCAATGACGTCGTAGGCGCCGTCAAGATCGAGGATCTTGAAGGGCTCGTTGACGTCCTGCTGGTGCAGCTTGTTCGGGAAGTAGTTCGCCAGCTCGCGGCCATTGATGGTCCACTTGCCGGAGCCCGGCACAACGCGAACGCGTGCGACGGCTTCCTTGCGACGGCCAACTGCAGCGCCGGCAACGGTCAGTGCCGGGCGTTCCTTCTTCGGCGCAGCTGCTTCCGCGGCCCCGCTCTCCGAGGTGTAGCTGGTCAGGTTTTCCTCAGCCTCAACGGCTTCGGTGGTCAGTTCTTCGTTCTGAGCCACGATTCTCCTTGATAAAAAGTTGGTTGGTGGCCAGGACTACTGGGCGACCTGGGTGATTTCGAAAGTCTTGGGCTGCTGGGCGGCGTGGGGGTGCTCTGCACCGCGGTACACCTTCAGCTTGCCCAGCTGCTGAGCAGCGAGGGAGTTCTTCGGCAGCATGCCCTTGATGGCCTTCTCCACGGCGCGAACCGGGTTGGACTCAAGCAGCTCCGCGTAGTTGACGGAGGTCAGGCCGCCCGGGTAGCCGGAGTGGCGGTATGCGCGCTTCTGCTCCAGCTTGGCGCCGGTCAGGGCAACCTTTTCAGCGTTGATGATGATGACGAAGTCGCCCATGTCCATGTGGGACGCAAAGGTGGCCTTGTGCTTGCCGCGCAGCAGGATTGCGGTCTGGCTGGCGAGACGACCAAGGACAACGTCGGTGGCGTCAATGACGTGCCACTGGCGGTTGATATCGCCGGGCTTCGGGGTGTACGTACGCACGGTGTTTGCCTCGTTCTTGTTCTGGCGTTCTTGTTTTAGGCGTCACTCTTAGGGTGCACCTACTATCTATGCGCTACCGGAACAGAGGTGAGGGCTCTATGTAACCAGTCATCCTGAGGTCTCGAATGTGCACGTTGAGTAGTTATCCTGCAACCGGATTCTCAAGCGGGCACGCACCATCGAGATAGGACACGCACAACGACTACCAAGAATAGCCGACTGCGGCCTCTTGGGTCAAAATGGGGTGTCCGGATGCATCCTGTCTGCATTTTGTTCCGCAGACTGTCCCGTGCCGGCCCGCCGCATCCCTGGAGGAACCGTGTCCCACCCCGTCGCCGCCGGCTCAATCTCCCTGCTCCTCGCTCAGCAGAACGGCCCCTCAACCGGGATTCTCCTCATAGCCGGCGTTGGCCTCGCGGGCGCCTGCCTGTCCCTGTTGGCCGAACTCCTCATCGGGCGCGCGCTCCCCCACCTCGGCGGACCCCTGCCGCTACGCATAAGAATTACGACGGCGGCGGCCACCTTCGCGCTCTCCGCGCTGCTGGCCTGGCGCTTCGGGCCGGCCCCCGAGCTCACCGCCTACGTTTTACTGGCGGTTGCCGGCGTGCAGCTGGCGCGGATCGACCTTTTGCACCATTTGCTGCCCAACCGGATGGTTTTGCCTCTTTTGGGTGCCGGCCTGGTGCTCCTCGGGGCCGCCGCAGGGGTGTCCGGCGAGGCAGGTAGCCTGCTACGCGGTGCCGCCGGCGCCTTAATTTTGTTCGTTTTGTACCTCTTTCTTGCCCTGACCAGCCGAAACGGCCTCGGAATGGGCGATGTGAAGCTCGCGGCACCACTTGGCCTGTACTTGGGCTACCTAGGCTGGCCCCACTTGTTCTACGGCGGAGCACTGGGATTCGTCGCCGGCGGCCTCGCCTCGGCGGTCATGGTGCTGAAAAACCGCGGAAACAAGCCAAAGGAAGTGGCCTACGGGCCCGCGATGCTGGCGGCCGGCCTGGCCGTCATCCTGCTGCTGCCCTAGGTAGCCTCCGCCCGCACCCGGGCGACGATTCAGTAAGACGGCTTATCAAACCAAGTAGTTCGGCCCGGCCCCTACTTGGAAACTGAGTACACGTCCCATTTGCGGGCAGGTGGTGCCCCCATTTTCCTTCCAAAAGTCGAGTATCAACATTCATTGCGCCGTCGATTGCGGCCGTGCAAATGTTGTTCCAACGAAGCTCCAGCAAATAGGCAAAGGGGATTTGCCGGAAATTCGTTCACTATTCAAAACTCTGGAAAAGGAAAAGAAAATGACTGGTCTCATGGTCTCAATGCTCGCTTTTGTCTCTGGCGTAAAGAACAAGCTCACGGGGGAAGAAAAGGGCGCCACCGCCGTTGAATACGGAATTATGGTGGCTCTTATCGCCGTCGTTATCATCGGCGCGGTTTCTGCGTTCGGCACCAGCCTCTTCAATTTGTTCAACCAGGTGACCACCGGCATCGGCGGCACGCCGGCACCTTAACTCCTCACCCACCGCTCGTTCCTCTGCCGGCTGTCCGCCACACCGGGCAGCCGGCAGAGGCGTTTCGGCGGAGGCAGTACGGCGCGGCAGCGCCACACCGAGCCTGACGCCATTGTGTGCGCCCACGCAATCTTGAGGTTTTCCAAGAGGTGAGGAATTAATCATGAAATCTCGTTTAGTCGCCGGGCTGGCTGCGCTGGTCCTGGCGATCGCCGGCACCCTGATGTTGGTAAATTACGTCTCGAATGCAGATCGCCGGGCACAAGAATCCCTCCAGCCCGTCGACGTCGTCGTGGTCGATTCAGCAGTTCCGGCCGGCACTGCTGTGGAAGACCTCCGGTCCCACGTACGGTTACGGTCCATTCCGGATGCGGCAAGGGCCGACGGAGCTTTGTCCTCGCTGGACGGAATCACCGGTCAGGTCACGGCCGTTGCCCTGGAACCGGGAGAACAACTGCTGGCAAGCCGGCTGGTGGACCCGTCCCAGCGGGTCACCCCGGGCGCAGTGGAGGTCCCCGCGGGCATGCAGGAGGTCACCATTCTCCTGCCCCCGGAAAGCGTGGTCGGCGGCACGCTCCGCGCCGGAGACCTGGTGGGACTCTACGTCACCCAAACAGACCCCACGTCGCCCCAGATGGCCAGCACCCAACTGGTCTTCGACAAGGTCCTGGTGACTGCCATCCAGCAGGCGCCGGCCAGCAGCGGAAACACTGCGGATGGAACGTCCGCGGTTCCCACCGGCTCCTCGTTTGTAACCCTCGCCCGCAATTCCACTGACTCCGCCAAAATCATTCTCAGTGCCCGTGTGGGAAATATCTGGCTGACCAAACAAACGGCGAAGACACCCGCAAGCCAGCGCACAGCCGTCACCACCAGCGGGATCTTCCAATGAGCCGCTTCCTGGTCCTGACCTCAGCCCCGGAGTTCGAGCGCCATCTCGCCACAGCCCTGGGACAGGTGCACGAGTTCCAGATCCTTGCCTCCGAAGCCGCGGGCGGCAGCCCGGACCATCTGATGGCCAGAAATCTGGGCGGCCCCATCGATGTGATGGTATTCGGCCCCGACGTCCGGACTGACCAGATGCTGGCTCTGGCGGCAGGCCTCGAACACGCGTTCCCGGACATTGTGCTCGTGCTGGCGGCAGTCACGGCGCCCGAGCTCACCCTGGCCGCCATGCGGTCCGGCATTCGCGATGTCCTGCCGCCGGACACGGAGGCTGGACGGATGCGTGAAGCGTTGGAACACGCTGCCAAAACGTCCAAGAGCCGCAAGCAGGGTGCCTCCGAGGACGCCAGTCAGAATCGGGCCCGCGGGCGGGTGATCTCAGTGATGTCCCCAAAGGGCGGGGTCGGAAAGACCACCGTTGCCACCAACCTCGCCGTTGGACTGGCCAAACTGGCACCGATGGGGGCGGTCATAGTCGACCTCGACCTTCAATTTGGTGACGTGGCATCGGGGCTCGGCTTGGAGCCCCAATACACCATCAATGACGCAGCGACGGGCGCCGCGTCGAGTGATGCCATGGTGCTAAAGGCCTTCCTCAGCCGGCATCCGTCCGGGGCATATGCCATGTGTGCGCCGCGACGGCCGGCAGACGCCGACCTCATCAAACCGGCGCACGTGACGACTCTGATCAACCAGCTCTCACTGGAGTTCCCGTTTGTCATTTTGGATACGTCGCCAGGTCTCGGGGAGGAGGTCCTGGCGGTCCTTGAACTGGCAACCGACGGCGTCTGGGTTTGCGGCATGGACATTCCCAGCATCCGTGGCCTCAACCACGGACTGGACGTTCTCCGACAACTGGACCTCATGCCCCCGTCCAACACGATTGTCCTCAACTTCGCCGACAAGCGCAGCGGGCTTACTGTTCAGGACGTCGAAGCCACGGTTGGTCTGCCTGTGGACATCATCCTGCCGTGGTCCCGCACATTGCCGTTTTCAACCAACGCTGGCGTCCCGCTGGTCCAGGACAACCGTCGGGATCCTGCGTTGAAAGGGTTGAGAAACCTTATTGCGCTCTTCGGGCCGAATTCGTCCTCGCCCGCCAGCAAGCACCTGAACCGAAGGGGCGAAAAGCCATGAGTCTCGTTGACCGACTTGAAGCTGTCCGTATAGTCACGGCAAGCCCGGCGGAGGTGATGAACCCGCCCGGTACCGCCCAGGTTGCAGTTCCCCCGGCATCCGAACACGCCGGCACGAATCTGCTGGGATCTCTGGCCGTGCCACCCCAAGCCGCTTCTTCGGACGCTTTGGCAGGGATCAAGCAGCGCGCGGCCGAAGAGCTGACAGCCCGTCTGGGCAATCGCATTACAGACAGCAGCCTGGACGAAGGCGACGTGCGGCGCATGGTACGCGAGGCCCTTGGTTCCTTCATCGATGACGAGCAGGTCCCTCTGACACCTGAGGAACGACGACGCCTCATTAGGGAGATCGTGGACGAAGTCCTGGGTCTCGGGCCCCTTCAGCGTCTGCTGGACGATCCCCTCGTCTCCGAAATCATGGTCAACGGCGCTAACCGCATCTATGTGGAACGCGGAGGCCGGCTGCATTTGACCGGGACAACGTTCAGTTCGGATGCCCACCTGCGACGGGTCATCGAAAGGATTGTTAGCCGGGTTGGGCGCCGCATCGACGAGTCTTCGCCGCTGGTTGATGCCCGGCTGCAGGATGGGTCGCGGGTCAATGCCGTTATCCCGCCCCTCGCGGTGGACGGTCCGTCCTTGACAATCCGAAAGTTCTCCGCCGTGCCATTGACAGTCGAGGATCTGGTCAAGTTCGACTCTCTCTCACCGGCCATGGCACAGCTGCTCCATGCATGTGTCCAGGCACGCCTGAACATCATTGTTTCCGGCGGTACGGGCACCGGAAAAACCACGCTGCTCAACGTTCTCTCCTCGTTCATTCCCGACGACGAACGCATCGTCACCATTGAAGACGCCGTGGAACTGCAACTGCAGCAGGAGCACGTCGTCCGGTTGGAAAGCCGGCCGGAAAACGTCGAAGGCCGAGGTGCCGTTGGCATCCGCGACCTCGTGCGGAATTCCCTCCGAATGCGACCGGACAGGATCGTTGTTGGCGAAGTCCGCGGCGGGGAAGCCCTGGACATGCTCCAGGCCATGAACACCGGCCATGACGGATCCATCTCTACCGTGCATTCAAACTCGCCCCGGGACGCCATAGCCCGCATGGAGACCCTGGTCCTCATGGCCGGCATGGATCTTCCGCTGCGGGCCATCCGCGAACAAATTGCCAGCGCAGTCCATCTGATCGTCCAGCTGAGCAGGCTGAAGGACGGCACCCGAAGGGTCACCCACATCACCGAGGTCCTCGGTATGGAGGGGGACGTCGTGACCCTGCAGGACGCTTTCGTCTTCGACTACGCGGCAGGCGTTGACCAGGACGGTCGGTTCATCGGCAAACCCGTTCCCACTGGTGTCCGCCCGCGCTTCGTCGAAAGGTTCGCCGATCTGGGAATCAACATTCCTGGCGAAATCTTTGTCCCCTCTCCCAACAAGTCGGGACGGTGAGCACCGTGACCCATGATTCCGCTTTGCTGGCGGGCGCCGTCCTCATTCTGCTCGCCGTGGCTATCGTACTGTTTGTCGCATTCCGGCCCCGGTACACCGACATCCACGTCGACCGGAGAAGGCCGCGGGCGGAGTCCAACTCCTCGATGATTTCGAAGCTGAGCGGCGTCACAGTCGCTGCCGTGGAGCGAAGTGTCGGGCACAAATCCAGCGGCCCCTTCGGCCGCGACGCACTCGGTGGCGCGGGCGTGAAACTCCGGCCCTCCGAATTCATTGTCCTGATGTTTGTTGCCTCTT
Source organism: Arthrobacter sp. NPDC058130 (assembly GCF_042884475.1). Classification (NCBI taxonomy): domain Bacteria; kingdom Bacillati; phylum Actinomycetota; class Actinomycetes; order Micrococcales; family Micrococcaceae; genus Arthrobacter; species Arthrobacter sp. NPDC058130. Next base: position 114,275 of record NZ_JBHVTV010000005.1, read on the forward strand.
TCATTCTGGGCTTGGCGGGCTACGTGCTGCAGGGCTGGCTTCTCGCCGTCCTGTTCGCGGCCATGGGGCCGGTGGGCGCCAAGGTGCTGGTCTCCGTCAGAACCGGCCGCCGCCGCGCCGCCTTCGAGGGCCAGCTCAGCGACATGCTCATGTCCCTCTCCGGCAGCCTGCGCGCGGGCCACAGCATCGCCCACAGCATGCGCACAGCAAGCGTCGAGATGCCAGCCCCGATGGGCGAGGAGCTCGCCAGGATCGTCAACGAGGAAAGAGTCGGCCGACCGGTTTCAGCGTCCATGGCCGAGGTGGGCCAAAGACTGCACTGCGAGGACTTCCAGTGGCTCAGCCAGGCGATTGAGATAAACCGTGAGGTTGGCGGCGACCTGGCCGGGGTTCTCGACCACGTTGCCGAAACAGTGCGGGAACGGGCCCAAATCAAGGGCCAGGTCCGTGCATTGGCGGCAGAAGGAAAGTTCTCGGCATACATCCTGATTGCGCTGCCGTTCTTTGTCGCCATTTTCATCAATCTCGTCAATCCGGGGTACATGTCGGTCCTGACGACGACAGCGCTGGGCTGGGTCCTCATCACAGCCAGCGTGGTCATGATGTCCATCGGATCCTTCTGGATCAGCCGCATGGTCAAGATCGAATTCTAAGGAGCCGAGCATGACCCCCACAGTCTGGCTGCTGATCGCCAGCATCATCCTGCCTTTGACCTACTTCGCTTGGACCCTGATCGGAGTCGACAGGGCTTCCGGCCGCTTGATCCAGTCAAGACTCGCTGCCGCTTCTGCCCAGCAGGCAGGCGGCTCCCCTGCCGGACCGCACTGGCTGGTCCTTCTCGTCCGGAGGCTGACGCCAACGTCCTATGTGTCCCGCTTAGACCGGATGCTCGGGAATGCGGGAAGGCCGGCCACTATGCCTCTGGACCGCCTCTTGAGTGTGAAACCACTGGCGGCCCTTGGCGGGGCACTGTTGGCGCTCCTTTTCGGCGGCACAAAGAGTCCGCAGGCAGGCCTGCTGTCTGTATGCCTCACCGCAGCCTGCTATTTCCTCCCCGACCTGCTGATCTATAACAGCGGCACAAAACGCCAGGCGAGATTGCGGCTGGATCTGCCCAATGTCTTGGATCAATTGCTGATCTCGGTCGAGGCGGGCCTCGGTTTTGAAGCCGCCATGGCCCGCGTCGGGACGAGCGGCAAGGGGCCGCTGGCGGAAGAGATCGTGCGCACCTTGCAGGATATCCAGGCCGGCAGTACCCGCCGTGACGCCTATAAGGCCATGGCCGCACGATCCACAGTTGCCGAGCTGAAGAGCTTCGTAGGTGCTGTCATCCAGGCCGATGTACAGGGCCTTTCAGTCGCCCGCGTCCTGAAACCCCAGGCAGACCAGATGCGAATAAAGAGGCGTCTTCGTGCAGAGGAAAAGGCAATGAAGCTACCGGTGGCCGTGGTATTTCCGTTGCTGCTCTTTATCTTTCCACCGCTCTTTATCGTCATCCTTGGCCCCGCAGTCATCAATACAATCGCCACGTTTTCGGGCCGGTGACCAAAGCATCTATCTAACCCGCCACGTAATTCATTCCTCACCCCGCCGAAGTGGCAGGATTCAACCAGATTTAAGGAGCAACAGATGATTACGTCCAGGACAGGACATCGAACAGATCGGGATGACCGGCAGCGCGGTGCAACAGCGGTTGAATTTGCTTTGGTGCTTCCCTTGCTCCTGTCCATGCTCCTTGGTGTCATCGACTTTGGGACGGCCCTCGGGCAAAGCGTCAGTCTGCAGGGAGCAGCACGTGAAAGCGCGCGGCAGGGCGTGACGCAGGGCGACGTTATTGCGTCCGCCAACCGCGCCAGGGGTTCGCTTGACGGCAGCCAACTCCAGGTCAGATTCGCCGTCGACACCTCTGCAGGGGCTCCCGGCCTTATGGTCGTTTGCCTGCGCTACCCCCAGTCGTCACTGACTGGTTTCTATTCGTGGGTGCTCGGCGGCGTTTTCGAAGCAAAAGCCGTCATGAAAATGGAAAGCCCGGCGGCTGTGGCCTCGGGTGCACAGCATTGGACCGGAGGATCATGCACGCCTTGATACCAGGATCGTTCCTGAAGCGGCTACGTCGCGTCCGCAATAGCCGGGATCAGGTGAACGACAGGAAGAAACTCCGTAAGGCATCCCGCGAGCGTGGGGCGGCGACCGTCATTTTCGCCATGATGGTTCCCGTACTCTTCGGAGCCCTCGCCATGGGCCTTGACGTCAGCAGGCTGGTCTATGAACGTCAGCACCTGAGCAACGCACTGGATGCCGCAGCTCTAGCCGGTGCGGCATACCTCCCCGGCGACCCGGTGGCCGCCCGCAACGCAGCGGCATCATTCGCCCGGGCCAACGACCCCGCAGCGGCGCCCGCGGTCACCTTCTGGTGTGTGGTGGCGTCAACCGGCGCCGGCCGGACCGTGCTGAGCAGCCAGATCCCCAGCGTCTGCAACCCCGGAACGATCGCCGGTGCCAGATGCAGCGAAACCATCTGCGCGATCCCCTGCATCCCGGGGGGTAGCAACGCCTGTAATTCGATCACTGTGACGGACGATAAGGACGTCGCGTTCAACTTCGCACCGGTGATCGGGATTAATACCGGCAACACCGGCTCGCTGGCGTCAGATGCCTGCAAGGGTTCCTGCGGCTCCCAAATCCCGAATCCGATGGATATTGCCATTGTGGCTGACCGAACCGGCAGCATGAGCACCGCGAATCGGGACCTGATGGTCGCCGGGATCAAGAGCACCCTGCAGACCATGACCAGGGATCAGCAATACGTAGCGCTGGGCACGATCCACCGAAGTAAGGCATCTCCCGGAAGCTGTATCACCACGCCATCCACGGACAACACAGGTCCTTGGATCCCCGTTCCGTTCTCCAACGACTACACCCAGAACCCCGCAATTCCAGGCGGAACGCCACCACTGAACACAAGCAGCACGCTGGTTAAGGCCCTGACGTGCCTGTCAGCGTCGAGCGGAGGAACGTATCTGGCGGCACCCCTGAAAGCCGCCTCGCGGTACGTGCTGGGCATGCCCTCAAACAACCTGGGAAGCCTGCCCTCGCGCGCTGGAACGGCACGCAAGGCCATCATCCTGGAAACGGACGGCCAGCCCAACGAGCAGAACGTCGCGGGATCCGACAACTCATTGAACAACGCAAACGACATCGGGACTACCAACGCGTCAGCTGCGTGCAACAACCTGAACGCGGTCGCAACCAACGCCAAGGCGGCGGGCCTGCTCATCGTGACGGTCGCCTTCGGAGACGCAACAACCGCGCAGTGCGGCAGCGGCGGCGCGTTTGTCCGGAACGTCCTGGCCACCGCGGCATCGAAGGACTCACACGGCCTCGCCAGCGACGCCGACAACGACTGCTCCACAGCGGCGCTCCGGACTACCGAGAACTCCGACGGAGACTTCTTCTTCTGCGCTGCAAGCGGAAGCGAACTCGGCCCGATCTTCGTCTCTGCGGTCAATGCGATCAGTTCCAACTCCCGGCTGATACGTATTCCCAGCTGACCAGTCGATCGGCCACGCAAGACGCCGGATCCCCAGCTGACCGCCAAGAAACCGGACCCCCTTGGACCAGAGCCAAGGGGGTCCTTCGGCGTACCAAGCGCAAGATGGGCGCAGGGAATGTACAAGAAACGTGCAGTTTGGGAAGCCTTAGCACAGGATGCGTCAAGCTCGAAACCTCGGCGTGTCGTCGATTGCTAAGTTCCTCTCAGTGCTGGTGCAGGACCAGCCTCCCAACTCGCTCAGGAGTCTCAATGCGTTCCTTCCTCTCCGCTTTCGCAACCCGCCTTTGCCGCGATCAGCGCGGCGCCACCGCCGTTGAATACGGCATCATGGTCTCCCTCATCGCAGTCGTCATCATTGTTGCCGTAACCCTTCTCGGCGGCACCTTGACGGACACCTTCACACAGGTCCAGTGCTCCGTCAGCGGCGGTACCTTCACAGCCCGCGCCGGGGACGTAGCGGCATCCTGCGCGCCGTAAGCACCGCAACCCAGGCACGGCCCTTTGGTCAATGACAGTGTGGTGGTGGCGGCAGCAGGCCGCCACCACCAAGTCGTCTCAGGCAATCTTCGTGGGAAAGGCGGTTCCCCTGTCCAAGACATCCGAACGGGGCGCCGTCGCGGTGGAATTCGCCCTCCTGGCCCCGGTCCTAGTCATGCTGTTGCTCGGCATCACGGAGTTCGGGCGCGCGTACAACGCGCAAGTTACCCTCTCCAGCTCCGCCCGCGAGGGTGTCCGGGTCATGGCCATCGGCAACAGTCCCAGCGCCGCCCGGACGGCGGCCAAAAACTCGGCCATGGCGCTGAAACCGGCGCTGACTGACGCCAACATCACCATCACCCCGGCCACCTGCACCACCGGATCCCAGGTGACCCTCAAGATCACTTACTCGCTCTCCACCATGACCGGCATTGCGGGCCCGTTCACCATGGAAGGCAAAGGAGTCATGCTGTGCGGCGGCTAGCAACCACAACGTCTGACGGCGAGCGCGGCGCCATCAGCGTCCTGGTCGCAATCCTCATGGTGGCTTTGCTCGGGTTCACCGCTCTGGCGGTCGACGTCGGGATGCTGTACGCGGAGAGGACCCAACTGCGCAGCGGCGCCGACGCCGCGGCCTTGGCCATCGCCCAGAAATGCGCGAAGAATCTCAACGACGCTGATTGCTCCACCACGTCGACTCTCGCCCGCAGCCTCGCCAACAGCAACGCCGGGGACGGCGCGAGCAACGTTGCGGCTCTCGTCCTGGACAAGGCCGCCCGCACCGTGAAAGTAACGGTGGGGGCGCAGGAGGCAGGTAAGACGCCCAATAGGGTTTCCCTCTTTTTTGCCCGTGCCCTGGGTATTTCAAGCGCCGAAGTAACAGCGACCTCTCGTGTGCAGTGGGGGACGCCGTCAACGGGCACGATCCTTCTGCCCTTGGCCATCGCCCAATGCAAACTCAACCTGCTGCCCGGTTCGCTGACCGGCGCCGAACAGGTCCTGGACATGGATTCTGGCGGCTGCGGCGAGATCCCGGGTGGGTTCGGCTGGATTTCGGATAGCGACGCAAAATGCGGAGTCACCCTGTCGGCCGGACAGGCAAACAACTCTGGCGTTTGGTTTTCCAGCAACACCGGCGCGAGCGCACCAAGCGAGTGCACCGCGGCGGACTTGAGCAAGATGAACGACCAAACAGTCCTTTTCCCTCTGTACGACGTGGCCACAGGCAATGGCTCCAGCGGCAAGTACTACGTGAAGGGATTTGCCGCATTCCATGTCACTGGCTACCACTTTGCCTCTAATAGCTGGTCATTGAGCGGGACGCTTAAAAACAAGACCATCAAGGGCTATTTCGTCCGATACGTCTCGCTGTCCGACGCCTTCGAACTCGGCGCGGCACCCGACTACGGAACCTCAATAGTCCGCCTCACCATTGGAGTGCCCTAATAGTGAAGTCACGCTTATTGGCAGGAATCGCGGCCCTGGTGCTGGCCGTCGTCGGAGCCTTCCTGGTGGTCAGCTACGCGCAGGGCGCCGACGCGCGGGCCGTACAGGGCCTGGAGCCCCAGGACGTCCTCGTGGTGTCCAAAACCGTACCCGCCGGCACGTCCGTGGAGACCCTCCAGCCCTTCCTCGCCACCGAAAAACTTCCCGGCACGGCCGTCGCCAAATCCGCACTCCGCAACCTGGACGGCCTGGCCGGCAAGGTCACCGCCGTCGAGCTTCTTCCCGGCGAGCAGCTCGTCGCGGAGCGCCTGATCGCCCCCGAAGAACTGAAAACCAGCGGATCGGTGGAGATCCCCGTGGGCCTCCAAGAGGTGTCCTTCCAGCTCGAACCGCAGCGCGTGGTGGGCGGCCGGATCGCGGCCGGCGATCATGTAGGGGTCTTTATCAATCTTGATAAAGAGGGTCTTGAAGCCAAGCCGGACAAGCAGACCACGCAACTGACAATCCACAAAGTCCTTGTGACGTCGGTGCAGCGGGCGCCGTCGGCCGAACCGTCTCCGCAGCCATCCGCCGGCTCGGCCGCCACAGCTGAGGACACGTCGCTGCCAACCGGCTCGCTGTTGCTGACCGTCGCCGTCAACGATGTCGATGCCACCAAGATTGTCTACGCTGCCGAATTTGCCAAGATCTGGCTGAGCAAGGAACCGCTCAATGCCACGGACAGCGGCCGGCCGGGAATCATGACGAAACCAGAGGTGTACAAATGAGCCGCTTTGTCCTGATCTCCCCGAACACGGACTTTGATGCCCGCGTCCGGCAGGCACTTGCCGGCGGCCTTCCCGGCAGCCTGCAGACCTTTGCGTTCGTCAATCCCGCGAACCCGGCCGAGCTCTTCGCGAACCTCAACCAGGAACGGCCCGAGGTCCTGATCCTGGGGCCCGACGTGCCGGTGGAGGATGCCCTGCACCTGGCGACGGTCTTCGACGTCCAACTTCCCGAACTCAGCGTCATCCTGGTCGGCGAGGCAGATCCCGACTTCGTCCTGCTGGCCATGCGGGCCGGCATCCGCGACATCCTCAGCCCCGCGGCTGACCCCGCCCAGATCCGGGTGCTGCTGGAGCGGGCCTGCCAGTCGTTCGCCACCCGCAACCGGACCACGGCCGCAAGCCAGCCGGACAGCGCCAAGGGACTGGTGATCGGAGTCTTCTCCCCCAAGGGCGGAGTGGGCAAAACCACGATCGCTACGAACATCGCGATCGGGCTCGGCAAAGTCGCGCCCATGGGCGTGGTGATCGTGGACCTGGACCTGCAGTTCGGGGACGTCGCCTCTGGCCTGTACCTGAACCCGGAGCACACCGTAACCGACGCTGTCTCGCCCTCGGCCAGCCACGATTCCCTCGTGCTCAAAGCCTTCCTCACCGTCCACCCAGGGAGCATCTACGCCCTCTGCGCCCCCAGGACGCCCGAAGAGGCCGACGACATCACACCGCAGCAGGTCACCCGGCTGCTCGAACAACTGGCCGAACAGTTCCAGTACGTCGTGGTCGACACAGCGCCTGGGCTCCCGGAGATCGGGCTCGCCGCCCTGGAGCAATGCACCGACGCCGTCTGGGTAACCGCCATGGACGTGCCCAGTATCCGCGGGCTGCGCTCCGGTCTGGAAATCCTCCGGCGGCTGGACCTGCTGCCCGAGACCCGCCACGTGGTCCTGAACATGGCCGACTCCAAGTCCGGGCTGAGCGTCCAGGACGTCGAGGCGACCATTGGCGCGCCCGTTGACGTCAGCATCCCCCGATCCAAGGCAGTCGCCATCTCCACCAACCGCGGCGTTCCGGTGCTCCAGGACGGGCGCAAGGACCCGGCCATCAAAGGCCTGAAACAGCTCGTCAACCGGTTCGATCCCGCCTGGCGCGCCACCGCCCAAAAGAAGCTCCACCGGCGGGTGGTGGTATAGGTGAAACTCTCCGAGCGGCTCCGCTCCGCCGAAGGAACGCCCGCCGACGCCCCGCTCACCGGATCCACCCAGCGCGCCACAGCCCTGCCTGTCTCACCGCTGCCGGGCTCCCCCACCCGAAGTGAGACGACGGCGGCGCTGCCGGCCGCCGTCGTGCTCGAGAAGAGCAGCCCCACACCCCTGCCGGGTTTCACGGAGCCCCACGAATCCCGCGCCCGGGGCCAGCAGCCCGTCGATGTCTTCGCGGCCCTCAAAGAGCGCGCCGCCACCGCCTTGTTCGAACGCCTGGGAACCCGCTTCAACGACTCGGCGACGAAGGAAGAGGATCTCCGCACCTCGGCGCGGGAGGAACTGACGCGCATCATCGACGCCGAACAGGTCCCCTTGTCCGCCGAAGAACGCTCCCGGCTGGTCCGCGACGTTGCCGACGACGTGCTGGGCTACGGCCCCTTGCAGCGGCTCCTCGATGATCCCGCGGTCACGGAGATCATGGTCAACCGGATGGACCAGATCTACGTGGAACGGCACGGCAAGCTCACCCTGACGGAGTCGCGCTTCAGTTCCGAGGACCACCTCCGGAAGGTGATCGAGCGCATTGTTTCCAAGGTGGGCCGGCGCATCGACGAGTCCTCACCCCTCGTGGATGCGCGGCTCGAGGACGGGTCCCGCGTCAACGCCGTCATCCCGCCGCTCGCCGTCGGCGGTTCCTCGCTGACCATCCGAAAGTTCAGCAAAGTGCCGCTGACAGTCCGGAACCTCATCGAGTTCGGCACGCTGACGCCGGAAATGGCGGAACTGCTGAATGCCTGTGTGAAGGCCAAACTCAACATCATCGTCTCCGGCGGCACCGGCACCGGCAAGACGACGCTGCTCAACGTCCTGTCCTCCTTCCTGCCCCACGACGAGCGGATCGTGACAATCGAGGACGCCGTCGAGCTCCAGATTCAGCAGGAGCACGTGGTGAAGCTGGAAAGCCGGCCGCCAAACACTGAGGGCAAGGGCGAGGTCACCATCCGCGAACTGCTGCGGAACTCCCTGCGCATGCGCCCGGACCGGATCGTGGTGGGGGAGGTCCGCGGCGGGGAGTCGCTAGACATGCTCCAGGCCATGAACACCGGCCACGACGGGTCGCTCTCGACCGTCCACTCCAACTCGCCGCGGGATGCCGTGGCCCGCCTGGAGACACTGGTGCTCATGGCGGGGATGGACCTGCCGCTGCGCGCCATCCGGGAACAGATCGCCTCTGCCGTCAACCTGATCATCCAGATCTCCCGGCTGCGGGACGGAACCAGGCGCATCACCCACGTGACCGAGGTCCAGGGCATGGAGGGAGACATCGTGACGCTCCAGGACGCCTTCGTGTTTGACTACGCGGCCGGGGTCGATGCCCACGGCCGGTTCCTCGGCCGGCCCGTTCCCACCGGCATCCGTCCGCGCTTCATCGACCGTTTCGAGGACCTGGGCATCCATGTCTCCCCCGCTGTGTTTGCCGCGCCGCTAACGCCGGCCGGAAGGGCGTGATCTGTCCATGACTCTGCTGTCCATTGGCGTCGGCCTGCTCTTCAGCGCAGTGGTGGTCCTGGGAATCGTGCTGCTCGCTCCGGGCGGGGCGAGTGTCCCGCTGGACCGGCGCAGGCCATCCCAAGTCCAGACAGACTCGCAGCTGACGCGGTTCGCCGGCTCGGCCGTCCATTTGGTGGACGGATTCTTCTCAGGCCGCAAGATCCGGCTCTTCAGCCGCGAGTCGCTGGAACAGGCCGGCCTGCGCCTGGGCCAGGCCGACTTCTACGTCCTGCTCCTGGCCGGCGCTTTTGCGGGGGGCCTCGCGGGTTTCGTCGTCGCGGGACCATTGCTGGCAATCCTGCTGGTTCTCCTGGCACCGGTGGTTGGGCACCTCGTCATCGGCTACCTGACCGGAAAGCGCCGCACCAGGTTCGACCAGCAGCTCGGCGACACCCTGCAGTTGCTCTCCGGAGGGCTCCGGGCCGGACACAGCATCCTGCGCGCCATTGACGCCGCAGCCGCCGAATCGCAAAGCCCGACGTCGGAGGAAATGCGCCGGGTAGTCACCGAGACCAGCCTGGGCCGGGACCTTCTGGCTTCCCTTAGCGACACGGCAGACCGGATGCGGAACGAGGACTTTGTCTGGATCGCACAGGCCATCCAAATCAACCGCGAGGTTGGCGGGAACCTGGCCGAAGTCCTGGACCAGGTCAACGAGACCATCCGCGAGCGCAGCGAGATTAAGGGACACATCAAATCACTCGCTGCCGAGGGCAAGTTCTCCGCCTACATCCTCATGGCCATGCCGATCGGGATTGTTGTGATGCTGATGCTGGTCAACCCCGGCTACATGAACGTCATGTTCACGCACCCGCTGGGCTGGGGCATGATCGTCGCCTCCGTCATCCTCATGACCATTGGCGGTCTGTGGATGCGCAAGATCATCGACCTGAAGTTCTGAGGCCGCCATGGCACCCGTTGTACTTCTTGCCATGTTGCTGGTGGCGTTGCCGCTCGGCTATTTTGCCTGGTCCCTCCTCTCCGTGGACCGCAGGTCACAGCGCGTCCTCCGGGAGCTGCTCGCCTTGGGCACAGACCCTGCCGAGCTCACCCACCGGGAGCGCAGCGGCGTGCTGGAATGGGTCGGGTACCGGTTGACGCCCACGGCCTACGTCCGCAAGCTGGACAGGCTGCTGTCCCTCGCCGGGCGCCCCGCCTCGCTGCCGCTGGGCCGGGTGCTCGCGGCCAAGCCGCTCCTTGGCCTGCTGGGCGCCTTCCTGGGCTTCTACATCAGCGCCAACGGCCCGACGCCGATCCTCAAGCTCGTGGGCATCTTTGTGTTCCTGCTGGGTTACTTCATCCCAGACCTCCTGCTCTACAGCAAGGGGCAAGAGCGCCAGAAGACGATGCAGCTGGAACTGGCAAACACGCTGGACCAGATGCTCATTTCTGTGGAAGCGGGCCTGGGCTTCGAAGGGGCCATGGCCCGGGCGGGCGAAAACGGCAAGGGCCCGCTGGCGGACGAACTGATCCGGACGCTGCAGGACATGCAGGTGGGGCGCAGCCGGCGCGAGTCGTACGTGGCACTGGCCGAACGGACCAACGTGCCCGAGCTGCGAAGCTTCGTCCAGGCGGTGGTCCAGGCGGACACGTACGGCATTGCCATCAGCCGGGTGCTGCGCGTGCAGGCAAAGGTCATGCGGGTCAAACGCCGGCAGCGGGCCGAGGAGAAGGCCATGAAGCTGCCCGTCACCATCCTGTTCCCGCTGCTGTTTTTCATCTTTCCGGTGCTTTTCATCGCCATCCTGGGTCCGGCTGTCATCAACGCCATCGACACGTTCAGCGGCCAGTAGCGGCCGGCATTACAGGCGAGTCCATGGCTGGCAATAGCGGGTGTTGCTGGTTCCCCTGCGGAAAGCCTCAGGGTTTCCGCAGGATAGGCCGGTCTGCAAGGCATAGGCCACATCAGCAAGTAGCGTGGTCACATGCCCCAACCCAGTGCCAGCCCCGACGACGGCAATGCAAGCGTCGCCCTCGCTCCCACAGACATTCCCGGACAGCCGGAGACCGCCCTGGCGGCTTCCAGTGCCCCGGCGGCCATCCCGCTCGTGGACCCCACAGGGCCGAGCGTCCCTGTGGCCCTCCCGCTCGCAGACGCCACAGCTGACCCCGCAGTCCTCCCCTCGGCGCCCCCGCTTGTGGACCCGGCGGCGCTCCAGGACCTGGGCGCCCAGCTCGACAGCCCGGCAGTGGCTAAGGGATTTGCCAGGGACTACACCAAGATGTGGGACCAGCGCTACCAAACGCTGGCGTCAGCCCTCGAGAACGGGGACCTCGCACGGTCCATGGATGCGGTGCTGAGCCTGAAGACGTCCTCCGAAATGGTCGGCGGCCTGCGTCTGGCCCAGCTCGCCGGCGAACTGGAGACTGCCCTCAGGGCCGGCGACATGGGCCACGCCCTGGTGCTCCTGCGCGACGTTGCCGAGCGCGGCGACGAAACGGTCGACGAACTCCAGTTCAGCTATGTCCTGTGGGACAGCTAGATCCTGTTGGACCGCCCGATCCTCTTGGACAGCTCAGCCCACCCGGACCCCTGACCCCTTCAGGTCTCGCGGACGCCGGACAGCCAGTGGGCTACCGCTGCGGCGCCAACCGGTAGCCCACACCCCGGACGGTCTGCAGCCAGCGCGGTTCCACCGGGTCCTCGCCGAGCTTCCTCCGGAGGTTGCCGATATGCACCTCGACGGCGCGTTCATCGGATTCGCTGATGTAGGCATCCGCCCGGTAGTAATCGCCCCGGACCACCCGCACCAGTTCTGTTTTGGACCGCACGGCGCCGGCACCTTTGAGGAGGGCCTGCAGAAGGTCGAACTCGCTTCGCGTCAGGCTGACAGCCACGCCGTCGACGCTCACGGTCCGCGTCTCGGGGTTCAGGTCCAGCCCGTTGTGGCGCAGGACGGGACTCTGGGTCGCTTCCGCGGCGGGAGCCTCAGGACCGGGTACCTGCCCGGCCCGGATCTCCTGCCGGGGCCTGCGCATCATGGCACCCACGCGGGCGCGCAATTCGCGGGGCCGGAAAGGCTTCGCCAGGAAGTCATCGGCTCCGGTGTGAAATGCCGTCAAAGTGTCCAGTTCGTCGGTACGCGCCGTCAACATGACCACGTACGCGTCGCTGAACTGCCGGATCCGGCGCAGCACCTCGAAACCATCGATATCGGGCAGCCCGACATCCAGGGTGACCACGCTCGCCTCCTGCGCCCTGACGACGTCGACGCCTTCCCGCCCGCCGGCCGCGGAATGAACTTCGAAGCCCGCCTGGCTCAATACGGCTTCAACAAGGTTCCGAACATCTTCGTCGTCTTCTACTACGACGGCGACTCCAAGGTCGGTCATGGCCCCCCTCACGTGGCACGCTACGTTGCCGCCCGCGGATGCGGCAGCAACACTAATCCCGTCGGCCCCAGCCGGCACTGTCAGAATACCCACCCTACGGGGCAAATTCTTCGCTGCCAGGTAACAGAAATAGCAAAACTTCGAATTGTGTCAAATTTGCGTGACACAAGGTGTAAAAATGGGTCAACGGGAAGGGGGCGCGGCGTCTTTGCTTAGACAGCGGCTGATCCGCGGTGTGGATCGATACGGCAAGGCTTTGGGGCCGCGCGCGCGGGTCTTCATGTGCCAGTTGCCTTTGGCCGTGATGATGGCTGGAATCGTCCTCGCAGCCCCCGCCGCCTGGCCCGCACTTCCGGACAGCACCTTGTGCCGGTACGCACTCGGCCTGCAGGCTGTGCTCCTCGTGGCCTGCGTGACGGTTCCCTGGCAGCGCCTCGGGCCGTTGGTGCCGCTGGCCATCCCCGTCCTGGGCCTCGTCGCGATCGGACTCCTTCGTGACGGCAGTTCGGCTGGCCTGCCGGATCCCGGGATTCTCTCGGTGCTGCCCGTGGTGTGGATCTCGGCATCCCGGCTGTCCGCCCCCGCAAGCCTATGGCTCAGCTTCACCGTGCCCCTGCTGGCCGCCGCGCCGTGGCTCCTCGCGGACCGTGCGGCACCTCTTGCGGCCCGCATCGCCGAAGCCTTGCTGGTGCCGTTGATGATGGCTGCGGTCTGTCTGGCCATGCGTTTCGCGCGGGCGCGGTTGCGGCACGAGCAATGGCGGATCAAGTCCAAGGAAGCCGAGCTGGAGGTCCTGCTCGCGGACAGTCGGGAGCGCGAACGGCTCCTGAATACCATTCTTGACACTGTCGACGTCGGGATCGTGGCCGTCGACGCCGACGGCCGCCGCCTCCTGACGAACAGCTGGCAGACGCAGCTGGAGGAATCCGCGGTCGCCGCGCCCGGCTCGCCTGCCCCCGTCCCGGCGGCGGCGCAGGCGGCGGCCCGGCCGGCGTCGGAATCGGGCGCGGAAGAAGTCCCGGCGGAAGAAGGCCGGCTGGTGCTGACCGGGCAGGACAGAAACACGCCGCTGCCCCTGGAGCGCCGCCCCATCCGGCGGGCGCTGGGCGGCGAGTCTTTCGCCGACTATCTCGTCTGCTTCGGCGAGGGGCCGGCCAGCCGGGTCGTCTCCACGGGGGCCCGGCCCCTGAAGGACGACGCCGATGACTTCCGCGGGGCCGTGGTGGTCTTCAACGAGGTCACCGGCCTGGTGGACGCCCTCGCGGCGAAAGACGAGGTGGTCTCCACGGTTTCCCACGAGTTCCGCACGCCGCTGACGTCCATCATCGGGAACCTGGATCTGGTGCTCGCCGACACCGAAGGCCTGGACAGCCCGGTGGTGCGCCGCGTCGAAGTGGCGCAGCGCAACGCGGAACGGCTGTTGGCGCTGGTGTCCGACCTTCTCATGTCCGCCAGCGCCGCGCTCCATGTCCACCCCCGCCGCACCGACCTCGCCGGGCTGGTGGAGGCGAGTCTCGGCTCGGCCCAGGCCCAGGCCCAGGCGTCCCGCGTCTCCCTCGCCATGGACGTGCGGGGCCCGCTGTGGGCCCACGTGGATCCGCTCCGGATCAGCCAGGCCCTGGACAACCTCGTCTCCAACGCGATCAAGTACTCACCCGACGGCGGATCGGTGCGGGTCTCCGCCACTACCGGCGACGGCTTGGTGCGCCTCCACGTCGAAGACACCGGCATGGGCATGACGGCCGCCGACGCCAGCCGGGTGTTCACCCGCTTCTTCCGCAGCCCGGCAGTCCGCGACGGTTCCATTCCGGGGGCCGGCCTGGGGCTGTCCATCACCAAAGCCATCGTGGAGCGGCACGGCGGATCCATCTCCTGCCGCACCCGTCCAGGACACGGGAGCACGTTCACCCTCGAGCTTCCCGCCGACGGGCCCCCGGCCGCTTTCTAGCGTCATGTCCAGGGTCACCGGCTGCCGGTTGCGGCGGAGTTTCCCCACCTTCGGGACTCCCGGCCGGCGTGGCGTTCCGAACCGCCGGCGTCTGGCGGCCTCGTGCCGTAGAAACTGGGGAAGATCGGCGGTCTTAGGCGCGCAGGGCCCGGGTCAGTTCGGCGCGGGCCAGCAGGCCGCTGTCAGAAGGGTAGGCCACTTCCTCGAGCACCAGCGGATGCGGGGCGGCCAGCACGGACCTGGCGTCGCGCTGCCGGGCGAGCAGCCGCTCGTAGAGCCAGCCCGGGGCCTCTGCACCCTCCCCGACGTACAGCGCCGAGCCCACCAGGGACCGGACCATGTTGTGGCAGAACGCGTCGGCCTGGACGGTGACGACGATGACCCCGTCGGTGCCGCGCGCGAACTCGAAGCGCTGCAGTTCCCGGATGGTGGTGGCGCCCTCGCGGGGCTTGCAGTACGAGCGGAAATCCTGGAGCCCCAGCAGCCGCGCGGCACCTTCGTTGAGGAGCCCCACATCCAGCGGGACCTTGTGCCAGAGGGTCCAGGCGCGGCCCAGCGGATCCCACAGCGCGGGGCCGTCAGCGATCCGGTACGAATAGCGGCGCCAGAGGGCCGAGAAGCGGGCATCGAATCCTTCGGGCGCCATGCTCACCCTGTGCACCTCGATCGCCCCGCTGAGGTCCCCCAGGCCCCGGCTCAGGGCGCCGCGGAGGCGGCGGAGCAGGGCAACGGCGGGATCCAGTTCAGCACCGCGGTTAAGGCCCAGCCACTCTGCCTCGGTGAGGTCCAGGTGGACCACCTGGCCGCGGGCATGCACCCCGGCGTCGGTACGGCCGGCCACCGTGACGCGGACCGGGCGGCGGATCAGCAGTTCAAGGGCCTCCTCGAGAACGCCCTGGACTGTGCGCAGTCCCGGCTGCACCGCCCACCCGCTGAAGGGGCCGCCGTCGTACGCCACATCCATCCGGATACGCAAAAACCCGCCGCCCCCCAAGACGGGGGCAGCGGGTTTGAGCTCGTTCATAGACTTAAGTCTATAAGAAGGTTTTAGCGAATTACTTCGCGTCCTTCTCGGACTCAACGGCTGCTTCCTCAGCGGCCGGAGCCTCTTCGGCAGCTGCAGCTTCAGTCTCAACGACCTCAGCCTCGGGAGCCTCTTCGGTCTCGGCAACCGGAGCTGCTTCGGCCTTCGCGGCGTCCTTCTTGTCGGCGTCCTTCTTGTCTGCGTCCTTCTTGGCGGCGGAGGTAGCCTCGGCTACAACGGCCTGCTTCGCGGAAACCGGCTCGAGAACCAGTTCGATGACAGCCATGGGAGCGTTGTCGCCCTTGCGGTTGCCGATCTTGGTGATGCGGGTGTAGCCGCCGTCGCGGTTCTCCACTGCCTGTGCAATGTCGGTGAACAGCTCGTGGACGACGCCCTTGTTGCTGATCAGGCCGAGGACACGGCGGCGGGAAGCCAGGTCGCCACGCTTGGCGAAAGTCACCAGGCGCTCGGCGTACGGCTTCAGGCGCTTGGCCTTGGTCACCGTGGTGGTGATCCGCTTGTGCTCGAACAGTGCAGCGGACAGGTTCGCGAGCATGAGACGCTCGTGAGCCGCTCCGCCGCCGAGGCGCGGACCCTTAGCGGGGGTAGGCATAATAGTTTCTCCTTATGGAAGCCGTTGGGCTGTGCACGCCAGGGTGCATCCAGCCGGCCGGCCAAGTTCTGTTGGTTAGAGCTCGTCGTCGCTGAACGCGGCGTCGTCCTCTTCGATGGCTGCGGCGCGTGCTGCGAGATCGAAACCGGGAGGGGAGTCCTTGAGGGACAGGCCCAGTTCGACCAGCTTGGCCTTGACCTCATCGATGGACTTCGCACCGAAGTTACGGATGTCCATGAGGTCAGCCTCGGAGCGGGCAACGAGTTCACCCACGGTGTGGATGCCCTCACGCTTGAGGCAGTTGTAGGAACGGACCGTCAGGTCCAGATCCTCGATCGGCAGGGCCATGTCAGCTGCCAGGGCAGCGTCCGTCGGCGACGGGCCAATCTCGATACCTTCAGCTGCGGTGTTCAGCTCGCGGGCCAGACCGAACAGTTCCACCAGGGTGGTACCTGCCGAAGCAACGGCGTCGCGCGGGGCGATTGCCTGCTTGGTCTCGACGTCGACAATGAGCTTGTCGAAGTCAGTGCGCTGCTCAACACGGGTAGCTTCCACGCGGAAAGTAACCTTCAGGACCGGCGAGTAGATCGAGTCGACCGGGATGCGGCCGATCTCGGAGTCGCCGGACTTGTTCTGAGCTGCCGAAACGTAGCCGCGACCGCGCTCGATGGTCAGTTCGAGTTCGAACTTGCCCTTCGAGTTCAGCGTGGCAATGTGCAGATCCGGGTTGTGGAATTCGACGCCGGCCGGCGGAGCGATGTCCGCGGCGGTGACGACTCCGGGTCCCTGCTTGCGCAGGTAAGCAACAACCGGCTCGTCGTGCTCGGAGGAAACCGACAGGTTCTTGATGTTCAGGATGATCTCGGTGACATCTTCCTTGACACCCGGAACCGTGGTGAACTCATGCAGCACGCCATCGATCCGGATGCTCGTTACAGAGGCACCGGGGATGGAGGAGAGCAGGGTACGGCGGAGGGAGTTTCCGAGGGTGTAACCAAAGCCCGGCTCCAGCGGTTCGATGATGAACCGGGAGCGGTTTTCGGAGACGACCTCTTCGGAGAGGGTGGGGCGCTGTGCAATGAGCACTTAGGTTTCCTTTCGGCGAGCATCCGCTATATGACGCAACACAGGTGGTGGAAAGATCGGTCTGAAGACTTAACGCGGCCGGGCCTGCCCGGACCTGTGACGGTCCGGGCAAGCTCCTGGGCGCTGGAAAGCCTTAGACGCGGCGGCGCTTCGGGGGACGGCAGCCGTTGTGGGCGCTGGGTGTGACGTCCTGGATGGAGCCAACCTCAAGGCCAGCGGCCTGCAGCGAGCGGATGGCGGTTTCGCGTCCGGAACCCGGTCCCTTGACGAACACGTCAACCTTGCGCATGCCGTGCTCCTGTGCACGCTTTGCGGCGGCTTCGGCGGCCATCTGGGCAGCGAACGGGGTGGACTTACGCGAGCCCTTGAAGCCAACCTCACCGGAGGAAGCCCAGGAGATGACAGCACCGGTCGGGTCCGTGATGGACACGATGGTGTTGTTAAAGGTGCTCTTGATGTGCGCCTGGCCAAGCGCGATATTCTTCTTGTCCTTCTTACGCGGCTTGCGAACCGCGCCACGAGTCTTCGGGGGCATTTTTTCTCCTACAGAAAGTTATCGGGGGAAAACCGAGCTAATCCCTCAGGGATTAACGGGCCTTCTTCTTGCCGGCGACGGTACGCTTCGGGCCCTTGCGGGTACGGGCGTTGGTCTTCGTACGCTGACCGCGTACGGGCAGGCCCTTGCGGTGACGCAGGCCTTCGTAGCTGCCGATCTCAACCTTGCGGCGGATGTCGGCGGCTACCTCGCGGCGAAGGTCACCCTCAACCTTGTAGTTGCCTTCAATGTAGTCACGCAGCTCAACCAGCTGCGCGTCGGTCAGGTCCTTGACCCGAACGTCAGCGCTGATGCCGGTAGCAGCCAGGGTTTCGTGTGCACGGGTCTTGCCCACGCCGTAGATGTAAGTAAGCGCAATTTCCAGCCGCTTTTCGCGGGGAATGTCTACGCCAGCGAGACGAGCCATATTGGCAGTACTCCTTGTATAAACCGGAGGTCGTAGGCAGTACACCCGCACTTTCAGTGCGGCCCCGGCCTCCGACCAGGGGTTAGCTGTCCGGGCCCATACGTCCCAATTCAGCTTGTGCTGCCTTTATTTACTTGCGTGGGTTAGCAACCCAGGATTTCCCGTGAAGGAAATTAGCCCTGGCGCTGCTTGTGGCGCGGGTTCTCGCAGATCACCATGACCCGGCCATTACGGCGGATCACTTTGCACTTTTCGCAGATCTGCTTGACGCTCGGCTTGACCTTCATGGCGTTCCTTTGCGTGTTGCAGTTGGTCAGCTGGACCGGCCCTTTGGCTATTGCCCTGGCCGCCCAGTGTTTACTTGTAGCGGTAGACGATACGACCACGTGTCAGGTCGTAAGGGCTCAGCTCCACCACTACGCGGTCCTCGGGGAGGATCCTGATGTAGTGCTGGCGCATCTTTCCAGAGATGTGTGCCAGAACGATGTGCTTGTTGGTGAGCTCAACGCGAAACATCGCGTTGGGCAGCGCCTCGGTCACAACGCCCTCGATCTCAATGACCCCGTCCTTCTTGGCCATACCCTCCGCTAACTGTTGTTGCCGCAGCCTCCCGGATTGCACCGGTCATGACCGCGGACGTTTTTGATTGGTTGGTTGGTGCCACCCGACCACAAAAGGGCACAACGGGGCAGACAACCAACAGACAACACTACGCCATTGCGGCGCGATTGTTAAATCGAGAGTTAAATCCAGCCATCGTAGCGCACTCAGCGTCCGTACGCACCTAGCGTCCCCGCCGCCGTCTCCACGGCTTCCGCCCGGGAGATCCCGTCCAGGATGGCCAGCCGGACGACGTCGGCAGCCACGCTCTGCAGCTCAATCAGCCTTATGTGCCGGGCGGCGGGGGTACTGCTGTCAAGCTCGACGGCGCCCGTCGCCAACGCGAACACGGTGTCGCCGTCGGCAAGGGTGTGGCTGGGGTTCAGTGCCCGGGCCAGGCCGGCGTGGGCAGCGGAGGCCGTCCGCTTGCAGTCGGCCTTGCTCAGGACGGCGTTCGTGGCGACGACGACGAGGGTTGTGTTCAGGGGCGGCGAATCCGAAACCCTCCGCGTGCTCGCTCGTTCCTCGCTTAGACGCACGCTTCCGGGTTCCAGATCCGCCGCCCCGCCCGGATTCGCATTCCTTGCGGCGTTCACTCCGGATGCGTCGAAGGGCAGCCCCAGGGCGTTGACGATGGCTATCGCTCCCACGACCACCGGGCCCTCTTGGGACATGTTGTCCAGGGTGAGGGAAGCTGTGCCCACTCCCCCTTTGTAGGTGCCCCGGCCGATTGCTGCTCCAGTGCCGGCTCCGACGTTGCCTCGTTCGACGTCGTGCCCTTCCTGGCGAGCCGCGGCGGCGGCGGTGGCCGCGTAGCCCATCTCCTCGTCCGGGCGGGCGGTGAAATCGCCGCCGCGGCCCAGGTCGAAGATTGCTGCCGCCGGCACGATCGGAACCAGCCCGCCGGGGACGGCGAAGCCTCGGCCGTTCTCCTCGCACCAGCGCATGGCCCCGCCCGCCGTTGCCAGGCCGTAGGCGCTCCCCCCGGTCAGTACTACGGCGTCCACGTTCGAGGACAGCGTGGTGGGATCCAGGGAGTCCGTCTCATGCGTTGCAGGGCCGCCACCGCGGACGTCGACGGAGCCCACCGTGCCGGGCGGCGGAAGAATGACAGTCACCCCGCTCAGCCAGCCGTCGCCTATCTTCTGGACGTGTCCTACCCGGATCCCGGCGACGTCGGTGATCGCCCCTGTTGCTGTCATGGCTCCATTGTGCGCCCCGGCGGAGGACCGAAGCCGAAGGGGACGCGCCAGGGAGGCCACCCGGCCGCAAAAACAAACGTTATGGAATCCTGCGGCAAACAGGCTTCGCTGCGCCGCCGACACGCAAAATCCCTGGCGCTTCCGAATTTCGGTGTCGCCAGGGATTTTCCGTGTCTCCAGAAAACTTGCGCGTCGCCGCGTGCGTCGCGGGGCCTAGGGAACGGAGCCTAGGGAATCGGGACGGGAACGACGCCGAGCGGCGCGAGTTTCGCCGCTCCGCCGTCGGGCGCCGAAAGGACCCAGATCCCCTTCTCATGCACGGCGACGGAGTGCTCCCACTGGCAGGAGCGCTTGCCGTCCGTAGTGACAACGGTCCAGTCGTCCTCGAGGATCGCGGTGTCGATGCTGCCGCGGACCAGCATGGGCTCGATGGCAAGGCACAGTCCCGGGCGGATCTTCGGCCCGCGGTGGCTGGTGCGGTAGTTCAGCACGTCCGGGGCCATGTGCATCTCGGAGCCGATGCCGTGGCCCACGTAGTCTTCCAGGATGCCCAGCGGCTTGCCCGGCACGGAGGAGACGTAGTCGTCCACTGCGTTGCCGATGTCGCCCACGAATTTGCCGGTGGCCAGGGCCGCGATCCCCCGCCACATCGCTTCCTCGGTGACGTCGGACAGGCGCACGTCCTCGGGATCGGCGGTGCCCACAATCACGGTCCGCGCCGAGTCGGAGTGCCAGCCGTTCACAATCGCGCCGCCGTCGATCGAGATGATGTCGCCGTCCTGCAGCACCCGGCCGCCGGGGATCCCGTGGACAACCTCCTCGTTCACCGAGGTGCAGATCGTGGCCGGGAACCCGTGGTAGCCGAGGAAGTTGGACTTGGCGCCGGCGTCCTGGAGTACGGCGGCGAAGACCTCGTCCAGCCGGGCCGTGGTGACGCCCGGGGCCGCCGCGGCAACGGCCGCATCCAGTGCACGGCTCAGGACAAGCCCGGCCTCGTGCATCGTGCGCATCTGGGCGTTGGTCTTGTATTCAATGCGTGCCTGGCCGAATGCCATCTAAACCCTCAGAATTTTCTCTCGCGGTCCGGGCGCACTTCAGCCCGGTCCTCCACCATGGGCCTTCAACCCACGTCTTCACGCTCTATTCTCCAGCACCGGCACGCCAGTCCCGAACAGGCCGCCCGCCCCAGGAGCCGGCGCCACCAAACAGTGCCGCCCAACAGCGAAAGGGCGCGTCCCGTACACGATGGTACGGAACGCGCCCTTCAGTGGTGCCCTAGCGGGAGGGCCTCAGTCCAGGGATCAGGCGGCCTGGGCCGACTTGATCGCTTCCATGACGCGCTCGGTGACGTCGTCAATGGCGCCGATGCCGTCCACCTGGGTCAGGATGCCGCGTTCGGCATACTTGGCCACAACGGGTTCGGTCTGCTCGTGGTACAGGTCCAGCCGGTGACGGATAACACCTTCGTTGTCGTCGCTGCGGCCGGTTTCCTTGGCACGGCCCAGGAGGCGCGTGACCAGTTCTTCGTCGTCCGCGGTGAGCTGCAGGACGACGTCGAGCTTCTGGTCGGCGTCGGCGAGGATCGCATCGAGGTAGTCCACCTGCGCGGTGGTGCGGGGGTACCCGTCCAGCAGGAAGCCGTTTTCGACGTCGCCTTCGCTGAGGCGGTCGCGCACCATCTTGTTGGTGACGCTGTCCGGGACGAAGTCGCCGGCATCCATGTACTTCTTGGCTTCGACGCCGAGCGGAGTCTCACCCTTGACGTTGGCGCGGAAGATGTCGCCGGTGGAAATCGCAACGACGCCGAGGCGCTCCGAAATGCGTTCCGCCTGCGTTCCCTTGCCGGAGCCGGGGGGTCCGATAATCAACATTCTCGTCATCGCAAAAGCCCTTCGTAGTGACGTTGCTGTAGTTGCGCATCAATCTGCTTCACGGTCTCCAGACCGACGCCCACCATGATCAGGATCGAGGTGCCGCCGAACGGGAAGTTCTGGTTCGCGTTGATCAGGACGAGTGCAACCAGCGGGATCAGTGCCACGAAGCCGAGGTAGAAGGCTCCGGGCAGGGTGATCCGGGATAGGACGTACTGAAGATAGTCCGCCGTCGGCTTGCCGGCGCGGATGCCCGGAATGAAGCCACCGTACTTCTTCATGTTGTCCGAGACCTCTTCAGGGTTGAAAGTAATCGCAACATAGAAGTAGGTGAAAAACACAATCATGGCGAAATACAGTGCCATATAGATCGGGTGGTCGCCCTTGGTCAGGTTGTTGTTGATCCACTCGACCCAGGGCTGCATCGGCTCGCCGGCCTTGGGCTGGTTGAACTGTGAGATCAGCCCCGGCAGGTACAGCATGGACGAGGCAAAGATGACGGGCACGACGCCGGCCATGTTCACCTTGATGGGGATGTACGTGCTGGTTCCGCCGACGGTGCGGCGTCCGATCATGCGCTTGGCGTACTGCACCGGGATCCGGCGCTGGGACTGCTCCACGAAGACCACGAGGGCCACGGTGAGCAGGCCGATGATCAGGACCAGGAAGAACGTGCCGGGGCCCTGGGCCTTCCAGATCGCACCGAGCGATCCGGGGAAGCCTGCCGCAATGGACGTGAAGATCAGCAGGGACATGCCGTTGCCGACGCCCTTCTCGGTCACGAGCTCGCCCATCCACATGATCAGGCCGGTGCCGGCCGTGAGCGTGATGATGATCAGGACCGTGGTGACGATCGAGGTGTCCGGAATGATCGGCAGCTGGCAGTTGGGCAGCAGCTGCCCGGAACGTGCCAGCGACACCAGCGTGGTGGCGTTGAGCAGGCCGAGCGCGATCGTGAGGTAGCGCGTGTACTGGGTCAGTTTCGACTGCCCGGATGCGCCCTCCTCGTACAGCTGCTGGAACCGGGGAATGACCACCCGGAGCAGCTGGACGATGATGCTGGCGGTGATGTACGGCATGATGCCGAGGGCAAAGATGGAGACCTGCAGCAATGCACCGCCGCTGAACAGGTTGACGAGCTGGTAGATGCCGCCCGAGGTCTGACCGTTCTGCAAGCATTGCTGGACATTCTGGTAGCTCACACCAGGCGAGGGGATGAAGGCACCCAAGCGGAAGATTGTGATGATTCCCAGCGTGAACAACAACTTGCGTCGCAGATCAGGCGTGCGAAAGGCCCGGCCAAATGCGCTAAGCAAGCGTCCTCCTGAGTAATAAGTAAAGTCGTGTGAGATAGGTCAAATAAACCCAACAACCGAGTCTAACCGGTGGATGCGTGCGGCGAACAATCGGCGGGGCCCGGAAATTGAAAAAAACTCCCGGCACCGGGGGCCTGAGCCCCCGGTGCCGGGAGTTTCAACAACGGGCAACTGCCCCGCCGCCTCGTTAGAGGGCGGTGGTGCTTCCGCCTGCTGCGGCAATCTTTTCTGCGGCGCTGGCCGAGAATGCGTGGACGGTGACGTCAACCTTGACGGTGATGTCGCCGGTGCCCAGCACCTTGACGGGCTGGTTCTTGCGAACGGCACCCTTTTCGACCAGGTTCTCCACGGTGACTGCGCCACCTTCCGGGAACAGCTCGTTGAGCCGGTCCAGGTTTACAACCTGGAACTCAACCCGGAACGGGTTCTTGAAGCCGCGCAGCTTCGGCAGGCGCATGTGCAGCGGCAGCTGGCCGCCGGCAAAGCCAGCCTTGATCTGGTAGCGGGCCTTCGTACCCTTGGTACCGCGACCAGCGGTCTTACCCTTGGAACCTTCACCACGACCAACGCGGGTCTTGGCGGTCTTGGCACCCGGGGCGGGACGCAGGTGGTGAACCTTCAGTGCGTTCTGCTTCTCAGCGGCGCCCTGTGCCTTTTCGGCGGTGTTCTTCTCTGCCATTTACTTCGCCTCCTCTACCTTTACCAGGTGCGGAACCGTGTTGAGCATTCCAACGGTCACGGCGTCGGCGGTGCGGACAACGGTGTGTCCGATCCGCTTCAGGCCGAGGGACCGAAGGGTGTCGCGCTGGTTCTGCTTGCCGCCAATGGCGGACTTGATCTGAGTGATCTCCAACTGGGCGTCGGAGGGAATCAGGTTCTTAGCCATGACTCAGACACCTGCCTTCTGGTTCAGGAGCGCCTTCACCATTGCCGGCGGAGCGATCTCGTCGAGCGGGAGGCCGCGGCGTGCTGCCACTGCTGCCGGCTCTTCGAGGCGCTTCAGGGCATCAACGGTCGCGTGAACGATGTTGATGGCGTTGGAGGAACCGAGCGACTTGGAGAGGATGTCGTGGATGCCCACGCACTCCAGTACTGCACGGACCGGGCCACCGGCGATAACACCGGTACCGGCGGAAGCCGGACGCAGCATGACGACGCCTGCGGCGGCCTCACCCTGAACGCGGTGCGGGATGGTGTTGCCGATGCGCGGAACGCGGAAGAAGGACTTCTTGGCCTCTTCAACGCCCTTCGCGATAGCGGCAGGAACTTCTTTAGCCTTGCCGTAGCCAACGCCGACCATGCCGTTGCCGTCACCGACGACGACGAGAGCGGTGAAGCTGAAGCGACGACCACCCTTGACGACCTTGGAAACACGGTTGATGGTTACAACGCGCTCTACGAACTGGCTCTTCTCGGCTTCGCGGCCGCCGTCACGGCCACCACGGCCGCCACGGTCGCCACGGCCCTGGCCGCGGTCGCCACGCTCGCCACGACGGGCGCCACCACGGCGGTCGTCAGTGGTAGCAGGCGCAGCGGTCTCAGTTGCCGGAGCAGCTACAGCTTCAGTCACCTGAATGTCCTTTTCGTTATTTTCGGTCACAGTGCCAGCCCACCTTCACGTGCGCCGTCAGCGACGGCGGCGATCCGGCCGTGGTACTTGTTACCACCGCGGTCGAAGACAACTGCTTCGATACCGGCAGCCTTGGCACGCTCGGCGACCAGTTCGCCAACGCGCTTGGCCTTGGCGGTCTTGTCACCGTCGAATGCACGAAGGTCGGCTTCCAATGTGGAGGCGCTTGCCACGGTCAGGCCCTTGGTGTCATCGACAACCTGGACGAATACGTGACGTGCGGAGCGGTTGACGACCAGACGAGGGCGTACAGCCGTACCGGAGATGCGCTTGCGGATACGAAGCTGGCGGCGGCTGCGCTGGGCAGACTTGCTCTTGTTCGTACGCTTCTTGTTAATTGCGATCGCCATGGTTACTTACCAGCCTTTCCGACCTTGCGGCGGATGACTTCGCCTGCGTAACGGATGCCCTTGCCCTTGTAGGGGTCCGGCTTCCGCAGCTTGCGAATGTTGGCAGCAACCTCGCCGACCTGCTGCTTGGAGATGCCTGAAACAGAGAGCTTGGTCGGGGTCTCAACTGCAAAGGTGATGCCGTTCGGTGCCGAGACGTTGACCGGGTGGCTGTAGCCCAGAGCGAACTCCAGGTCAGAACCCTTGGCCTGGACGCGGTAACCGGTACCGACAATCTCAAGCTTCTTCTCGTAGCCTGCGGTGACACCCTGGATCATGTTGGCGATCAGGGTGCGGGTCAGGCCGTGCAGCGAACGTGAGGCGCGCTCGTCGTTCGGGCGGGCGACAGTCAGGGTGCCATCTTCCAGGGAAACCTCGATCGGGCTGGCCACAGTGTGGCTCAGCTCGCCCTTGGAACCCTTGACGCTGACGACAGAGCCGTCAACCTTGACCTCAACGCCGGCAGGAACGGTGATGGGGAGACGTCCAATACGTGACATTATTCTCTTCCTTTCCCGTTACCAGACGTAAGCGAGGACTTCGCCGCCCACGCCCTTCTTGCCGGCCTGCTTGTCAGTCAGG
Source organism: Arthrobacter sp. NPDC058130 (assembly GCF_042884475.1). Classification (NCBI taxonomy): domain Bacteria; kingdom Bacillati; phylum Actinomycetota; class Actinomycetes; order Micrococcales; family Micrococcaceae; genus Arthrobacter; species Arthrobacter sp. NPDC058130. Next base: position 139,824 of record NZ_JBHVTV010000005.1, read on the forward strand.
AGGCCGGAAGAGGTGGACAGGATTGCGACACCCAGGCCACCGAGCACGTGCGGCAGGTTGGTGGACTTTGCGTAAACGCGCAGTCCCGGCTTGGAAATACGACGAACGCCAGCGATGGAACGCTCGCGGTTCGGACCGAACTTGAGCTCGAGGGTCAGCTTCTTGCCAACCTCAGCGTCTTCTTCTTTCCAGGAGGCAATGAAACCTTCAGCCTTCAGGATGTCAGCAACGCGTGCCTTGAGCTTGCTGTACGGCATGGTCACGGTGTCGTGGTATGCCGAGTTAGCGTTGCGCAGACGCGTAAGCATGTCTGCGACGGGATCTGTCATTGTCATGTGGGCTCGTGCCCTTCCTCATAACGGTTTCCGCCGTGCTGCATATCCCGAACAGAATTCGGGGCCAGCGCGGTCGGACCTTTTACGTAGCTAGATTAGTCTTCGGTCTTGAACGGGAAGCCAAGCGCCTTGAGCAGCGCGCGGCCTTCGTCGTCGGTCTTGGCAGTGGTCACGACGGTGATGTCCATGCCGCGAACGCGGTCAATGGAATCCTGGTCGATCTCGTGGAACATAACCTGCTCGGTCAGACCGAAGGTGTAGTTGCCGTTGCCATCGAACTGCTTGCCGCTGAGGCCGCGGAAGTCGCGGATACGCGGCAGGGCCAGCGTGACCAGACGGTCCAGGAATTCCCACATGCGGTCTCCACGCAGAGTTGCGTGTGCACCAATGGGCATGCCTTCGCGCAGCTTGAACTGAGCGATCGACTTGCGGGCCTTGGTGACCTGCGGCTTCTGGCCGGTGATCAGGGTCAGATCGCGGACAGCGCCGTCGATCAGCTTGGAGTCCTTGGCGGCATCTCCAACACCCATGTTCACAACGACCTTGACCAGGCGGGGAACCTGGTTGACGTTCTGGTACTTGAATTCCTCAGTCAGCGAGTTCTTGATGGAATCGGCGTACTTGGTCTTCAGACGAGGAACGATCTTGCTTGCCGGAGTCTCGAGAGTCTCAGTCATTAGATGTCCTTCCCTGAGCTCTTGGCCACGCGGACGCGCACTTCACGCTTCACGCCATCGCGCTCAACGGTCTCGGTGCGGAAACCGACGCGGGTGGGCTTCTTGGTGGAGGGGTCAACCAGAGCCACGTTGGAGATGTGGATTGAAGCCTCGACGACCTCGATGCCACCGGTCTTGGTGCCGCGCTGCGACTGACCGACCTTGGTGTGCTTGGTTACGCGGTTAATGCCTTCGACCAACACGCGGTTGGTCTCGGGGAAGACGCGCAGAACCTTGCCCTGCTTGCCCTTGTCGCCGCCGCGCTCAGCCTTGGCGCCAGTGATGACCTGAACGAGGTCACCCTTTTTGATCTTAGCCATGGACTAGAGCACCTCCGGAGCCAGAGAAACGATCTTCATGAACTTCTTGTCGCGAAGTTCACGACCAACCGGTCCGAAGATACGGGTACCGCGGGGGTCACCGTCGTTCTTCAGGATGACGGCTGCGTTCTCGTCAAACTTGATGTAGGAACCATCCGCACGGCGGCGTTCCTTCTTGGTACGGACGATGACAGCCTTGACGACGTCGCCCTTCTTTACGTTGCCGCCCGGAATTGCGTCCTTGACGGTAGCGACGATCACGTCGCCAATGCCTGCGTAGCGACGGCCAGATCCACCGAGAACGCGAATGGTAAGGATTTCCTTAGCACCCGTGTTGTCGGCGACCTTGAGTCGCGACTCCTGCTGAATCACTATTTACTCCTTGCGTCGCGCTGGTTCTCAGACCGAAATTTTTCCTACGGAATGAGCCTTGCGGAACGGTTGATCGGGGTGTCTCTTGACCTGCCTGGATTTTGCCAGACCAGGCCTAAACGCCCGTGCCAAAAACATTTGCTTCCCAGGCGGTCCCCGACGAGTCGGGGCGCAAGGGGGCACTATGCCGTGGCACGATTGTTTACGAGGTTGATGTCGGCGCGCAAAAGGCGCCATACAAACTCAAAATCTTAGCACGTTTTGGGCGTATCCCCATATCACAGCCCTGCCGCCGGCACACGTCGGCCCGGGTCAGGAAACGCTGGCCGGCACCGCTCCCGACGGCGTCACGCATGACAGCCTTTGGGCCCGCCGTCCGCCGGTGATCCCGTGCAGCCCCGCAAACCCGGCCAGCCGCCGTCGTGCGCCTTCCCAAAGCTTGCTCTGCGTGACGCCGCGGCCGGCACGCGTCAGTCTGCAACGCCGGAAGCGTCCGGCTCCGGCAGCCCCCCGGGCAACGCGGAAGCCCCCGCTCCCCCAAAGGGGAACGAGGGCTTCTGCTGTATCAACAAGCAGCAAAGCTGCAGGTGTTACTTGGCCTTTTCGAGGATCTCGACCAGGCGCCACCGCTTCGTAGCGGACAGCGGGCGGGTCTCGGCGAGGAGCACGAGGTCGCCGATGCCGGCGCTGTTCTCTTCGTCGTGAGCCTTGATCTTGGCGTTGCGGCGGATGACCTTGCCGTAGAGGGCGTGCTTGACGCGGTCTTCGACCTGGACAACGATGGTCTTTTCCATCTTGTCCGAGACGACGTAGCCGCGCTTCGTCTTACGGTAACCGCGCTCGTCAGCCTTGGCTGCGTCGGAAACAGTTTCCGTCACGTTCTCGTCCTTTTCACTCACTTGGCGTCCTCCTCGGTTTCAACCGTTTCAGCCTTTTCAGCCTTCTTGGTTGCAGCCTTCTTGGACTTCTTCTCTTCCTTGGCTTCCACAACCGGTGCGGCAACCTCGGCACGAATGCCCAGCTCGCGCTCACGGAGAACGGTGTAGATGCGGGCGATGTCCTTCTTTACCGCGCGCAGACGACCGTGGTTCTCCAGCTGACCGGTGGCGGACTGGAAACGCAGGTTGAACAGCTCTTCCTTGGCCTTGCGGAGTTCTTCAACGAGACGCTCGTTGTCGAAACCGTCCAGCTGTGCGGATGCAAGTTCCTTGGATCCTACTGCCATTTCTACTCACCACCTTCGCGACGCACAATGCGTGCCTTCAACGGCAGCTTGTGGATTGCCAGGCGCAGGGCCTCGCGAGCTACCTCTTCACTGACACCGGAGAGTTCGAAGAGAACCCGGCCCGGCTTGACGTTTGAGACCCACCATTCCGGAGAACCCTTACCGGAACCCATGCGGGTTTCAGCAGGCTTCTTCGTCAGCGGACGGTCCGGGTAGATGTTGATCCAGACCTTTCCGCCACGCTTGATGTGGCGGGTCATCGCGATACGGGCAGATTCGATCTGACGGTTCGTGACGTAGGCCGGGCTCAGAGCCTGGATGCCCCACTCACCGAAGGAGACCTGGGTGCCGCCCGTAGCAGCGCCGGAACGACCCGGGTGGTGCTGCTTACGGTGCTTGACTCGACGTGGGATAAGCATTTAAGCCTGTCCTCCTTCTACTGCAGCAGGTGCAGCCTCAACTGCCGGAGCCTCGGCGGCAGCCGGAGCTGCCTCAGCTGCGGCGCGTTCGGGACGACGGCGGCGGTCACCACGGTCAGCGCCACCCGGGCGGCCCGGGCGGTCGCCGGCACGGCCACGGGACGGAGCAGCAGCTGCCTGCTGAGCCAGTTCCTTGGCAGTGACGTCGCCCTTGTAGATCCAGACCTTCACGCCGATGCGGCCGAAGGTGGTCTTGGCCTCGTAGAAGCCGTAATCGATGTTCGCACGCAGGGTGTGCAGGGGCACACGGCCTTCGCGGTAGAACTCCGAGCGGGACATTTCTGCGCCGCCCAGTCGACCCGAGCAAGCGATCCGGATGCCCTTGGCACCGGCACGCTGTGCGGACTGCATGGCCTTCTTCATCGCACGGCGGAACGCCACGCGGGAAGTGAGCTGCTCTGCAACGCCCTGGGCAACAAGCTGGGCTTCCATCTCGGGGTTCTTGACCTCGAGGATGTTCAGCTGTACCTGCTTGCCCGTGAGCTTTTCGAGCTCGCCGCGGATGCGGTCTGCTTCAGCGCCGCGGCGGCCGATGACGATGCCCGGACGTGCCGTGTGGATATCCACGCGGACACGGTCGCGGGTGCGCTCGATTTCGACCTTGGCGATGCCGGCGCGCTCCATGCCCGTGGACATGAGCTGGCGGATGCGGATGTCTTCGCGAACGAAGTCCTTGTACCGCTGTCCGGCCTTGGTGCTGTCAGCAAACCAGTGCGATACGTGATCGGTGGTGATGCCGAGTCGGAACCCGTGCGGGTTAACTTTCTGTCCCACTTAGCGAGCCTCCTCTTTCTCCGGGGTAGCGACTACCACGGTGATGTGGCTCGTGCGCTTCTTGATCTGAAATGCACGACCCTGGGCTCGCGGCTGGAACCGCTTCATGGTCGGGCCTTCATCAACAAACGCTTCGCTGATGATGAGGTCACCTTCGTCAAACGCCACGCCGTCGCGGTCCGCGAGGACCCGGGCGTTGGAGATTGCCGACTGAACTACCTTGAATACCGGCTCCGAAGCTGCCTGCGGGGCAAACTTCAGAATTGCCAGAGCCTCATTCGCTTGCTTACCACGAACAAGGTTGACGACGCGCCGGGCCTTCATAGGCGTTACGCGGATGTGACGCGCAATTGCCTTGGCTTCCATTGCTTTCCTTCTCTCGTCTTTGACGTAAGTGCAGGCGCCTAGCGGCGCTTGCCCTTACGGTCGTCCTTGACATGGCCGCGGAATGTCCGCGTGGGAGCGAATTCGCCGAGCTTGTGCCCGACCATCGACTCAGTGACAAACACGGGGATGTGCTTGCGTCCGTCGTGTACGGCGATCGTGTGGCCGAGCATGTCGGGGACGATCATCGAGCGGCGGGACCAGGTCTTGATGACGTTCTTGGTGCCCTTTTCGTTTTCCCTGGCTACCTTCACAAAGAGGTGCTGGTCAACGAAAGGACCTTTTTTCAGGCTGCGTGGCATGTGTCCAGGCTCCTATCGCTTGTTCTTGCCAGTACGACGGCGACGAACAATAAGCTTGTCGCTCTCTTTGTTGGGACGGCGGGTGCGGCCTTCGCGCTTACCGTTGGGGTTGACGGGGTTACGTCCACCGGACGTCTTACCCTCGCCACCACCGTGCGGGTGGTCAACCGGGTTCATGGCTACACCACGGACAGTCGGGCGAACGCCCTTCCAGCGCATACGGCCGGCCTTGCCCCAGTTGATGTTCGACTGCTCGGCGTTGCCGACCTCGCCGACGGTTGCGCGGCAGCGCACGTCAACGTTGCGGATTTCGCCGGAAGGCAGACGCAGCTGGGCGAAACGGCCTTCCTTTGCAACGAGCTGGATCGATGCGCCGGCGGAGCGGCCCATCTTGGCGCCGCCACCCGGACGCAGTTCGACTGCGTGGATTACGGTACCGACCGGGATGTTGCGCAGCGGAAGGTTGTTGCCGGGCTTGATGTCAGCGTCGGCGCCGGCCTCTACGAAGTCGCCCTGGGACAGCTTGTTCGGGGCGATGATGTAACGCTTGGTGCCATCAACGTAGTGCAGGAGGGCGATCCGAGCCGTGCGGTTCGGGTCGTACTCGATTTCGGCAACGCGGGCGTTGACGCCGTCCTTGTCGTGGCGACGGAAGTCGATCAGACGGTACTGACGCTTGTGTCCACCACCCTTGTGACGGGTCGTGATCTTACCGGAGTTGTTACGGCCACCCTTTTTCGGGAGGGGACGTACCAACGACTTTTCCGGCGTCGACCGCGTGATTTCAGTGAAGTCCGCTACGCTCGAGCCACGACGGCCCGGAGTAGTCGGCTTGTATTTACGGATTCCCATAATTTATTTCCTCGTTAAAGTGGTCTCCGCTATGAAAGCGGACCGCCGAAGATGTCGATAGTGCCTTCTTTGAGGCTCACAATGGCACGCTTGGTGTTCTTGCGGGTACCCCAGCCGAATTTGGTGCGCTTGCGCTTACCGGCACGGTTGATGGTGTTGATCGATTCGACCTTGACGGAGAAAATCTTCTCCACGGCCAGCTTGATCTCGGTCTTGTTCGAACGGGGGTCCACCAGGAAGGTGTACTTGCCCTCATCGATCAGGCCGTAGCTCTTTTCCGAGACAACGGGTGCAAGCACGACGTCGCGCGGGTCCTTGATGGTGGCTGCACTCACTTGGCATCCTCCTCGTTCTTTGCAACCTTGTCAGCAACGAATGCTTCGTAGGCAGCCTTGGTGAAGACTACGTCGTCGGAAACGAGCACGTCGTAGGTGTTCAGCTGGTCTGCGTACAGAACGTGAACTTCCTCGAGGTTGCGCACGGACAGTGCAGCAACATCGTTGGCGCGCTCAATGACAACGAGCAGGTTCTTGCGCTCGGAAACTCCGCGCAGGGTTGCCAGTGCTTCCTTGGAGGACGGCTTGGAGCCGGTAACCAGGTCAGCAACGACGTGGACGCGGCCGTTGCGGGCGCGGTCCGAGAGTGCGCCGCGCAGTGCAGCAGCAATCATCTTCTTGGGGGTGCGCTGGCTGTAGTCACGCGGCGTGGGGCCGTGGACAACGCCACCACCGGTCATGTGAGGAGCACGGATGGAACCCTGACGGGCGCGGCCGGTGCCCTTCTGCTTGAACGGCTTGCGACCTGCACCGGAAACCTCGGCGCGGGTCTTGGTCTTGTGGGTACCCTGGCGAGCAGCAGCGAGCTGGGCAACGACGACCTGGTGCAGCAGCGGCACGTTGGTCTGTACGTCGAAGATCTCTGCAGGCAGGTCAACCTTGACAGTGCTAGTCATTGAACTAGGCTCCCTTCACGGCGGTGCGTACGAGTACGACCTGGCCGCGGGCACCGGGAACGGCGCCCTTGATAAGGAGCAGCGACTTCTCGACGTCAACCGCGTGGACCGTGAGGTTCAGCGTGGTGTGACGAACGGCGCCCATGCGGCCGGCCATTTTCATGCCCTTGAAGACGCGGCTCGGGGTGGATGCGCCACCGATTGAACCGGGCTTACGGTGGTTCTTGTGGGCACCGTGGGAAGCTCCAACGCCGTGGAAGCCGTGACGCTTCATAACACCGGCGAAGCCCTTACCCTTGGTGGTGCCAACGACGTCGATCTTCTGGCCGGCTTCGAAGAGCTCTACGGAGAGCTCCTGGCCCAGCTCGTAAGAGTCAGCATCTGCAGTGCGCAGTTCTACGACGTGGCGGCGAGGCGTGACGCCTGCCTTTTCAAAGTGACCAGCCAGCGGCTTGGTGACCTTGCGGGGATCGATCTGGCCGTAGCCGATCTGAACGGCGACATAGCCATCAGTTTCTGCATTGCGCAGCTGCGTGATGACGTTCGAGTCAGCCTGGACCACAGTGACGGGGATGAGCTTGTTGTTCTCGTCCCAGACCTGGGTCATGCCGAGCTTCGTGCCCAGCAGGCCCTTTACGTTACGGGTTGCGGTCATAGTCTCTCAGCACCTCCCTACAGCTTGATTTCGATGTTCACGTCGGCCGGCAGGTCGAGACGCATGAGCGAGTCAACAGCCTTGGGCGTGGGGTCGATGATGTCGATCAGACGCTTGTGCGTGCGCATTTCAAAGTGCTCGCGGCTGTCCTTGTACTTGTGCGGAGAGCGGATAACGCAGTAAACGTTCTTCTCCGTCGGCAGCGGCACAGGGCCGACTACCGTTGCGCCTGCGCGCGTGACCGTCTCAACGATCTTCCGTGCTGAAACGTCAATGACCTCGTGGTCGTATGACTTCAGCCGGATGCGGATTTTTTGTCCCGCCATGTCGCCTGACTCTCTTTCAGTAAATGCTGCTCTGTTTACTTACCTGTTGTATGTGGCTGCCGAGGCATTTGAAGTCGTGACTACCACCCGCCGCACAAGCTGAATCCGGAAGAATCCGGGTTCCTCAACCTGCCGGCGTAACCGACCCCCGCGGTCGGGCGTGTCGCACGTTTTCACACGTAGTCGTCCGCAATTCCGTGGGGAGTGGGTTATGTTTGGTCTCTTACCTGGACCCTGGCACCCGGCATTATCCGGATCGGGACGCGAAAGAGCGCTTGAACAACTCATCTAGTATGCCGGAATTTATGGGCAGAAGCGAATCAGCCCTCTGCACGGCAGTGCAATCGCTGCAGTGCAATCGCTGCAGTGCAATCGCTGTAGTGCAGTCACTGTCGGTAGCGTTACCGTTCGGCCGTTGTCGTGAACCGCCGGTTGAATGGATGATAGGGGCATGACTGTGCAGGATTCTGTAGCAGTTCAGGCCCTCGCCGCCCGCCTGAGCCCCGGGTTCACCCTGGGCGTTGCCTCCGCGGCCTTCCAGATCGAGGGTGCCCTCGCGGCCGGCGGTCGCGGGCCCTCCGGGTGGGACGCCTTTGCCGAGAAGCCGGGGAACATCCTGCACGGCCACTCCCCCGCAGTCGCGTGCGACCACTACAACCGGGCGGCCGAAGACGTCGGGCTTATGCGCGAGCTCGGAATCGACTCCTACCGCTTCTCCATCTCGTGGCCGCGGGTCCAGCCCGGGGGCACCGGCCGCTTCAACGCCGCGGGCTTGGACTTCTACGACCGCCTGATCGACCGGCTGCTCGCCGCCGGCATCTCCCCCATGGCCACCCTCTACCATTGGGACACCCCGCTCCCCCTCGAGCACGGGGGCGGCTGGATGAACCGTTCGACGGCGGAGCGGTTCGCCGAGTACTGCGCGGCCGCCGGCAAACGGTTCGGCGATCGCGTGGCGCAGTGGGTGACGCTGAACGAGCCCGCCTCGGTCACGCTCAACGGCTATGCCATGGACGTCCATGCCCCCGGCTGCGGCCTGCTCTTCGATGCCCTGCCGTCCGTACGCCATCAGCTGCTGGGCCACGGTCTCGCGGTGCAGGCGCTGCGGGCTGCAGGTGTCCGCGGCGGCGTCGGCGTGACGAACCTGCATTCCCCCGTCCGGCCGGCTTCGGGTTCGCTGACGGACCGGCTGCTGGCCAGGATGTTCGACCTCGTGCTGAACCGTCTTTACGCGGATCCGATCCTCATGGGCCGTTTTCCCAAGCCGCCGCTGGTCGCACGGCCGTGGTTCCGGTACCTGGGGAACATCACCGATGCGGATCTGGCCACAATTCACCAGCCGCTGGATTTCTATGGCCTGAACTATTACTACCCCGTGAAGGTGGCGACGGGGCGCGGCGTCAACACTCCTTCGGGGACCGTGGAGGAGATGTTGAAAGTCCCGTTCCACCTGGCCGCGTTTCCGGAGTACGAGCTCACGGGTTTCGGCTGGCCGGTCGCTCCGGACCATTTGGGGATCCTGCTCCGGGAGCTGAAGGACAGGTATGGCGGGGCGTTGCCGCCGGTCTACATCACCGAGAGCGGGGCGAGTTTCCCGGAACCGGACCATGTCACCGGCCCCATCCCCGACGCCGGGCGGATCAGCTACCTCGCCGCGCATCTGGCCGAGGCGGTGGATGCCACCTCGCCGGGGGGCATCGCCCACGACGTCGACCTGCTTGGCTACTACGTCTGGACGCTCATGGACAACTTTGAATGGGCGGCGGGCTACTCACAGCGCTTCGGCCTGGTGCATGTGGATTTCAAGACGCTGCAGCGCACGCCGAAGGACTCGTACTACTGGTACCAGGCCCTCGCGCGTGCCCGGCGGGCCTGAGTTCTTGCGTGGCCGGACTATTGGTTGCGGTTCGCCCGGTTGATGCGCTTGGCGCGCTCGATCTCCTGGCGGAAGTGCCGCTTCGCCCAAAAGAACACGATGACGGCCGCGACGACGATGAGCAGAAAAATGAACCAGCCCATGGTGAGCTCCTTTCCCTTCCTGCAAAGGTATCAGGAACTTAAAAGGAACAGCCCCGCTGCAAGTGCAGCGGGGCTGTTCCGTTAGTTTTCCGTGACCGTCAGGCGGCCGGGATAACCATTGATCAGCAAGTACTACTTGATGATCTTGGTGACGCGTCCCGAACCAACGGTGCGGCCGCCTTCGCGGATAGCGAAGCCGAGGCCCTCTTCCATTGCGATCGGCTGGATGAGCGCAACGGTCATCTCAGTGTTGTCGCCGGGCATAACCATTTCCGTGCCTTCCGGCAGGGTGATAACGCCGGTGACGTCCGTGGTGCGGAAGTAGAACTGCGGGCGGTAGTTGGAGTAGAACGGGTTGTGACGCCCGCCTTCGTCCTTGGAGAGGATGTAGACGTTAGCCTCGAAGTCGGTGTGCGGGGTGATGGAACCCGGCTTGACGACAACCTGGCCACGCTCGACATCGTCGCGCTTCAGACCGCGGAGCAGGAGGCCACAGTTCTCGCCGGCCCATGCTTCGTCGAGCTGCTTGTGGAACATCTCGATACCGGTAACCGTGGTCTTCTGGACCGGGCGGATGCCGACGATCTCGACCTCGGAGTTGATCGCGAGGGTTCCACGCTCGGCGCGGCCCGTAACAACGGTGCCACGACCGGTGATCGTGAAGACGTCTTCGATCGGCATCAGGAAGGGCTTGTCACGGTCGCGTACCGGGTCCGGAACGGACTCGTCGACTGCTGCCATGAGGTCCTCAACGGACTTGACCCAGACGGGGTCGCCTTCGAGGGCCTTCAGGCCGGAAACGCGAACAACGGGAGCCTCGTCGCCGTCGAAGCCCTGCGAGCTGAGCAGCTCACGAACTTCCATTTCGACGAGGTCGAGGAGCTCTTCGTCATCGACCATGTCAGCCTTGTTCAGCGCGACCAGCAGGTAGGGAACGCCAACCTGGCGGGCGAGCAGAACGTGCTCACGGGTCTGGGCCATCGGGCCGTCAGTGGCGGCAACCACGAGGATTGCACCGTCCATCTGAGCAGCGCCGGTGATCATGTTCTTGATGTAGTCAGCGTGACCCGGAGCGTCTACGTGTGCGTAGTGGCGCTTCTCGGTCTGGTACTCAACGTGGGAGATGTTGATGGTAATGCCGCGCTGACGCTCTTCGGGAGCAGAGTCAATCGACGCGAAGTCACGCTTCTCGTTGAGAGTCGGGTACTTGTCGTACAGCACCTTGGAAATGGCGGCCGTCAGCGTCGTCTTACCGTGGTCAACGTGACCAATGGTACCGATGTTAACGTGCGGCTTAGTCCGCTCGAACTTTGCCTTTGCCACAGGTTCCTCCTAGAACGTTTTCAAATGACTTACCCTTCGGCCGCGCTTGTCGCGACAGAAACTCCAGTAAGTCTACTTGGGGGGCTTTGGATTGGTGAAATTGCAGATTCAGGTACTAATGCTAGTGCCTAGAGCCTGTTCGTGCAGACGGCCGCACCCCGGTTTGGCCGGACTGCAGCTGACCGGAGTCCGGCCGCCTGCACCAGATGAATCTCCGCTGGGCGGAGGCGCATCCGAGTTTCTTGCTGCTGCGATGCGTCCTAGGGACTACTCGCCGCGGTTCTTCTGGATGATCTCGTCGGCAACTGCCTTCGGGACCTCGGCGTAGCTGTTGAACGTCATGGAGTACACAGCGCGGCCCTGGGTCTTCGACCGCAGGTCACCGATGTAGCCGAACATGCCGGACAGCGGGACGTGCGCGCGGATGACCTTGACGCCCTGGGCATCCTCCATGGACTGCATCTGGCCACGGCGGGAGTTGAGGTCACCGATAACTTCACCCATGTATTCCTCAGGGGTGCGGACCTCGACATCCATCAGCGGTTCGAGCAGAACAGGGTTCGCCTTGCGTGCGGCTTCCTTGAAAGCCATACGGCCGGCGATCTTGAACGCCATTTCCGAGGAGTCAACATCGTGGTAAGCGCCGTCGATCAGCGTCGCCTTGATGCCGACAACCGGGTAACCGGCCAGGACGCCGTCGTTGAGCGCATCCTGGATGCCGGCGTCGACGGACGGGATGTACTCGCGCGGAACGCGGCCACCAGTGACCTTGTTCTCGAACTCGTACAGCTCGCCTTCCGCAGTGTCCAGCGGCTCGATCGCGATCTGGATCTTTGCGAACTGGCCGGAACCACCGGTCTGCTTCTTGTGCGTGTAGTCGTGACGCTCTACAGCACGCTTGATGGTCTCGCGGTAAGCAACCTGCGGCTTGCCAACGTTCGCCTCAACCTTGAATTCGCGGCGCATGCGGTCCACCAGGATGTCCAGGTGGAGCTCGCCCATGCCGGCGATGATGGTCTGGCCGGTGTCCTCGTTGAGGGAGACCTGGAAGGTCGGGTCCTCAGCGGAGAGCTTCTGGATGGCCGTGGAGAGCTTCTCCTGGTCACCCTTCGTGTTCGGCTCGATCGCAACCGAGATCACGGGCTCCGGGAAGCTCATGGACTCGAGGACGATCTGGTTGGACGGATCGCACAGGGTGTCGCCCGTGGTGGTGTCCTTCAGGCCGATCGCTGCGTAGATGTGGCCGGCGGTAGCGCCCTCGACGGGCATTTCCTTGTTGGCGTGCATCTGGAACAGCTTGCCGATGCGCTCCTTCTTGCCCTTGGTGGAGTTAACCACCTGCGAGCCTGCTTCCACGTGACCGGAGTACACGCGGATGAAGGTGAGCTGACCGAAGAACGGGTGCGCGGCGATCTTGAAGGCCAGTGCCGAGAAGGGCTCTTCAGAGGAAGGCTTACGGGTAAGTTCCTTCTCTTCGTCGCGGGGATCGTGACCGATCATCGGCGGGACGTCAAGCGGGTTCGGCAGGTAGTCCACGACGGCGTCGAGCATCGGCTGCACGCCGCGGTTCTTGAACGCCGAACCACAGAAAACCGGGTACAGCTCAGAGTTGATCGTCATCTTGCGGATGCCGGCCTTGAGCTCATCGATGCTGATCTCTTCGCCCTCGAGGTACTTCTCCATGAGTTCCTCAGAGGCCTCGGCAACAGTCTCAACGAGAGTTGCGCGGTACTCTTCGGCCTTCGCCTGGAGGTCAGCCGGGATCTCGCGGATCTCGTACTTGGCACCCATGGTGACGTCACCCTTGGCGTCGCCGGGCCAGACCAGCGAACGCATGTACAGGAGGTCGACGACGCCGATGAAGTCGTTCTCGGCGCCGATCGGCAGCTGCATGACGAGCGGCTTGGCACCGAGGCGGCTGATGATGGTGTCGACGGTGAAGTAGAAGTCAGCGCCGAGCTTGTCCATCTTGTTGACGAAGCAGATACGCGGAACGTTGTACTTGTCGGCCTGGCGCCAAACAGTCTCGGACTGCGGCTCCACGCCTTCCTTGCCGTCGAACACGGCGACAGCGCCGTCGAGGACGCGCAGGGAGCGCTCAACCTCGACCGTGAAGTCAACGTGGCCGGGGGTGTCGATGATGTTGATCTGGTTGTTTTCCCAGAAGCAGGTCACGGCGGCAGACGTGATGGTGATGCCGCGTTCCTTTTCCTGTTCCATCCAGTCAGTCGTCGAAGCGCCGTCGTGCGTTTCGCCGATCTTGTGGTTCACACCCGTGTAGAACAGGATGCGCTCGGTAGTAGTGGTCTTGCCGGCATCGATGTGGGCCATGATGCCGATGTTGCGGACCTTGCTAAGGTCGGTAAGCACGTCCTGTGCCACGGTGTCTCCCTTTCGGATGGACTGCACGTTCGCCGCCGGCTCTCTCGAGCCGGCGGCGTCCGGGAAGTATTACCAGCGGTAGTGTGCGAAGGCCTTGTTGGACTCGGCCATCTTGTGGGTGTCTTCGCGACGCTTCACAGCGGCACCGAGACCGTTCGAGGCATCCAGGATTTCGTTCTGGAGGCGCTCGGTCATGGTCTTTTCGCGGCGGGCCTTGGAGTAGCCAACCAGCCAGCGGAGGGCGAGGGCCGTGGAGCGGCCCGGCTTGACCTCAACCGGAACCTGGTAGGTGGCGCCACCAACGCGGCGGGAGCGGACCTCAAGGGAAGGCTTGACGTTCTCCATGGCCTTCTTGAGGGCTGCAACGGGGTCGCCGCCGGACTTGGCGCGAGCACCCTCGAGTGCACCGTAAACGATGCGCTCTGCGGTGGACTTCTTGCCGTCAACCAGCACCTTGTTGATGAGCTGGGTGACCAGCGGGGAGCCGTAAACGGGATCTAGAACTAGCGGCCGCTTGGGGGCCGGACCCTTGCGAGGCATATTACTTCTTCTCCATCTTTGCGCCGTAGCGGCTGCGAGCCTGCTTACGGTTCTTGACACCCTGGGTATCGAGGGCGCCACGGACGATCTTGTAGCGGACACCCGGAAGGTCCTTCACGCGGCCGCCGCGAACGAGCACAATGGAGTGCTCCTGCAGGTTGTGGCCTACACCGGGGATGTAAGCGGTGACTTCAATGCCACCGTTGAGGCGCACACGAGCAACCTTACGCAGAGCCGAGTTCGGCTTCTTCGGGGTCGTCGTGTAAACGCGGGTGCAAACACCGCGGCGCATCGGGCTGCCGTTAAGCGCGGGGGCCTTGGTCTTTTTGACCTTAGGCGTGCGGCCCTTGCGGACCAGCTGGTTAATCGTAGGCACTCTCGTGTTCTCCGTTTTATCCGGAGCGGCCGTTGGCGGCCGCTCTCTTGTCGCTGCGCCTCGCCGCCCGAGCTTTGAAGTTCTCTCCAGAGCAGCTGAGGCGAAGCCTTAATAGTCGGACCGCACGCCGGGGTTCAAGGACTTTCGACCTGAACTGCCCCTAGGCATGCGAAAATGTGGCATACGTTGCACAAGAACCCTGCAAACCGGAAACGTCGTCCTGGTCAAGCTTTTCAGCTGCATGCTGTCTAACTAAAACCGGCGCACTCATCCACTGCCACAATAACAATTAGTCTCAAGTCTAACACGGACGGCTCCTAGCCCTTAATCGGCGCGGTTTAGCACCGAAAATGCGGCTCCCCCATCGATTGCTCCGGTACGGCCCTTATGGGGCCTCAAAAGGGCACCTACGGAGCAATGGATGGGTTAAACGGGGATGGTCCCCCACCTTGCGGTGCGGGACCATCCCTGGGCTATGACTGCCAAGGGCAGGGCGACCGGGTCCCTACGTGGCGCGGAACGCGACACGAAAGGGCCCGCCCTGCCCGTTAGCGGAAGTCGCTGCCGAGGTCGTAGTCATCCAGCGGGATGGCGTGGAACTCGGGAGCTCCGTCGCCCAGCGTGTCGTAGGAGAAGTCGCTGAATGCGCTCGGGCCGGTGAACAGGTTGGCCTTTGCTTCTTCAGTCGGTTCCACCGTGACCTCGGTGTAGCGCGGGAGACCCGTGCCGGCCGGGATGAGCTTACCGATGATGACGTTTTCCTTGAGGCCGAGCAGCGGATCGCTCTTGCCTTCCATGGCCGCCTGCGTCAGGACGCGGGTGGTCTCCTGGAAGGAAGCTGCGGACAGCCAGGACTCGGTCGCCAGGGACGCCTTGGTAATGCCCATGAGCTCGGGACGGCCGGAAGCCGGCGTCTTGCCCTCGGACACAACGCGGCGGTTGGCCTCTTCGAAGCGGCTGCGTTCGGCGAGCTCGCCGGGCAGCAGGTCCGATTCGCCGGACTCGATGACCGTGACGCGGCGCAGCATCTGGCGGACGATAACCTCGACGTGCTTGTCGTGGATACCGATGCCCTGACTGCGGTACACGCCCTGGACTTCGTCCACCAGGAACTTCTGAGCGGCACGGGGGCCCATGATGCGCAGCACCTGCTTGGGGTCGACCGGGCCGTTGATGAGCTTCTGGCCAACGCTGACGTGATCGCCGTCTTCGATGAGGAGACGTGAACGGCGCAGCACCGGGTAGGCGATCTCTTCAGATCCGTCATCCGGGGTGATGACCAGGCGCATCTGGCGCTCGGACTCTTCGATGGTGATGCGGCCGGCTGCTTCAGCAATCGGTGCGACACCCTTCGGAGTACGGGCTTCGAAGAGCTCCTGGATACGGGGCAGACCCTGGGTGATGTCGTCGCCGCCGCTGGCGGAAACAGCACCACCGGTGTGGAACGTACGCATGGTCAGCTGGGTGCCCGGCTCACCGATGGACTGTGCGGCGATAATGCCCACGGCCTCACCGATGTCGACGGTCTTGCCCGTGGCCAGCGAACGGCCGTAGCACAGGGCGCAGGTGCCGACGCTGGACTCACAGGTGAGTACGGAGCGGACCTTGACCTCGGTGATGCCGGCCGCGAACAGCTCGGCAATGACGACGTCGCCGCAGTCAGTGCCGGCCGCTGCCAGGACCTTGCCCGAGGAGTCGACGACGTCCACGGCCAGGGTGCGGGCGTAGGCGCTGTTCTCGACGTTCTCGTCCAGGACGAGCACCCCGTTGGAGTCGGCCACGGCGATGGCGGTCATCAGGCCGCGCTCGGTACCGCAGTCCTCTTCGCGGACAATGACGTCCTGCGAGACGTCCACCAGACGACGGGTCAGGTAACCCGAGTTGGCGGTACGCAGGGCGGTGTCAGCCAGACCCTTACGGGCACCGTGCGTGGCGATGAAGTATTCCAGCACCGACAGGCCCTCACGGTAGGAGGACTTGATCGGACGCGGGATGATTTCACCCTTCGGGTTGGCCACCAGGCCACGGATACCCGCGATCTGACGGACCTGCATCCAGTTACCACGAGCGCCGGAGGAAACCATGCGGTTGATGGTGTTCATCGGGGACAGGCTGTCACGCATCGCCTGGGCGATCTCGTTGGTTGCCTTGTTCCAGATCTCGATCAGTTCCTGGCGACGCTCGTCGTCGTCGATCAGGCCCTTGTCGTACTGGCCCTGGATCTTGGCGGCCATGGTCTCGTAACCGGCGAGGATCCGCGGCTTGTCCGAGGGCACCTCGATGTCGGAGATGGCAACCGTGACGCCTGAGCGGGTGGCCCAGTAGAAACCGGCATCCTTCAGGTTGTCCAGCGTTGCTGCCGTGATCACCTTCGGGTAGCGCTCCGCGAGGTCGTTGACGATCCGGGACAGCTCGCCCTTGTCGGCAACATCCTCCACCCACGGGTAGTCCGCAGGCAGCGTCTGGTTGAAGATGACCTGGCCGAGGGAGGTCTCGACCAGTGCGGTCTGACCCTGTTCCCAGCCCTCCGGGGCTTCCCAGCCGGCGTAGGGCACGAAGCCCTCGAGACGGATCTTGACCTTGGAGTTCAGGTGCAGCTCGTGAAGGTCGTAGGCCATGATGGCTTCCGCAACGGAGGAGAAGATCCGGCCTTCGCCAGCTGAACCGACACGCTTGGTGGTCAGGTGGTAGAGACCGATGATCATATCCTGCGAAGGCAGGGTCACCGGGCGGCCGTCGGACGGCTTCAGGATGTTGTTCGAGGACAGCATCAGGATGCGGGCCTCGGCCTGGGCTTCGGGGCTCAGCGGCAGGTGCACTGCCATCTGGTCGCCGTCGAAGTCGGCGTTGAAGGCGCCACAAACCAGCGGGTGCAGCTGGATTGCCTTGCCTTCAACGAGCTGCGGCTCGAACGCCTGGATGCCGAGGCGGTGCAGGGTAGGTGCACGGTTCAGCAGCACAGGGTGCTCGGTGATGATCTCTTCCAGGACGTCCCAGACCTGCGGACGGTAACGTTCCACCATGCGCTTGGCCGACTTGATGTTCTGTGCGTGGTTGAGGTCAACCAGGCGCTTCATCACGAACGGCTTGAAGAGCTCCAGGGCCATCTGCTTCGGCAGACCACACTGGTGCAGCTTCAGCTGCGGGCCGACGACGATGACCGAACGGCCGGAGTAGTCGACGCGCTTGCCGAGGAGGTTCTGGCGGAAACGACCCTGCTTGCCCTTGAGCATGTCGCTCAGGGACTTCAGCGGGCGGTTGCCCGGCCCGGTGACCGGACGGCCGCGGCGGCCGTTGTCGAAGAGGCTGTCAACAGCTTCCTGAAGCATGCGCTTCTCGTTATTGACGATGATCTCCGGAGCACCGAGGTCAAGCAGGCGCTTGAGGCGGTTGTTGCGGTTGATCACGCGGCGGTAGAGGTCGTTGAGGTCGGAGGTCGCGAAGCGGCCACCGTCCAGCTGGACCATGGGGCGCAGTTCCGGCGGGATCACCGGGACGGCGTCCAGAACCATGCCCAGCGGGCTGTTGTTGGTGGTCAGGAACGCGTTGACCACCTTGAGCCGCTTCAGGGCGCGGGTCTTGCGCTGGCCCTTGCCGTTGGCGATGACGTCGCGCAGCATGTCGGACTCGGCCTGCATGTCGAAGTTCTCAAGACGCTTCTTGATGGCCTCGGCACCCATGGAGCCTTCGAAGTACATGCCGTAGCGGTCGCGCAGTTCGCGGTACAGGCCTTCGTCACCTTCAAGGTCAGCGACCTTGAGGTTCTTGAAGCGGTCCCAGACCTGCTCGAGGCGCTCGATTTCGGCGTCGGCGCGCTTGCGGACGTTCGCCATCTGGCGGTCGGCGGAGTCGCGGGCCTTCTTCTTGTCGGCAGCCTTGGCGCCTTCGCCCTCGAGACGGGCAAGCTCGTTCTCGAGGTCGCGGGCGATCGTGGCGATGTCCGAGTCGCGGTTGTCGATCAGCTGCTTCTTCTCGATGTCGTGCTCAACCTGCAGGTTGGGCAGTTCCTCGTGGCGGCTGTCGGCGTCGACGCTCGTGATCATGTAGGCGGCGAAGTAGATGACCTTTTCGAGGTCCTTCGGTGCCAGGTCAAGGAGGTAGCCCAGGCGGGACGGAACACCCTTGAAGTACCAGATGTGCGTGACCGGGGCGGCCAGCTCGATGTGGCCCATGCGCTCACGGCGGACCTTTGCGCGGGTGACCTCAACGCCACACCGCTCACAGATGATGCCCTTGAAGCGCACGCGCTTGTACTTACCGCAGTAGCATTCCCAGTCGCGGGACGGTCCGAAGATCTTCTCGCAGAAGAGGCCGTCCTTCTCGGGCTTGAGCGTGCGGTAGTTGATGGTTTCCGGCTTCTTAACCTCGCCGTACGACCAGCCACGGATGTCTTCCGCGGTGGCGAGGCCGATCTGCATGAGGCCGAAGGAGGATTCGCTGGACATATGGTCCCTGTTCTCTCTTGTTCTCTAAATTCTGAAGTCTTGGGTTACGGGAAGGGGCCGAGGGGCCCGACGGCGGGTAACCACCCGCCGTCGGGCGCTCTGCTAGACCTCTTCTACGGAACTGGGCTCTGCACGAGACAGATCGATGCCCAGTTCTTCCGCAGCCGTGAAGACTGCGTCATCAGAGTCACGCATTTCAATTGTGGTTCCGTCCGTGGAAAGCACTTCCACGTTCAGGCACAGCGACTGCATTTCCTTGATCAAGACCTTGAAGGACTCAGGAACGCCCGGCTCGGGGATGTTCTCGCCCTTGACGATGGCTTCGTAAACCTTCACACGACCGTGGATATCATCCGACTTGATCGTGAGCAGTTCCTGGAGCGTGTACGCGGCGCCGTAAGCTTCGAGCGCCCACACTTCCATTTCACCGAAGCGCTGGCCACCGAACTGTGCCTTACCACCCAGCGGCTGCTGCGTGATCATGGAGTACGGGCCGGTGGAGCGGGCGTGGATCTTGTCGTCCACCAGGTGGTGGAGCTTCAGGATGTACATGTAGCCGACCGAGATCGGATCCGGGAACGGCTCGCCGGAGCGGCCGTCGAACAGACGGGTCTTGCCGGAGGAGTTGATCAGGCGGTCGCCGTCGCGGGTGACGTTGGTGGAATCGAGCAGGCCCGTGATTTCTTCTTCACGCGCACCGTCGAAGACCGGCGTCGCAACAGTGGTCTGGCCACTCTCGCGGGGCAGGTTCGGCAGCTGCTTGACCCATTCGGGCTCGCCTTCGATCTTCCAGCCGGTCTTGGCAACCCAGCCGAGGTGCGTTTCCAGCACCTGGCCGACGTTCATACGGCCCGGAACACCCAGCGGGTTCAGGACGATATCAACGGGGGTACCGTCGGCGAGGAACGGCATGTCCTCGACGGGCAGGATCTTCGAGATAACGCCCTTGTTGCCGTGGCGGCCGGCAAGCTTGTCGCCGTCGGTGATCTTGCGCTTGGCAGCCACGTAGACGCGCACCAGCTGGTTCACGCCCGGGGGCAGCTCGTCGTCGTTGTCGCGGTCGAAGACGCGGACACCGATCACGGTGCCGGACTCGCCGTGCGGAACCTTCAGGGAGGTGTCACGCACTTCGCGGGACTTCTCGCCGAAGATGGCGCGCAGCAGGCGCTCTTCCGGGGTCAGCTCGGTCTCGCCCTTGGGGGTGACCTTACCGACCAGGATGTCGCCGGCCTCAACCTCGGCACCGATGTGGATGATGCCGCGCTCGTCCAGGCCAGCCAGGACTTCCTCAGACACGTTGGGGATGTCACGGGTGATTTCCTCGGCACCAAGCTTGGTGTCGCGGGCATCGATCTCGTGCTCCTCGATGTGGATCGAGGACAGGACGTCCTCGGCCACAATGCGCTGGGACAGGATGATGGCATCCTCGAAGTTGTGGCCTTCCCATGACATGAATGCCACGAGCAGGTTCTTACCGAGAGCGAGCTCGCCCTGGTCCGTTGCCGGGCCGTCGGCGATGATGCCGCCAACTTCCAGGCGCTGGCCTTCGTTCACCAGGACACGGTTGTTGTAGCAGTTGCCCTGGTTGGAGCGGGCGAACTTGTTGATGCGGTAGTTGGTTTCCGTACCGTCGTCGTTGAGCATGATGACGAGTTCAGCGGAGACCTCGGTGACCACACCGGCCTTCTTGGCGATGGTGACGTCACCGGCGTCGACAGCAGCAGCGCGTTCCATGCCGGTACCGACGAACGGCGCCTCGGAACGGACCAGCGGCACGGCCTGGCGCTGCATGTTGGCACCCATGAGTGCACGGTTGGCATCGTCATGCTCGAGGAACGGGATCAGGGCCGTAGCCACGGACACCATCTGGCGCGGGGAAACGTCCATGAACTCGACGTCGGCGGCGGGAACCAGCACGGGCTCGCCTCCACCACCGCGGGCACGGACCAGGACGGTCTCTTCCGCGAAACGCTTGTTCTCGTCCAGGGGAGCGTTGGCCTGTGCGATAAGGACCTCGGCTTCGTCGTCGGCCGTGAGGTACTTGACCTCATCGGAGACGACACCACCGGAGACAAGGCGGTACGGGGTCTCGATGAAACCGAACGGGTTGATGCGTCCGTAGGATGCCAGCGAACCGATCAGACCAATGTTCGGGCCTTCAGGAGTTTCGATGGGGCACATACGTCCGTAGTGGGACGGGTGCACGTCACGGACTTCCATGCCGGCACGGTCACGGGACAGACCACCCGGGCCAAGCGCGGACAGGCGGCGCTTGTGGGTCAGACCCGAGAGCGGGTTGTTCTGGTCCATGAACTGGGACAGCTGGGAGGTTCCGAAGAACTCCTTGATGGCTGCCACGACGGGACGGATGTTGATCAGGGTCTGCGGCGTGATGGCCTCGACGTCCTGGGTCGTCATGCGTTCGCGGACAACGCGCTCCATGCGGGACAGGCCGGTGCGGACCTGGTTCTCGATGAGCTCGCCGACGGCGCGGATGCGGCGGTTGCCGAAGTGGTCGATGTCATCGATTTCGACGCGGAGCTCGTGGTCCTGGCCGTCGCGCTTGCCCATGAGGGTCTTCTCGCCGGCGTGCAGCGCGACGAGGAACTTGATCATGGCCACGATGTCTTCAACGTGCAGGACCGAGGCTTCCTTGTCGCCAAGGGAGCGGTCGATGCCAAGCTTGCGGTTGATCTTGTAACGGCCGACTTTGGCCAGATCGTAGCGCTTGGAGTTGAAGTACAGGTTGTCCAGCAGGGACTGGGCAGCCTCAACCGTGGGCGGCTCGCCCGGTCGCAGCTTCCGGTAGATGTCCAGCAACGCGTCTTCGCGGGTCTCGGTGGCGTCCTTCTCCAGCGTCGCGCGCATGGAGTCGTACTGGCCGAATTCCTCGAGGATCTGGCCTTCGGTCCAGCCGAGGGCCTTCAGCAGCACGGTGACGGACTGCTTGCGCTTGCGGTCAAGACGGACGCCGACCTGGTCGCGCTTGTCGATTTCGAGTTCGAACCAGGCGCCACGGGACGGGATGATCTTCGCGGTGAAGATGTCCTTGTCACTGGTCTTGTCGGCGGTGCGCTCAAAGTAGGCGCCCGGGGACCGGACCAGCTGGGAGACGACGACACGCTCGGTGCCGTTGACGACGAAGGTGCCCTTCTCGGTCATCAGCGGGAAGTCACCCATGAACACGGTCTGCTGCTTGATTTCGCCCGTGTTGTTGTTCATGAATTCGGCCTTGACGTACAGCGGAGCCGAGTACGTTGCGTCCCGGTCCTTGCACTCAGCCATGGTGTACTTGGGGTCAGCGAACTCCGGCTCGGAGAAACTCAGGGACATGGTGCCCTGGAAGTCCTCGATCGGGGAGATCTCTTCGAAGATGTCGGACAGACCCGAGGAGGTGGCGACGCTGAGGTCGCCTTCTTCGACGGCCTTCGCAACGCGCGCCTGCCAGCGTTCGTTTCCGACCAGCCAGTCAAAGCTGTCGGTTTGCAGGGCGAGCAGATTCGGAACATCAAGGGGTTCGTGAATCTTTGCGAATGAGAGCCGGCGGGTTGCACCGTCGGTGCTGTCGGCATTGATAGCGGTAGCGTTGTTTACATTAGAGGTGCTCGAGGCGACCAAGAGGGATCCTTCCACAGACCTTCAGGCGTTGTCAGATCTCCCCCGTTATGCACTCTGCAGAATGACTCCGCAGCGCTACCAGTCCGGTTCCGCTATATGACCCGGGACCCGCACTGTCCATGCTGGTGCACGTTATTGACGGCACATTGATAGAACAGCTGTCAGGCTAAGCCCACCGCTATATGAAGGCTGAAGGTAAACAGGGAAGACGCAAATATCTACGATACGGCAAAGCAACCTACTTGTCTACCCCACTTCCGCCGGGATTGCAAGCACAAAATTCTGGCGGTGGCCTGCCTGAGATCGGCCAGGGTCCCCTTTGAGTTCCCGCCGGGTTCGATTGGAGCGCTTCCGGAGTCTCGCCAATCGGCGGCGGGGCGGACCGGTGCCGGGCCGAATGGATAGGTGACGAGGCTCACGATAACGTAGACATAAGTCGAAAGTAGATCGGAAGAAAAGACCATGAGCAATCCTGCAGGCAACAACGATGTTGTCATCCTCGCCGCCGCCCGCACCCCGCAGGGGCGCCTGAACGGGCAACTGGCCAGCTTCACCGCCGTCGAACTCGGCAGCCACGCCATCCGGGCGGCCCTGGCCGCCAGCGGCGTCAAAGCCGACCAGGTGGACGGCGTGATCATGGGCCAGGTCCTGCAGGCTGGTGCGGGCCAGAACCCGGCACGCCAGAGCGCGATCGGCGCCGGCATCGGTTGGAACGTTCCCACAGTGACCATCAACAAGGTCTGCCTCTCGGGCCTTACCGCGGTGATCGACGCCGCCCGGATGATCCGCAGCGGCGACGCCACCGTGGTGGTCGCCGGCGGCCAGGAATCCATGACCCGCGCACCGCACGTGCTGCCCGGGTCCCGGCAGGGCTGGGCGTACGGCACGGTCCAGGCCCTCGACGTGGCCGCGCACGACGGCCTGACCGATGCCTTCGATGGCCAGTCCATGGGGTTGTCGACCGAGAGCAAGAACCTGACCCTCGGCATCGACCGGACCTCCCAGGACCGGGTGGCCGCCCAGTCGCACCAGCGCGCGGCCCGGGCGGCCAAGGACGGCGTCTTCGACGGCGAGATCGCGGCGATGAGCGTCAAGCAGCGCAAGGGCGATCCGATCGCCGTCACCTCCGACGAGGGCGTCCGGCCCGACACCACCGTCGAATCACTGGCCGGGCTGCGCGCGGCGTTCGTCACCGACGGAACCATCACCGCCGGTAACTCCTCTCCCCTCTCCGACGGCGCCGCCGCCCTGGTGCTGACCACCCGGAAGTTCGCCGAGGACAACGGCCTCGACTACCTCGCCGTGGTCGGCAAGCCGGGCCAGGTCGCAGGGCCGGACAACTCGCTGCATTCCCAGCCGTCCAACGCCATCAAGGACGCCCTTGCCAGGGCCGGCTGGTCCGTCGCGGACCTCGACTTCATCGAAATCAACGAGGCATTCGGCTCCGTGGCGGTGCAATCCCTGAAGGACCTCGACTATCCGCTGGAGCAGTGCAACATCCACGGCGGGGCCATCGCTCTGGGCCACCCGATCGGGGCCTCCGGCGCCCGGCTGGCGCTGCACGCGGCCCACGAACTCAAACGCCGCGGCACCGGCAAGGCGGCCGTGTCCCTGTGCGGCGGCGGCGGCCAGGGCGAGGCGCTGCTGCTGTACCGCGACTGAACCGGCACCCGCCGACCCGAATGAACCAGCAACGACCAGGAGCAGGAAAGGTTTGACCCGGATGGCGGAACAGAGGACAACAAGCGGTGGCCGCGAGCGGTTCCTGGCCGACGCCGCCGCCCGGGGCCTGGACGTCGAGATCGTGGAACGCCTCGCCGCACGCAGCCTTGAGGAGGCGGCCGGGATCCTGGGAATCCGGCCCGCGGACATCGTGAAGTCGCTCGTTGTCAAGCACAAGGACGGGAGCTTCCTGTTCGCCCTGGTCCCGGGCGACCGGCAGATCTCCTGGCCGAAGCTGCGGGCGTTGCTGGGCGTCAACAAACTCTCCCTCCCGGCGGCGGAGACCGCGTTCGAAGCCACCGGGTACGAGCGCGGCACGATTACGCCGCTGGGCAGCATCCGCCCCTGGCCGGTTTACGCCGACCGGACCATCACCGGCCGGCGGATCTCCATGGGCGCCGGGGAGCACGGCTACAGCGCCTTCGTGGACGCGGACGCCCTGACGGCTGTCCTGGGCGCCGTCGTCGCGGACATCACCGAACCCAACTAGCCCGCCCGGGTTAAAAGGTTCGAGGGGGTTAAGCCGTGACCGTCAGTGGCGCCCCGTTGACGGTGAGCCGCCAGTTGGCCTGGCTGAACGTGGCGACGTCCAGGGTGCCGCGATCCACGACATAGTCGATGATGCGCTGCCGGATCTCCTGCTGGCTGTTCGAGAGCACCGGGGCGCTCTTCACGGCCGGGAAGTTGCCGCCTCCGCTCTGCCGGTAGTTGTTGATGGCCAGGGCGAATTCCTGCTCGGGCCGCAGCGACTGGCCGCCGTAGCTGAGGTTGGCGATCCGGTCCCCCGCCGGCCGGGCGAGGTCGATCTCGTAGTTCAGCGGCGCGTCGAGTCCGTAGACGACGTCGTAGTTGTAGTCCGGCGTGCCGTTCGGGGCAGCGGCGGTGACAGCGTTCGTCACGTCCTGGGCTCTGGCCGTCGTGGCGGTCACCGGCTTGAAGTACTGCGCGGACCACTCGAGGTAGGCCTTGACCTGCGCTCCGGTGACCTTGATGGACAGCAGCGTGTTGTCGAAGATGTACAGCCCAGCCACATCGCGGATGGTCAGCGGTCCGGCCTTGACGTCGACAGCCCGGGAGAAGGCCGCCGCTATGGACAGGACGGGCAGCCCCGCCGCGGGACCGTTGGCCAGCTCGGCCTTGATGGTGCTGGCCTGGACGTAATTGATGGCGTCGATCGCGGCGGAATCCTCCCAGCAGGCGGTGGCTGTGCTGAGCGGGGCGCTGGAGGTCCCGATGACCTCGTTGACGTACTTCACGGTGGCCTCGTGCCCGGCCTGAACGGCCCGGACGACGGCGGGATCGGGGTCGACGGTTTTGGCGTCCAAAAGGAGCGAACGCGCCGAGGTGACGGTCCACTGCCCCTTTACCTTGGCGAGTCTGAAGTCCATGACGGACACCCGCATGCCCCACTTGAGCGGTTCGGTCAGGAGCACCTGCGTGCCGGTGGCCTTGTTGGTGACGAAGCGCTCCGGAATCTCCAGGTGGGCGTGCCCGACCAGGATGGCGTCGATGCCGGGGACTTCCTCGGCGAGCTGCGTGGACGCGTTCTCGGGGAAGGGCAGCGCGTCGCCGTAGGAGGATCCGGGCGTCGCGCCGGAATGGCTCGTGACGATCACGACGTCGGCTCCGGCGGCCCTGACCTGGGGGATGACGGTCCTGGCCTCCTCGACGATGCCGTTGAAGTCGAGCTTGCCTTGGACGTTGTCGCGGTCCCAGAGTGCACAGCCCGGCGTCACGAAGCCGACCAGGCCCACCGTCAGCCAGCCGCTGTGCGTCTTGACCCGCTTCAGGACGTAGGGGGTGAAGGCGCGGCGGCCCGAGACGGCATCGTGGACGTTGGCGCCCAGGAGCGGGAAGTCCAGTTGTTTCTCCCAGGTCCGCAGGAGCGCAATGCCGTAGTTGAACTCGTGGTTGCCCAGCCCCACGGCGTCGTAGCCGATCGCGTTCATGGCCAGCGCCATGGGGTGTTTCACGGTTGCAGAGATCGGTTTGATCTTGGCGAAGTAGTAGGCCAAGGGCGTGCCCTGGATGGTGTCCCCGGCGTCGATGGTCAGGGTGTTGGCCGCGCCGCGCTCGGCCCGCAAGGCGTTGATCAGCGTGGCGGCCTGGGCAATCCCGATCTTGTTTCCGGCGGAATCGGCGTAGGCGACGTTCTTGAAGTAGTCCCAGTTGAAGACATTGTTGTGCAGGTCCGTGGTGCCGAGGACCGTCAGTGTGAATTGTTTCTTGCTGCCGGCCTGGCCCCCGCCCGGCTGTTCGCTGCCGGCGGCCTGTGCCGGGGTGCCGGCCAGCGCGGCCGCGGCTGCGCCCCCGCCCACGAGGGCTGCCGTGAGCATGGCGCGGCGGGAGGGGGAAGTGTTGGGGTCCGTCATTGTGGGTGAACTCCTGAACGTTGGGGCCGGTGGGCACAAATCCAAAGTTTAGGGTCGGGCCATCATGTGCGACAGGGGTATCAGAAAAACTTTCCCGAATCCTTGGGCGCCGTTCACCCGCGCCGCGGGATGTGCGCGCCGCGGGATGTGCGTGCCGGCCCGTGAAAGTGGTTCCGGCCCGCGAACGCAGGAAACCCCGCCCACCTGAGTGGACGGGGTTTCCTTCGAGCAGTGCGGATCGCGAGGGACCCGGACGGCAGGAGTTACTTGAGGGTAACGGTGGCGCCAGCTTCTTCGAGCTGAGCCTTTGCCTTCTCGGCAGCTTCCTTGGTGGCGCCTTCGAGAACAGCCTTGGGTGCGCTGTCAACCAGGTCCTTGGCTTCCTTGAGGCCCAGGGAGGTGATGGCGCGAACTTCCTTGATCACTGCGATCTTCTTGTCGCCAGCAGCTTCGAGGACGACGTCGAAGTCGGTCTTCTCTTCGGCTTCCTCAGCGGCAGCGCCACCGGCGGGGCCGGCAACGGCAACAGCAGCAGCGGTAACTTCGAAGGTCTCTTCGAAGAGCTTGACGAACTCGGAGAGCTCGATGATGGTCAGTTCCTTGAAAGCTTCAATGAGCTCTTCGTTGGTGAGCTTCGCCATGGTGTGGCGTCCTTCCTATAGTGGTGCCCGGCGGCCCTGAGGCTCGCTGTCGCACCGGAGTCTTATGGAGAAGAGGACTAGTTCTCTTCGGGGGCTGCGGCTTCGGCCGGTGCGGCCTCGGCTGCTGCATCTGCTGCGGGAGCTTCTTCAGCGGCGGGTGCTTCGGCTGCTGCCGGGGCACCGTTCTCTTCTTCAAGCTTGAGGCGCAGTGCGTCAATGATGCGTGCAGCAGCGGCAGCAGGAGCCTTGAGGATGCCTGCAACCTTTGCGAGCTGCAGCTCACGGGACTCGAGTGCTGCCAGGGCAGCAACTTCGGTGGCGTTCAGAGCCTTGCCCTCGAAGTAGCCGGTCTTGATGACCAGCTGCTTGTTGGCCTTGGCAAAATCCGTCAGGCTCTTGGCAGCGGCAACTGCGTCACCCTTGATGAACGCGATTGCAGTGGGGCCGGCGAGCTGACCGTCGAATGCTTCGACACCAGCTTCCTTGGCTGCAATGGCGGTCAGGGTGTTCTTGACGACCGAGAACTTGGTTTCCTGGCCGAGAGAAACACGCAGCTGCTTGAGCTGTGCAACGGTGAGCCCACGGTATTCGGTCAGGACAGCGGCGGTCGATTCCTTGAAATCGTTAGTGATCTCAGCTACTGCTGAAACCTTGCTAGGCGTTGCCATAACCCTCCTTCCGGGGATAGTGCCGGTGTGTCCGGGTCCCCGCTCAAGAGAGCTAAAACTAAAAAACGCCCCGCGCAGATGCACGGGGCTTGTCTCGACGCGGTCCTTGACCACGGAGCTTTGCTTCGTTCACCTGCGCCGGCCGCCCTATGTTCAGGGTCCTTCGTCCGGAAATCCACTGCGTTCTCCCGGCGCGACTGCAGAAGTGAGTCTTGCTTGGGAGAGTGGATTTCCAACAACCGACGGTCTTTGGTCCTCCCAGCTTACGGGACGCCGGGCGTGTGTTCCAAATCGGGGCGGGCCGAGAGCCCGCCGGACAGGACGGACCGGATAGCGGTGGCCCGAAGAGTGCGCCGTCCCTCAGCTGACACTCGGGCCGAAGTCGGGGAGTTCTTTCTGCCAGAGACCCGTCACGCCCGCCGTCGTGAATCCGAGCTGCAGGTTGACCTTCAGCAGGTAGCGGTTCTCCGGGGCGTTCCATGTGTACAGGACCCGGGCGTCCGGGAACTGTTCGCTGAGCCGTTCCATGTTGGCGACCTTGATCAGCAGCCCGAGCTTGTTGCCGCGGTGTTCCTGCAGCACCACGGTGTCATCCTGGAAGACGACGTCCGGGCGCAGGGCCAGGACGCTGATGGTGGTCAGGCCCACGAGCGTTCCGCTGGCGATGTGCTCGACGGCGGTGACCACCGTCCGGCGGCCCTGGGCAATGGTGACCTCCTCCGCCTCCCGGAGGATGCCGCCGTCGAACACCATCTCCTGGGCGTCCGGTCCGGGTACTTCGTCCTCGCCTGCCTGGTTCTCCAGGGCGGCGACGGCCTCGAGCCACTGGTCAGGACACCGGTCCGTCCAGTGGTGCAGGCGGTAGCGGCC
Source organism: Arthrobacter sp. NPDC058130 (assembly GCF_042884475.1). Taxonomy (NCBI): domain Bacteria; kingdom Bacillati; phylum Actinomycetota; class Actinomycetes; order Micrococcales; family Micrococcaceae; genus Arthrobacter; species Arthrobacter sp. NPDC058130. Next base: position 168,492 of record NZ_JBHVTV010000005.1, read on the forward strand.
GGCATTGGCTTCCTCGGCCTCGGCCTCCAGCTCGGCGACGAGTTTGCTGTCCAGCGGCAGGGCGCAGGAACTGAACTGTTCGATGTGCTGCAGGGTGTAGCCGGTGTGGCGGGCAAACTCGACGTCGCGGCTTCCCAGCGGGACAAATCCGACGCCGCTGCCGGGCACGAGCTGTTCGGCTTCCGGGTCCCTCAGAGTGGATCCCGGGTGATTGGTGTCGATCAGGATGGTGTGGCGGCCCTCATCCCGGGCCAGGTGCTCCGCGGCCTCCAGCAGCTGCCGCCCCACACCCTGGCGCCGGAATTCCGGCAGGATGTCGAGTGTGAACTCGGCGAGGTCGAGGTTGTCCACGAGCGGCAGCGCGATGTCCGCCGTCCCGACAATCACGCCGTCGATCTTGGCTACAAGGATCACCTGGCGTTCGTACGGGTCCGCCATCTCGAGGAGCTTCTCCTGCGGCGCGTAGGCGAGGTCGTCGGTGCCCCAGGTCTGCATCCGGACCCTTCGCCCCACCTCGACGGCGGCCAGAAAGTCCGCGGCATCGGGCGCGTCAAGGGAATCGGGGATCCACAGCTGCTCAATCCGTACTTCGTTTGCCATAGGGGGCATCATCCCAGCCGTTGTGCCATCCACCATCGGTCCGGCCCGGCTCACACCGGGCCTTCAACGGCCAGCATATGCCGGTTTGGGCCGCTGTTCCATTGGTGACGCGGGTCCATTGGTGACGCGGGCGGTTTATGCTCCATTCGCCTCCCGGCGCCGCGGGAGTCAGTTCCGGGTGCCGTGACCAGCCGCGGCCCGCTGCCACTCGCCGTCGTAACCCGCAGGTTTGAAGCCCAGCGCGATGTTGATGCTGAGCATGTGATCGTTTTCGGCGGCGTTGTAGGTCAGGACGCGCCGAACGGCGGGGTAGTGTTCCCGCAATTGCCGCAGGTTGAGGATCTTGATGAGCATGCCGAGCCGGTGGCCCCGGTGGCTGGCCGCGACGAGGGTATCGTCCTGGCTGGCCAGCCAGGGTTTGTCCGGTTCCGTCTGGAGGACCGTGTAGGCGGCCAGTTCACCGGTGGCCCGGTGCCGTGCCGCCGCCACCAGGGAGGACTGGCCGGCCCGCCGCCAGGTGTCCTCGGCGTGGCGGACCCGGGCGATGTCCCAGGCCTCCGGCTCGTAGCTCAGCGCGCCGCTGGGGGCATCCGTGCTCATCCGCGACATCAGCACCGCGAGCTGGGCGGCGTGTTCCTCCGGGCAGGAATCCCTCCAGTGCAGGAGCTCGTAGTCCCCCGCGTGGGCCAGGGCGTCCCGTTCCAGAACGTCCAGATCCGCGGAGTTCGGGCCCGCAGTGTTGTGGTCCGCAGAGTTCGGGAGGTCGAGTGAGCTGAACCGTTCCACCTGCTCCAGGCGGTAGCCGGCCTGTCCGGCGAACCTGACACCTGGCGCGCTGGCGGGAAGGGCTCCGGTGCCCGTAGCCGGCCTGATGACGTTTGGGCCATCGACGTCGAAATCGGCCGGGTGTTCCGTGAAGGTCTGCAGTATGGTCCGTCCGTCGGCGGCGGCCAGCGCTTCGGCGTGCTCCAGCAGTGCACGGCCGATCCCCCGGCCGGTAAAGGCATCCAGGACGTTCACGTGCAGGAGCGCGCTGCTGAGGTTCTCCTGCAATTCGAAGCGGACCCAGGAGCTGGCCACCATGCGCCCGTCGAGCCGGACGAAAAAGAGCCGCACCCGGGTGTAAGGGCTGTCCCGCCAGAACTGAAGGCGAGCAGCCGGGGACGTGGCACGGTCCAGGTTGCCCCACATCTGCAGGACGAGCTCATCGGAGAGGGCCATGAATTCCTGGAACTCCGCTGCGCCGGCATCAACGCCGGCGGCATCAAGGCTTGCGGGCAGGGAGAGGGGTTCGATGAGGTACGGCGGCGTAGTCACCGGGACAGCCTAACCGGCAAGGCCGGCGGCTCCAAGGGCCCCGGGACGCCTGATGATGCCGCGACGGCGGGGACTTCCGGACGCCGAAACGGCGAAAGGCCGCCCCGCTGGTGCGGGACGGCCTTTCGCTTGGAACTGGAGACGCCGTGGGGCTGGTGGCGCCGTGGATCCGGCGAGGACTAGACCTCGGTCAGGACCTTGGTGACGTTGGGGTCAACCGAGATGCCCGGGCCAAACGTGGTGGCGACGGTGGCCTTCTGGATGTAGCGGCCCTTGGAAGCGGACGGCTTGAGGCGAAGGACCTCTTCCAGTGCTGCCGCGTAGTTCTCGGCCAGCTTGACGGCGTCGAACGAAACCTTGCCGATGATGAAGTGCAGGTTCGAGTGCTTGTCGACGCGGAAGTCGATCTTGCCACCCTTGATGTCGTTGACGGCCTTGGCCACGTCAGCGGTCACGGTGCCGGTCTTCGGGTTCGGCATCAGGTTACGCGGGCCCAGGACCTTACCGAGGCGGCCAACCTTGCCCATGAGGTCAGGGGTGGCGACGGCGGCGTCGAAGTCGGTCCAGCCGGCGGCGATCTTTTCAATCAGGTCATCGGAGCCAACGAAGTCGGCGCCGGCTGCGATTGCAGCCTCAGCCTTGTCGCCCGTTGCGAAGACGAGGACGCGGGCGACCTTACCGGTGCCGTGCGGCAGGTTGACGGTGCCGCGGACCATCTGGTCGGCCTTACGCGGGTCAACGCCCAGGCGGAAAGCGACCTCAACGGTGGCGTCGAACTTGGACGGGTTGGTGTCCTTGGCGAGCGTCACTGCCTCGAACGGCGCGTAGAACTTCTCCGCGTCGATCTTGGCCGCGGCTGCCTCATATGCTTTGCTGCGCTTTGCCATGCTGCTTATTTCTCCTTGTGCAGTTGTGGTCTGCGGACCGCGCTGGGCCCTGCCACAGTCGGGATTCCGGCTGGTTTTTCCATACCGAAATTCCGCTCTTATTGATTAGGTGGTGCCGGTTGCCCGGCGGTGAAGGCAGTTCGCCTTCGACTAGCCTTCGACCGTGATACCCATGGAGCGGGCGGTGCCGGCGATGATCTTCGCTGCGCCTTCGAGGCTCGTGGCGTTGAGGTCTTCCATCTTTGTGGTGGCGATCTCGTTGACCTGGGCCTGGGTCAGCTTGGCAACCTTGACGGTGTGCGGGGTAGCCGAACCCTTGGCGACGCCTGCAGCCTTCTTGATGAGCTCTGCAGCCGGCGGGGTCTTGGTGATGAACGTGAATGAACGGTCCTCGTAGACCGTGATTTCCACGGGGATAACGTTGCCGCGCTGGGCTTCCGTCGCAGCGTTGTACGCCTTGCAGAATTCCATGATGTTGACACCGTGCTGGCCAAGCGCAGGACCGATCGGCGGGGCCGGGTTAGCGGCACCTGCCTGGATCTGCAGCTTGATGAGGCCGGTGACCTTCTTCTTGGGAGCCAATGTAGGTCCTTCTCTCAAATACGTCCTGGGACACAGGAGCGTGCCTCAGGTTGGTGGCCGCCATGGCAAGGCGGCCGGCCGCTCCGTGACTGCTAAGCCGGCAGCCCGGGGCGAATTCTGTGGGAACAGCTAGATCTTGCTGACCTGGTTGAACGCCAGGGTGACCGGAGTCTCGCGTTCGAAGATGGACACCAGCACCACGAGGGTCTGGGAATCGATCTTGATCTCGGAGATCGTGGCGGGGAGGGTCTCGAACGGGCCTTCCTTGACGATGACCGACTCGCCAACCTCGAAGTCGACGTCGACCTGGGCGGCGGCGTGCTTGACGGGCTTGCCCTTCTCGGCCTGCTCTTCTTCGAAGACCGGGGCGAGCATGGAGAAGACCTCATCGAGGCGCAGCGGGACCGGGTTGTGGGCGTTGCCCACGAAGCCGGTGACGCCGGGGGTGTGGCGGACGGCGCCCCAGGAGGCGTCCGTCAGGTCCATGCGGACCAGGACGTAACCGGGGATGCGGACGCGGTTGATGACCTTGCGCTGAGCGTTCTTGATCTCAACGACTTCCTCCATCGGAACCTGGATTTCGAAGATGTAATCTTCCATGTCCAGGGTCTGGATGCGGGTCTCAAGGTTGGCCTTGACGCGGTTCTCGTAGCCTGCGTACGAGTGGATGACGTACCAGTCACCCTCCTGGCGGCGCAGCTTGCCCTTGAATTCCTCGGCAGGGTCGACGTCGGCCTTGGCGGCCGCGGCGGCCAGCGCGTCGGTGTCTTCGTCGGATTCGTCAGCGTCGGTTTCGTCAGCGTCGCCGGCTTCGGCGTCTTCTTCCGCGACTACGGCCTCGTCGGCGGCGTCGGATTCGGGCGCAGCAGACGCAGCCTCGGACTCTTCCGTGGCTTCCACCGCGGCGTCCTGGCGCTTATCCAGCTCAGTCTCAGTTACCTCGAGCTCCTGCTCAGACACTTGGTCTCCTGCTTCCTCATTGCCTTACATGCCTATTTAAATGACTCAATTCCGCACACTCCGCGGAACCTCCGGTTTCCCGGGGCATCCACGCAGTCTGCGGACCGGTCCCCTTAGCGGTCCGTGGGGCCGCTGCCGCCGAAGACCCAGCTGACTGCGGTCCCAAAGGCCAAGTCGAGCAGGGTGACGATCACCATCATGATGGTGACGAACACCAGCACCACGAGCGTGTAGTTGATCAGTTCTTTACGGGTCGGTGCGACGACCTTCTTCAGTTCGCCAATGACCTGGCGAATGAAGATCGCGATGCGAGCGAAGAAGCCGGCCTTGACGGCATTCTTGGCGGGGCGGCCTTTGGAGCTGCTGGCAGCTGTTTCGGTCACCTGGTCCTCACTCATCCTCGCAATGATCGGATACCCGGCTCTGAACTGAACCATGGTTGCTGCGCTGGTTCCGGATAAACCGGAACAGCATGCGCAGGGCAGACAGGACTCGAACCTGCAACCTGCGGTTTTGGAGACCGCTGCGCTACCAATTGCGCCACTACCCTTCGGGGCGAAAATCCGCTCCGGCCGACGTGTTTCCCCAGGCTTCCCTGAGGCGCAGGCCATCATCGTGTTTTCAACACCGGAGAACCAGTCTACGCAACAACTGCGCCTACGTCGAACCGGCCCTCTTCCGGACCCCTGCGGACCTGCGAAAACGGGCTGACAGGGGTCAGTCACATTTGCGTTCAGGCACCCCGGAGGATCCGGTGAACAGCATAGAGTAGATTTCGTCGATTCCCATATTCAGCCTTCCAGCTGCAAGCGAAGAACGGACCCGCCCATGTCTTCTGCCCGCATTTCCCGGCGCATTTCCGCCATAGCCGAATCCGCCACTCTGGCCGTCGATGCCAAGGCGAAGGCGCTGAAGGCAGCCGGCCGGCCGGTCATTGGCTTCGGTGCCGGGGAACCAGATTTCCCGACTCCCGGCTACATTGTGCAGGCCGCCATCGAGGCTGCCAGCCAGCCGAAGTACCACCGCTACTCCCCCGCCGGCGGCCTGCCGGAGCTGAAGCAGGCCATCGCGGACAAGACCTTCCGCGATTCCGGCTACAAGGCCACGGCAGCGCAGGTGCTGGTGACCAACGGCGGAAAGCAGGCTGTCTACAACACCTTCGCCACCCTCCTGGATCCGGGCGACGAGGTCATTGTTCCCACCCCGTTCTGGACCACGTATCCCGAGGCCATCCGGCTGGGCGGCGGCGTGCCCGTGGAGGTCTTCGCGGGCCCGGAGCAGGGCTACCTGGTCACTGTGGAGCAGCTGGAAGCCGCGCTCACGGAGCGCACCAAGATCCTCCTGTTCGTCTCCCCCTCCAACCCCACGGGCGCCGTGTATTCTCCGGAGCAGGTCAAGGAGATCGGCCAGTGGGCGGCGTCCAAGGGCCTGTGGGTGGTCACCGACGAGATCTATGAGCACTTGACCTACGACGGCGTGCCCTTCACCTCGATCGCCACCGCAGCACCCGAACTGGGCGACAAGGTGGTCATCCTCAACGGTGTTGCCAAGACCTATGCCATGACCGGCTGGCGGGTGGGCTGGATGATCGGACCGGCGGACGTCATCAAGGCCGCCACCAACCTGCAGTCCCACGCGACGTCGAACGTTTCCAACATCCCGCAGGTCGGCGCCCTCGCCGCCGTGTCCGGGCCGCTGACCGCCGTCGATGAGATGAAGGTGGCGTTTGACCGCCGCCGCAAGGCGATCGTCGCCGGCCTGAACGCGATTGACGGCGTTGATTGCCCGACGCCGAAGGGCGCGTTCTACGTGTACGCGGACGTCCGCGCGCTGCTGGGCAAGGAGTTCCCGTCGGCGAACGGTCCGGTGCGGCCGGCCACCTCTGCCGAACTCGCGGCGCTGATCCTGGATGAGGTCGAGGTGGCTGTGGTTCCCGGCGAAGCGTTCGGCCCGTCCGGCTACCTGCGCCTGTCCTACGCCCTCGGCGACGAGGACCTGGCCACAGGCGTCGCCCGCCTGCAGGACTTCCTCGGCAAGGCGAAGTAGCCGCCCCAAACCCCCGATGCGCTATCACTTATGGGCCTCATTGCCGCGGCAAGAGGACCCTAAGTGATAGCGCATCCATGGGTTAAAGGAGGCGGCGCTCGGCGGCCCAGCGGGTCAGCTCGTGGCGGCTGGAGAGCTGGAGCTTGCGCAGCACGGCCGAGACGTGGGTTTCAACGGTCTTGATCGAGATGAACAGTTCCTTGGCCACCTCCTTGTAGCTGTAGCCGCGGGCGATGAGGCGCATGACTTCGAGTTCCCGCGCCGAGAGCTTGTCCAGCTCGTCGTCGGCGATGTCCGCCGGGGCCGTGCCGAACGCGTCCAGGACGAAGCCCGCCAGCCGGGGCGAGAAGACGGCGTCGCCGCCGGCCACGCGGCGGACTGCGCCGCTGATCTCCGCGCCGGAAATTGTCTTGGTGACATAGCCGCGCGCGCCCGCCCGGATCACGGACACCACATCCTCCGCCGCGTCGGAGACGCTCAGCGCCAGGAACCGGGTGGTGCCCAGCAGCGGCGCCGAGCCGGCCAGGACCTCGCGACCGCCGCCTCCCCGGCCACCCGGGAGGTGGACGTCAAGGAGCACGACGTCGGGGCGCTGGGTTGCGATGACGGCGATCGCCTCTTCCACGGTTCCGGCCTCCCCCGCGACGACGATGTCCGGGTCCAGGTCCGCCTTGAGCCCGGAGCGGAAGATGGCGTGGTCGTCCACGATCACCACCCGGACCCGGGCCGCATTTGCTGGCGATTGGCCCTCTGGTGCTGCGTTTTCCGGTGCTCGATTTCCTGGTGCTGGCTGTCCTGGTGCTGGGCTGGTCACTGCTTGGCCTCTCCGTTGGCGTTGTTGACGGCAGCGCCGGCATTTCCGGCAGACGCGGCGGCCACGACGGGCAGCCGGAGCCGCACCTCGGTGCCGTCCGGGCTGCTGATGATGGCGGCGGTGCCGCCGTGGCGGTTCATCCGGCCAATGATCGATTCCCGGACGCCGAGCCGGTCCGGGGGAACCGAATCCGGGTCGAAGCCCGGGCCCCGGTCCTTGACGAAAACTTCTGCGGCGGCGTCGGTGACTTCCACATACACTGACACGGCTGCGCCGCCGTGCCGGGCGGCGTTGAGCATGGCCTCGCGGGCCGCCTGGACCAGGGCCTCGTGGCGTTGGGTCATGGCGCAGTCGCCCACGCTGACGACTTCGACCGCGTGCCCGAGTGCGTCTTCGACCTCTGCGGCGGCGGCCTTGATGCCCTCAGACAGCTGGCCGGACTCCTTGTCGGCGTCCCGGTACAGCCAGCCCCGCAGTTCGCGCTCCTGCGCGCGGGCCAGCCGGATGACGTCGTGTTCGTTGCCGGCGCGGCGCTGGATCAGCGCGAGCGTCTGCAGCACGGAATCGTGGAGGTGGGCAGCGATCTCGGCGCGCTCGGTGGCGCGCACCCGCCCCGCGCGTTCGGCCTCCAGGTCGCGCCAGAACTTGAGCCCCCACGGCAGCAGCACCAGGGCCACGCCGCCGAGCACCGCCACCGAGGCCAGGAGGGCCAGCCAGGTCTGTTCCCAGGAACCCGAGCCGGACACCATGACCAGCACGCCGGCCACCACGAGGGCGAGCCCCGCCGCGAGGCGCGCCCAGCCGCCGGCCTGGTCCGCCTTGGTCTTGTCCACGAGACCCGCCCGGCGGGTCTCGTCCAGTTGCATCCAGGCGATTGCGGCACCGCCCAGGATCGCCGCCACCGGGATCAGGGTGCCCAGCGGCACGTCAACGCCGAGGAGCCGGGCGATCAGGATCCCGGCGGCCAGCAGCAAGCCGGCGCCTAGCAGGATCTCCTTGCCGAAGGGCATGCCGGGCACCTTGGACCACCAGGACCCCTGCGGTGCGGCACCGCGCGCGCCTCGGGATCCGGGCATGCCGGGGGTTCCGGGCGCACCGGGAGTTGGCGCGGTGTCCTGGACTCCGGGGGCGTCCGGGGAGCTGACCGCCGGGGCGATCGGCGACGCCGGGCGGCGGGCGTTGCGCCGGGCGCTTTCATCCGCCGTGGGCACCATGATCCAGAGCCAGGCATAAAAAACCACCCCGGCGCCGCCTGCGAGCGCAGCCACCACCATGCCGATCCTGACCATGCGCACCGGCCAGCCCAGATGGTTGGCGAGGCCCGCGCAGACGCCGGCAATCACGCGGTCGCTGCTGCGGACCAGCGGCGGGCGGGCGGGCGCGGTTGTCATGGATCAATCCAAGCACGGATCGGGGTTCCCCGGACGCGTTTGAGGGCCCAGCCGGGGGACACTCAGGGACCGTTCAGGGTGTTCCCCAGTAGAGCCCGGCGCCGGGAACGGGAAGGATCGAAGTATGAATCCGCACACCCCGCACCCCGATGAAAGCCCGGCCTCCGCAGGCCGGCCAGCCACGGACAAACCAGACACGGAACGTCCGGGCACAGAACTTCCCGGCACGGGTCAGCCCGGCTCCGCTCCGGCCGGTCCTGAGCCGGTCGGCGCCCAACCGGCCGGCGCCGGGCCGGACAACGCCGGGCGAGACAATTCAGGCCCGGACAACGCCGCGCCGCCGCCGGCGCCGCCGCGGCTTTTCCCGGCCCCGGACGGACCGCTCCCCGCGCCGCAGTCCCAGAACTTCTTCGACTGGATCCGGGGCCAGGGCATCTACCGCGGACGGGACCGTTGGGTGGGCGGCGTGGCCAGCGGCATAGCCCACCGGCTCGGCGTCGACCCCCTGATCATTCGCGGTGTCCTGATCGTCCTGGCTGTCTTCGCCGGGATCGGCGTGCTGGCCTACGGTCTCGCCTGGGCGCTGCTGCCCGAACCTGACGGCCGCATCCACGTCCAGGAGGCCGCCGCGGGCCGGTGGACGGCCGGCATGACCGGCTCCCTCATCACCACGGTCATCGGTTTCCCGAGCCTCGGCACCGGCGTCTGGGGCTGGGACCGCTACGGCTTCGGCGCGTTCGTCTGGACCGTGTTTTGGGTGGGCGGTGCCATCTACCTCGTCTATTACCTGACCCAACGCAACAAGACCCGGAACGGAGCCACTCCCGTGCCATCGCGTTACGACTACAGCAGCCCGGCCGGCACCGCTGCCTTTGCGGGAGCCTCCCGCACTGGCGCCGGGCCGCAATCCGATGCGGGCTTCCCCGATGCCGGCCTCCCCCAGGGCGGCGGCCCGGCCTACGGCCAGCCTGGCAGCGGCTCCGGAGTCACCGGCGCCGGCCCCGTCTGGGGTCCGCCTCCGCCGTCCGGCCCCATCCCTCCCGGCCCCACCGATCCGGTTTCCCCCGGCGGCTACGGCCCGGGGTCCGGGGCCACCCCGCCCCCACCGGCCGCGCCCCGTAACCTTGGCCCCGGCGCGCCGGCTGTCGCCGTGACCGTCGGTTCGGCCCTCCTGGTGGGCGGCGGCATCAAGGCCCTCGACGCCGCCAACGTGATCGACCTCGGCGATGCCGGCAATGCCCTGGTCTGGGCGGTCGGCGCGGTCATCCTGGGCCTCGGGATCCTGTTTGCCGGGTTGCGGGGCCGGACCTCGGGAATCCTGAGCTTCTTCGCGGTGGTGGCGCTGCTAATCGGCGGAATCTTCAGTGTGGTCCCGAATGGTGACCGGTTCCGTTTCCAGAACGCGGACTGGACGCCGGCCAGCATTGAACAGGCCCGCGGCGGCTTCGAGATCACCGGCGGCGCCGGAACGGTGGACCTGACGAAGCTGGCGCTGAATCCGCCGCTGGGCTCCGACGTCGTTGTTCCGATCGACGCGACAGCCAGCAACCTCACTGTCGTCATCCCCACGACCGTCCCCGTGCAGGTCCAGGGGGACATGACGATGGGGAGCCTCCACGACGGCAACCAGGACCGCGGCGGCATCACCAAGCAGCAAAGCGATTACAACACCGCGAAGCCGGGCGCCCGGCTGGTCCTGCAGGTCTCCGGCACCGTGAGCAACGTGACCATCAAGGAAGGAAACTGACATGAGCAGCTATGACGACTCCCGGCCCGACGCCGGGCAGGACCTTGAACAGACCGGTTCCCCGGCCCGGGTGGGCACGGTGGTCTGGGGGCTGATAGTAGTGGCACTGGCCGCGCTGCTCATCATTTCCCGGCTGGGCCTCGTGGCCCTCAACGGCACCTATGTGCTGATCGGCCTGATGATCGGGGCGGGCGCCGCCCTGATCATCGGCGGGCTGGTCTCGGCACGCAGGCGTGACAAGAAACCAACAACAGGGAAGTCTTGAACCATGGATAAATTCTTCGACACCATCCGGGGCTTCGGCCTAAAACGCGGTCCGCAGCGCTGGCTTGGCGGGGTTTGCGGTGGAATCGCCGCCAAACTCAATGTTGATGTGGCCTATGTCCGGATCGCCTACCTGCTCTTGAGCCTTCTCCCTGGGCCGGCGTTCGTGGTCTACCTTGCCGCGTGGCTGCTCCTTCCGGACCAGCGCAACGCAATCGTCCTCCAAAGCTTCCTGTCGAAGCGTTCCTCCCGGCCCTGATACCGCCACAGGCCCGCCCCCGCGTCCCGCAAAGTGCCCCCGCCGCCAGGCGGGGGCACTTTTGTAACCGTTTGTGTCCTGCCCCACACCCGCCACTAGACTCTAGGTGAGCTCAGCGTGGCGCTCTGCCTGTACCCCTTCAAACCAGGATTTGAGCCAAGACATGAAAATTGGAATCCTCACCAGCGGCGGAGACTGCCCCGGACTGAACGCCGTCATCCGTGGCGCCGTCCTCAAGGGAATCGCGGTCCACGGCCAGCAGTTCGTAGGGTTCAAGGATGGCTGGCGCGGCGTTGTCGAGGGCGACATTGTGGAGATCCCCCGCACCATGGTCCGCGGCATCGCCAAGCAGGGCGGCACCATCCTCGGCACGTCCCGCACCAACCCGTTCGAGAACGGCGGCGGCCCCGAGGTCATCAAAGCCAACATGGACCGCCTCGGGATCGACGCCATCATCGCCATCGGCGGCGAGGGCACCCTGGCCGCCGCCAAGCGGCTCACCGACGCCGGCCTGAAGATCGTGGGCGTGCCCAAGACGGTCGACAACGACCTCGACGCCACGGACTACACCTTCGGCTTCGACACTGCCGTGGAAATCGCCACCGAGGCGATCGACCGGCTGCGCACCACCGGGGAGTCCCACCACCGCTGCATGATCGCCGAGGTCATGGGCCGGCACGTGGGCTGGATCGCCCTGCACGCCGGCATGGCCTCGGGCGCCCACGCCATCCTGATCCCGGAGCAAAAGGCCTCCATGGACCAGATCGCCGAGTGGGTCGTCTCCGCCCACGACCGTGGCCGCGCCCCGCTGCTGGTCGTTGCCGAGGGGTTCGTGCCCGAGGGCCAGGAGTCCCCGCATTCGGAGCGCGGACTGGACACGTTTGGCCGCCCCCGTCTCGGCGGCATCGCCGAAATGCTGGCGCCCGAACTCGAGGCACGCACCGGCATCGAGACCCGCGCGACGGTCCTGGGCCACATCCAGCGCGGTGGCGTCCCGACGGCGTTCGACCGCGTCCTGGCCACCCGGCTGGGCATGGCGGCGATTGACTCGGTGGTGGAGAAGCGCTGGGGCACCATGGTGTCGCTGCACGGCACGGACATTGTGCATGTCGGCTTCGACGCCGCTCTCGGCAACCTGAAGTCCGTACCGCAGAGCCGCTATGACGAGGCCGCCGTTCTCTTCGGCTAGGAGGCCTCTGCGGCTAAGCGGGCGACGGCAGACAGGGATGCGGCCCGCAGGCGGCGGCCCGGCGGCTGCGCCCGGAACCCCGGCCCCGCGGTAGGTAGGGTTGTTGCATGACTCTTGAGCCCGGTTCCGCTGAAATTGTCCAGCTCGCGTGGGCGCGCCGTTTAGGGTTCGACGACGGCGCCTTCGCGGCCGCCGCAGGTGTACGGCTCACCCGGGCCGACGAGACGGCCCGGTCCGTGCAGTTCGTCCGCCTGTTCGGCAACTCCGCCCTGGTTGGCCCCCAATGGGCGCTGGACGCCGCCGAAGGCCTCTCCGACGAGGAACTGGCCCAGCACGTGACGCTGCTGACCATCACCCGCGCGCACGGCGGCCACGGTCTGGGCGCCGCCGCGCTGTTCTTCGCCGACGACCTCCCCCTGCAGCAGCGCTCCGGGGAACTGACCGTCTCGCACGGGAACCCGGAAGCGATTGAACTGGAGTCGTTCTGCCCGCCCGACGACGTCAACGAGGTGGGCCTCGCGGACCTCGAACACCGTTTCACCGTCCTGCATCTGGAAGACGGACGCCGGACGCCGGTGGCCTGCGGGGCCTACGCCGAATGGGAGGGGCTCCTGGCCCACCTGGGCGTGCTGGTTGCGCCTGAATGGCGCCGCCGCGGGCTGGGCAAGCTGGCCGCCTCAATTGCCGCCCACGAGGCCCTCGCCGCCGGGCTGACGCTGCAGTGGCGTTCCGAGGTCAGCAACAAGGGGTCGCTGGCGTTGGCCCGGAGCCTCGGTTTCTCCGCCGGCGGCATCCAGACCAGCGTGCTGCTGGGCTGATCCGGATGCCGGCCGGACTAGCGCCGCTCCGCGGCGGCGTTGTCCGTTCGGCCGCTTGCCTTGTCCGCGCCGTCAGCCGTGCCGCCTGCCCCTGCGCCGGCCGCCGCGTCTGATGCGGCAGCGGCACCCGGGGCACCCCAGCCCTGGACCGGCTTGGGTTTGGCGAAGAAGAGCGCCACGGCGGCGCCGAGCAGGATGACGGCCGCGGGCAGCAGGATGGACTGGCCCATCGCCGTCGAGAACCCCTCATGCAGCGCCTCGGGCAGCGCTCCGCCGAAGCCCATGGGGCTGGCATCCCCGCCAGCTCCGGGACGGGCGGGAAGCTCGGCCGCCAGCCGCGCCTGGATGAGGACCGCGATCGCGGCGCTGCCGAGCACGGCGCCGATCTGGCGGGTGGTGTTGTAGACGCCCGAGCCGGCCCCGGCCTGCCGCGGCGGCAGGTTGCGCGTGGCGGTGGAGCTCAACGGCGCCCAGATACCCGCATTGGCGAAGCCCAGCACTGCGCTCGGGAGCAGGAACAGCCAGATGGGCGTGTCCGGGTGCATGAGCAGGGAGTTCCAGAACAGCGCCACGGACATCAGGACCAGGCCCGTTGCCGTGATGAATTTCGGGTTGACCTTGTCGATGATCCGGCCGACCACCGGCGCGAGGCCGCCCGAGATGAGGGCCATGGGCACCATCATGAGCGCCGATTCGGTGGGGGTCAGGCCGCGGACGATCTGGTAGTAGAAGATCAGCGGCAGGCTGAATGCCGTGACGGTGAAGCCCACCGTGGTGATCGCGATGTTGGCGAGCGAGAAGTTGCGGTCCGTGAAGAGGGACAGCGGCAGCAGCGGCTCACCCTTGTTGAACCGCTGCCACAGGACAAAGGCCACCAGCACTGCGATGCCGCTGATGATCAGGCCCCAGACGGTGATGGGTCCGGCGATGGTGCCCCAGTCATACGTCTCGCCTTCCTGGATCCCGAAGACCAGGAGGAACAGGCCCAGGGCGCTGAGCAGCACGCCGGGGATATCGAATTTGTGCGGGTGCGTGCTCAGGGTGGGGACGAAGCGCTGGGCGAGGACGAAGCCTGCAATGCCGACGGGGACGTTGATGAAGAAGATCCACTCCCAGCCGAGGCCGTCCACCAGCACGCCGCCGAGGATCGGGCCGACCAGGGTGGCGACGCCGGCCGTGGCGCCCCAGATGCCCATGGCCGCTCCACGCCGGTCCGGCGCGAAGATCCGGGTGATGACGGCCATGGTCTGCGGCGTCATCATGGCCGCGCCGAGGCCCTGGACCACGCGGGCCGCGATCAGGGTCTCGACGTTGCCGGAGAGCCCGCACCACAGCGAGGCCAGCGTGAAGACCACGAGGCCGGAGAGGTAGAGCTTCTTCGGCCCGAAACGGTCCCCGAGCCGGCCCGTGATGAGCAGCGGCACGGCATAGGCCAGCAGGTAGGCGCTGGTGACCCAGATGACCGCGTTGATGTCAGTGTTGAGGCCCTCCATGATGCTCGGGTTGGCCACCGAGACGATGGTGGTGTCGATCAGGATCATGAAGAAGCCGATCACCAGGGACCAGAGTGCCGGCCATGGCCGGGCTACGTTTTCCATGGGGTTCCTTAGGGTCTGGTGTGAATACTGGATGGGAGATGCTGGGGGCGGCCAGGTTCCGGCCGCCGGTTGTGCAAGGGCGTCACCACGGCAGTTCGCCGGAGCGGAGCTGGTCCTGCAGGCCGCCGATCCAGGCAATTTCGGCCTGCAGCGTGCTCTGCTGGTACTGGACATCGATCCAGTACTTGCGGTCCACGCCCTTCGCCTTGAGCCGCTCCTCGCCGGAGAGCAGGAAGTCGAGCTGTTCGCGCAGCGCCCGTTGGCGCCGGTCCAGGAGCTCGACGACGACGTCGGCGGGCAGGTTGTAGGCCTCGGAGATGGCCAGCGGGAAGGACGGGTATTCGTTGACCGGGGCGGCGAGCATGTCCTGGAGCCATGCCGTGAACGCCTCGCGGCCGGCTGCCGAGATCGTGTACGTGGTGCGCTCCGGACGGTTGCCTCCCCGGTCCGTTCCCGTTGCCGCGACAAGACCCTGCTCTGCGAGCCGACCGACGGCGTGATAGAGGGTCCCCGGCCGGACCTTGACCAGCCGGTCCTCGTGCCGGGCGATCAGGAGCTGGTACATCTCGTAGGGATGCATGGGTTCCTCCACGAGCAGGGAAAGTGCGGCGACACCCAGCGGTGTCAATGCGGTTACCCGGGCCATGGTGCAGTCCTCTGCGGTCTCAAGTGCTCTTACTCCACACCGATTATTCCATGTGGAGTATTTGGCGGCAATTGTCCCAAATCCTGCACGGCCGGCGCCGGCCAGGCTGCGCAGGCCGCCGGGCCAGGCAGGCCTGCCCGGCGGCCGGGCGCCGGCGGCGGGGTCAGCCGAGGAGGGCCAGGATGTCCGTGCGGGCGAACATTTCGGCGGCGGCCCGCGCGGAGGGGGTGCCGGCGTCGGGGTCCGCCCCGGCCGCCAACAGCTCCTGGGCGACGTCCGTGTAGCCCTTGAAGACGGCGCCGGCCAGCGGCGTCTGGCCGCGGTCATTAGGCATGTTGGCGTCGCCGCCGTGCTCCAGGATCAGCCGGACGGTGCCGGCGTGGCCGTGGTAGGCCGCCAGCATGACCAGCGAGTCGCCGGAGGCAGTGGTCAGCGTGGCCGGGGCGCCGGCGGCCAGGTAGCCGCCCAGCAGCGCGGAGTTGCCCTCGCGGGCCGCGTCGAAGAGCGTGTGGGCCAGCGCCAGCGTGTCGTCGTCGGGCGCTGAATCCTTCGGGGAAGAGTCGCTCATCGGGTCCCCCGCAGGAAGCCGGTCTGGCGGCCTACGACCTGGCCGGCGTCGGGGGCCACAATGACCTCCTGGGCCGCGGCGTAGGGCTCGTCACCGTCGACAACGGTCAGGACGTCCTCCGGGGCGACGGAACGCTTGATCACGGCCAGGGCCACGGGGCCCATTTCGTAGTGCTGCGCCACGGAGGTCACGACGCCCACCTTGCGGTCGCCGGCGCGTACCTCGCTGCCGGCCGCGGGCAGGGTGTGCTGGGATCCGTCAAGCTGGAGGAACACGAGCCGCCGCGGCGGGTGGCCCAGGTTGTGGACGCGCGCGATCGCCTCCTGGCCTTTGTAGCAGCCCTTGGCCAGGTGCACGGCGGTGCGGAGGAGGTCGAGTTCGTGCGGGATGGTCTTGTCGTCTGTTTCCGCGCCCCACCGGGGCCGCCATGCGGCTATCCGCAAGGCTTCGGAAGCCATGGTGCCGGCGAGGGCCCGGTCCCCCACCGTCTCGACCAGCTCAGCCGCGGGCACGAGGTACTCGAACCAGGGCCGCTCCAGTCCGGGGTGGGCGTCCTCGCCCACCACCGCGTAAGAGTAGCCGCCGGCGCCGACGTGCGGCCAGGGATCTTCCCAGGCCTGCAGCTGCGACCACTCCGGGATGCGCCGCGTGGAACCGAGCACGGCCCAGTCGGCGGAGACGTCGGCGATCTCGACCCGGAGCATGAATTTCATCTTGTTCAGCCATTCGGCCAGCGGGGCCGCCTCGGCCCCTTCGACGATCAGCCAGGTGGTGGCGCCGTCGTCCACCACGCGGGCGTCAAACTCGATCCGGCCCTGGACGCTCAGCAACAGCAGTTCGGTGGACTGGCCGGGGGCCAGGGAAGTGAGCTGCTGGGAGGACAGGGTGTTGAGCCAGCTCAGGCGGTCCGGTCCGCTGACCGTGACCACGCCGCGGTAGGAGAGATCGACGACGGCGGTGCCGGCGGCCAGCGCCCGCTGCTCCCGGAGCGGCTCGCCGTAGTGGGCGGCGACGCCGGCGTCGGCGCCGCCGGCCTCAACGGCGGCCGGGCGCGACAACAGGGGGCTCTTGATAGTCATATTGAAAGGAACGTCCTTAGCTTTAGCGGTATTCCGGATTTTCAAAGTCGAAACGGGTGCCGGCCTTCCAGGCGTCGGGGAGGTTTCCGTAGGACGGAATGCCGCCGGCATCCTTGAGCAACCGCGCCAGGTGCAGCATGTTCCAGGTCATGAAGGTGGTGTTGCGGTTGGTGAAATCACTCTCGGGGCCACCGGACCCTTCGTCAAGATAGCTCGGCCCTGGCCCGACGGGGCCGATCCACCCGGCGTCGGCCTGCGGCGGGATGGTGAAGCCGATGTGCTGGAGGCTGTACAGGACGTTCATGGCACAATGCTTGATCCCGTCCTCATTGCCGGTGATCAGGCAGCCGCCCACCTTGGGATAGTACGCCCACTGGCCCTTCGCGTTCAGCTGCCCGGAGTGGGCGTAGAGGCGTTCGATGAGCTTCTTGGTCTGGGAGGAGTTGTCCCCCAGCCAGATGGGCCCGGCGACGACCACGATGTCCGCTTCCTTGACGGCCGGGTAGATTTCCGGCCATTCATCGGTGGCCCAGCCGTGTTCGCGCATGTCCGGGTAGACGCCGCTGGCGATGTCATGGTCCACCGTGCGGATCACGCGGGTTGTCACACCCTGCTTCTCCATGATCTGGCGGCTGACCTCGATCAGGCCCTGGGTGTTGGACACATCCGGGGACCTCTTAAGGGTGCCGTTGAAGTACACGGCCTTGAGGTCGGCGTAGCTGGCCTTGCCGGCGTCGGTGCTGGTGCCTGTGCCGGCAGCTGAGTCGTTCACGGTGTTTCTCCTTGGTCGATGCAGACAACGGAAAAATCAGTGAGACCGCGTGGTTAGCCTACTTTGGCGAGGATGGCCGACGCGTGGGCCTCCAGGCCGCCGCCCGCCGTCGACCCCTTGCCGGTGGCCACATCCCAGCGCCACAGCAGGTTCCCTTCTACGAGCCCGAAGATCCGGGTGGCCGCCGTGTACTCCTTGGAGTGGCTGCCGCGCATCACCATGTCGGTGCTGAGCTGGATCTGGGGGCCCTTGATCTGGCCGTAGTACAGCTCCGAGATCCCGCCGGGGTGGGCGATGGAGACGGAGATGTCGAAGCCGCCGTCGCTGTTGCGCAGGGCCTCGACTTCGTCCGCGCTCTTAAGCACCGGAACGATGTCGCCTGGAATCAGGCCCGGGCCGCTGTCCTCCTCGCGCTGCTTGCGGTCAAGGGCCCAGAAACCGGTCTCCACCGTCAGCGGGCGCAGCTTCGTGCCCTCGTCGTCGGTCAGCCAGCTCTCGGCGCGGTACTGCAGGTACGGCAGGCCATTGTGCGTGAACGAGACATGCTGCACGAAGTGCTCGGAGTCCTCGTCCCCGGCTCCCAGCCGGCCACTGCCCTCCCACTCACCAATGAGCCAGGACAGCGGAACGATTTCGGGGGTCAGATCAGTAGGGATTTCAATCGGCACAGCATCTACCTCTGGAAGCTACGGGTTCTGGAACGTGCTACTTCTGGCCTTTGAAGAGGCGGTACACGACGAAGCCGGCAAACCAGGCCATGGACAGGCTGGCCACGCCGAGCAGGACAAGGAAGAAGATCTCATATGCAAGTACGGACATGATGCCATCCTAACGCCTAGTAGATGAGTAGTTTGTCTATGAAGTACGCCAGCGATCCGACCGCCGACACCGGGCCAAGGCCCATGCCCACGGCCGCCAAAACGGTCAAGCCCTCGCCGCTGAGAATGACCAGGCGGCGGAAGCTCACCAGCACCGCGCCCACGACGACGCCGGCGAGGGCAGCCGGAAGCACTGCGATGTCGGAGAACACCAGGCCGGCCAGCGGCCCGGCGAGCCCCGCGGCCACGATGCCCAGCGGCGCCACGATCCGGTCAGGCCAGCGGATCAGCCCCGCCATCAGGGCGATCGCCGCACTGACCGCGGCCACGAGGATCATTTCGCGGACGCCGTTGAAGCGTGAGCTCGCAATCCAACCGGCGCCCAGGCAGGACAGCAGGACCCCCGAGCACGAGCCCAGGGTGGATTCGAGCCGCTGGGCCTGGCCGGTACCCCGGATCAGCTGCATGACGAAGATGGCCATCACCCCGACCGCCATGAACGAAGGCGTCCAGTCCAGGAAGCCGGGAGCCGGGAGATAGGTCGCCGCCACGGCCGACCCGACGCCGGGCAGGCCGATCAGGGCCGCGAGGGTCTTCTTGGCGGGGATGCCGAGGAAATAGGGCCAGCCAATGCCGATGCCGAGGGCGCTGAGGACCCCGACGGCCAGTAGGGCCTCAGGCGAGACGTAAGCGCCGGCAACGATGGCCACCAGGCCGGCCAGGCCGATGATCCCGACGCTCCACGGTTTCACCGTTGGCTCGCCATCGGCAGACCTGTCCTGGTCGTACCTTCGCTCACTGCGGACCCCAATTCGACTCGGCTCAATTTCCACGGGCCGCGGGCCCTGACGGTTCAATCCTGCCCTATATGAACGGTATGTGTCGCAAAAGGACCGGCCGGAGGTGACGGGACCATGGCCGGAAAGGGGCCTTTAGGTATACTCATCATCAGCAACACAGACGCCCAACGATGCGCGGACACCCCTTGGAGGAACAATGTCGCACATCCTGCTATTGACGAACAGCACCGGAACATCCGTGGACGTCCTGCCTGCTCTGGAACTGTTGAACCACCGGGTGCACATCCTTCCGGCCGAGCCCACGGCCCTGCTCGAAACCGACCCCTGCGACATTGTCCTTTTGGATGCCCGCAAGGACCTGGTGGGCGCACGTTCCCTCACCCAGCTGCTCAAGGCCACCGGCCTCAGCGCTCCCCTGATGCTCATCCTGACCGAGGGCGGCATGGCTGCCGTCTCCTCGGCGTGGGCCGTGGACGACATCCTCCTGGAATCCGCGGGCCCGGCGGAGGTCGAAGCCCGGATCCGCCTCGGCGTGGCACGCGCCGTCCCCGAGCAGGAGGATGTCCCGACCGAAATCCGGGCCGCCGGCGTCGTGATTGACGAGGCCAGCTACACCGCACGGGTCAACGGCGCGGCACTGAACCTGACCTTCAAGGAATTTGAACTGCTGAAATACCTGGCCCAGCACCCCGGCCGGGTGTTCACCCGCCAGCAGCTGCTGACCGAAGTCTGGGGCTATGACTACTACGGCGGCACCCGCACCGTGGACGTCCACGTCCGGCGGCTCCGCGCCAAACTGGGCGCCGACCATGAAAACCTGATCAGCACGGTCCGCAACGTCGGTTACCGCCTGACCCTGGTCCGCCAGCCCGAGGACGAACTCACCGAGGCCTGAGCGGCACCGCCCCAGCATAGGGCACAGCAGCACAGGACATACCAGCACAGGGCGTTGCGAACGCAGAAGGCCCCGGAATCCAGAGTCCGGGGCCTTCTTGTTGCAATTTCAGTGCTGCAATTATTCAGTGCGGCAGTTCAGTGGAGGACATACGGGTCGAACGTATCGAGGCCACCCCAGTGGTGGATCCCCCTCGCATCTGGCGGAACGCCGGACGAGATATCGACTATACGCCGACGCCCGGAGTTGAACAAAATCGGCCGCCGGCGGCCGGGCACCCGATAGCCTTGCACCATGAGCCCTGCGCACCCGGAAAACTGGCCCGTCCATGCTGTCAAAGGAACCGTGGACGGCAGGCTGCTGAGGGACGTCGCCGCCCTTGTGGCTGCGGCGGAAGAGTCCGACGGCAATCCGCCGCTGTCCGAACAAACCCTTGTCACGCTGCGCGCCGCCGACGCCGGCGAGCATTCGGTGCTGGCCTTCGCCCTCTACGCCCCGGACGACAAGCTGGATCCGGCGACTGCGCAGGACCTGGCCGGCGTCGCCGTCGTGATCGAAGAACCCGACGGCACGGGGGTCCTGGAGATCGCCGTCCACCCCAGCTACCGCAACCAGGGCGTGGGCGACCGCCTGGTGGGAGAACTGAAGAACGTCCGCGGATTCGCCGGCCTGAAGGCCTGGTCCCACGGAAACCATGAGGCCGCCGCGGACCTCGCGGCCCGCTATGGCTACGGCGCCGTCCGCGAACTCTGGAAGATGCGGCTGATGACGGCGGCGGCAGCCCTGCCGGAGATCCGGCTCCCGGAGGGCGTGCAGCTCCGCGCTTTCGTGCCCGGCCGGGACGAGGACGCCTGGCTGGCCGCCAACAAGGCCGCCTTCGCCCACCACCCGGAGCAGGGCAACATGACGCGCGCCGATTTGGACGCCCGGATGGCCGAACCTTGGTTTGATCCGGCAGGGTTCCTGCTGGCTGTGGACCCGACGGACCGGCTTCTGGGGTTCCACTGGACCAAGGTGCACCCCCGGCATGGCAATCACCCCGCGATCGGCGAGGTCTATGTTGTGGGCGTAACCCCGGAGGCCCAGGGCTCCGGGCTGGGCAAGGCGCTCACCGTCGCCGGCATCAGGCACCTGCAGGACCTCGGGCTCCGTGCCGTCATGCTCTACGTCGATGCCGACAACGCCCCCGCAGTCTCCCTCTACCGCCGGCTCGGATTCACCCGCTGGGATGTCGACGTCATGTACGCGCCGCTCCCGCAGCAGCACTGACCGGCGGCCCCGCGGCCCTTGGCGGCCGTTAGTCAAGTCGGCGGACGACCGTCCCGCCCGGGCCGCAATCTGGGGTCATCTGGCCGTGATTGCTTGTAAGGTTGAACCTACATCGCGCCAGCATTGAGGAGACACCATGCCACGGGATACTGCCCGGACATCCACGTCTGAACCAGCTACGTCGGAAAAGGGGGCGCGTCCGGTACGAGCCCGCTTTGGCTCCTCCGAAGTGCCGGCCTCACGCGCCACCCAGGACCGGATCGACATTCCGGAGTTCGCGCCGAACCTGGAACCGGAAGGCGACATCAGCCCCGACCGGTTCCTGGACCGGGAGCTCAGCTGGCTTGCCTTCAACGCCCGGGTCCTGGAACTCGCCGAGGACCCCAACCTGTACCTGCTGGAGCGGGTCAGCTTCCTGTCCATCTTCGCCTCCAACCTGGATGAGTTCTTCATGGTCCGGGTGGCCGGGCTGAAGCGAAGGATCGCCACCGGGCTCGCGGTCCCCTCCCCCGCCGGGCTGAGTCCCATGCAGGTTTTGGAGCAGATCGGCGAGGCCGCGCACCAGCTGCAGCAGCGCCACGCCCGTGTCTACGCCGAACAGATCCGCCCGGCGCTGGCCTACGAGCACATCCACCTCATGCACTGGGAGGAGCTGGACTCGCAGGCCAAGGACCAGCTCAGCGCCATGTTCGCGGAGAAGGTCTTCCCGATCCTGACCCCGCTGGCCGTGGACCCGGCCCACCCGTTCCCCTACATCTCGGGGCTGTCCCTGAACCTGGCCGTGGTGGTCCGCAACCCGGTCAGCGACAAGGAGCTCTTCGCCCGCGTCAAGGTCCCGGACCAGCTGCCGCGCCTGATCTCCATCGACGGCGCCCGCGCCGGCTCCGTCGCCGGGCGGGTGGCACGGTTCATCGCGCTCGAAGAAGTGATCGCGGTGCATCTGGACCAGCTGTTCGCCGGCATGGAGGTCCTGGAGCACCACATCTTCCGGGTGACCCGCAACGAGGACGTCGAGGTCGAAGAGGACGACGCCGAGAACCTCCTGCAGGCATTGGAGAAGGAACTCCTGCGCCGCCGGTTCGGCCCGCCTGTCCGGCTTGAGGTCACCAATGACATCAACCCCAACATCCGCGCCCTGCTGATCCGCGAGCTCGGCGTCGAGGAATCCGAGGTCTACTCCGTGCCGGCTCCGCTGGACCTGCGCGGCCTGTCGGTGATTGCCGGGATCGACCGGGCGGACCTGCACTACCCGAAGCACGTCCCGCACACCTCCCGGTACCTCAACGAATCGGAGACCTCCAAGGCGGCCAACGTCTTTGCCGCCATGCGGCGCCGGGACATCCTCCTGCACCACCCGTATGACTCCTTCTCCACCTCCGTCCAGGCGTTCCTGGAACAGGCGGCCGCGGACCCGAAGGTCCAGGCCATCAAGCAGACCCTGTACCGCACGTCCGGCGACTCCCCGATTGTCGATGCGCTGATCGACGCCGCCGAGGCCGGCAAGCAGGTCCTGGCCCTCGTGGAGATCAAAGCCCGCTTCGACGAGCAGGCCAACATCTCCTGGGCCCGGAAACTCGAACAGGCCGGCGTCCACGTGGTGTACGGCATCGTGGGCCTGAAGACCCACTGCAAGCTCTCGCTCGTGGTCCGCCAGGAAGTGGACGGCCTGCGCCGCTACTGCCACATCGGCACCGGCAACTACCACCCCCGCACGGCCCGCTACTACGAGGACCTGGGCCTGCTGACGGCCAACGAGCAAGTGGGCGAAGACCTCTCCAAGCTGTTCAACCAGCTCTCCGGCTACGCGCCGAAGTCCACGTTCAAGAGGCTGCTCGTGGCGCCGCGCTCGGTCCGGTCCGGGCTGATCGACAGGATCGAAACCGAGATCCGGAATGCCAGGGCCGGCATCGCCGCCCGCGTCCAGATCAAGGTCAACTCGATGGTGGACGAGGCCATCATCGATTCCCTGTACCGTGCGTCCCAGGCCGGAGTGCGGGTGGACGTCATTGTCCGCGGCATCTGCTCCCTGCGTCCCGGAGTCCCGGGCCTCAGCGAAAACATCACGGTCCGCTCCGTGCTGGGCCGCTTCCTGGAGCACTCGCGCGTCTTCGCCTTCGCCAACGCCGGCGACCCGGTGGTGTACATCGGCTCGGCCGACATGATGCACCGCAACCTCGACCGCCGCGTGGAGGCGCTCGTGCAGCTGGCCAGCGGCAATGACACGAGCTATGTCCTGGACTTGCTGGACCGCTACATGGTTCCCGAAACCGCCAGCTGGCACCTGGACAGCCAGGGCGAATGGACCCGCCACCACCTGGCAGAAGACGGCCGGAACCTCCAGGACGTCCAGTCCTGGCTGCTCGCCTCCCGTTCGCGCCAGCGCTCGACCAGCCTGCGGTAGGGACCGTGAGTGTGAGCAGCGATGCACTGATTGCGGACCAGACCGACCGTCCAGATGAAGAGATTGCCGTTACGGCGGCGGGCGCCATCCCGTGGCGGCTCAATTCGGCAAACAAGGACCAGCTCGAGGTCCTGCTGATTCACCGCCCGCGGTATGACGACTGGTCCTGGCCGAAGGGCAAGATCGACGCCGGCGAGACCATCCCGGAGTGCGCTGTCCGCGAGGTGGAGGAGGAGATCGGGCTCACCGCTCCGCTGGGGATCCCGCTTCCGGCCATCCATTACCACGTGGCCGCCGGCTTGAAGGTGGTCCACTACTGGGCGGTCGACGTCGACGGCGCTGCCTTGCTGCCGGACGGCACGGAAGTCGACAGCGTCATGTGGTGCCCTCCCGAGAAGGCCGCCCGCCTCCTGAGCAACCCCGGCGACGTTGAGCCGCTGCAGCACCTCGTGAACGCCCACGACCGCGGCGAACTGGCAACCTGGCCACTGCTGATCGTGCGCCATGCCAAGGCCAAACCGCGCTCCTCCTGGACCAAGGCCGAAGGTGACCGGCCGCTCGCGGCCACCGGAGCCCGGCAGGCACAGGCGGTGGGGCGGCTGCTGCAGGCGTGGAAGCCCGCGCGGATCGTTTCGAGCCCGTGGCTGCGGTGCGTGGCCACCATCGCACCGTACGCCAAGGCGGCTGACGCCAAGGTGAAGCTCAACGAATCCCTGACCGAGCACCGGCACGGCCGCAGCCCGCACAAGACGGCCGCCGTCGTCGAGGGGCTGTTCGACAAGCAGCGGGCCGTGGCCCTGTGCACGCACCGCCCGGCACTGCCGACCGTCCTGAAGCAACTGGGCAAGCACATGAGCTCCCGGTTGCGGGATCTGCTGCCGTCCTCGGACCCCTTCCTGGCGCCCGGCGAGATTGTGGTGTGTCATGTGGCGCGCGGCAGCAAGAACAAGGTGGTTGCCGTGGAGCGGTTCAAGCCGTTCGACGACTGACACCTTGACCCCCCGGGCCCCGAGAACTAGTTTGTATCAATAGCTTGGTACAAAGCTGCTGAATCTTGGGGGATTTCATGCCTGTCCAGTTCTACGTTCCGCCGATGCTGCTGCTGGGCCCGGCGATCGCGGCGCTGCTGGTCTATGCCGTGCTGCGGTGGGTGGTCTGGGCCCCGGGGACCGGAACGACGCCGCGGAGCGTGTCCGAGCACGGGCTGTGGGTGGGCGTGATCGGCTGGCTGGCGAGCTCCCTCCAGGGCGCCATGACCCTGGGCATCATCCCGGCCAACCCAACCGCCGCGTCCGTCGTGAACGCCGAGTCGATTATCCCGGCACTGGGCTGGCCGGTCCTGGGCTGCCTGGCCGTGCATGCCCTGGGCCAGGTCAGTTACCCGGGTCCGCGGCGAATGCGGCGGCAGGCCGTGCTGTCGGTGCGGCGGATCCGGGACTTCCTGCCCCGCAGGCTGGCATTGACCACGGCTGCGATCTTCGTCTCGGCTGCCGCGGCCATCGCCCGGACCGCCACGCTGCCCGGATTCGCGGCCGTGGCCCCCTGGACCATCAACGACGGCGACAGCTACAACAGCGGCGGCGGTGACGGCCGTATCCCCGGACCGGAAGAGGCCGCCTGGCTCGGGGGCGCCCTGCTGGTGCTGGCCGTCGGTACTTGGCTGGTTTTGTGGCTGATTTCCCGCCGCCGCCAGCTGGAGTCCCTCGACGCCGTCGACAATGCGGTACTGCGGAGCATCGCGATGAACCGGCTGCTGCGCACGGTGTCCATGGTGGCTGCCGGGCTGGCGGTCATCGCGGGCAACTTCGCGTCCCGTCCCGATCCCGCCGACGGACCGGCGTCTTGGACGAACTTCGCCGCCCTGGCGGGGATGGCGGTCCTGGTGGTGATGTGGTGCTGGCGTCCGCCGCGGCTCGCCTCCGCAGGCCTGGGCGTCCGGAACCGGCCCGAATCCGGACTCGCCGCCGGACCCCGGCACCCGGCGGTCAGACTGATCTCCTCGCTCGGAGCACTCCTTGGCCTCGCGGCTGCCGTGCCGCTCGTGGCCGGCGTCTTCCTCACCCCCGTGGTCATGGCGGCCGCCAGCCTGGGCCTTGCGGGAATCGTGGCCCTGATGGCCACCGCGGTCCTGCTGGCCATCGCCGGCGGCGAGCTGCTCCTGCAACGCAATTACGGAAGTCCGGAAGCACCGCGCGGCTGGCCCCGGCAGCCCGTGAGCCCCGCCCTGCTGACCACGGCCGCCCTGGCCCTGCTGGTCTTCCTGGCCGTCGTTGGGGTCACGGCCGCGGGGCCCGCCCTCCCGGGCGAGGAGCTTGACTGGGTACCGGCCGCCCTGCTCATGGCCGGCACAGCAGCCGTTTCGCTGCCGGCGCTCTTGGCCGCCCGCCGCCGGCACGGGGTGCCCGGCCTTCCCTCGGGCATGGACGCGGCCCTGCGCGCCATCACTGTGCACCGGGCAGTGCGGACCCTTGCGGCCGCCCTGACCGCCCAGGCCGCGGTCCTGCTGCTGACCCAAAGCCAGGTCTGGGCGGCGGTGCTGGGGCCGGACGCCTTCGGGGAGGGCGTCCCTCCGGCCGCCGGATCGTGGTGGCCGGCGGCCCTGGCCGGCTCCGTCCTGGCCGGCGTTGCCGTAGTCATCGCCGTCATCCCCGTCCGCATGCTGGCCCGGGACCGTCCGGCTCCGGCTCCGCGGCCGGACAAGGAGCCCGCCACGTGACGGCAGGGCTCTCCGTCGACCTCCGCTCCCCTGTTCCGCCCTTCGAGCAGATCCGGTCGCAGGTGGCGTCCCTGATTGCGGCCGGGACGCTGGCACCGGGAAGCCGGCTGCCGACCGTCCGCAGCCTCGCGGCGGACCTGGGCCTGGCGGCCGGGACCGTCGCCCGGGCCTACAAGGAGCTCGAGCTGGCGGGGCTGGTCGAAACCCGGCGGCGCAACGGCACCGTCGTCGCGCGGACGGGGGCCGCGCCGGTCCCTGGGGCCGCGCCCGGGCAAGCGGCAGCGCCGGCGGCTCCCGCGGAGGTGATTGCCGCCGTCGACCGCTACATTGCGGGCGGCCGCGCAGCAGGACTGGACGACGCCGCCCTGCTGGCGGTCCTGCGCGCCCGGCTCAGCAGCAAGACGGATAAGGAGAGCCGGCGACTTCTCAGTAGACTGGACCCGTGAGCATTCCTACGCCCTATGAAGACCTCCTGCGCGACGTCCTCGAGCACGGCACGCACAAATCGGACCGCACCGGCACCGGCACCCTCAGTGTTTTCGGCCGCCAGCTCCGCTTCGACCTGAGCAAAACTTTCCCGCTCATCACCACCAAGCGGGTGCACTTCAAGTCCGTCGCGGTGGAGCTGCTGTGGTTCCTGCGCGGGGACACCAACGTCAAATGGATGCAGGACCAGGGCGTCACCATCTGGGACGAATGGGCCGACGCCGACGGCGAACTCGGTCCCGTGTACGGGGTCCAGTGGCGGTCCTGGCCCACGCCCGACGGCGGTCACATCGACCAGATCGCCGAACTCATCGAGAACCTGAAGTCCAACCCGGACTCGCGCCGGCACATCGTCTCGGCCTGGAACGTCTCCGAGCTCAAGGACATGGCGCTGCCCCCGTGCCACGCGTTCTTCCAGTTCTACGTGGCCGACGGCAAGCTCTCCTGCCAGCTCTACCAGCGCTCGGCGGACACGTTCCTGGGCGTGCCGTTCAACATCGCCTCCTACGCCCTGCTGACGCTCATGATCGCGCAGCAGACCGGGCTGGAACCGGGCGAATTCGTCTGGACCGGCGGGGATGTCCACATCTACGACAACCACATGGACCAGGTCCTCAAGCAGCTCGCCCGCGAACCCTACGAGTACCCCCAGCTGAACATCACACGCAAGCCGGACTCCATTTTCGACTACACCCTCGAGGACTTCGAGGTGGTCGGCTACCAGCACCACCCCACGATTAAGGCCCCGATAGCCGTATGAGCAACGACGACGCCATGGATCCCATGGCCTTCACCGAAAAAATCGCCGCCAGCACCACCGGCATCGGGCTGGTCTGGGCGCAGACCACGGCAGGGGTGATCGGCAAGGACGGCGACATGCCGTGGCACCTTCCCGAAGACATGAAGCACTTCACCCGGCTGACCACCGGACATCCGGTGATCATGGGGCGCAAGACCTGGCTGTCCTTCCCGGACAAGTACCGTCCGCTGCCGGACCGCACCAACATTGTGGTCACCAGGCAGGAAGGCTGGGGCGACACTTCCGAGGCGGAGGGAGCGCTCGCAGTGAAGTCGCTCGACGACGCGCTGCTGGAGTCCCAGTTCGCTCCGGGCCACGAGACCGTGTGGGTTCTGGGCGGCGGGGAAATCTTCGCGCAGACCCTGGACATCGCCGATGTCGCCGTGGTGACGTTCATCGATTCCGAGACGGACGGCGACACCTACGCGCCCGAGCTGACCTATGAATGGAAGCTGGCGGCGAGTGAGCCGGCCACCGGCTGGCTCACGTCCGCCACCGGGACGCGGTACCGGTTCACCATGTGGCGCCGGACGGAGGCCAAGTAATGCTGCGCAAGCCCGAGACTCTCTTTGTCCTGGGGTACATGCTCCTGCCCCTGCTCGCGCTGCTTTCGGCCATAGTGGGACTGACCATGATCCTGGGCGGCAACAAGATCATCGGCGCGATCGTGCTGGTGGTGGTGACCCAGGTCTTCACGTTCGGGGCGGTCTTTGCGCTGCGCCGGCGGAAGTCCGCGCTGCTGGAAGAGCCGCGCGGCGACTAGCGCCGCCCGGGAGCGCCGCCCCGCCATACGGGACCGCAACCCGGGGTGATGGGGAGATCACCCCATCGCCTGGTGCCGGCGTCCGGGCTAGATTGGGCGGGTTGGGTTTGTACACCGGGATGCACATGGCCTTGGCCGCGGCCGTTAGGCTGATGCGCGGATAAGGGGCTGCCGTTTTGGCTGGAAACTTGCAAAACGGCTCCTCACCAACGCCGAGGAGCAGGAAAAGGCCAGCAACGCGGCGGCCATCGAGGACTCCCGTGTGGATGTACCTGGTGATCCTGGTTCCGCTGTTCGCGGCCTGGGCCGGCTACGCCAAGGAGCGCCGGGCCGAACGGCTCCGCAGCGCCCGCAGCCTTCCCCGGCCTGTCGAATAGGCGGCACGGTTCCGGCCCCGCGTCGTCCGCAAACGCGTGCTGAATCCGACGGCGTGACGTAACCGACTGCGTCTGGCAGCCGGTGAAGTCTAAACTGGGCCCATGACTACAGCAGCTACCCCGTCTGTCGGCCTCGTCGGCTGGCGCGGCATGGTCGGTTCCGTCCTGATGCAGCGAATGCAGGACGAGGGCGACTTCGCCAACATCAACCCGGTCTTCTTCTCCACCTCGAACGCCGGCGGTGCCGCCCCGGCCGTTGCCGGTGCCGCCACAGGCGCCACCGGCAAGCTCGAGGACGCATTTGACCTCGAGACGCTGGCGAAGCTGCCCATTATTGTCACCGCCCAGGGCGGCGACTACACCAAGCAGGTCCACGGTGAACTCCGCAGCCGCGGCTGGGACGGCCTCTGGATCGATGCCGCCTCCACGCTGCGCATGAATGAGGACTCCATCATCGTGCTGGACCCCATCAACCGGGACGTCATCGACGCCGGCCTCACCGGCGGGGTGAAGGACTACATCGGCGGCAACTGCACGGTGTCCTGCATGCTGATGGGACTCGGCGGGCTGTTCAAGAACGACCTCGTCGAGTGGGGCACCTCCATGACCTACCAGGCGGCGTCCGGCGGCGGCGCGCGCCACATGCGTGAACTGCTGAACCAGTTCGGCAGCCTCAACGCCGAGGTGAGCAGCGAACTGGACAACCCGGCGTCGGCGATCCTGGAGATCGACCGGAAGGTCCTGGCGCACCAGCGCACCGAAATCGACGCGACCCAGTTCGGCGTTCCGCTTGCCGGTTCCCTGATCCCCTGGATTGACGCGGACCTCGGCAACGGCCAGTCCAAAGAGGAATGGAAGGCCGGGGTGGAGACCAACAAGATCCTTGGCACTTCGGCCGGGAACCGGGTCATCATGGACGGCCTGTGCGTCCGGATCGGTGCCATGCGCTCGCACTCCCAGGCCCTCACGCTGAAGCTCCGCGAAGACCTCTCCGTGTCCGAGATCGAAAAGCTCCTGGACACGGACAACGAGTGGGCCCGCGTGGTGCCGAACACCAAGGAAGCCTCGATGGCCGAACTCACGCCCGTGGCGGCGTCCGGCACCCTGGACATCCCGGTGGGCCGCATCCGCAAGCTGGAGATGGGTCCGCAGTACATCAGCGCGTTCACGGTGGGCGACCAGCTGCTGTGGGGCGCCGCCGAGCCGCTGCGGCGCATGCTCCGCATCGCCACCGGGAATCTCTAAGCATCCTCAGCCGCCTAAGAATCTTAGGTACTTCGCGGCCTGCAGCTCAAAGGACTTTTGGGCGGCAGGCCGCAGCCCGTTAACCGCGTCAAAAGGTTCAGGCACGACGGCGCCCGCCCGGCCCGTGCCCGCCCGCGCCCAGGTGCCAATCACCTGGCCGCCGGAGACGATGGTCTTCTTGAACATCCCGTTGCCGCCGGGGACCACCTTGTCAGCGTCCCCCGGCGCCAGCACGAGGGACCGGTCCGTGTAGCCCAGCAGGAACTCGTCGAACCCCGGCAGGGCAAACACCGTGCGCTGGCCGGGCACGCCGTCGTCCAGCAGTGCCGCGGTGGCCGGCGACAGCCAGTAGGTGGCTCCTTCGAACTCCAGCCCCACCAGCTGGTCTGACACGCGAGCCAGGGCGGTGCGGACCTCCGTCAGCGGCGTGCTGGACCACCAGGCGAAGTCCCGTTCCGTGGCCGGGCCGTGGCTGAGCATGTACCGGAGCAGCAGTTCCGCGATGCCTTCGGCACGGTCCAGTTCGCGCGATTTTGGAATCCACTCGTCGAACGCTTTGATGAGCTGCTGATTCCCCGCGAGCGGTCCCTGGACCAGCCAGGCCCGCTGGCACAGCATCCCCAGCAGGTGGATTCCGCGCTGGCCCGCCGTCGACTGCCCCGCGGCCTCAAAGGCCGCGAAAAGCTGCTGGCGCGTCGCCGATCGGCCGCCTTGGACGAGTTCCAGGGCCGCGTCACGGCTTGCTTCCACGTCCCGGCCGTCAATCTCCAGCTCCCGGTGGCGCCCGGCCATGCCACGGATCAGCCGATCAGAGGTAATCGCCAGCATCCACTTCAAATCTTCCGGGGCCAGCACGTGCAGGGTGCCGCGCATGGGCCACGAGCGGACGATCTCCGCCCGATCCAGCGCCCCGCGGACATCGTCAACCCGGGCACCCGGAACGCGCTGGCCGACAGCCCAGAGCGCGGCCCGCAGGTCTTGGGCCTGCATCGCCGTCATGGTGCGGACGGCCTCCGGGACGGACTCAAACCCTGGTCCCAGAAGTCCCTGCGAAGCCAGCCGCAGCCTGCCCATGATTCCGGGAGTGAGCCGGACGCGCGTCGTGATTGCCATGGACCCATGGTAGGCCGCCCGCAGGGAGACACCCATGGCAGGGCTCCCGCGCCCGTTGTCGGGCTGTTGCCCGGCTGTTCCCAGCCGTCTTCCAGCGGGCCTCCCTACCCTTGATGCATGACTATGAGTGAGGTGTGGCCGCAGCTGCGGCCCCTGTGCCGGAGGCTGGCCCTGCTGGGCTGGGCCTCCAGCGCCGCCGGCATGGCTGCCGGTCTCGCCGTCGCCATCGCCAGCGGCACCCGGCTTTCGCCCATGATGAGTACGCTGCAGCTGGTGGCCGGTTTGTGTATGGCGGTGTCGGTGGCCAGCTTTGTCACAGCCGCGGCGCTGCAGCCGCGGGCACGGTCTCAGGCACGGTCGCAGGCACTGGCGCAGAAGGGCGTGAACCGCGGAAGCAGCGCCCCGCGTGGCCGGGACCTTCACCTCGACTACGCCGGCGAATTTCCGGCCACCGTACAGGCTTTCCTGCTCGGCTCGCTGGCGTTGCTCGCCGGCGCCATAGCGTTTGCGTGCGCCGGGCTGGTGCTGCAAAGCGGTCCCAGCGTTCAATCCGTGGCGTTCTGCCAGGTCTTCCTGCTCGGGGCCTCAGCTTCCGGTTTCACCTTCATGCTCTTCAGCAAGGTGACCCCCCGCCCCACGGACCGCTAGGCGCGGCGCTGAGGCGCCGTGCCGACGATGGCCGAGCGTTCGTTAGAGTTCGACGCCGATCAGCAGCGGTTCCGGGTGCAGTTCAATGCCGAACCGTTTGACGACGCCGTGGCGCACCTCGCGCGCGACGGCCAGCATGTCCGCGGTGCTGGCCCCTCCCCGGTTGGTGATGGCGAGTGTGTGCTTGGTGGAAAGCGATGCCCGGCCGCCCGAGACGCTGTTCGGGTCCAGCCCGAAGCCCTTGGCGAACCCGGCCTGGTCGATCAGCCAGGCCGCCGAGAGCTTGGTCAGCCCATCCGCGCCGCCCGGGTAACGCGGGGCCTCCTGCGGCAGCCGTGCCGCCATTTCTTCAGGCACTATCGGGTTGGTGAAGAATGATCCCGTGGAGTAGGTGTCACGGTCCTTCGCATCCCAGACCATGCCCTTGGACGCCCTCAGCCGCAGCACTTCGCGCCGGACGTCATTGGAGTAGGCCCGCCGGCCCTGCTCGACGCCGAGGGACCGGGCGAGCTCGGCGTAGCGGATGGGGGCACTCATCCGGCCTAGCGGGAGCTGGAATTCCACCGTGAGCACCAAATAGCGCGGCGAGCCGTTGACGGTGGTTCGCTTCAGGATGGAGTCACGGTAGCCGAACGCGAGTTCGGAATTCGTGAAGGTCTTCACCGCATTGCGTTCCCGGTCCCAGGTGCGCACCGCGGCGATGGTCTGCGACACGTCGGCCCCGTAGGCGCCGACGTTCTGTACGGGAGTGGCGCCCGTGGCGCCGGGGATCCCGGAAAGCGCCTCGACGCCGGACCAGGCGTGCTTCACGGCGTGCTCGACGAAGGCGTCCCAGTTGTGGCCGGCCTGGACCACCACCGCCACGCCGCCGCAGGAGTCCTCGGCGTTGACCGTGAACCCTTCCGAGGCGATCTTCAGCACCGTACCGGGGAACCCGTCGTCGGAGACCAGCAGGTTGGAGCCGCCGCCGATGATCAGCAGGGGCTGGCCGGCGGCGTCCGCCGTGCGGACCGCGTCGATGATCCCTGCCTCGCTGTCGGCCTCGATGTAGCTGCCGGCGGGGCCGCCGACGGCGGAGGTGGTCAGGGCGGAAAGCTGAATCTGGGTCACCTGACCAGCCTAGCCGGGATCATCCGCCCCACTAAGCCGGGGCCACCCGCTCTCAGTTAGCTGTATTGTCCCGGCACGGGCGCGGACACGGGGAGTTTGCGTGTCACCGGGGAGAGCAGGAAGCTGGCGATCAGCATCACCATGACGGCGAGCAGCGAGTGGAGAATGCCGACGTGCTCGGCCAGCAGGCCCAGCAGCGGCGGCCCGCACAGGAACGCTCCGTAGCCGATCGTGGACACCACGGAGACCCGTGCGGCGGCCTTGACGGGATCGTCGGCCGCGGCGGACATGCCCACCGGGAAGCCGAGTGAGGCGCCGAGTCCCCAGATGGCCAGGGCCACGTAGGCCAGCCACGGGGCCGGGGCGAAGACGAACAAGCCCAGGCCCAGCACGGCCAGTGCGGCGCACCAGCGCATCACCGGGACGCGGCCGAAGCGGTCCAGGACCAGGGTGCCGGCGAAGCGGCCAATGGTCATGAAGGTGACGAACAGCCCGTACCCGGCGGCTCCGGCCGCGTCGGTCTGGCCGTGGCCGTCCGCCAGGGCCAGGGCCACCCAGTCACCCGCGGCGCCTTCGGCGAGGGCGAGCCCGAGGACCAGCACGCCCAGGAGCAGTGTGCGCCGGTCACGCCAGGCCTGGGCGATCTGGCGTTTGTTGTCCAGCGGCTGCTCGGGGACCGCGTCCGTCTGCCGGACGATGGGGATGGGCCCGGTGGAGGGATCCTCGAAGGTATCGGTCCCGGATGCTTTGAAGGGTTGTTCCCCCTCGACCGGGGTGATGTCGGCCCGGAACCATGCCGCAGCGGTGGTCACCGAGCCGGCCACCAGCAGGCCCGCGGCGGCGAAGTGCCAGAAGACCGGGATTCCGGCGCCGGCGGCCCAGGCGCCCAGCCCGGCCCTGCCACCGTTCCCAGGCTGAAGGAGCCGTGCAGCCGGGGCATGATGTGCCGCCGGACGGCGCGTTCCACGGCGGCGCCCTCCACATTGGACGCGGTGTTCCAGCTGGCCGTGCCCAGCCCGATGATCGCCAGTCCTGCGGCGACCGCCACGGGGTTGGCGAGCACGGACGTGCCAAAGCCCGCCAGGATCAAACCGAACCCGACCATGATGCTGCCGATCCGGATGGTGCGCTTGGAGCCGAGCCGGAGGACGATCAGGCCCGAGGCGGACACGGACAGGAAGGACCCGGCCGTCATGCAGAGCAGGAGCAGCCCGATGGTGCCCGGGGTCAGGTCCAGGCCATCGCGGATGGCCGGCAGCCGGGACACCCAGGTGGAAAACGCGATTCCGCTGGCCCCGTAGGCCACCACCACAGCGTTCCGCCAGTGCGTGATCTCGGCAGCCGGGACGAAGACATCCCTGGTCACAGCCGTTCGTTTCACAGCAGCGCCATGGGCTAGGCCAGCCTGACGACGGCCTGGGCCTTGACGAGGACCTTCTGGCCGGCCGAGACCACCGTGAGGTCGACGCGGGCGGTGCCCGCGTCGACGTCGAGCGCTCCGATGGCTCCGCTGACCTCGATCACGGCGCCGGACTCCGGCGTGCCCGTGGTGTCAGCGACCGGCACCGGCTTGGTGAAACGGGTCTGGAAGTCGACGACGGCGGAGGGGTCGCCGGCCCAGTCAGTCACGAGCTGGACGGCGGCGCCCATGGTGAACATGCCGTGGGCGATCACGCCCGGCAGGCCGACGCCCGTGGCGAACGCCTCGTTCCAGTGGATCGGGTTGAAGTCACCGGATGCACCCGCGTACTTGACGAGGTCGGTGCGGGTGACGGTGATGCTGCGGCTGCCGATGTCCTGGCCGACTGTGAGTTCTGCGATGTTGATGCTCATGGCTACTGTCCCTCTCCGCGGACCAGGATGGACGAGGTGGCGGTGGCGACCGGCTGGCGGACGCCGGCAGCGTCACCGGCAGCGCCGGGGGCGAGCGCGAAGATCTCCGAGCGGGTGGTGATCATGGCTCCGCCGCCCATGGCGCGGACGCCGTCGACGTGCAGCTCGGCGACCAGCCGGTCGCCCGCGACGATCGGGCGGTGGTGGGTGAACCGCTGGTCGGCGTGGACCACGCGGGAGAAGTCGATTCCGGAATCCGGATCCTCGATCAGCTGCGCGTCGGCGCGCTGGGCGACGATGATGGCGAAGGTCGGCGGCGCCACGAGGTCGCTGTGGCCCAGCGTCTCGGCGGCGGCGACATCGAAGTGGGCGGGGTGCGTGGCCTTGACCGCGCGAGCGAACTCGCGGATCTTCTCGCGGCCGACGTCATACACCTCTGCGGCAGGGTAGCTGCGCCCCTGCAGGTCCGGATTGATAGTCATGGTTCCAGCCTATCGCCACGCCCCGGGCCGTCCGGCTTCGTGACAGGGACGCAGCGGGTCCGCCGTCGGCCGGTGGCGGTGTCGCGCGGGTCCGCCGCGGGCGGGGCTAGCGCTTGAGGTTCTTCCGGATGGTCTGGCCTCGGACCACAAGCCCGGCAATGTGCAGGATCAGGCCCAGCCCGATCACCGGCAGCGAGGCGAGGGCCAGGGCCTGGTTGCCGGTGCTGGTGCCCACCACGTTGAGGATGATGCCGAGGGCGATCAGGCCCATGGCGCTGAAGACGAGCACCTTGTAGGTGGTTGACGCGGTGGCCCAGAATTCATTCAGCACCGTGCCAGTCTACCGGGGCGCACAGGCAACGCCGCGAGGCGGAAAATCCCTGGCGACGCGCACATTGCCTGGCGACGCGCACATTGCCTGGCGACGCCGGAATACGGGCGCGTCCAGTAATGTGCGCGTCGCGGGACAAGTCCGGCGTCAGAACAGGGATTCCTGCACCGCCGGGACGTCCGAGCCGTGGTCACCGAGTTCGATAACCCTGGCCTTGAGTTGCCCCAGGTTCACCACGAATTCCAGATCACTGCCGTCCAGCGCCGCGAGCGCAATGCTGCCGCTCAGCGAGTCGATCCGGAAGCCGTGCGTTCCGGCCCCCAGATCGCGCGGGTAGGCATGTCGGGCGGCCTGTGCGCAGGCGCCGGCAGAGAGTTCCGGCCGAATCCACCGCTCGTCCACCACTTCAAAGCCCTCCCCGCCGGCTCCGGCCAGGAGGGTTCGGGCTTCGCCTGCCAGCCGGGCGTTCAGGGCGTCGAGTTCGACGGCGGCTGCCGGGGCCACGAGCGCAGCCGCCTTAGCGGCCGCGCGGACCTGCTGCGGCAGACCGGCGTCGCGCGTGACCATGTCCTCAAGAAGGCGGACGACGCGGCCGTCCCCGGCGCGGGCGACGTACCGGGCGACGACGGCACCCTGCTCGGCGAGCCGGTTCCATTTGCGCAGGTGGGACGCGGTTCCGACCTTGCTGGCTCCGCGGGCGAAGGTGGCGACATAGAGCCAGTGCGGCTGCAGGAGGTAGGCGCGCAGGCCCGGCGGGACCCGGCCGCCGCGGTGGAAGTCGTGGATCAGCCGGGAATCGTCGAGCACGAAGCACCGCTCGCACTGGCTGCCTTTCACGGCCTGCGCCCGCGCCGGGCACAGGACGTGGTCGCGGTCGGCGGGCCCGTGCACCTTGTGGTGCCCGAGGCAGGACTTCCCCTCGGCGGCGAGCCGGAAGCCGAGCCGGGTTCCGGCGTCGAGCGTCATGTTGGTGAAGGCGCCGCCAAGGTCCTGGCGGGACAGGTCCTGGAGGCGCAGCACCGGCAGGCCGCCGCCGGGCTCCCCCGGTGCCGGCATGGCCGGCGGACCATCCCAAAAGACCCCGTGGACCAGATATCGGGTATCGGTCACGGGGTCTCCTGGTTTGGTACGGGTGCGGCTACAGGGCCGGCTGCACCCCAAAGGCTACCGCGAGCTTCATGATCTTTTCGGCGCGGCCCAGGCGCGGCAGGTCCGAGCCGTCCCGGATGACGCGGCCGTTGGCTTCGAAGTCGGCCATGAAGTCCGTGGCCCAGGCGACGTCGGACGGCGTGGGGCTGATGACTTCATTGATGACCGGGGTCTGGTCGATCGCGAGGCAGAGCTTGCCGGTCATGCCCATCATGACGGTGATGCCGGTCTGTTCGCGCAGGATCGGGTGGCTGGTGCCGACGGTGGGGCCGTCGATGGGACCCGGCAGGCCGCCGACGCGGCTGGCAACTACCAGTTTGGCGCGCGGGTAGGCCATGGCTTCCGGGGTGGCCGCCATGCCGGTGTCGCGGCGGAAGTCGCCCGAGCCGAAGGCCAGGCGGAAGGCGCCCTGGGCTTTGGCGATGTGGTTGGCTTCCTCGATGCCGACGGCGGATTCGACCAGCGGGATGACCGGCGTCTTGCCGTCCATCCGGTGGAAGCTCTCCGTGACCTGGTCGGCCGATTCGGTCTTGGCCAGCATGACGCCCAGCAGGCCCGGGGTGCCACGCAGGCCCGCGAGGTCGTCGGCCCAGAACGGGCTGGTGGCGTCGTTGATCCGGACCCAGGCGCTGCCGCCGGCGGTCAGCCAGTCCACGACGTTGCCGCGGGCGGTGTCCTTCTGCGAGGGGTCCACCGCGTCTTCGATGTCGAGGATGATCGCATCGGCCCGGGAGACGGCGGACTGGTCGAAGAGATCGGTCTTCATTGCGTTGACCAGCAGCCAGGAGCGGGCGATGTCGGCCGGAATGTTGCGCTGGGGCCGAAGTGATTCGGCGGTGGTGGTAGTAGAGGTCATGCATCTACGCTAGCCGCCCTGAGGCACTTGCCGCTAAGCGATCCTGCCCTCCGGGGTGACCATTACGACCAAAAACCCCGCCCCGACCCAAGTAACTGGCAGCAGGGGCCGTTCTGGACGTCCAAAACGGCCCCTGCTGCGAGCTGGTTGGGAAGGGCGGGAGGGGCTAGGGGATGTTGCTGCCCCTGGCCGCGACCCACAGGCCGTACCACTCGGCGCGGGTCATCGCCGCCGCGACGTCGGCGGCGCCGGCGCAGGCGAGGATCCTCTCCGGGTTGGCGGTGCCGATCACAGGTGCAATCCCGGCCGGGTGCTTCATGAGCCAGCCGAGCACGACCGCCTCCCCCGTGACGCCCTTCGCGGCGGCCAGGTCGGCAACGAGGGCCGCGGTGGCCTTCTCTGCCGGCGTCGGCGCGGCGGCCGGGGCCCCGGTGTACAGGCCGCGGGCCAGGGACCCGTAGGCTTGCAGCCGGACGCCGTTCCGGACGCAATGCTCCACGGTGCCGTGCGGGAAGCTGTAGTCGGTGCCTTCGGCATGGTTGACCAGCACCGTGCTTTCGAGCCAGGCACGCTTCAGCAGGCTCATTTCGAGCTGGTTGGCCACCACGGGCGCCTCGAGCCGGTCCTGCAGCATCTCGATCTGGGGACCGGACATGTTGGACACGCCCACGGCCCGCACCTTGCCCTCTGCCATGAGCTGCCCGACGGCGGATGCCACCTCCGCCGGATCCATCAGGGGATCGGGGCGGTGCAGCATGAGCACGTCCACGTAGTCCGTCCGGAGCCGGGCCAGGCTTTCGTTGACCCGTTCCAGGATGCCGTCCCGGCTGAGGTCGTAGTACGCCTCCAGGCCCTGCTCGTTCAGCCGGATGCCGCATTTGGTCTGCAGCCGGATTTTCTCCCGCAGCCCCGGGGTCCGGGCCAGGACCTCGCCGAAGACGGCTTCGGCTTTGCCGTTGGTGTAGATGTCCGCGTGGTCAAAGAGGGTGATGCCCGCTGTGAGGGCCGCGTCGACGGCGGCGGCCGCCTCGTCCACATGCGCGGACGAGTACGGCTCCGCCGTCCAGCCGCCGCCCAGGCCCATGCAGCCGTAGACGAGCTCCTGGGCCAGGCTGGCATCGTAGGAGTTGGCCTCGTTGGCGTTCACCTCGTCGGCGGGCGTGCCGGACAGATCCTTCAACGCGGGGCTCACCGCAGCCAGGCGGTGGTGTTGGCGGGCAGCAGTCCACCATCCAGCGGGCCGCTGCTGACCAGCACGTCGCCGGCGGGCAGGTCGACGGGTGCGTCGCCGAAATTGGTCACCGTCTGCCAGCCGCCCGGGCGGCTGAAGTGCAGGACGTCGGCGCTGCCGGTTTCGTGCCACTGCAGTTCCTCGGAGGTCTGCAGTTCGCGGCGCAGCTTCAGGGCCGCGCGGTAGAGCTCCAGGGTGGACCCTCCCGCGCCGTCCTGGGCTGCCACGGCGAAGCGGCCGAACCACGCCGGCTGCGGCAGGTGCGCCCCGCCAGCGCCGAAACCGAACGAGGTGCCCTCCGCGGCCCACGGCAGCGGAACGCGGCAGCCGTCGCGGCCGATCTCCACGCCCTTGTTGCGGAAGAAGGTGGGGTCCTGGCGCTCGGCGTCGGGGATCTCCGTGACTTCCTGCAGGCCCAGTTCCTCGCCCTGGTACAGGTACGCGGATCCCGGCAGGGCCAGCATCAGGAGCGTGGCGGCGCGGGCGCGGCGCAGGCCGAGTTCGACGTCGAGCTCTTCGGCGGGGGCGCCGGCCAACAGCCAGTCCTTGCCGTCCTGGCCGCTGGCGTGCTTGCCGCCGCCCCTGGGCAAGCCGTAGCGGGTGGCGTGGCGGACGACGTCGTGGTTGGAGAAGACCCACGTGGAGGAGGCACCGGATTCCGTGGCCTCGGCGAGGTTCCGGGTGATGATTTCGCGGAACTCGACGGCGTCGAAGTCGGCCTGCAGGAGGTCGAAGTTGAACGCCTGGCCCAGGCCTTCCGGGCTGGCGTAGCGGGCGCGGCGGGTGGCGTGCACCCAGGCTTCGGCGACGGCGGTGCGCGGCGGGTTGTACTCGTTGAACACCTCGCGCCATTCGGCGTAGATCTCGTGGACTTCGTCGCGGTCCCAGAACGGGTGCGAGCCGTCCGGGAATCCGTCCGTGCCCGTGTTGGCGGCGCTGAGCTCCACCTTGGAGATCAGCGGCTCGGTGAGGTCCTTGGTCAGCGCGTGGGCGACGTCGACGCGGAAGCCGTCCACGCCGCGGTCGGACCAGAAGCGGAGCGTCTTGAGGAAGTCGTCGCGGATTTCCCGGTTGGCCCAGTTCAGGTCCGGCTGCTCCTTGGCGAAGATGTGCATGTACCACTGGCCGGGCGTGCCGTCGGGCTCGGTGATGCGCTCCCAGGCGGGGCCGCCGAAGACGGACTCCCAGTCCGACGGCGGGATCTCGCCGTTTTCGCCGAGGCCGTCGCGGAAGATGTAGCGCTCGCGGGCAGCGGAGCCCTTCGGTGCGGCGAGGGCCTCCTGGAACCAGTCGTGCCGGTTGGAGGAGTGGTTGGGGACGATGTCGGCGATGAGCTTGATGCCGGCGGCGTGCAGCGCGGCGGACATCTCGTCGAAGTCCGCCAGGGTGCCCAGCTTCGGGTCCACATCGCGGTAGTCGTCGACGTCGTAGCCGCCGTCAGCCAGCGCCGAGGGGTAGAACGGGGAGAGCCAGACGGCGTCGATGCCCAGTTCCTTCAGGTACGGGACCTTGGCCGTGATGCCCTTGATGTCGCCCAGGCCGTCACCATTGGAGTCGGAGAAGCTGCGCGGGTAGATCTGGTACACCGAAGCCTGGCGCCACCAGTTGGGGTCGGCGGCGAGGTCGGATCCGGACAGGGTGGCCAGAGTGGCGGTGTTGGGCAAAGGACATTCCTTTTCTTGGGTCGGGATTTCTTGTTGGTATGGGAAAAATGATGGCGCCCGTGTGCTGCGCCCCGTTCGCTGGAACTTCGCTGGATACTTCACTGGCTATTTCACCGCGCCGCGCATGACTCCGGACAGTACCCAACGTTGCGCCAGGATGTAAACCACCAGGGTGGGCGCCATGGCCATCAGGTACGAGGCGAAGGCCAGGCTGTAGTCCGTGTTGAACTCCCCCTGGAAGAGCATCTGGACCACCGGAAGGGTCTGCAGGGCGGGGTCCGCGATGATCATTTGCGGCAGCAGGAAGTCATTCCAGGAGCCCAGGAAGGCGAAGATGCCCACGGTCGCGTTCATGGGGGCGAGCAGCGGCAGGATGATCTTGAAGAAGACCTGCCAGGTGGTGGCCCCGTCCATCCGGGCCGATTCCTCAAGCTCCACCGGGATGGCGCGGACAAAGGCGATGTACAGCAGGGTGTTGAAGGAGATTCCACCCAGGATGTGGAGGAATGCGACGCCTGCGGGGTTGTCGAGTCCGAGCAGGGCGGTCTGCTTGATGAGGGGCAGGATGATGACCGGGAAGGGGATGAACATCGCGGACAGCAGGTAGACGAACGAGCCCCGGAAGAACCGGTGGTTCCAGTTGCGGGCGATCGCGTAGGCCACCAGCGAGCTGGAGGCCAGGGACCCCAGCACGCTGAAGATGGTGACCAGCGCCGTGGACAGGAAGGCCTTGGGAAAGTTCGTGGCCACATAGGCCTTCGCGAAGTTGTCCCAGTTCAGGGGGTTGGGCCAGGCCAGCCCGGTTCCGGTGCCGATCTGGTCCGGGGACTTCAGGGCCATGGCCACCGTGAAGTACAGCGGCACCAGGATGGTCAGGGAAGCCACGAGCATCAATGCCGTGAGCCACCAGTTGATCCGGTAGCCCTCCCGCGAGGTGCGGCGGAAGCGCGCGGGACTGCCGGTGCCCGGCTGGGAGGTCCCGGTGCCCGCGGATCCGGCAGCGCCGGCGTCGGGCAGGGTGATGGACGCAGTCATTAGAGTGAAACCCCCCGGCGCTCGATGATGCGCAGCTGGATGACGGAGATCAGCAGAGTGATCAGGAAGTAGATGACCGCGTTGGCCATCTGGTAGGCATAGTCCCCGCCGGTGAAGCCGGAGAAGATGCGCATGGCCACGGACTGGGTCGCCATGCCGGGACCGCCGCCGGTGAGGCCCACGATGATCTCGTATGTCCCCAGGAAGCCCTTGAAGCCGAGGATCACGTTGATGACCAGGTAGCCCAGGATCAGCGGCAGGGTCAGGCTGGTGAACTGCCGCCAGGTGCCGGCGCCGTCGAGATCGGCCGCTTCATACACCTCGGAGGGGACACTCTGGAGGCCGGCGAGATAGATGATGGTGGCGCCGGGCGCGGCCTGCCACACGGTGACCACGACAATGGCGATCCAGGCCAGGTTCTCGTTGGCGAGGATGCTGGTGGCGAGCGGGGTCATTCCGAACCGCTCAGCCAGCACGGGGAGCGTGTTGGAAAAGAGGTAATTGAACACGAAAGACACGATCAGGGCGGACAGCACCATGGGGATGAAGAACACGGTGCGCAGGCCGGTGCGCCATTTGATCTTCGCGTTCAGGCCAAGTGCGATGGCCAGCGACACCACGTTCACCACCACGGTGGTGGTGAGGGCGAAGACGAACGTAAAGACGTACGACTGCAGTACTGCCGGGTCTTTGAAGATGTTCACGTAGTTCATCAGGCCGATGAACTTCCAGTCGCCGTAGCCGGCGTAGTTGGTGAGGCTGAAGAACACGCCCACGAGTGCCGGCAGCGTGATGAAGAACGCGAAGAGGGCCAGTACGGGAAGGATCATCCAGTAGTACGCGGGATCGATCCGGCTCCAGCTGCGCGCTGCCGCTGTTGCTGTGGCGGGTGTGGCGGCGGTTCCTGGGGTGGGCGGTGCTGTCGTGGCCGCCCGGGAAGTCATAGTCATGGTTGCTCCTGGTGGCGGGTTCAGACGGCAGTGCGCTCGGCCACGCGGCGCCATTCGGCGTCGACCGTGGACAGGAACTGCTCACCGTTCTTGTTGTAGACGAAGGACTGGATGTAGTTGTTCATCGGGATCGATGGCGGGAAATACGTTCCGGCGCCCTGGTAGTACCGGCCGTCGCCCACATGCGCGGCCACTCCGGTGAGCTGGGGGTCGCTGACGGCGGGGGCGTCCTTGAGGGGCGAGAAGGCGGCGTTTTTCCCGTTGTACGTGTTCACGACGGACGGTTCCAGGAGGTAGTTCACGAACCGCTCCGCGGCGGCCCTGTTGGGGGTGTTCCGGGTGATGGAGAGTGCCATGTCCACGTTGACGCGGACTTTGGTCTCGGCCGCGTCGTTGGTGACCGGCAGCGGGAAGGTGCCCAGCCGGATGTCCTTGTTGGCCTGCACCAGCTGCGAGAGCGCCCACGGGCCCTGGAGGTACATGGCCGCCTGGCCCTTGCCGAAAGCGGCGTTCCCGTCGGCGTAGTTCTTGCTGGCCGCGCCGCCCTGCGAGAACGCTGCGAGCTGCAGGATCTTCGGCAGCGAGGAGCCGAAGTGGCTGCTGAACGCCTCGGGCGCGCCCTGCGTGATTTTGGCGCCCTTGGCCATGAGCTCCTGGAAGAAGGCGCCGACATCCAGCATTCCTCCGGTCACGTAGTCGAAGGCGCCCTGGCGGAGGGTCCAGGCATCCTTGAACGTGCCGTAGATCGGCGTGATGCCGACCGCCTTGAAGGTCTCGCAGGCCGCCACGAAGGCGTCCCATGTGGTGGGGACGGCCACCCCGTGGGCGGCGAAGATGCCCCGGTTGTAGATGACGCCGGCGGCGGCGACGGAGAAGGGCAGGGCGCTGGTTTCGTTGCCGTTGTACTGTCCCCACGAGTTGACGAGGTCCTGGAACTTCGGATCGATGGTCCTGGCGACGGGAAGTCCGGACAGGTCGGCGAAGATGCCCTTCCGGACGAACTCCGCGGTTTCGGTGGCGAAGCCGCGGGTCACGACGTCGGGTGGATCGTTGCGGACCAGCCCGGGAACGAAGTTGCCTTCGTTGAAGTCCTGGACCACATGGATGTCCGGGTTCAGCGCCTCGAAGTCCTTGATCACCTGATTGAAGTAGGCCACCACCTCTGGCTTGTTCTGCATGAAGCGGAGTGTGGTGACGCCGTTCTGCGGGCCTGACGGTGACGCGCAGCCGGCCAGGGGAATCATCGCGGCAGCGCCGGCGAGGCCGGCTGCCCGGAGCAGGGAACGCCTGCTGAGAAGTGATGCGGTGGCAGCGGCGTTCACAGGGCAGGGACCGACGTGCGGGTGCGGGAGGAGTGGGTTCCGGGCGGGCAGTGCTTCAGGATGCGGTTCACAGTTGCTCCTTTGCAAAAGGCTGAGTGAAGGGCCAAGCCAGTGGTCGGCGGCCGTCCGGCCCACCGCGCACGGGTTTATTGAAATTCAGCGTTTATTTGGAATCTAAATTTAGTTCCTCAAGTATTATGTGGTGCAGAGCACAGAGAGGTCAACACCATGTCTGAATTGACCGCGGCAACGCCCCAACTGTTGCGGCGTGTAAGCGCCGGAGCAGTCCTGGAGTTCATGCGCGCCTCGGCGGCTGTGACGGTCACCGAAGTCATGGACGCCACGGGCCTTACCCGCGCCACTGCCATTTCCGTGTGTGAGGACCTCATGGAGCGCGGCTGGATCAGGGAACTGGAAAACCAGCGGGCATTTGGCGGCTACCAGAAAGGCAGGCCTGCCCGCAGGTTCGAGCTCAACGAGCGCGCAGGCTACGTCCTGGGCATGGACGTGGGCATCTCCAAGGCGACGGTGGTGGTGTCCGATCTCCGCGGCCAAGCCCTGGGCCG
The DNA here is from genome assembly GCF_042884475.1 of Arthrobacter sp. NPDC058130. Lineage (NCBI taxonomy): Bacteria > Bacillati > Actinomycetota > Actinomycetes > Micrococcales > Micrococcaceae > Arthrobacter > Arthrobacter sp. NPDC058130. Next base: position 212,888 of record NZ_JBHVTV010000005.1, read on the forward strand.
GTCCAGCCAGCCCTTCGCCAGTGCGGAAATTTCGGCCGAAGAACGAATCGCGGTCATTGACCGGACCGCCATGATGGCCCTGCACTCGGTGGGGGCCTCCCCCGACTCAGTACTGGCCGTCTGCGCGGGCATCGCCGCGCCGGTGGACCGCAACGGCGATGTGCTGGTGACCCAGCACTTCTGGGGGCTGTTCGACGTCGGCCTGAAGGCGGCGCTGCGGGACCTGCACGGGTGGACGGTGCTTCTGGAAAACGACGCCAACCTTGCCGCCCTGGGCGACCGCTGGCGCGGCGCGGCCGCCGGGGTGGACGACGTCGTCGTCATCCTCGCCAGTGAACGCCTCGGTTCGGGAGTGATCGACGGCGGCCGGCTGCTGCACGGCCGCGGAGGCGGCGCCGGTGAGCTGGCATTCCTGGACATGCTGGAGGGGGTCGGCGACACGTTCGGCATTGCGGCCCTGGCGAGGGGATGGGCCGCCGACGCCCTGGCCGGAAAGGCCAGGACGTCCCTCCGCGAGCACGCCGGCGAAGGCGTCGAGGCGGAACACGTTTTCGCCGCTGCCGCCGCCGGCGATGCCCTTGCCCTGAAAATCCTGGGCAGGCTGGCCGACCGGATGGCCCGGGTCATCGGAGCGGTGGCCACCATCCTCAACCCCGAGCTGGTGGTCATCGGCGGCGCCGTGGCAAACTCGGCCGGCGTGCTGCTTGGGCCGATCGCCGAACGGCTGAGCGAGTTCACCGTCACGCCGCCGACGGTCGCGGTTTCGCCCTTGGGCGACTCGATCGTGACCGTGGGTGCCGTGCGGTGCGCGCTGGACTATGTGGAGAAGAACACCTGGGACCTGGAGCTCAGAGCCCCGGCGTAGGCAGCGTGGTGCCGGCCGCGCGAAAGGTGGCTATTCCGGCATGATCATGGTGCGCAAATCCAGCTGCCGCAGCACCCGGTCGGCGACTTCCGGGTCCATGCCCGGCTCGTTCCGGGCCGCCACGACTTCCTGGCGGGCGGCGTCGAGGGCGATCGTCTGCACCGCAATCGCCAGCTCGCGGCCGCGCTGGCGTTTCTCCCCCGGGCTTTCGTTCCGCAGGCTCCCGTCCAGCAGTTCGGCGTGCAGCCGGGTCATTTTCTCCTTCACCAGCGCCACCTTCTCCGCCGGAAGTTCCCTCATGAGCTCGTTGTCCTTGAGCGCGGCAATCGCCGCCTGTTGCGCACGGCGGGCCAGCACGCGGGCGGCGTCGCGCTCTTCCGAACCGTCCTCGGACGCGTTCAGGACCCGCATCAGCCACGGCAGCGTCAGGCCGGGCAGCACCAGGGTGGCCAGCAGGACCGCGCAGGCGATCACCAGCAGCTCGCTCCGCGCAGGGAACGGCGTGCCGTCCGCGATGGTCAGCGGAAGGGCCAGCGCCAGCGCGAGCGTGGCCAGGCCGCGCATGCCGCACCAGGTAAGAATCAGCACGTCCTTGGCCGAGGTGGGGCGCAGCACGTCCTTCCTGGCCCGGGACAGGCCGGACATCATGGCCAGCCAGGCGAAGCGTGCCACGAAGACGAGCACGCAGACCACGGCGGCCGTCCCGACCATGCCGAACACGCCGCTGCCTTCCTCATGGATGACCTGGCGTACTTCCAGCCCCACCAACCCGAACGCCAGACCGGTGATCAGCAGTTCCACCACGTCCCAGAACGCGGTGCGGGTGACTCTCTCGGCGGCGTCCTCAGGCCGGGAGTGGCGTTGGATTTCCAGCGCAGTGACCACGACGGCGATCACCCCGGAGGCGTGCACCTCCTCGGCCAGGATGTAGGCGGCAAACGGCACCACCAGAGTGACGGCGCTGCGAGCCACCATGGAGGTCACGAGGCGGGTGATCAGGCTCGTGAGCCAGCCCATGCCGATGCCAACGACCACCGCGATCGCGGCGCCCAGGACAAACTGGAGGACGACGTCGGAGGCGATCTTGGTCCCGGCGACGGCGGCTGCCACGGCAGCCTGGAAGATGACGATGGCGGCGGCGTCGTTGAAGAGGCCTTCGCTCTGGAGCACGTTGATGAGCCGCCGCGGCATGTGGACACGGCTTGCGATCGAGTCCACCGCCACGGGATCGGGCGGGGCCACCATGGCCCCCAGAGCGATCGCGGCCGGAATGCCGATACCCGGAATCATGAGCCAGGCCGCGCCGGCTACCACGGCCGTGGAGACCACCACGAGCGCGACGGCGAGCATGAGCAGCGTGCGCCAGCGGACCCGGAAGACGGCCCACGAGCTGCGCTGGGCCGTTGCGAAGAGCAGGGGCGGCAGGAAGATGGGCAGGATCAGCTCGGGCGCGATCTGGACCTCGGGGAAGCCCGGGATGAACGTCAGGGCGACGGCCAGCAGCAGCATCAGCACCGGGTACGGCAGCCTCAGCCGGTCCCCCAGGCCGACGGCCCCCACAGTGGCCAACAGGAGTCCAACGATGAGTGCCAACTGGTCCATGTGCCTGCTTTCCCCGGAGGCGGACCGGAGGCATCCCGGGTGGATGCACGGACCGCCCCCACCACCCTATCGGCCTGGCGTCGGGGCTACCGGCGGCGGGGCCCGGGCCAGGCCGACGGCGCCCGCCCAGGGTGCCGGGCCAAGCGGCTGGGTCTATGGCTGCAGGGCTGCGGCGAGCGGCAGGGTGCCGTCCCGGAACTCGATGGTGCGCCCGATCGTGGCGGGCAGCCCGAGGACCGCGGCTGCCACCAGGGCGACGTTGGCGCGGGCGGTGGCGGTGCCGTCCGACGTGTCTGCTGGGTCGACGTCGATCATCCCGTTGCCCGGGCCGGACGTCAGCGTGCCGGGCCCCAGGATGGTCCAGTCAAGGCCCGAACCGCGCAGATAGGCATCCGCTGCGGCCTTGGCCTCGGCGTAGGCGAAGAAGCCGTTGTCCGCGGGGACCCCGTGGTCGGGTCCGGCGCCGAAGTAGGACACCATGACGTAGCGGCGCACGCCCGCCTCCCGCGCAGCGTCCATCGAACGGACGGCCGCGTCCCGGTCCACGGCGTACGTGCGCTCGGGACTGCCGCCGCCGGCCCCGGCAGACCACACCACGGCGTCGTGGTTCCGCAGGGCATTGGCGAGCTGCGCCGTCGTCGAGCTCTCCACGTCCAACAGCGACGGCGTGGCTCCGGTGGCCGCGACGTCGGCCGCATGGTCCGGGTTGCGGATGAAGGACGTGACCTCCTGCCCGTCCGCAGCGAGGATCCTGGACAATTCCAAAGCCACCTTGCCGTGGCCGCCGATGATTGCGATTCGCGTCATGGACCCATTCTGTCCCACCGGATGACGTACTGCTGCCCCAGGGTCCAGAAGTTGGTGGTGGTCCAGTAGATCAGGACGCCGATGGGGAAAACGATGCCACCCACGCCGAAGACAACAGGCAGGATGTAGAGAAGTACTTTCTGCTGGCGAATGAACGGGTTCGCCATGGCCTCTTCGGACATGTTCAGGGCCGTGATCTGCCGCTGCATGATGAGCCGCTGTGTGATGAACTGTGCGGCCGTCATGGCCAGGATCATCATGATGGAGAGGATCCACACGGCCGTTTGGTCGCCGCCGCCGTGCAGCAGCGAGGCCGAGAGCGGGGCGCCGAAAATGGTGGACTCGTCGAACTGCCGGACCTGTTCGGGGCTCATGGCGCCGACGCCCTGGTTCTGGCCGGCCGCCGTGCTGATGCCGGAGAGCACCTGGAACAGGGCGAAGAAGAACGGCGTCTGGATCAGCAGGGGCAGGCAGGCCGAGAACGGGTTGGTGCCGTGCTTCTTGTACAGCGCCATCTGTTCCTGCGCCATGGCCTGCCGGGACAACGGATCAGTCTTGCCCCGGTACTTGTCCTGGAGCTTCTTCAGGTCCGGCTGCAGGAGCCCCATGCGATGCTGGGCGTTGACCTGCTTCAGGTACACCGGGATCAGGGCGGCCCGGATGACCAGCACGAGCCCGATGATGGACAGCGTCCAGGTCCAGCCGCTGGCCGCCGGCATGCCAATGGCGCTGAGCCCGTCGTGGAACCCCACCATGATGGCCGAGACCAGCCATTTGAACGGGGCCATGATCGTGCCCAAGAAGTCCACTGATATCCCCATCCGCCAGGTGCTGCCAACCTACGGTGAAACGGGCCCCTTGTCACGGGCTGCTTGTCACGGACCGTGCTGCAGGACGGCACGCCCCGCCCGTCCCGCACCCGCACCCGCCCGTCCCGCACCCGCACCCGCCCGTCCCGCACCCGTTGCGCTATCACGTATCGCTGCTCCAGGGCCACCAGAGGAGCTTTAAGTGATAGCGCAACCGGGCCGTCCTACTGTGCGGTGCGCGCCGCGCTGGTCTTGGAGACGGTGGTGTAGCCGAACCGGGAGCCCGTGACGCGGACGGTGAGCTTGGTGCCTTTGTCGGCGGTCCGGACCTTGTAGGTGGATGCGTAGGCATCAGAGATGACGACGCCGTTGCGCAGCCAGCGGTACGTGAAGGCAGTGCCCCAGGTCCAGGTGCCCCGTTTCACGGTCAGGACGTTCCCGGCCTTGACGGTGCCGGAAATCGTCGGCGTGGCCGAAATCAGGGGCAGACCCGCCACCCTCGCCGAAGCGGTGAGCGTCTGGTACTTGCCGCCCGTTGCAGTCGGGTTCACACTGACCGAGAGCTTCGTGCCGGCGTCGGCCTTCGCCAGGACGTAGCTCCAGCCGTCGGCCCCGGCGATCCGGACGCCGTCGCGCAGCCACTGTACGTCCGAGGTGATCCCCGACCGGTCATACCAGGGGTCGCGGGTCAAGGTCACCTTCGACCCGACGGTCAGGGTCCCGCTGATGGCCCGCGTCGACTCACGCGCGGTCACGGGCTTGGGTGCGGTGACTTTTACCCAGGCGGTTTTGTAGCCCGGGGCTGAGGCAGTCACGAGGACGGAGAGGGTCCTGCCAACTTGGGGCTGGTCCGGGGTGAAAGTCGGGCCGCTGACCGGTTTCTCCCGGCCTGGGACCACCCAGTCGTAGGTGACGGTCAGCTTATCGGCCGGCACGGACCAGGTCCCGGCCGACACCTTCATCACAGAGCCGGTCACGGCGTCCCCGGTCACGACCGGCTTGGTGACGTTCGTCAGTTCCTTCAGCTCCACCCCCGCGGCCGCCGGCACAGTCACCCGGTTGGAGTAGGGGTGGGTGCCGTCGTATCCAAGTTCCTCGGTCCTCAGGACCAGGGTGTGGCCCTGATCCTGGGCCGTGATCTTGTAGGTCAGCGCGGAGGCTCCGGGAATCGCGACGCCGTCGCGCAGCCACCTGTAGTGGTGTTCGAACGGTCTGAAAGACCAGGGAACATCATCAGCGCCGGTGAGGACGTCCCCCAGGCCGGTGCCGCCGGTGACCACGGTGGCGGGGGTCGGGTTGTAGTTAGAAACGTTTTCCGGTTTGGAGGTCCCGGTGGCCGGTTTGAACCCGGGAGCGTGGCCGGTGACCCGGACGCTGAGCAGCCCCGTCGGACCCCATCCTGTCGTGTCGAAAATTCGCGCGGTGGCACCCGGGATGGGCTTGCCGTCGCGAAGCCACTGGTACTGGCGGTGGATAACCGGAGCCCCGGCAAAAGACCCCGAACCGTATACGAGCACGCCGGGCATATCCGGGTTGGTGCTCGGTGTACCGAAATTAACGTTTTCCGCAACGAGAGACGGGACGGCGCCGCCGGCGTTCGTGACGGGGGCGGTTTTGGCGGACTGCAGGGTCGTCTTTGCATAGCCCGGGGCTGCCGCCGTGGTCTTGACCCGGATGCCCTTGCCGAGGTCCGCCGTGGTGAGCAGGTAAGTGGGGCCGGTGGCGCCCAGGACCGGCACATCGTTGCGCAGCCACTGATGCGTCAGCGTCGCGTTCGCGGGATCCCAGTCACCGTCGACAACGGTCAGGGTGCTGCCGACCTGAAGGGCACCGCCGATGCCGGGCCGCGGGCCGGCGACGGCACCGCCGCTGACCTGCATCGGGTACTGATGCCCGTCCGGTGCCGTGCAGAATCTGACGGAGTCGACCACCGGGCCACAGGGATCGGCCGGCGCCGGCGGGATGGCATGCATTTCCTCATCGGACTGCGCCGGAACCGCGAGGCCCCCAAGCGAGAGCGCGGCGAGTGCCGCGGCGATGCCGAGGCGGATAATCTTGTTTTTCAATTTTTCCCCCAGTCTTTGAGCCGGTCACCCGGCTCCCCCGTCGCCGAGTGTACTGCCCAGTAACCGTCTCGGCAATGTTTCCGCAGGTCAGGGGCGCAGGGATGATGCCGCCCCGCAACCCGCACCCCGTTGCGCTATCACTCCTGGTTGCCATCAGGCCTTGATGAGGACAAGAAGTGACAGGGCAACAGGGGGTTAAGACAAAAGAACCCCGCAGGCTGGGCCTGCGGGGTTGTTCTGTAGCGGTGGGGAGGCTCGATCTCCCGACCTCACGATTATGAGTCGTGCGCTCTAACCAACTGAGCTACACCGCCATAAATGAGGAAAACCTGCGCTAAGCCGGTCAAAACCGCCTTGACACAGGCCCTCATTCAGAGCCCCCCACCGGAATCGATCCGGTGACCTCGTTCTTACCAAGAACGCGCTCTACCACTGAGCTAGGGGGGCAACGAGTAAATACTCTACCGGAAGATTCGCCCACCAACAAATCGGCGGCCGGACGACGTCGGACCCGCCGAAAACAGCGCAAATCCGGGCTCCCAGCACGGTTCCGGGAGCCTCAATCGACTCCCCGGACCAGCCGGCCGCCGCGGCTGTGACGAAGGAAACACGGGGCGTGTTGCAAAAACTAAGAACGGGCCGGCTCAAGAGCCGGCCCGTTCTCAGATAGTGCTACTGGTTACCACTTGTTGCGGGGCTTGAAGCCGCCTTCGTGGCGGGGCTTGCGCGTGTCGGCGCCGAAGCTCCGCTCGGAACGCTCGCTGTAGGAGCGGCCGCCACGGTCAGCGGAAGACCGCTCGCCGTCGCCCTTGCGGAATTCGCGCTTGAAGCCGCCGTTGCCCTTGAAGTTGCCGCTGCCGCCGGAGTAGCCGCCACGGTCCCCACGGTCCCCGCCGCGGTTGCCCTGGTACGCGCCGCGCTCACCCGAAGGCTTGCGGCCGTTGTCCAGTTCGAGGTGGATCAGCTCGCCCCCGATCCGGGTGCGGGACAGGGCCTTCAGCTGATCGGGGCTCAGGTCCGCCGGAAGCTCCACGAGGGAGTGGTCCGAGCGGATGTCGATGCCGCCGATCTGGGCCGAGGAGATGCCGCCTTCGTTGGCGATGGCGCCAACAATCGAACCCGGCATGACGCGCTGGCGGCGTCCGACGGCGATCCGGTAGGTGGCGTTGCCCTCGGTCAGGGTGCGGGTCGGGCCGCGTGAGCCGAAGCCGTCCTTGGAGCGCTCGCGCTTCTGGAACTCGGGCGCTGCCGGCAGTTCCTTGACCAGCAGCGGCTGTCCGCCCTGGGCCATGACGGCCAGTGCTGCGGCGATCTCCGAGGCCGGGACGTTGTGCTCTTCCTCGTAGGAGGAGATGAGGTCGCGGAACGCGGCGACGTCCTCGGACTCGAGGGTCTCGGTGATGCGCTCGGCGAACTTGCCCAGGCGCAACGTGTTGACGGTCTCGGCCGTGGGCAGGTGCATCTGCTCCACCGGCTGGCGGGTCGCCTTCTCGATGGAACGCAGCAGGTACTTCTCCCGCGGCGTCATGAACAGGATCGCGTCGCCGGAACGGCCCGCGCGGCCGGTGCGGCCGATGCGGTGGACGTAGGACTCGGTGTCGTGCGGGATGTCGTAGTTGACCACGTGGCTGATGCGCTCAACGTCCAGGCCGCGGGCCGCGACGTCGGTGGCCACGAGGATATCGATGCGGCCTTCCTTCAGTGCATCGACAGTGCGTTCGCGCTGCTGCTGCGGGATGTCACCGTTGATGGCGGCGGCCTGGAAGCCGCGGGACTTCAGCTTGTCAGCCAGGTCCTCGGTAGCCATCTTGGTGCGCACGAAGGCGATGACGCCGTCGAACTCTTCGACCTCGAGGATGCGGGTCAGCGCGTCCAGCTTGTGCGGGCCCATGACCTGCAGGTACCGCTGGCGGGTGTTGGCGCCGGTGGTGGTCTTGGACTTCACGGAAATCTCGGCCGGGTTGTTCAGGTACTGCTTGGACATGCGGCGGATCTGGCTCGGCATGGTGGCCGAGAAGAGCGCAACCTGGCGGTCCGACGGGGTCTGCTGGAAGATCTGCTCCACGTCTTCGGCGAAGCCCATGCGCAGCATCTCGTCGGCCTCATCCAGCACGAGGTACTGGAGCTCGGACAGGTCCAGGGAACCCTTGGCGATGTGGTCGATGACGCGGCCGGGGGTGCCGACAACAACCTGGGCACCGCGGCGCAGGCCTGCCAGCTGCGGGCCGTAGGCGGAGCCGCCGTACACCGGGAGGACGGTGAAGTCATCAATGTGCTTGGCGTAGGACGTGAAGGCCTCGGCAACCTGGAGCGCCAGCTCGCGGGTCGGGGCGAGGACCAGGGCCTGGGTCTTGCGGGACGGGCCGTTGAGGTCGTGGAGCTCGGCCAGGCGGGACAGTGCCGGTACTGCGAATGCTGCAGTCTTACCGGTACCGGTCTGGGCCAGGCCCACGACGTCGCGGCCTTCGAGCAGCAGCGGGATGGTTGCTGCCTGGATCGGGGACGGCTTCTCGTAGCCGACGTCCTGCAGGGCGGCGAGGACGCGGCCGTCGATGCCGAGATCGGCGAACTTCACGCCGTCTTCCTCGGCGTCGTCGTTCTTGGCCGGGGCGGAAGCAGCCTCGGTCTTGGTGTCGGCCTGCGGGGCAGCCTCGGCAGCGGCCTCAACAGCGGCCGGAGCTACAACGTTCGCAGGAGCCTCGGTGAATTCCGGGGCGGAGCCGGCTGCGGGGGCAGCCGTTTCAGAAGTCTCGACGTCGTTCTGGCTGTTCTCGGTGGCGAGTTCGCTGTCGACGGAGTTGTTCTGATTTTCGGGCATAGGTGAATTTTCCTCATCCATAGGGGCCAAGCGGCACAACCCGAGGTGAGCGGAGCCGCAGTACGCGTGACACGAAATGCCGGGCGTACGGTTGACCGGCGGGTCACAGAAGTCCGGCGCTTTCGCAATCCCATGGCAGGACTTCCCGCTGCATCTCTTGGCTGCTATCCCAGCAGTCTGTACAGCGTTTTCTTTTGCCGGCTCTCCCTATGAAAATGCCCGCATCACAGTTGCGGGCCCCAACACTTACCAGTCCTGCCTCAAGAATTGGGCAGGAATAAGGGATTTCCGGAGTGGGGGATATTTCAAGTGTAGGGCATGGATCGGAACAGTGGTAGTTGAGGGGCCGACGGCGGGCGGTGAGCTTGCGCACACCGGCGCGCCGGATTGCGCACACCGGGACACCGGATTGCGCACAGCGGGGCACCACGATTAGACCCCGAGCCGGCGCTCCAACTGTTCGAATCTCTGGAGGTACTCGGGCTGCAGGCGGATCTGGCCGTCGGCGTCGGCGTCGCGCAGGGCCTCCATGTCCTCCAGGGAGGGATCGGAGAACCACTTGGCGATCGTCACGCCGTGGGCGGGGACGAAGAGCCGGTGGATGTGGTCGCCGGCCTCGATGCTGCCGGTCCGGACCACCCGGAGATAGGTGCCCACCCTGCCCGCATCGCTGAACCGCTTGACCCAGTGCGGCTCCCCCATCCGCCGCTGGAACGTGGCGCACGGGACGCGCGGGGAGGTGACTTCCACCTCCACGTCCAGTCCGATTTTCCAGCGTTCGCCGATCACGGCGGTGGAGGCGTTGAGGCCCGTGATCCGCAGATTTTCGCCGAAGATGCCCGCCGGCATGTCCCGCCCGAGCTCGACGGCCCAGAAGTCGGCGTCGTCCTGCGAGTACGCGTAGAGCGCCTGGTCCTCGCCGCCGTGGTGGATCCTGCTGGCCTGGACATCACCGCGCAGGCCGAGTTTGTGGACCCGGACCGGGCCCTCCACGGCGCGCTTGTCGATCGCTGTGACCCCGACGCTGCCGGGATCTTCCAGCAGCTGGTGAACCCTGCAGACAGCAAGGACAGATGCGGTTTCCATGGCACCAGTGTAGGCCTGCGGCGGGCACCGGACCGGGCACAGGCGCCGCAGTCCGCGCGGGGACCCTGGGCCCGCGCGGGGCCTTGCGGGGCGCGGCCCCGCAGGGCGCCGCCGTAGGATGCTGGCATGAGCAATGAGGCTGGCATTCCCGGTGGTCCCGACGTTTCCGATGTCCTGGCGATCGATTCGCTGCTGAGCGCGGAGGAGCTCGCAGTGCGCGAGCGCGTCCGTGATTTCACGAACCAGCGGATCCGGCCCGAAATCGCCGGCTGGTACGAGGACGCCGTGTTCCCCCTGGACCTCGCCCCTGAACTCGGCGAGCTCGGCGTGCTCGGCATGCACCTGGAGGGCTACGGCTGCCCCGGCCGCTCCGCCGTCGAATATGGCCTCGCGGCTATGGAACTCGAGGCCGGCGATTCCGGTGTCCGCACGTTTGTCTCCGTGCAGGGCTCGCTCGCCATGACTGCCATCCACAAGTGGGGCTCCGAGGACCAGAAGCAGGAGTGGCTCCCGCGGATGGCCGCCGGCGAGCTGATCGGCGCGTTTGCCCTGACCGAGCCCACCGCCGGATCCGATCCGGCGTCCATGAAGACCTTTGCCCGCCCCGACGGAACGGGCAGCGACGCCGGCTGGATCCTGGACGGCGCCAAACGCTGGATCGGGCTCGCGTCCGTGGCCGATGTGCTGGTGGTGTGGGCCATGACCGACGACGGCGTGCGCGGCTTCCTGGTCCCCGCCGGCACCGCGGGCGTCACCGCGACGCCGATCGGGCAGAAGCTCTCGATGCGTGCCTCCATCCAGTGCGACATCACGTTCGACGCCGTCCGGCTGGGTCCGGAGGCGCTGCTGCCGGCCGCGCAGGGGCTGCGGGGCCCCTTCTCCTGCCTCAACGAGGCCCGGTACGGGATCGCGTGGGGTGCGATGGGTGCGGCCCGGGATTCCTACGAGTCCGCCCTGGCGTATTCCCAGCAGCGGCTGCAGTTCGGCAAGCCGCTGGCCGGATACCAGCTCACCCAGGAGAAGCTCGTGAACATGCTCCTGGAGATCCAGAAGGGCACCCTGCTGGCCCTGCACCTGGGCCGGCTCAAGGACGCCGGCACGCTGCGCCCGGAGCAGATCTCGCTGGGCAAGCTGAACAACGTGCGGGAGGCGCTCGGCATTGCCCGGGAGGCCCGCACCATCCTCGGCGGCAACGGCATCACGCTGGAGCATTCCCCGCTGCGGCACGCCGCCAATCTGGAATCCGTCCGCACCTACGAGGGCACCGACGAGGTCCACACCCTGGTCCTGGGCCAGCACATCACCGGTCTCCCCGCCTTCCGCTAGGCCCGCGCGGGAGTTCTGGCCGGGCTCAGGCGGAGAAGCCGCCGTCGGCCTTGACCAGCTGCCCGGACATCCAGCGGCCCTCCGGCGAGAGCAGGAACGCGACCGTTCCGGCCACGTCCGCCGGGGTGCCCAGCCGGCCGCCGGGGTGCCGCCGGGCCAGTTCGTCCCGGAGCGGCCCGTCCATCCAGCCGGTATCCACCGGTCCCGGGTTCAGGACGTTGGCGCTGATCCCGAGCGGGCCGAGTTCCCGGGCGGCGGCGATCACGATCCGGTCCAGGGCGCCCTTGGATGCGCCGTAGGGCAGGTTGAAGGCGGTGTGGTCGCTGGTCAGGGCCACGATGGCCCCGCCGTCGGGACCGGCCTGCCGGGCGAAGGCGGCGATCAGCTGCCAGCTGGCACGGGTGTTGACGGCGAAGTGCCGGTCGAAGCTTTCCAGGGACGTGTCCAGGATGCCGGAGTCCACGGACTCGGCGTGGCTGAGCACCAGGCCCTCCAGGGTTCCGGCCTCCGCCGCGGCGGCGGCCATCAGCCGGTCCACGGCCTGCGGATCCTGGAAATCGGCCGGCAGGGCCACGACGGCTGCGCCGATCGCCTGCAGCTCGGCGGTGAGGCGTTCGACGTCGTCGGGCTGGACTCCCCACGGCATCCGGGCGTCGTAGTCCTGCCAGTACGTCAGGACGAGGTCCCAGCCGTCCGCGGCGAGGCGGCGCGCGATGCCGGCGCCGATTCCGGCGAGCCGGCCGACGCCGGTGACAAGGGCCGTCTTGCGCGAAGTCGAGGAAGCCATGCCGAACAGCCTAGCCGTGGCAGCCGGCCCGGCGCCCATGAAGAAGAGGTGCCTACAAAGAGGTGCCTACAAAGCGGTGCCTACAAAGAGGTGCCTACGAAGAGGAAGAAGAGGCTGCGGCCCGGACGTCCCCCTCAGCAACCGGCTCGGATGCAAGGTCGAGTCCCGGCGCCAGCGAGTCCCGCCGCAAGGCCACCAGCCAGCACACCAGCAGGGCCAGGGCGCAGAAGACACCGGCGCTGGAGGCCATGATCCACAGGCCGGGCGTCTGGATATCAAGGTTTTCCGCGCCCAGGGCGGTGCCAATAGTCTTCGGCGAGAACAGGAACACCAGGATCGAGATGCCCAGCACGCCGCCCATGGTCCAGCGCATCCCGGCGTAGCGGCGCGGGCTTTCCCGCAGGGTCCAAGCGAAAGCCGGGAAGACGGCCGCGACCCACACCCAGTGGTGGGACCAGGAGACCGGGCTGATCAGCAGCATGGTGAGTGCGGTCGCCGAAACCGCGACGACGCGGGCGCCCTGGTCGCTGGCGGCCTGGATCACGGCTGCGCCCAGGCCCACCACCGCCAAGCTCAGCACCAGCCACGGAACGGTGACGTGCGCCTCCGGGACACCGAAGTGCAGCAGGGCGCCCTTGAGGGACAGGTTGTCCACGTAGCCCGCTCCCCCCATCCGGGAGGTATCCGGCAGCATTTCGAGCCAGAACTGCAGGGATTCGGCGGGGCGGATCAGCCAGCCGACAACCACGGTGGCGGTGAAGCCGGCAGCCATGTTGCCCAGTCCGCGCCAGTCCTTGCGGACCAGGAAGTACAGACCGAACACCAGGGGCGTCAGCTTGATGCCGGCCGCGACGCCCACCAGGAAGCCGCTGCCGGGGAAACCACGGGTCCAGCGCGGGTTGCGGGCCAGCAGGTCCACGGCGATCAGGCCCATCAGGAGGGCGTTGATCTGGCCGAACACCAGGGTCTCGCGCCACGGGCCGAGGTTGAGCACCGCCAGAGCCAGGACGGCGGCGGCCCAGACGTTGCCGGGAGCCTGGAAGGTGGCGCGCCAACTGCTTTTGGCGTTCCAGTACCGGACCGCGCGGACCGTGGCCAGGATTGCCACGCCGGCGCCGGCCGCGTTGAACAGGGTCAGCGCCGCCGTTTGCGGCAGCCGGGCCAACAGGCCGAAGACCATGGCGGCGAACGGCGGGTAGGTAAACATCAGTTTCGGCCCGCCTGCCCAGTCCACATTTCCCGCGTACAGCTGCGACGGCGCCGCGCCGGCGTCGTTGAGGATCTTGCCGCCGTACCAGTAGACGCTGAAGTCCAGGCCTTGCTTGGCCCAGACGCCGAGCGAGACCCAAATGAAGTAGCCCACCCCGGCGATGGCCAGGAGGGTGGAGAGCCGGATCAGCTGCGGGACGGGTGACGGCCGCGCCGGGCTGCGGTCGGAATCGAGCACTGACATGAATTCCCCAATCGGGCTGCTGGTGAGACGCTGGCCGTTTGGTCGGTTCCGTCCGGGGCGGCGGAAACGCGCCCTCGCTGTCGGGTCAGTCTACAGAACAGCTACGCCGGGACCGGGATGGACTCCGGTTTCCGGGCGTCCTTGCGGATGGTGGCGCTGATGACGGCGGCGATGGTGCACATCGCGGCGGCGGCAAACCAGGCGTAGGTGTACTGGCCGGTGGCGTCGCGGACCGCCCCGGCCGCCAGGGCCGCGGCGGCCGCGCCAAGCTGGTGGGCCGCGAAGACCCAACCGAACACAACGGACCCGTCGGCGCCGAACACCTGGCGGCAGATCGCGGCGGTCGGGGGTACCGTAGCCACCCAGTCCAGGCCGTAGATGACGACGAACACGATCATGCTGGGCTGGACGGTGGCGCTGAGCAGCAGCGGCAGGACCAGCAGCCCGATCCCGCGGAACTGGTAGTAGACGGCGAGCAGGATCCGGGGGTTGAAGCGGTCCGTAAGCCAGCCGGAGGCGATGGTGCCGACGATGTCGAAGAGTCCGACGATGGCGAGCAGGCCCGCCGCGGTGGTTTCCGGCATGCCGTGGTCATGGGCGGAGGGGATGAAGTGGGTGCCGATCAGCCCGTTGGTGGTCGCGCCGCAGATCGCGAATCCGGCCACGAGGGCCCAGAAGGTGCGCACCTTGCTGGCCCGTTTGAGGACCTGCAGGGCGCGGACGGCGGCGTTCCGGCGGGGCGCCGCCGCTGCCGGCCCGGTCGCTGCTTCCGCGGTTGTTGCCGCCCCGGCGTCCGAATCGGTGTTCATCTCAGCGTTCATCTCCTCGGCCGGCGGCGTCGCCCCGTAAGGCAGCACGCCGACCTCGGCCGGTGAATTCTTCAGGAACATCAGCACCAGCGGCACCACGGCCAGCGCGCCGGCGCCGATGAGGAGCGAGGCCTGCCGCCAGCCCGGGTCCTGGGCCAGGAGCGCGATGAAGGGCAGGAACACGAGCTGTCCGGCGGCGCTGCCGGCGGTGAGGATGCCGATCACGAGTCCCCGGCTCTTGGCGAACCAGGTGTTGGCGATGGTCGCGGCGAAGACCAGCGCCATGGACCCGGTGCCGAGCCCGATCAGCAGCCCCCACGTCAGCAGGATCTGCCAGGACTGCGTCACGAGCACCGTCAGGGCGCTGCCCGCGCCGATCAGCACGAGTGCCACGGCGGTGACGGCGCGGATGCCGAAGCGTTCCATGAGGGCCGCCGCGAACGGCGCCGTGAGCCCGAAGAGCACGAGGTTGATGCTGACCGCGGCGGACAGCACAGTGGTGGACCAGCCGAACTCGTTCTGCAGCGGCACCATCAGCACACCGGGCGCCGCCCGGAACCCGGCAGCGCCGACCAGCGCGAGGAAGGCCACGGCAGCGACGATCCAGGCCGGGTGGATGCGGCGGCGGACCGGCGCGGGGGTCATGGTGGTCTTGGGGGCGCTCATGCGGCGGTTCCGTTCTGGGGGTGGGCAGGGGCTTCCGTGCCGGCCGAGGCCAGGGGCACGGGGTCAGCGGTGCGGGTGAGGCTGTGCCAGCTCGTGTTCGAAGCCGTCAGGGGTTCCCCGCAGGCCGTGCAGGTATCGGCCGAGGAGGTCCTCTCCCCGCAGGCGCTGTGAATGACGAACATGTGCGCCTGGCCGGAAGGAGCCGGGAGGTGCTTTTCGGCCCAGATCACGACGGCGTTGAGCACCGGAAGGGCGTCTTCGCCCTTGGCGGTGAGGACGTATTCCTGGCGGGTGCGGCCGCCGTCGTCGTAGGGCCGCCGGGTGAGCAGACCGGCTTCCACGAGCCCCGCGAGGCGCTTGGTGAGCACGGAATCTGCAGCCCCCAGCCTCTGCTTCATGGCCTCGAAGCGGCCGTTGCCGAAGAACACCTCACGCAGGACGAGCATGCTCCAGGGATCGCCAAGGATGTCGAGGCCGCGGGCCATGCTGCAGGTCCGCTGGGACCAATCGGATCGGAGTGCCATGCAGCCACCCTAGCTGACTCTCTTAAAGAAAGCTAGGGTGGCTGGGTGGGTGAAACGGGAAGACATGACACCTGTACCGCGTGCGGCCGGCGGCCGCTAAGTTGCCGGTTTCCAGTTAGTCGGTTTCCAGTTAGTCGGCGTCCAGTTAGTCGGCGTCCAGGGCGGACAGTGCTGCGTCGAGGTCGGCGATCAGGTCCTCCACGTCCTCGATGCCGCACGAGAGCCGGACCAGGTTGACCGGCACGGCCAGTTCGGTGCCCTTGACCGAGGCATGCGTCATTTCCGAGGGGTAGTTCATCAGCGATTCGATCCCGCCCAGGGACTCGGCCAGCGTGAAGACGGAGGTCGATTCGGCCACCTTGCGCGCCGCGGCCTCGCCGCCCTTGAACTGCACGGAGATCATGCCGCCGAACTTCTTCATCTGCTTCTTGGCCAGCTCATGACCCTGGTGGGAGGGCAGGCCCGGGTACAGCACGGCCTCGACCTCGGGGCGCTGCAGCAGCCATTCGGCCACGGCCTGGGCGTTGTCGCTGTGCCGGTCCATGCGCACGCCGAGGGTTTTCAGACCGCGGGTGGTCAGGAAGGCGTCCATCGGCCCGGACACGGCGCCGACGGCGAACTGGACGAACCCGATCTTCTCCGCCAACTCCGGGTCATTGACCACGATCGCGCCGCCGACGACGTCGGAGTGGCCGCCGATGTACTTGGTGGTGGAGTGCACCACGATGTCGGCGCCGAGGGCCAGCGGGGTCTGCAGGTACGGCGAGGCGAAGGTGTTGTCCACCACCAGGAGCGCACCGGCGTCGTGCGCCACTTTGGCGAGGGCCTCGATGTCGGTGATCTTCATCATCGGGTTCGACGGCGTCTCGACCCACACCAGGCGGGTCTTGCCGCCGTCGCCGACGGTGCTGTCGGCGGTGCCGCCTGCAGCGACGGCGGACGCGACGGCGTCGAGGTCGGACATGTCCACCGGGGTGTTGCCGATGCCCCATTGCCCCAGGACCCGGCTGATGAGCCGGTACGTTCCGCCGTAGGCGTCGTTGCCGAGCACAATGTGGTCCCCGGGGCGGGTGAGGGCGCGGATCATGGAGTCCTCGGCGGCCAGGCCTGAGCTGAAGGAGAACGCGGCGGTCCCGCCTTCCAGGGCCGCCAGCTGCTCCTGCAGCGAGTCACGCGTGGGGTTGGTGCCCCGGCCGTACTCGTACCCGGCGCGCAGCCCGCCGATGCCGTCCTGGGCGTAGGTGGACGAGAAGTGCACGGGCGGCACCACCGCGCCGGTCCGGGGCTCAAACGCCTGGCCGGCGTGGATGGCGCGGGTGTTGAACCCCTGGCTGTGCGAGGAAGAGTTTTCTGGCTGAGACATGGGACTCCTTGAACTGGTCAGTTGCTGAGGTAGGCGAGGAGGTCGTGGCGGGTCAGGATCCCCACCGGAGCGCCGACAAAGGTCACCATGAGGGTGTCGGCGTCGGAGAGGAGTTCGCGGGCGGTCGAGATCGATTCCAGCGAGCCGATCACGGGGAGGCGGGCCTCCATGTGTTCGGAAATCTTGTCCGAAAGCTTGGCCTCGCCGCGGAAGAGCTTGGCCGTGAGGGTGCGTTCGTCCACGGCGCCGAGCACCTCGCCCATGACCACGGGCGGTTCCTGGGACAGGACAGGGATGTGCGAGACCCCGTACTCGTTCATGATGTTGATGACATCGCGGACGCTCTCGTTGGGGTGGATGTGCACGAGGTCCGGGAGTTCACCGGTCTTGGCCTTGAGGACCTCGCCTACCGACGCCTCGTCCCCGCTGGCCAGGAAGCCGTAGGAGCGCATCCACTGGTCGTTGAAGATCTTGGCCAGGTAGCCGCGGCCGGAGTCCGGCAGGATGACCACCACGACGGCGTCCGCCGGGAGGTCCTTGGCGACCTCCAGTGCCGCCACGACGGCCATGCCTGAGGACCCGCCCACCAGCAGGCCTTCCTCGCGCGCCAGCCGGCGCGTCATCGCGAAGGAATCGGCGTCGCTGACGGCAATGACGTCGTCCGGGACGGACTTGTCGTAGTTGGCCGGCCACATGTCCTCCCCGACGCCCTCGACAAAGTACGGCCGGCCCGTCCCGCCGGAGTACACCGAGCCCGCGGGGTCCGCGCCGATGATCTTCACCACGCCGCCCTCGGCCTCGGGCCGCTTTGCGGAAACTTCCTTGAGGAACCGGCCGGTGCCGGTGATCGTGCCGCCGGTCCCGGCGCCGATCACGCAGTGCGTGATGAGCCCGTCCGTGTCGTTCCAGATCTCGGGGCCGGTGGATTCATAGTGGCTCGCCGGCGCGGCCGGGTTGGAGAACTGGTCCGGCTTGTACGCGCCCGGGATCTCCGTGACGAGCCGGTCGGAGACGCCGTAGTAGCTTTGCGGGCTGTCCGGCGGGACGGCGGTAGGTGTGACCACCACTTCGGCGCCGTAGGCCTGGAGCACGGCCCGCTTGTCCTCGCCGACCTTGTCCGGCACCACGAAGATGCAGCGGTAGCCCTTCTGCTGTGCCACGAGCGCCAGGCCAACCCCGGTGTTGCCCGATGTCGGCTCCACGATCGTGCCGCCGGGCAGCAGCTGGCCCGTGCGTTCGGCCTCCTCGATCATCTTGGCCGCAATGCGGTCCTTGATCGAACCGCCGGGGTTCAGGTATTCGAGTTTCACGAGGACTGTGGCTGCGATGCCGTCGGTCACGTGGTTGAGTTTGACGAGCGGCGTATGGCCGATGAGGTCCAGGATGGACTGGGCGTACTTCATAGGTACAAAGTTACCGTCTCCGGCGCGGCAGCCACGTCGGCGCGGCCACGGCTCCAGGAGGTGCGACGATTAGCCGGTGAAGAGGATCGCCCGGCTGAAGAAGCTCAAGAGCTATGCGCTGCCCGCAGGCATGCTGCTGGCCGGGTGTGTGGCCCTGGCGACCGGGTTCCTGCCGGTTCCTGCCTTCCAGGAGCTCGCAGCGCGGACTGTACCGGTGCTGGCGTTCGTGGTGGCGATGTCCCTGGTCACCGAGCTCGTGGACGAGGCCGGGCTCTTCCGCGTGGTCACCGAGCGGCTGGCCGCCCTGGGCCGTGGCCGGGTCCTGCTCCTGTGGTTCCTCGTCATTGCCCTTGCCACCGTTTCCACGGTGTTCCTGTCGCTGGATACGACGGCGGTGCTGGTGACTCCCGTCGTCGTGCTACTGGCCATTCACGCCCGCATTCCGCCGTTGCCGTTCGCGCTGACTACGGTCTGGCTGGCGAACACGGCCTCGCTGCTGCTCCCGGTCTCCAACCTGACCAACCTGCTGGCGCAGGACCGGCTCAAGCTCAGCCCCGCGGCCTTTGCGGCGCTGGTGTGGGCGCCGGCCCTGGTGGGCATCCTGGTGCCGCTGGTGCTCCTGTGGCTGGCGTTCCGCAAGGATCTGCGCGGCAGGTACGGGCCGCAGCCGGTCCACAAGGTGCGGGACCGGGTGCTGCTCTACGCGGCATCCGGCGTCATGGTGGTCCTGCTGCCGGCGCTTGTCTCCGGGGTTCCGGTGCAGATCCCCGCGCTCGCGGCGGCCGCGGCCCTGCTCCTGCTGTTCCTCTGGCGGCGGCGCTCGGTCTTGCGCTGGTCGATGATTCCGTGGCGCCCGCTCATGCTCACGTCCGGGCTGTTCATGGTGGTGGAGGCGCTGCACGCCAACGGCCTCACCCGGTTCCTGTCCGGGATCGCCGGCACGGGCGAGAGCCTGCCGGCGCTCCTGCAGCTCGCCGGCCTGGGCGCCGGGGCAGCCAACGCGGTCAACAACCTGCCCGCCTATTTGGCCCTGGAACCGGTGGCAGGATCCCCGGCCCGGCTGGCGGCACTGCTGATCGGCGTGAACCTGGGCCCGCTGGTGACCCCGTGGGCGTCCCTGGCAACGCTGCTGTGGCACGAGCGGCTCCGCGCCCTCAACGTGGAGATCCGCTGGGGTGGCTTCGCCTTGGCCGGCATCGTCGCCGTCGCCCTCACTGTCCCGTTGGCGGTGGTGGCGCTGTGGCTCACCACGGGGATGCACTGAGGTTCGCGGCACTCCAGGCAGCATGGCCGACAGCGTCAGGCCTCAGGCGCCGATGTCGTTCCCGGGGTCCGCGGCGGCAGCGCCTCCCTCTGGCGCGGCGTTCTGCCAGAGCCCCACGATGTTGCCTTCGGTGTCCTTGAAGTACGCGGCCCAGCCCATGGTGCCAACTTCCTGCCGGGGGCTGACCGTGGATCCGCCCAGCTCCTGGATTTTCTGCAGCGACTCGTCGATGTCGTCAACGTCGATCGTGACCACCGGGGAATTAATGGTCCCTTCCCGGCGGAACATGCCGCCGTTGATGGCGCCCGGAGCCGAAGGCATCCCCTGTTCGTCCGTCTCCGTGGTCTGGATCATGGTGTATTTCAGCTCCGGCACCGGATTTACCTTCCAGCCGAACGCCGACCTGTAGAACTGCCCCGCACGGACCTCATCGTCGGCGGGGATTTCGAAGTGCACAACTCCTCGGGCCATTTACGCTCACCTGACATTCCGGAATGTGGGACCAATGTGGGACCAGAGGCCGGGCGCGGGCGGTCCACGCCTCAACGGGAGTGTAGCCCCGCGGCCCGTCCCGGCTAAGGGCCGTACGGCCCATGCTCCGTTCAGGGCAGATGCGGC
Organism: Arthrobacter sp. NPDC058130; assembly: GCF_042884475.1. Classification (NCBI taxonomy): domain Bacteria; kingdom Bacillati; phylum Actinomycetota; class Actinomycetes; order Micrococcales; family Micrococcaceae; genus Arthrobacter; species Arthrobacter sp. NPDC058130. Next base: position 233,154 of record NZ_JBHVTV010000005.1, read on the forward strand.
CGCTGTCAGGGGAACATGGGAACATGTTCGAATGACCGTTGCAGACGTCCCCGCTGGCCTTGCCGCCGCGGCGGACGCCTCATTGCGCTGGCATCCGGGCGGCCCGTTCGATTTGATGCAGACCATCGGCCCGCTCATGCGTGGCCACGGCGACCCGTCCATCCGCACCGCCCCGGACGGGGTCTGGCTCGCGTTCACCACGCCGCATGGCCCGGCCACTTTGCGCCTGGCAACCGCCGGGCCACGGGCGGACCCGGCAGTGGACGCGCAGGCCTGGGGTCCCGGAGCGGCCGACGCCATCGATTCCGTGCCGCGCATGCTCGGGAGCGGGGACGACTGGTCCGGCTTCGACGAGCCCGCGTTCCACGCCACGCTCCCCCGCATGGTGGTTGAAGCCCGACGCCGGAACCTCGCGCTGCGGCTGCCCGCCACCGGCCGGATCATCGACTCACTGGTGCCGACCATCCTGGAGCAGAAGGTCACCGTCATCGAGGCCCGCCGCGGGTACCGCTACCTGATGTACCGCTTCGGGACGGCGGCACCGGGTGCCGGCACCGTCGCGCCCGCCAATCTGCTGGTCCAGCCGACGGCGGGGCAGTGGCTGCACATCCCGTCCTGGGAATGGCACCAGGCCGGCGTGGGCCCGCAGCGCTCGGCAACCATCATGCGGGCCCTGCGGTCCGCCGTCGCGCTGGAACGGCTCGCCGCCCTCCCGGCCGCGGACGCGGCCGCCAAGCTGCAGACCCTCCCCGGGATCGGCGTGTGGACGGCGGCGGAGGTGGTGCAGCGCACGCACGGCTGCCCGGACTCGATCGCGGTGGGCGACTACCACCTTGCGGCCTACGTGGGCGCGGCGCTGACCGGCCGCCGGACCGATGACGCCGGCATGCTCCGGCTGCTGGCCCCCTGGGCAGGGCACCGGCAGCGGGTGGTCCGGATGATCGGCCTGAGCGGCTTCCGGAAACCGACGTTCGGGCCGCGCATGACCATCCAGGACCACCGCCGCCACTGACCCGCGTCGCTTTCAGTCGGCGGCAGAGAGACCCAGCCGGGCCGCGGCCTCCTGGCGCATGTCCACCTTGCGGATCTTGCCGGAGACGGTCATCGGGAAGCTCTCGCGGACGTCCACGTAGCGCGGGATCTTGTAGTGCGCCAGCCTGCCGCGGCAGAACTCGGCCAGGCCGGCGGCGTCCAGCGGGGCGGCGCCGGGTTTAAGGATGACGCAGGCCATCAGTTCCTCGCCGTACTTGGCGTCCGGGACGCCGATCACCTGCACGTCCTGGATGTCCGGGTGGGAGTAGAGGAATTCCTCGATCTCCCGCGGATAGATGTTCTCCCCGCCGCGGATCACCATGTCCTTGATCCGGCCCTCAATCACGATATAGCCGTCCGCGTCCATCCGGGCAAGGTCCCCGGTGTGCATCCAGCCGTCGGCGTCGATCGCCTCTGCGGTCTTGTCCGGCTGGTTCCAGTACCCGCGCATCACGGCGTAGCCGCGCGTGCAGAGTTCGCCGATGCCGCCAGGCTCCAGCACGTCCCCCGTCACCGGGTCCACGATCCGGCTCTCCAAGTTCGGCATGGTCCGGCCCACGGTCTCGGTCCGCTGGGCCATGGTGTCCACGCTCCGGGTCATCGTGGACACCGGCGAGGTCTCCGTCATGCCGTAGCAAATGGCGACGTCGGTCATGTTCATCTCGGTGATGACCTTGTTCATCACCTCGATCGGGCACAGTGATCCGGCCATGACACCGGTGCGCAGCGTCGAGAGGTCGTAGGAGGCGAAGTCCGGCAGGGCGAGCTCGGCGATGAACATGGTCGGCACGCCGTACAGCGAGGTTCCGCCGAAGTCCTGCACGGCCTCCAGCGCCGCGGCCGGCGAGAACGCCCTGCCCGGGATGATGGTGGCAGCGCCGTGGCTGAGGGCCGCCAGGTTTCCGATCACCATGCCGAAGCAGTGATAGAACGGCACCGGGATGACCACGCGGTCGTGTTCGGTGTATCCCAGCTGCTCGCCGATCGAGTAGCCGTTGTTCAGGATGTTGTGGTGCGTCAGCGTGGCGCCCTTGGGGAAACCCGTGGTGCCCGAGGTGTACTGCAGGTTGATGGGATCGTGCGCGTCCAGTTCCGCCATGCGCGCTTTTAGGACGGAATGTGCGACGTCGTCAGCCCGCTTGAGCAGTTCGGCGTACGTGCGCTCCGCCTCGCTGCCGGGGTCGCCCGCGCTCAGCCCGTCCAGTCCGGCATCGGGGAGGAAAACCAGCTCGCGCAGATCCGGACACACCGCCAAGGCCTGCCGCGCCATCCCGGTATAGTCGCTGTTCCTGTCCGAGGGCGCGGTGACCAGCATGCGCATTCCGTTCTGCCGGACCACGAACTCGAGCTCGTGGCTGCGGTAGGCGGGGTTGACGTTGACCAGGATCGCCCCGATCTTCGCGGTGGCGTACTGCAGGATGGTCCATTCGGCGCAGTTGGGGCTCCAGATGCCGATCCGCTCGCCCTTCGCGACGCCCAAGGCGAGGAGCGCACGCGCGAGGCGGTCGACGTCGTCGTTCAGCTTGGTGTAGCTCCACCGCCGGGCCTCTCCGCCGGGCACGGCGGCCGCCTCGATCAGGGCGTCCTGGTACGGGAACCGCGCCGCGATCCGTTCGAAGTTCGCACCAATGGTCTCCTCGAGCAGCGGGACGTCAGTGTCCCCGGCTGTGTAAGCACGCATGGTGTGACGCTACCAACTGACCGGAGGCAAAAGAAGAGCAAAGCTTGGAAGTCCTATGAAATCTTGGGTCATCTTCCGGCCCCGCCGCAGCGGCCCGGTAGGGTAATTGCCATGACTGCACCCGTTGACCTTCAGGCCATTTTCATCCCCAACGACGGCGAATTCTTCCGTGTGAAGCTCGCCCTGGACATCGCAATTGACGAGGTAGTCAACGAGCCCGGTTGTATCCGCTATGAGCTCACCGAGGCCAGCGAGGACAAGCTCGTCCTGACCGAACGCTGGGCCAGCCAGGCGGACCTGGACAAGCACTCCAAGGGCACGGCCGTCCAGGACCTGAACGAGTCCCTCAGCGCGCTGCTGGCCGAGCCGGTCAAACTGGAAACGCTCTAGGCGCCCCGCCTCTTCACGGCCGCCACAACAAACCCGGGGCCACTCCGCGCCCACCCTCAAGGGATTTATGGCGCGGAGTGACCCCGCGTTGTTTTAAGTACCCAAATCAGGCTGTGGAGCCTCAGGCTTCGGGGATCTGGGTCCCGTCCTGCTTGGCCTCTGCGGCGGCCTCGGCCTGGGACCGGGCCACATGGGCGTGGACTTCCTCCATGTCCAGGGCCTTGACGGCGTCAACCACCTGCTCCAGCTGCTGGGCGTTCAGGGCGCCGGGCTGGGAGAACACCAGGACCTTTTCGCGGAAGGCCATCAGCGTGGGGATCGAGGTGATGCCGGCCTCGGCGGCGAGCTGCTGCTCGGCTTCGGTGTCCACCTTGGAGAAGACAACGTCCGGGTGCTTCTCGGAGATCGCTGAGTACGTGGGTCCAAACTGCTTGCACGGGCCGCACCATTCGGCCCAGAAATCGACGAGGACAATGTCGTTATCCTCGACTGTCGATGCGAACTGTTCACCTGTGATGTCTACGGTAGCCATGAGTCAACGGTACGGGAGCGGCCGCGGATTGTCCCCGGCATTACGCTGTTGGCACATCCGGGCGGGCGGGTACGGAGGTTACGCCCAGGCGTGCGGGGCCGGACGCCTGGCACCGGGCAGGGCGTTGGTTTCGCGCCATTCGTGGATCCACCCGGGCAGTTCCAGATCCGCCGGCGGCGCGCCAAACTCGCGGATGATTTCGTCCTGGCTGACGGGTTTGCCCTTGCTGACCAGCCGGGTGGCGATGTAGGCGCGCGCGTAGACCTCGCCGTCCACCACCATCCGCTGCTCGAAGTAGATGGCTTTCGCGTCCAGGCCGATGATCCTCGATTCGATGGTGTACCGCTGCCAGAGCTGCAGGGAGCGGCGGAAGGCGATGGTCTCCCCCGCCGCCACCGGAGTCCAGCCGCGGCGGCGCATTTTCTTCCAGGTTCCGCTGCGTGCCATGAGATCGAAGCGCCCAAGGTCCATCAGCGAGAAGTACATGCCGTTGTTGACGTGCATGGCGATGTCGATGTCAGTGGGCAGGACCCGCAACGGCAGCGACGAGTTGTCCCAGATGCTCAGCGGTGAGCGGCGCGAGGACGTGAACAGCAGGAGGAGGGTACGGAACAAGAGGTGCATGAGGCAATGTTACCCACGGGTAACAATGCCTGCCAAGGGATATTGACCGGCGCGGATCGTGAGGAACATAATCGGAATCGGTACTAGCTTCGTGACACGACTGCGCCGACCATCAGGCCGACGGCAGAGCATTCAAACGGAAAGCGGTCGGCATTATGAGTACTGTCCATCATCCTGTCGCTTCGACTGGCTGGACCGGTTGGGTCCGCTTCGCCGGAGTCATTCTGATCATCAACGGCGTCTTCAGCGGCCTTCAAGGACTCGTCGCGCTCACCGGACCGGACACCTACTACCTATCGACGCCGGGAACGCTGTTCCTCTTCGATGCGAAGGGGTGGGGCTGGTGGAACCTGGCGATCGGCGTGTTCTTGATCCTCACCGGCGTCGCGCTGTTCTCCGGTGCGACGTGGGCTCGGGTGGTTGGCGTCATCGTGGCCGGTATCAGCGCGATAGGGCAACTGATGCTCATCCCGCTGCAGCCGTGGTGGGCCTTCATCGTCATCGCCATGAACGTGCTGATCATCTACGCGATCATCGCCCACGGCGAGGAACTGAAGGCTGAACAGGCACCCCCGGCAAGCACTCCGTAGGACGCCTCAGCGCTCAGTCCGCGGCGCAGGTCCGGCACCCAGAGTTCAACATGGTGCAGCGCACCGAAGTCCGCAGGCGCAATCGGAACAGGTGCAGCCGGAACAGTTGCCATCAGTAGAGGATCCGCTGGAACAGGACGTGGTCTTGCCATGAACCGGCAATCTGAAGGTATCGGGGCGCCAGTCCGATCTCCTCAAAAGCGGCCCGTTTCAGGATCCGCTGTGACGCGGCGTTGTGCGGGAGGGTGGCGGCCTGCAGCCGGTGCAGGCCCAGCTCCGTCCGCGCGGCGTGGACCGCAAACTCCAGCGCGGCCGAGCCGATCCCCCGCCCCGTCATGTCCTTGTCCACCCAGTAACCGAGGTGGGCGCTGAGGAAAGGCCCGCGGACAATCCCGCTGACGTTCATCACGCCGACGATGCGGGAGTCTTCCACCAGAACCCAGGGCACGTCCGATCCCGCGATGAACAAACCGAGCTTGGACTCAATGCTGGCGGCCTGTCGGTTGGCGGTGAAGAAATCCTCGGACCGGCGCGGCTCCCAGGGCGCCAAGTGCTCCCGGTTCCGCAGGTAGGCGTCCGCCAAGGGGCCGGCGTCGTGCCTGCGCAGCACCCGAACCCGCACAGTATCCGTCAAGGCGACGCTTTTCTCGGTCATCCGCAGACTCTAACCGCCATCAGGAACGGCTTCAATTGCGGCCCGCTGCAGCGGCCCGTTTAGCCAACCACACCTATCGGCCCGGCTTGAGTTTCCGCCAGCCGCCGGCCCGGTTGTCCGCAATGATTTGCCGGAACATCGCCGTAAGGGCCTGTACGGGGATGGCATCGCCCTGCCGGAATGCGACGGTGCGGGCGGTCTTGTTGTCGTGCCCGGCGGTGATGATGCCGTCCGGGTCCGGGACTATCCCGCCGTCGTACAGAAAAACGTTCACGTGGTCCTTGGCCGCCAGGAACGCGCAGATGTTGCCGTCAAGGACGAAGTAGGGCTGCTTGGTGCGCTTGATGGTCTCGGCGACCGCCGGGTCGGCGGCATGGACCAGTTCACGCACGTGGACGCAGATATCCTGCTGCCAGTCCGGGAGTGCCGCAATGAACGCGTCAACCCGGGGGTCTCGTCGCTCCAGGTTTTCAGGCGCTGTCGTCATCGTCGTCCTCATTAGGGTCCGAGCCGAGCACGGTGACAGTCTTCACGCCGGGCACTTCCAGAAGCGACGGAACGAGCTCCCGCAGAGGTAGGTGGCCATGGAAACGGATGTTCATGAGTACGATCGGTTTTTGTTCGCTGCCCGATTTTTTGGTGCTCAGGATCGATGAGCTGAAGCCCATGTTGGTGGCGACCTCCAGCACTTGCCGCAGCACTCCCTGGCTGTCCGCATAGCCCAAATGAAGGACCCGGTTGGTGTCCGGCGTGGGAATCTTTCGCACGGCGGGAGACACCACATACAGGGTGATGAGGTGGAAGGCGGTCAGCGAAATCCCCAGGGACAGCATCCCGGCCCCGCACGCCATGCCGACGGCGGCCGAAACCCAAATACTGGCGGCCGTGGTGAGGCCCCGGACCACGTTCCGCCCCTTAAAAATGACCCCCGCGCCGAGGAAGCCGATGCCGCTGACAATTTGGGCTGCGATACGGGACGGGTCCAGTGTGGCCCCGGGCGCCTGGGCGTAGGCGAAGCCGTAGGCGGAGATCAGGGTGAAGGTGCACGATCCGAGGCCGACCAGGACGTGGGTGCGGTACCCCGCGCTCTTCTGCCTGACCTGCCGCTCGACGCCGATGAGGGAACACAGGACAAATGTCGCCAGCAGGAGCCCGACTTCCACCAGCGTGGTCCCGGTGAACAGTCCAAATGCGTCGCGCATCCCGCCCTCCGACTCGGCATCAACTCTCGAAGTTGATACTACCGCCGCCCCCTGCCGGGGAGTAGGCGCTCCCGCTTCGTTGACATGGCGCCGGCACGGCTCTCGTCCTGCCCTGCCACGCCCTCTGTCACAGCGCTGCCCACTGTCACAGCGCCCGCCGGCGACGTAGCCTAGCGAGAATGGAAGACCCTTACGATCTTGAACGGTTCGTGATTGCCCAGGACTCCGGCGGAACCTACGGACATGCGGTGGCCGAGTTGAGGGCGGGCATGAAGAGGAGTCACTGGATGTGGTTCGTTTTCCCCCAGATCGCGGGCTTGGGCCACAGCGAAACCGCCCGCAGATACGCCATCTCATCCCTGGACGAGGCACGGGCCTACTACCGGCACGACGTCCTGGGCCCCCGCCTGCGCGAGGTTGCCGCTGTGGTGGCTGCTTTGGAAGGGCGGTCTGCTGTGCAGATATTTGGCGGCATCGACGCCCGGAAACTGCACTCGTCCATGTCGCTGTTCGATCTGGCCGCCCCCGACGAAACAGTGTTCCGCGACGTCCTGGACCGCTACTTCGATGGCCAGCCGGACCCCGCCACCGGGCAACTGCTGGAAGGGCGGCTTTAGTACCGGGGCATGCCCGCAGAGGCGTGCGGGCGCGGAGATGCCGACGGCGATCAATAGGGCGGACCGCCGGCGGAGGGTCAGCTGTCCGCCGCGGCCAGGGCCGTGATCATCCGCTCCATGCGGGCGACGCCGGCAAAGCGGCCGGCGTTGTCGGTCACCAGCAGGGGGTCAAACCGACTGGCCTGGGCCCGCGTCATGCAGCGCGCCAGCGCCTCGCCGATCGGTGTGTCCAGATTGACGCGCATTCCCGGGCTCACCATGCCCATCGCTGCCGCGGCGGGATCGAGCACCGCGACCGGCCGCAGGTGGTCCCCCATCAGCACCACCGACTGCAGGCCAGGGTCATCATTAAAGGCGGCTGACGCGCCCACTGTGCTCGCCGCCGTCGTCGCCGGTTCCGCGATGTCCCGAATAATGCTCCGATGCGTGACCGGGGGTTTGGACGCCAGACGGTGGGCGACGTCAAGATCCATCTGGACCCACGCCGGTCCCGGCCGGGCCAGACAATACCCCTGGACGAGGGGCACGCCGAGTGCGACCAGGGCGTCCAGTTCCTCCACCCGTTCCACTCCCTCGGCCAAGATCCAGGCATCGACCCGGCTGGCGAAGGTTCCGAGCATGGAGATCAGGGCGCGTTTGGCCTCGTCACGGTCGAGGTCCTGGACGAGTTCACGATCGATCTTGATCAGCGAGGGCCGCAGCGCCAAGAGGTGGCGGAGCCCCGCATAGCCCGCTCCGGCGTCGTCGACGGCGATCAGTGCACCGGCGGCGCGCAGCTGGTTGAGGTCGGGTTCGAGCTCCAGGTAGGAGTCGATCGGGGTTTGCTCCGTCAGCTCGACCACCAGTCCGCCGAGGTTTCCCTGGCCTCGCCAGATCTCGCGGATCTCCTCCGTGAGCAGCAGCTCCGGTGAGACGTTGAGGGTCAGGAAGCAGTTCGCAGGCAAGTCGGGACGTGCCGCGAGTGCCACCCGCAAGGCCACTGCCTCAAGCTCGGCGGCCAGGCCATGCGTGCGTGCGGCGGCAAACCACACTTCAGGATTCTTTTCGGCGAACCCCGGAAATCGTGCCAGCGCCTCGTAGCCCACCACCGTGCCGCGGGCAGTATCCACGATGGGTTGGTAGGTCGCGGAAAGGCCAACACCTCGGCAGGCGGCCGCCAGGTTCTCTTTCCAATCCGGGCCCGGAACGGCCCCGGGTTCGGGCGGGAGGCCGCCTGCCTCGTGAATCAACTGACGGGAACGATGGCTCTGTGGACGGCCTGCACGACGTCGGCCGGCAGCTCCTCCAGCCCGTGTGCCGACGCAGCGTGAGCGGCGACATTGACCAGGATTTCATCTTCCGTACCGCACACCCAGCGGGCTTCACAACCGGGAACCACATCACCACAGGCAAACGACTTCACGAAGGCTCCTTCTTCTTCAACAGCGGACCGGACAACAGTACGATGGCGCCGCCCCAAAAACTGAGATTGTGCTTGCAGAAAACTGTGCGGCGTTGCCGACAGTCATTCGCCCGCTGCTGTCGGCGCTTTGTCGGCGCTTGGTGCCGGCCCTCGCTAACTTTTGGCTGCCCCGGCACCGGCGGCGACGGCGGCCGCCTCGATGCGGGCCCGGTGGCCAGCCCACTCCTCGGGTGTCCGGACCGAAAGGTTCGGATCCCCGGGGCGCTGGCCGGCACTGCCGTCGATGAGCTCGCGCAGGATGTCCGCGTGGCCGAGGTGATGGGCCGTCTCCACACACATGTGCACGAGGATCTGCTGCAGGGTCACGTGCCTGCGCTCTTCCGGCCACCAGGGCACGACGCCTGGCGCGTCCAGGGCGAGTTCATCGATGGTGGCGTCGCTGTGCTCGGCGGAGCGCCGGTGCAGTTCGGCGATCTGCTCCCGCGTTTCGCCGGGGGCAGCCCACAAGTCGGCGTCGGGCTCCGCGGCCTCGGCAAACCACGGCAGTTCCAGGTCGCTGGGCCGGCCAAAAACCTCGCCAAAGTAACCGAGCTCGACGCTGGCCACATGCTTGACCAGGCCGAGCAGGTTGGTTCCGGTGGGAGTGAGGGGCCGGCGTGCGTCGTACTCGCTGAGCCCTTCGAGCTTAGCCAGCAGGCTGGCCCGCCGCGTGCGCAGGTAGGTGTGCAAGATCGCCTTTTCGTCCATGACCGGCACTATACCCAACCCCAGGCTGCTGCCTGCGGAAAACCAGATTTTATCAATCGTGTGGAATAATCGACGCCAACGGGCCTCGGGGGGAGGCTCCGAATGACAGGACACCCGACGTGAGTCACGGTTCCGGCGTAAAGCGCGTCCGGCCCGCCGCCGCAGTTCTCCTTGCTGCGGCCCTTGCCGGCCTGCTGACAACCTGCGATTCCGGCGTGGGCGCCTCCGGCGGATCCCCGGCAGCCTCTCCCCCTGCAACGACTCCGGCGCCCGCGGGCCTGCAGGGGACGACCGAAATGAACGGGTTCTTCCAGCCGATGCGCTACACGGTTGTCGACGGCGACACCTGGGAAGGCATCGCCGCCCACTTCCGGATGACTCCCGATATCCTCAGGAGCTTCAATGAATCCGGTTCTGTTGCCGCCGGAGAGGTCATCGATCTCAAGGGTGTGGACGTGCCCCAGCTTGGGGCCGGCGGACGCGTGACCGGGCAGGACGGGCAGGGACGGCTCCTGTACGAGACCATCGCAGGAGACACCCCGGCGGGCATAGCGAGCCGCTACGGCGTCCCGCTCTATGCGCTGCGGATAGCCAATCTCAACCTCCTGACCGGCCACGAGTGGATACCGCCCGCCGGCACCACGGTGACCATCCCGAACCCGCCAACGGACTGAGCCCGCGGATCCTCGGCGGGCCCTTGGGTCATGGGGCGCCGGCTCGATCCAATCACCGCCGGTCGCCGAACGGGGCGCCTTTGGGCACGATTCCGGCCCTTGGGTCCGGTGTCCGCGGCGTGTCCGTGGCAAAGTGCCCCCCGGGCCGCATTCGGGACTTACTCACGTTTGGGGTCGGGGCCCGAATTTGGGGCCTCGGAAGTCCGGGCAAAGAAAAAGCCTCCGGAACCAATTGGTTCCGGAGGCTTTCCAAGGGTGGCAGATGAGGGATTCGAACCCCCGTAGGCGTTGCCAGCTGATTTACAGTCAGCCCCCTTTGGCCGCTCGGGTAATCTGCCGAACTTCAAAAGAAGATCACTCGCGGTTTCCAGTCCCAGAACGCCTGTTTCCAGTCCGTTCCGCTTCCAGCACCCGCGGGCAAGACAACTTTACAGAACTTCTGCCGAAGAATCGAATCGGCGCCCGAGAGGGCCAAAATCCCCGGAAATTCAGGCCTCTCCGAGAATGCGCCCGGCCAGCCGTTCCTCGAATCGTGCCGCTTGCTCCGCCGTGACCTGGTTCAGCTGGACGGCGCGGGCCAGGTCCGCGTGGACACCGTCCATGCGGGATGACGAATCGGCGGCCGGGCTCAGGATGATGGAGGCCGCCAGCGCGGCGGCGGCAACGGACGTCGCCGTCGTCGCCAGGGTGCTGGCAGCGGCGGCGGTGGTGCGGGTGACGTAGCGGACGGCCTTGTGTTGCATGTTCTTGCCTTTCAGCTGAGGTTCCAACCCTTGCAACTCTGGCCGCCCCGGCTTCGTTCCCGCCGTGATTGAGCTATGAGCGGACTGTGAAACGTCGCCAACCCGGCCAGGAGCCACATCCGGGGCATCCGTACTAGGCTGGAATGCAGAGATCCAGGGCTCACTTGAGGCCCCCGGCAACCATCAGGAGGACAGTCATGGCAGGCGAATCCACGTTCGACGTCGTCAGCAAGGTAGACAAGCAGGAAGTCGCCAACGCGCTGAACCAGGCGCAGAAGGAAATTGCGCAGCGCTACGACTTCAAGGGCGTCGGCGCCGAGGTTGATTTCAGCGGCGAGAAGATCCTCATGAAGGCCAACTCCGAGGAGCGCGTCCTGGCGGTCCTGGACGTGCTGCAGTCCAAGCTCATCCGCCGCGGCATCTCCCTGAAGTCCCTCGACACCGGCGAGCCCTATGCCTCCGGCAAGGAGTTCCGGCTTGAGGCCTCCATCAAGGAGGGCATTGCCCAGGACCTCGCCAAGAAGATCAACAAGCTGATCCGGGACGAGGCCCCCAAGTCGGTCAAGTCCCAGATCCAGGGCGACGAGCTCCGGGTGACGTCGAAGTCCCGCGATGACCTGCAGGAGACCATGAACCTGTTGAAGAACTTCGATGAAGCCGACCTGCAGTTTGTGAACTTCCGCAGCTAGCGGCCGGTCCGCTGCGCTCGATTCCTCACGACGCGCATAAGGGACGGCGACACCGGAATTCCGGTGTCGCCGTCCCTTTTTCGTGTCACGGAACAAGCCGCGCGTCGCCAGCCAAGCCGCGCGTCGCCAGCCAAGCCGCGCGTCGCCAGCCAAGCCGCGCGTCGCCAGCCAAGCCGCGCGTCGCCAGCCAAGCAGGGAACGGCCAGCCCTGCCTCGAACGGTCTAGCCGAGCGGACGGCCCGCCATCCGCTCCAGCCGGCCGATCCGCTCGGCCATCGGCGGGTGGGTGGAGAACAGCTTGGCCACGCCTGCGCCGCGGAACGGGTTGGCGATCATCAGGTGCGAGGCGTTGACCAGCCGCTGGTCCTGCGGCAGCGGCGCCAGCTGGACACCCTGCTCGATCTTGCGCAGGGCGGAGGCGAGCGCCAGCGGATCGCCGGTGAGCGAGGATCCGTCCTCGTCGGCGTCGTACTCCCGGGTTCGCGAGATGGCCATCTGGATCAGGGACGCGGCGAACGGGGCCAGCAGCGCCATGGCGATCGCGGCGAACGGGTTCCCGTTGCGGCGGTCCCCGCCGCCGAACAGCAGCATCATCTGCCCCACCGAGGTGATGACACCGGCGACGGCGGCGGCCACCGACGCCGTCAGGATGTCCCGGTTGTAGACGTGCATCAGTTCATGGCCCAGGACGCCGCGCAGTTCGCGGGCGTCCAGGAGCCTCAGGATGCCCTCGGTGCAGCACACGGCAGCGGTCTTGGGGTTCCGGCCGGTGGCGAAGGCGTTGGGCGCCATGGTGGGCGAGACATAGATCCGAGGCATCGGCTGGTTGGCCCGGGTGGAGAGCTCGCGGACGATCTGGTAGAGCTGGGGCGCCTCGGCCTCCGTGACGGGGTAGGCCTGCATGGACCGGATGGCGATCTTGTCGCTGTTCCAGTAGCCGTAGGCCGTGGTGGCGATGCCGATCAGGGCCATGATCACGATTGGCGCGGTGCTGCGCGTCCCGGCGGCGATGAATGCCCCCAGGCCAAGCAGGACGGCCCACAGGACTCCGAACAGGGCCGCGGTTTTCAGTCCGTTGTGATGCTTGTGCACTGGTCCTCCTAAAGCCCTGTACTTCCCGATGTCCCGTACTTTGATGACGTATCAATAAAAACGAACCGCTACGGTACCGGGTTCCGCGCGTCGTACCGCAGGAATCCGGACTGCCGGCGGGCCAGCGTCCAGGCCACGGCAATGCACAACACCCCGCCGAACAGCAGGACCCATCCCTCGTTCAAAAGTTTAGTCGCGCCGCCGGCCAGCATGTCCCCGATCCGGGGCCCGCCGGCTACGACCACCACGAACACGCCCTGCAGGCGCCCGCGCAGGTGGTCCGGGGTGGAGGCCTGCAGGATGGTGGTCCGGAAGACGGCACTGACGGAATCCGCGATCCCGGCGAGGGCGCAGCACAGCGCGGCGGGCAGCAGCCACACGGTCGCGCCGCCGTCGCCGGACCGACCCGCGAGGACAACCACCAGGCCCAGCGCCGCGATTGAGGCGCCCCAGCCCATCACGGACCACACCACGGCGGCACCCTGCCGGCGAACGCCGCCCAGCGGCCCAGAGAACAATCCGGCCAGGAAAGCACCCACGGCCGTGGAGGCCAGCAGGATGCCCACTGTTGCCTCGCCGCCGCCGATCATGAGCGCACCGATGGCGGGCAGCAAGGCCCGCGGCTGGGCAAAGATCATGGCCACGAGGTCGATCACGAAGGTCATGCGGACGTTGGGCCGGGTGCCAAGGAAACGGAAGCCCTCGAGCACGGACCGCAGTCCGGCCGGCTTGGCATGCTGCCCGGGAGGCATGGGCGGCAGCTTGAGCAGCGCCCAGAACGCGAAGGCGAAGGTGACGACGTCGATCGTGTAGGTCCAGCCGAACCCGATCCACGCCACGAGCACGCCGGCCAGCAGCGGACCGGCCGTCATGGTCAGGCCGAAGGTCATCATGCTCAGGGCATTGGCGGCCGGCAGCAGCTCCTTGCGCACGAGGGCGGGGATGATGGCGCTGCGGGCCGGCTGGTTGATGGCCTGGGCGCCGCTCTGCACCGCCACGATCGCGTACAGCAGCCACACATTGCCCACCTGCATCCATGCCTGGAGCGCCAGTGCGGCGGTGCTCAGCCAGAGCACGGACGAGGCCAGGAGGGCGACGGTGCGGCGGTCGTGGGCGTCCGCGATCGAGCCGCCCAGGAGGCCACCGAAGATCAGGGGCACGAGGGCGAAGATGCTCAGCAGCCCCACATAGAGGCTGTCCTGGGTCAGCCGGTAGACCTCGAGGCTGACGGCCACCAGCGTCAGCTGGCTGCCCAGCGCCGAGACGGCTGAGCCCAGCCACAGGCGGCGGAAGGCGGGACTTTCGCGCACGGGGGTGATGTCCGCCAGAAGATTCTCCACCGGGCAACTCTAGCGGCGGCCGGGGACACGCTGTGACACGGAGACATTGTTAGCCCTGCCTTATTGTGAGGCAGTCATAATAAGTGCTTCAATGAGGGTATGACGGATTCCTCGGGCACCCACGATGCATGGGCAGCCGCCCTGCGTGCCCACGGCCGCCGGGTGACCAAGCAGCGCCTGGCCGTGCTGGCCGCCGTCGAACATCATCCGCATTCCCCGGCGGAGACGATCCTTGCCGCCGCCCGGCAGGAATTGCCGGACCTGACCGCCCAGTCCGTCTACGTGGTCCTGGGCGACCTCACCGATCTGCACATGCTGCGCCGGTTCGAACCCCCGCACTCCCCCGCGCTGTACGAAACGCGGGTGGGCGACAACCACCACCACGCCGTCTGCATCAGCTGCGGCCGTGTGGAGGACGTCGAATGCGCAGTGGGCCACGCGCCCTGCCTGACCCCGCACTGGGACGCCGACGCCAAGCCGATGACCATCCAGATCGCGGACGTGCTGTACCAGGGCATCTGCCAGGACTGCCAGCGCACCCAACAGCTTCCCTCCGAACGAAACTAAAAAACCCAACCAAAGGAGAACGATGACTCAGAACATCTCTGTGCCCGCAGTGTCCACGACACAGTCCGGCGCCCCCGTCACTTCCGACGCCCATTCCAAGTCCGTCGGTGCCGACGGCGCGATCATCCTGACCGATCACTACCTGGTCGAGAAGCTCGCACAGTTCAACCGCGAACGCGTCCCGGAGCGCGTCGTGCACGCCAAGGGCGGCGGCGCCTTCGGCAGCTTCAAGACCACCGAGGACGTCTCGAAGTA